>NZ_JAWKZJ010000007.1:0-231486 GCF_041395985.1 Haliea sp.
CGGGTCACGAGGATTTCTCCGAGGACACCTATCGAACGCTGACGGCCGTCGACTCGGCGTTGATGGTGATTGACGGCGCGAAAGGGGTGGAGGACCGCACCATCAAGCTGATGGGGGTCTGTCGCCTGCGCGATACGCCGATCTTCAGCTTCGTCAACAAGATGGACCGGGATATTCGCGATCCGATTGAGCTGCTCGATGAAATCGAGTCGGTACTGGACATCGCCGGCGCACCGATCAACTGGCCCATCGGCATGGGCCGGGACTTCAAGGGTGTCTACAACCTGTATACGGATGTGATCCACGTGTTCACTCCGGGACAGGGCAGCACACTGCCCGACGACCGCCGCATCGAAGGCCTGGCGAGTGCCGAGGGGCGCGCGCTGCTGGGCGATGACTGGGAGGCGTTCGCAGAGGAAATCGAGCTGGTTCGCGGTGCCAGCCACCCCTTCGATCAAGCGGCGTTTCTCGCCGGCAAGCTGAGCCCGGTCTTCTTCGGCACGGCACTGGGCAACTTCGGCGTGCGTGAAATGCTGGACGATTTCGTCGAGTGGGCACCGGCTCCCCAGGGTCGGGAAGCGACCCCGCGCCAGGTGAGTGCGGCGGAACCGACCTTTTCGGGCTTTGTGTTCAAGATTCAGGCCAATATGGATCCACGGCACCGGGACCGCATTGCCTTCCTGCGCGTTTGTTCCGGTCGCTACCAGAAGGGCATGAAGATGCGCCATACCCGTATCGGCAAGGATGTGCGTGTGGTCGACGCGGTGACTTTCAAGGCCGGCGAGCGGGTGCTGGTGGAGGAGGCTTTCGCCGGCGATATCATCGGCCTGCACAACCACGGCACGATCCAGATCGGTGACACCTTTACCGAGGGCGAGGAGCTGCAGTTTTCAGGCATTCCGCACTTTGCGCCGGAACTCTTTCGCCGCATTCGCCTGCGCGACCCGATGAAGTCCAAGCAACTGCAAAAGGGGCTGCAGCAACTCTCCGAGGAAGGCTCGACCCAGGTGTTTGCACCCCTGAATTCATCGGACCTGATTGTGGGTGCGGTCGGCCAACTGCAGTTCGATGTGGTGGTGTACCGACTGGCGGACGAGTACAAGGTGGAGGCGGGCTATGAGCCGGTCAACGTGTACACGGCGCGCTGGGTACACAGCGACGATCCGCGCAAACTGGAGGAGTTCCGCAAGAAGGCCTCCGACCAGCTCTCGATTGATGGCGGTGGGCACCTGACCTACCTGGCGCCTACGCGGGTCAACCTGTCGCTGATGGAGGAGCGCTGGCCGGACATCGACTTCCTGGCCACGCGCGAGCACTAGCCCGCAGCGGCCGCCTCAGGGCAGCAGGGATTCGATATCCCGGGCGATATCTTCCGGGCGCGTGGTCGGTGCGTAGCGTTTGACCACGTTGCCCTCGGTGTCGATCAGGAACTTGGTGAAGTTCCACTTGATGCCCTGTGATCCGAGTGCCCCGGGTGCCTGCTTTTTCAGGTGCTGGAACAGGGGGTCCGCCGAGGCGCCGTTGACGTCCACCTTGGCAAACATGGGGAAACTGACCCCGTAGTTCACCTGACAGAACTCCATGATTTCATCGTTGCTGCCGGGGTCCTGCTTGCCGAACTGGTTGCAGGGAAAACCGAGCACGGCAAAACCGCGTTCGCTGTAGGTTTCATAGAGTTTTTCCAGCCCGGCAAACTGGGGCGTGAAGCCGCACTTGGACGCGGTATTGACCACCAGCAGCACTTTGCCGCGGTAGTCTTCCAGGGTGGCGGCCTTGCCATTCGGCAGGGCGCAGGTGAAGTCATACAGTGAACGGGTCATGGGGCGTCTCCTGTGTGGGCGGTCGCTGGCACTGTAGCGCTGCGCCGCCGGTGTGGGACTGTTACGCGCGAGGGCGCCTGCGGGATCAGGCGCTCGCGGCGGCGGCAGGCATCTGCAGTTGCTGCAGCAGCATGCCCAGCCGCTTGCGCTGGTTCTCCAGTGCGTACTCCAGCTCCTTCAAACGAGAGCGCAGGGCTGCGTGCTCCCATTTGTCCAGCATCTGCAGGCGGCGTGCTTCCAGCGCATCGCCGAGGTCCGCCACCTTGCGTTCATAGCGCTCGGATTGCAGTGCCCGCCACTGGTTGACGGATTCGGTGAACAGCTGGTACTCGCGCTCCAGCAGCTCGCGCAATGTCTCATTGCCTGCCTTGGCCTCCAGCTCGCGCCGTGCCCGGGCAAACTGGGTGTCGAGCATGGCCCGCTGGATACGGAAGTCCGGCACCCGCACCAGGTTGCGCGCCAGTCCCACGCTGGCGCACAGTCGAATCATCCACTTGGTGGGATCCCACTGCCACCAGCGTATGCCGTTGCGGTAGTCATTCTGGAAGATGTGGTGGAAGTTGTGATAACCCTCGCCGTAGGTCAGGAAGGCCAGAAAACCGTTGTCCCGGGCGCTGTTGGCCTCGGTGTAGGGGCGGCTGCCCCAGAAATGCGCGAGTGAGTTGATGAAGAACGTCACGTGGTGGTTGACCACCAGTCGCAACAGACCCACCAGCAATACGGTACCCACCACGTCACCCAGAGCCAGGCCCAGCAGCAGCGGCAGTCCCAGGTTCATGAACGTGGTCAACGCCACGTAATGGCGGTGTTGCCACATCACGATCGGGTCCCGCTCCAGGTCCCTGGCGTTACTGAAATCATTCTCGCCACTCGGGTAGTTGCGCAACATCCAGCCCATGTGGCTGAACCAGAGACCACGCCCCGCGGAGTAGGGGTCCTTGTCATTGTCGTCGACGTGCCGGTGGTGCCGGCGGTGATCGGAGGCCCAGATCAGGATGCTGTTCTGCAGTGCGCCGGCACCCCAGAAGGCGAAAAACCACTTGAGTGCGGGGTGTGCCTCGTAGGCCTTGTGTGCCCACAGGCGGTGATAGCCGCCGGTAATCGACAGACCGTTCAGGTACAGGAAGACCAGTGCCCACAGCCACTGCGGGGCGGAAAACCCGTGGTATATCGCCCAGAGGGGCACCAGGATCAGGGCCAGCAGGGGAAAGCCGACAAAAATCACCGTGTTGACGGCAATCAGTGGGGGTTTAACTACGTTCTCGGGCATGGATTGCAATGCTCAGGCAGGTGGAATTCTGGGGGGCATACTAGCGTGCCGCGGTGAAAAAGTCTTGCTCACGGCAACCGCAGGCTGACCAGCAGCGGGTTGTGATCAGAGGTCTCCACGGGGATCACCACGGCGGATGCAGTCTGCAGGCCGCGCACCAGCACATGATCCAGCGCGTTGCCGAAAACGGTGGTGCGCAGGTCGGGCAGGAAGCGCACGGCGCTCAGGTCGTGGGCCGCCATGAAGTCGTTCAGTGCCTGCATCCGGTAGTTGTTCCAGGTGTTGAGATCACCAGCGATCAACACCGGGCCGGTATGGCGCTGGATCAGTGTGGACAGCGCCGCCAGCTGCTCCCGGTACCGCTGCAGGCCGAAGCTGAAGTTCACCGAGTGGATGTTGATCGCCAGCAGGCGTTCGTCGCGACCCGCCAGGGGATATTCAGTCACCGACGCCGCCTTGGGGGTTTGCAGCAGGGGCTCATCGGAGGAAAAGTCGCACTCGAGGCTGGGTGGGTACCGGCTCAGGGTGAGCACACCGGTGACGTCGCTGTCATTGCGGTAGCCCGGCGCGAAAGCGAGGAAACCCGCCTCCGGCAGGTTGCCGGGAATGGCGGCGGAGACGGAGGCCTCCTGCAGGAAGGCCAGCTCGGCGCCGCTGGCGAACAGCTGCAGGTCTTCCGCCCAGCCCGGGTTGCCTGCCTTCTGTATGTTCCAGCTGACGATATGGATATCAGGGCCCAGCGGCACCGCGTTCTGCCGCTGCTCAGCGCCCAGCCCGGCAATGCAGTGCGCTGTATCCTGTGACTCCGCTCCGGCCAGGACGGCCTGGCACAGCAGTAGCATGCCCAGCATGCAGCGGGCGATAGCGGCGGTTGCAGGGGAAGGGAAAGGGGGTTGTCATGATGCGGAGTATACTGCGCTTTGGGGCAAAAAGGGCGGGTGTAGACCCTGCCACCTGCGGGAGCGGCCGAAGGTTCCCGCGGTGCTCAGGTGCGTTCCAGGTAGGACTGGTATTCCAGTAGCGAGACCCGGCGGCGGAACTCCGCCACCTCCTGCTCCTTGGTGAGCGTGAAGATGCGCTGCATCTCGCCACCCAGCGAGGCGCGGATAAAGTCGGAACTGCGGAAGCGGTCCAGTGCCTCGTGCATGTAGCCGGGCAGCGAGCCGGTTTTCTGGGAGTAGCCATCGCCGCGCGTCGGGGCTGCCCGGCGAGGCCTGGGTTTCAATGCCTTCCAGCATCGCCGCCAGGATCACGGCGAGCAGCAGGTAGGGATTGGCGTCCGCACCGGGAACCCGGTGCTCGAGACGGCGAGCGGCATGGAGAACCCGCCGGCACCCGAACTGCGACTGTGCGATTCTCGTAACCCCAGCTGGGGTAGGTCGGTGCGTGAGTACCCGGCTGGAAGCGGCGGTAGCCGTTGTAGCCGGGGGAGAAAATGATCATGGAGTCGCTCATGTGCTGCAGGCAGCCGGCGATGGCCTGATGCAGCAGTGGTGTGCCGCGTTCCGTGCCGTCGTCAAAGACGTTCCGACCTTCGCCATCAAGCATGCTGACATGCACGTGCATGCCGTTGCCTGCCTCTTCTTCAAAGGGCTTTGGCATGAAGCTGGCCACCAGCCCGTGCTGGTGCGCGACGCCCTTGATCAGGCGCTTCATCATCAGGATCTGCTTGGCGGCAAGCACCGGGCTGGGCACGTGTTGCATGTTGATTTCGTATTGTGACGGTGCCGACTCCTTGACCACGCCGTCGAAGGGCAGGTCCTGCAATTCGCAGGCGATGCGCAGGTCCTCCATCATCTGCTGGTGTTGGTTGAGGACGTCCAGGCCGTACATGTTGCCCCCCACAGGGGAACCGCCGGCCGGCGATGGGCAGGTATGCAGGGGCACCACGTTTTCCCAGCGTACCAGGCTGAATTCGAGCTCGGCGGCGACCACCGGGGTCCAGCCGGCTTCCTGGAAGCGCGACACCACCTGCTTCAATACATGGCGCGGGTCGCCGAGGTAGGGCATGCCATCGGCATCGAACATCGACAGCATGATCTGCCCGTGCTGACCGCCGGGCGACCAGGGTGTAGGCAGCAGTGAGCCTTCCACGGGGCGACAGATACCGTCAGCATCACCGGAGGCGAACACCAACTCTTCGACATCGCGGCCCCAGATGTCCAGGCTCAAGGCGGTTTTGGGCAGCTTCAGCTCCCCGTCGAAGATCTTTCCGAGTTTGTGTCTGGGCAGCCACTTGCCGCGCATGATGCCGTTGCAGTCGGGCAGCAGCGCCTCGACGGTGGTGATCTCCGGGTGGGCCCGCAGGAACCAGTCGGCTTCAAGGGACATTCGGACACCGCGACTCAATCGTGTAAAGCGGCACTATCGGCAAAGTCGCTCCGTGCTTCAATGACCCACCCGGGGCAGGGTATCCACTTGCGCTGGCGCGCTCACTGAGAGGGTGCCATGTAAATACGCAGCGGGTCGTCGCCCGCCGCCTGCCCGAGACAGGTGAGCGAGTTGATGAACAGTGAAAACAGGTCAGTCTGTGAGCTCACGTCGAGCTTGCGGTAGATGCTCTTGCGATGCCGCCGAACCGTCTCCAGGGCGATCCCGAGGCGGTCGGCGGAGGTGTCCGTGCCGTAGCCGCGGAGCATCAATTCGAGGACATCTTTCTCACGCGGTGACAGCATCGAAGCGCCAAAGGTGCGAAACGCCAGGTCGATCTGGTGGTCAATGCCCGGCTGGATCAGGTGGGTAACCGCGAAGTCGTCGTGCTCACTGTGGGTCTTGATCAGTTCGGATATCGGCTCCGCGAGCAGGTACAGCGTTTCATACTCCTGTTCGGTGAACGCCCCGGTGCGCGGCAGGCGCATCATGCACACGTTGATCACGTTGCCGGCGCGCAGGCGCGACAGGTAGATGGCCTCGTCTACGGTCCCCGTATCGGCATAGTAGTCGCGGTAATACTGTGTTTCGCGCAGCTTTCCCGCAGTAATCCGCGACAGTCGGTAGAACTTGGAGCGCGGCTGGTTCATCGACGTCTGGTAGAAAGGGTCCTCCCGGTAGGGGCCGTCGAGGTAGGTGTCCACCTGCGCGCCCAGGGCGTCGGCAGGGATTTCGTGATACAGCACCTGCGGTGGCAGGTCCTTGTGATACAGCCATATCTGGGGGTAGTCGAAGCGAACCTGGCCCTGGATCGCGGCGATCAACGCGGGGAAGAAAGCGTCGGTGCCAAGCGCGGCAATCGCCTGGGAGAGGTCGCGGTTCCACTTGCTCAGTTGTGTTATGTCGGTCATCGCAGTGGGGTTGCCTGAGTCTGCGTACAGTGGCGCATAGTGGGCAGGCTGACGAGGCTTGTCAAATAGTGGCCCCGGCGTGGTTCGCCGTCAACGCGCCCTACCAGGGCAGGGGTGCAGTGCGCCAGCGTCTGGACCAGGCCTCATAGACCTTGTTGCTGTAGCGACGGCTGCCGAGGCTGCCGTTGTAGGCGGCCAGCGCGCGGTGCAGGTCGCCCTTCTCCCTTTTCAGGTAGAACTGCAGGATACGGCTGCCATACTCGAAATTGGTGCGGTTGAGAGTGAGGTTGTCGTCCGCCCGCCCGATCTCGTTCTTCCAGAAAGGCATCACCTGCATCATGCCCTGGGCGCCGACGCGGGAAATCGCGAAGCGATCGAAGTGGCTCTCCACCTCGATCACCGCCAGCACCAGTTCCGGCGGCAAGGAGGCGCGTGTTGCGGCCGAATGTACCTGGCGCAGAATCAACAGGCGCTCTTCCGGATCCTTGATAAAGCGCTCGAGGCGCGACGACATGTCAACCAGCCAGACCTCCGCGTCGTAGCGGTCCTGAAAACTGTTGGCGCTATTGATGGTTTCATTCAGGAAGGCGCGCAGGGCTTCGCGCTCTTCCGGGTCTTCGGGCTGGGCGAACGCTGTGCCCGCCGTGACCAGGGTGAGGATCAACCCCACCAGCCAGTGTATCCCGCCGGTGCGCCGGCTCCGCATCAGCCTTGCAGGCGCTCGAGTACGCGAGCCAGGGCATCGGCGACGGGCAGCAGTGTGGCGTCTTCGTCGCGACGTCCCTTGTACTCCAGGTGGCCCTCGGCGAGCGTCCGGTCGCCGATGACGAGGCGGTGGGGGATGCCGATGAGCTCCATGTCGGCGAACTTCACGCCGGGGCGCTCATTGCGATCGTCGAGCAATACGTCTACGCCCGCCTCGCGAAACTGTTGGTAGAGCGCCTCTGCACAGTCCGCCACGGCCTGCGATTTCTGCATGTTGAGCGGCACCAGCACGAGCTGGAACGGGGCCATGGCGGCGGGCCAGGTTATGCCGCGCTCGTCGTGGTTCTGCTCAATGGCCGCAGCCACAATGCGACTGACGCCGATACCGTAGCAGCCCATGGTCATGGTGACGCTCTTGCCCTGTTCGTCGAGTACCGTGGCGTTCATGGCTTCGCTGTACTTGCGGCCAAGCTGGAAGATGTGCCCCACCTCAATGCCGCGACGAATCAGCAGATGTCCCTTGCCATCGGGGCTCGGGTCGCCTTCAACCACTTCGCGCAGGTCCTCGACACGGGTCAGCGGGCAGTCGCGCTCCCAGTTGACGCCCGTGAGGTGGGTATCATCGCGGTTCGCACCGCAGCTGAAATCCGCCAGCTGGGCGGCGCTGTGATCGACGATGATCGGCAGGGGCAGGCCGACGGGGCCCAGGGAGCCAAAGCCGGCACCGCAGGCGGCGCGCACGGCCTCTTCGCTGGCCATGGTGAGCGGGTTGCCGACGCCGGCCAGCTTTTCTGCCTTGATGCTGTTCAGCGTATGGTCGCCGCGCAGCACCAGTGCTACCAGCGCGCCGGGCTCCTCGCCGTGCACCACCAGCGTCTTCACCGTCGCCTCCGCAGGTATTGATAGCTGCCTGCTCAGGTCTTCGATGCTGCGCACGCCCGGTGTGGGTATCTCGGTCAGGTCGGCTGTTGGTGGACGGCGTTCACTATTGGGCGGCAGCGCCGCGGCCATTTCCACGTTGGCGGCATAGTCACTGCCATCGCTGAACGCTATCGCGTCCTCGCCGGCGTTGGCCAGCACATGGAATTCGTGTGAGCCGCTGCCCCCGATGCTGCCGTTGTCGGCGATCACCGGGCGGAACTCCAGTCCCAGGCGGGTGAAGATGTTGCTGTAGGCCTGGTACATCGTCTGGTAGGTCACTTCCAGCGACGCCTGGTCGATGTGGAAGGAATAGGCGTCTTTCATCAGGAATTCGCGCCCGCGCATGATGCCGAAGCGCGGCCGAATCTCGTCGCGGACCTTGGTCTGGATCTGGTAGAGGTTGAGCGGCAACTGCTTGTAGCTTTTTACCTCGTTGCGAATCAGGTCGGTGATCACTTCCTCATGGGTGGGTCCCAGGCAGAAATCGCGCTGGTGCCGGTCCTGGATGCGCAGCAGTTCCGGCCCGTACTGTTCCCAGCGTCCGGACTCCTGCCACAACTCCGCGGGCTGCACGACCGGCATGCTCACCTCCAGCGCGCCGCTGGCATCCATTTCCTCCCGCACGACCTGTTCGACCTTGCGCAGGACACGCAGGCCCAGCGGCAGCCAGGTGTAGAGTCCGGCGGCCAGCTTGCGCACCAGGCCAGCACGCAACATCAACTGGTGGCTGATAACCTCCGCGTCGGCGGGGGTCTCTTTCTGGGTGCTTATGAGGTACTGGCTGGTGCGCATGCAACGGGTTCCGGGGCAGGGTTTCAGAGCCGCCCAGTTTACGTCTGAAGGGCGCTGCGGTACAGCGCCCCGGCGTGGCAGATTGGTGCAATCGAGGCCCATCCTGGGTAGCAGTTGCGCCAAAACGAGCCGAAACCCGATTAAAACAGCGTTTTTTTCGTCCTCGACCCCCTAAAACCCTTGTATTGTAGCGTTTGATGGTTAATATCTTGCGGAGAGCCTGTTGGCAGCGGTGCTGTTGCGCGAGCGGCAGTGGTCAGTGTGGCTTCAATGCGGGTCCCTACTCAACAAGACGAAGGTTTAAAGACTATGGCGACGAAAAAAGCAGCAGCGAAAAAAGCACCTGCCAAGAAAGCGGCGGCCAAGAAAGTAGCCAGCAAGGCGGCACCGGCCAAGAAAGCCGCGGCTCCGGCGAAGAAGGCCGCTCCGCTGATCAAGGACAAACTCACCAAAACCCAGATTGTGGCATCCATCGCGGAGAGCACGAGCCTGAGCAAGAAGCAGGTGTCTGATGTTCTGGCTGAGCTCGAGTCACTGATGGAGCGCAGCCTCAAGAAGCGCGCTGTGGGCGAGTTCACCCTGCCGGGCCTGATGAAAATCACCACGGTGAAAAAGCCCGCCAGAAAGGCGCGCAAGGGCATCAACCCGTTCACCGGTGAAGAAACCACCTTTGCCGCCAAGCCCGCCAGCGTTGCGGTCAAAGTGCGTGCGCTGAAGAAAATGAAGGACTTCGCCGACAGCTGAGCGCGGCCCGACTGGCCCGCTCTCGGCGAGAGCGGGCATCCCCAACTCCCCGCCTTGCGCCTTCCGGTGCAGGGTCTTACTCCCCACCTTGTTTTCCACCGGTTTTTGCGGTATTGGCCTTCGACTTGCCTTGGGGTAGAATCCGCGCCTCGATTTTTCGCTGTCCTTTCTTCTACAGGCGAGCACACAACATGCCGATATACGAGTACCAGTGTCAGTCCTGCGGCCATTTGCATGAGGCCCTGCAGAAAATCAGTGATGCGCCGTTGGTGGATTGTCCCGCCTGCGGCAAGGCCGAGTTGCGCAAGAAGGTCTCGGCCGCGGGCTTCCGTCTCAAGGGCGGTGGCTGGTACGAGACCGACTTCAAGACCAGCGGCAAGAAAAACCTGGCAGCGGGCGGCGGCGACGGCGGGGCAGCACCTGCTGCGTCGGCGGACAGTGGCAGCCCCAAGGCCAGCGAGGCCAAGCCGGCCAGTTAGCTTCCCGGCCCCCGGGCCTCATTCGACATAGACGGAAACGGAATTATGCGCAGTCACTATTGCGGCGCCCTGGGCACGGCCGACATCGACCAGACAGTCACCCTCTGCGGATGGGTGGATCGGCGTCGCGATCACGGTGGGGTGATCTTCCTCGACATGCGTGACCGCGGCGGCATCGTGCAGGTGGTTTTCGATCCGGATACCGAGGAGCACTTCCGCGCCGCGGATCGTGTGCGCAGCGAGTACGTGCTCCGTGTCACGGGGCGTGTTCGTGCCCGGGCAGCGGCGACGGTGAACCCGTCGATGGCCACCGGCGAGATCGAGGTACTGGGCAAGGAACTGGAGATCCTCAATTCCGCTGCCACGCCGCCGTTCCAGCTTGATGAGCACACGCAGGTGGGGGAGGACGTTCGCCTGCAGTACCGCTATATGGATCTGCGCCGCCCGGAAATGCAGAACCGTTTGATCCTGCGCGCGAAGATCACCACCGCCGTGCGCAATTTCCTCGACGGTGAAGGCTTTCTCGACATCGAGACCCCGATACTGACGCGTGCGACGCCGGAGGGTGCACGCGATTACCTGGTGCCGAGCCGCACGCACCCGGGCCAGTTCTTTGCCCTGCCGCAGTCGCCCCAGCTGTTCAAGCAGCTGCTGATGGTGTCCGGGTTCGACCGCTACTACCAGATCGCCAAGTGCTTCCGGGACGAGGATCTGCGCGCTGATCGCCAGCCCGAGTTTACCCAGATCGATATTGAAACCTCGTTCATGGACGAGGACGGCATCATGGGTATTGCCGAGCGCATGGTGCGCCAGTTGTTCGAGACGGTGCTGGCCGTGGATCTCGGCGACTTTCCACGTATGTCCTGGGCCGAGGCGATGGACCGTTTCGGCTCGGACAAGCCCGACCTGCGCATCGACCTGGAACTGGTGAGCATTGACGACCTGATGCAGCAGGTCGACTTCAAGGTGTTTCGCGGTCCCGCCGATGACCCGTCTGGTCGCGTCGCTGCGCTGCGCGTGCCGGGTGGTGCGAGCATCAGCCGCAAGGAGATTGACGATTACACCCGTTTCGTGGGTATTTACGGGGCACGCGGCCTCGCCTGGATCAAGGTCAATGACCTCGCGGCAGGTATTGAGGGATTGCAGTCGCCGATTCTGAAGTTCATGCCCGACGCGGTGGTCGCGGAAATGATGCAGCGTCTGCGGGCCGAGAACGGCGACATCGTTTTCTTCGGCGCGGATAAAACCTCCGTGGTCAACGAGTCGCTCGGCGCGTTGCGCCTGAAAGTGGCGCAGGATCAGGGCCTGGTGCGCGACGGGTGGGCCCCGCTCTGGGTGGTCGACTTCCCGATGTTTGAAGACAACGGCAAAGGTGGCCTGACGCCCCTGCACCATCCCTTCACCGCTCCGTCCTGCACGCCGGAGGCGCTGGCGGCCGACCCGGCAGCGGCGCTTTCCCGGGCCTACGACATGGTGCTCAACGGCACCGAGCTCGGCGGTGGCAGCGTACGTATCCACCAGCGCGAGATGCAGCAGGCGGTCTTCCGTATCCTCGGCATCAGCGATGCAGAGGCGGAGGAGAAATTCGGCTTCCTGCTGCAGGCCCTGCAGTACGGTGCGCCACCCCACGGCGGGCTCGCCTTCGGCCTGGACCGCCTGGTCATGCTGATGACCGGTTCGCAGTCCATCCGTGACGTCATCGCCTTCCCGAAGACACAGAGCGCCCATTGTGCACTGACCGACGCGCCGGGTGATGTTAACGATGCCCAGCTGAAAGAGCTGAACATCCGTTTGCGACAGGCCCGGGTGACGGCCGCTGAGTGACGGGCGCGCTGCTGTCTGTGGCGGTTGGAACCCGCCCCATAATACTGTAAATTTATACAGACAACGGTTTCCTGGCAGCGCTCGGAGCACACTATGGCGGTCATCCTCGGGATCGACCCCGGGTCCCGCAAGACGGGCTTTGGCATCATCAACCACGTTGCGGGGCGCAGTGAGTACATCACCAGTGGGGTGATTCGGCTGCCCGCCGGCGACCTCCCCGAGCGCCTGCGCATCATTTTCGAAAGCGTCACCGAACTGGTCCTGCTGCACTGTCCCGCGGAGCTGGCCATCGAGCAGGTGTTCATGGCCAAGAGTGCGGGGTCTGCCCTCAAGCTGGGGCAGGCACGCGGCGCGGCAATCGTCGCCGGTGTCGCACAGAACCTCGCGGTGGCCGAATACTCGGCGCGACAGATCAAGCAGGCCGTGGTGGGTACCGGCGCCGCGGACAAGGCGCAGGTGCAGCATATGGTCAAAGTGCTGCTCCAACTCCCCGCCAACCCGCAGGAAGATGCCGCCGACGCGCTGGCAGCGGCCCTGTGTCACGCGCACAGCCAACAAAGTATGATACACATTGCCGGCGCCACCGCGGTGCGCCGGCGCCGGATGCGCTAGGAGGCGACCGCAGGCATGATTGGCAGGATTCGTGGCACCCTGGTCTACAAGCAGCCCCCGGATATTCTGGTGGACGTGGGGGGAGTGGGCTACGACATCCAGGTGCCAATGAGCACCCTGTTCCAGTTGCCCGCGCTCGGCGCCGATGTCACGCTGTTGACGCACTTTGTCGTCCGCGAGGACGCCCAGCTGCTCTATGGCTTTGTCGATGAGCGCGACCGCGCGCTGTTCCGGCAGCTGGTCAAGGTGAGCGGTGTCGGCCCCAAGCTGGCGCTGACCATCCTCTCCGGCATGGATGCGGTGGCTTTCGCGCGCTGCGTTGAGCGCGACGATCTGTCTGCGCTGGTGGCACTGCCCGGCGTGGGCAAGAAAACCGCTGAGCGCCTGCTGGTTGAAATGCGCGACAAACTCAAGCATCTGCTGGGCCAGTGGGCGGGTGCGGATACCGGCCCGGTCGCCGATCCGTACATGGCGCACAGCGACCACGTGGCGGATGCCGAGGGCGCGCTGATTGCGCTCGGCTACAAACCCGCGGAGGCCGCGCGCATGATAGCCGCGGTAAACGATGACAATGCGATGGACAGCGAAGCCCTGATTCGTCGCGCCCTGAAAGCCGTGGTACAGCGCTGATGATTGAAACCGACCGCTTGATCGCGCCCCAGGCAACGGGTGACCGTGAGGAGGCCATGGACCGCGCCATCCGCCCGAAATCGCTGGCCGAGTATGTCGGCCAGCCGGCGGTGCGCGACCAGATGGCCATCTTCCTGCAGGCTGCGCGAGGGCGAGGCGAACCGCTGGACCACACGCTGGTATTCGGGCCGCCGGGTCTGGGCAAAACCACACTGGCCAGCATCATCGCCAACGAAATGGGCGTATCGCTGAAAACCACGTCCGGGCCCGTGCTGGAGAAGGCGGGCGACATCGCGGCGCTGATGACCAACCTGGAGCCCGGTGATGTCCTGTTTATCGACGAGATCCATCGGCTCAGTCCGGTTGTCGAGGAGATCCTCTACCCCGCCATGGAGGATTACCAGCTCGACATCATGATCGGTGAGGGGCCCGCCGCGCGCTCGATCAAGCTCGATTTGCCGCCGTTCACCCTGGTGGGTGCGACTACCCGCGCCGGCCTGCTGACCTCTCCCCTGCGCGACCGGTTCGGCATTGTGCAGCGCCTGGAGTTCTACCAGGTGGAGGATCTGGCACAGATCGTGGCGCGCTCCGCGGCCATCCTCGGCATCGGCATGGACAGCCACGGCGCGATGGAAATCGCGCGCCGCGCACGGGGCACCCCGCGCATTGCCAACCGGCTGTTGCGGCGGGTGCGGGATTACGCGGAAGTGAAGGCAGACGGTCACATCACGGCCGAGGTGGCGGATCATGCGCTGGATATGCTGAGTGTCGACCACCGCGGCTTCGATCACCAGGACCGCCGCCTGCTGTTGGCCATGATCGAGAAATTCGACGGCGGCCCGGTCGGGGTGGACAGCCTGGCCGCGGCGATATCCGAGGAGCGGGGTACGATTGAGGATGTGCTGGAACCCTACCTCATCCAGCAGGGGTATATGGTGCGCACCCCACGCGGGCGCATGGTCACCCGCAGCGCGTACCTGCACTTCGGTCTGCCGGCTGCGAGCCACCCGGAAGTGGCACAATTACCATTGGAGCCTGATCAGGACGACAGCGCGTGAGCACGGCGGAATTTTCGATTAAGCTGCGCGTCTACATAGAAGACACCGACGCCGGTGGCATCGTCTACTACGTCAATTACCTGAAATTCATGGAGCGCGCCCGGACGGAGTTCATGCGCAGCCTGGGCTTTGGCAAAGACTACATCTTCAACCACGACCTGATGTTCGTGGTGCACGACGTGGCCGTTCGCTACCACCGGCCGGCCCGTCTGGATGATGAGTTGCAGGTGAAGGTTCGCCTGCGGGAGGCGCGCGGTGCCACGATGCGCCTGCAGCAGGAGGTCTGTCTCGACAACGCGTTATTGGCCTCGGCAGAGGTCACGATTGCCTGTGTTGACCGCTCTGGACTCAAGCCCCGGCGGTTGCCACGCATCATGTTGGATACCCTGCGCAGCGCGCAGGTTCACTGAGGGGGAGCCCGACACTTGGAAGCGCAATTAAGTATTGTTCACCTGATTATGGAAGCGGGTGTCACCGTCAAGCTGGTGATGCTCACGCTGCTGCTCGCCTCTATGGCCTCCTGGTACATGATCGTTCAGCGCTTCATCTATTTCCGCAACAGCCGGGAAGATATGTACGACTTCGAGGAACGGTTCTGGTCGGGCATCGACCTCTCCCAGCTCTACCGTGAGGGCAACGAGCGCGCCGAGGACGGTGCACTCATCGTCGGTATGGAGAGCATTTTCCGCGCGGGGTTCAAGGAGTTCTCGCGGCTGGCCAAGCAGTCTGAGATGGATTCGGAAGCCGTCATCGAAGGCTCGCGCCGCGCCATGCGGGTGGCCATGTTGCGCGAAGAGGAGCGGCTGGAAAAGCACCTGTCGTTTCTCGCCTCGGTAGGCTCCACCAGCCCCTATATCGGCCTGTTTGGCACGGTCTGGGGCATCATGAACTCGTTCCGCGGCCTGGCCAATGCCACCCAGGCGACGCTGGCCACGGTGGCGCCCGGTATATCCGAAGCGCTGATTGCCACGGCCATGGGCCTGTTTGCCGCAATACCCGCGGTGCTGGCCTATAACCGGTTTTCCAACCGCATGGACAACTTCCTGAATCGCTACGACACCTTCGTCGATGAGTTTTCCAGCATCCTCTACCGGCAGGCCTACGCCCTCCGGTCACGTGATCGCAAAGCAGGGTAGCCGCCACCGTGTCCAGATCGCGCGATAAACACCGTGCCATGGCCGACATCAACGTCGTGCCCTACATCGACGTCATGCTGGTGCTGCTTATCATTTTCATGGTGACCGCCCCCATGCTCATGCAGGGGGTCAAGGTCGACCTGCCGACGGCAGACGCAGACCCGGTGGAGAACCAGGACAGTGAGCCGCTCATTATCTCTATCGACAGTGCGGGCCAGCTGTTCCTCAACCTCGGGGAGGAGCAGGAGCAGGCGCTTACCCTGGCCACCATCTCCCAGCGCGTCGGCGCCGTGATGCGACGCAGCCCCGAGAAGCCGGTGCTGGTCTGGGGTGACCGCGCGGTGCCCTACGGTGAAGTGGTCACGCTCATGGCCGCCCTGCAGGAAGCCGGTGCACCCAGCGTTGGACTGGTGACAGAGCCCCCGCAGTGACATCGCTGTATGCCAAACCGGTCACGCCGCGCATTATTGTGCGCCCTGCGCTGGCGACTGTCGCCCTGCACGGGTTGGTCATTTTTCTGTTGACCGCGAACTGGACCTTGTCCGATGAGCGCGTGGTGAAGCCGAAGCCGGCTCCCAAGGTGATCAATGCAACGCTGGTGACCATGAACGAGGCCCAGCCGAAGCCGGCACCCAAGCCGGAGCCCAAGCCTGTGGCCAAGCCGCCACCGAAGCCCGAACCGAAGCCGGTGCCGAAGCCGGTGCCAAAACCGGAGCCCAAACCGGAGCCCAAACCGGAGCCCAAGCCCGCGCCGAAGCCGGAACCCAAGCACGAGCCCAAGCCCGCTCCCAAGCCGGAGCCAAAGCCAGCCCCCAAGCCGGCGGAGAAACCCAAGCCCGAACCCAAACCGGAGCCCAAGGGGCCGACGGCGCAGGAACTGGCCGAGCAGGCACGCCAGGAAGCCGCGCGGCGCGAGGCGGCAGCCCAGGCCGCGCGCGCTGCGGCGGCGGCAGCGGAGCTGGCGGCCAGCTATGCTTCACTGATCCGACAGACGGTGGAGCAGCGCTGGAGCCGGCCGCCCACCGCGCGCAACGGGATGGAGGTTTTGTTGTCCATACAATTGATACCCACGGGCGAGGTGGTCAGTGTCAGCGTGCTGCGTAGCAGCGGCGACACGGCGTTTGACCGCTCGGCCATCGCCGCGGTGGAGCGCGCCGGGAACTTCCCGGAGTTGAAGAACCTGCCGCCCCGTGAGTTTGAACAGAACTTCAGGCGCTTCCGCCTGTTATTCCGACCAGAGGATCTACGTTACTGATGAAACACCTGACAGCAGTGCTGGTCGCGACTGTGTTCGCGCTGGCAACGACGAGCGCCCGGGCCGAATTGGTGATTGAGATCACCCAGGGCATGGATAACCCCACTGCCATTGCAGTCGTGCCGTTCGCTTGGCAGGGCAGTGGAACGGCGCCCGAGGATGTCGCGCAGGTCATTGACAACGACCTGGCGCGCAGCGGCCAGTTCGATCCGGTGGGGCGCGGCGATATGCTGGCCCGGCCCTCGACACAGCAGGAAGTGTTCTACCGCGACTGGCGGGCCATCAACACTGAGTATGTGCTGATTGGTCGGGCCTCGGTGACCGGGCAGGTTCAGATGCGCATTGAGTATGAGCTTTTCGATGTCAATCGTCAGGCTCGGGTCCTGAGCGGTTACGAGGAGGGGCATGTCAACGACGCCCGCATGCTCGCCCACCGCGTCGCCGACGAGGTGTACGAGACGCTCACCGGCATCCCGGGCGCCTTCGCCACCCGTCTGCTGTACGTATCGGTCACGCGCAATCCCGGGGGCAAGGACTTCTACCGCCTGACGCTGTCCGACTCCGACGGGGCCCGCCCCATCGTGCTGCTGGAGTCGCGCGAGCCGATCATGGCGCCCTCCTGGTCGCCGGACGGCAAGCACATCGCCTATGTCTCGTTTGAAACCAGCCGACCCGCTATCTACCGTCAGGAACTGGCCACGGGGGCCCGGGTGCAGCTCACCAATTTCCGCGGTCTTAACGGTGCTCCGGCCTGGTCGCCGGACGGCAATTCCATGGCCATGGTGCTATCCAAAGATGGCAACCCGGATATCTACCTGATGGATCTGCGCACCCGCGAACTGACCCAGTTGACGCGACACTACGCCATCGATACCGAGCCCACCTGGATGCCGGATGGTCGCTCCATCCTGTTCACGTCGGACCGCGGCGGACGCCCGCAAATCTACCGGTACGACCTGCGTAGCGGTGCTACCGAAAGGCTGACCTACGAAGGCAGCTACAACGCCCGGGCGCGGGTCGCCCAGGACGGTCGCAATCTGGTGATGGTGCATCAGGCCGGCGGGCAGTTTCATATCGCCCTGCAGGATCTGGTCACCAACCGTCTGCAGATCCTGACGGGTACTGATCTGGACGAAAGTCCCAGTATCGCGCCCAACGGCTCTATGGTATTGTACGGCACCAAGTCTGGGGATCGTGGCATTCTGGCTGCTGTATCCGTGGATGGAGGCGTGAAATTCCGTTTACCGGCGCGCGAAGGCGATGTCCGTGAACCGGCATGGTCACCGTATATGAGCCGCTAACGCGGCTCTTGTAACCAATGTCATCATTTATCCGAAGGAAAGCAAAGCAATGAAACAACTGACTGTTGCCGGTAAGGTGTTCACCCTGCTCTTCGCGGCAGTGTTTCTGGCCGCCTGTTCGAGCAAAGACACGAAAGACGAGTCTTCAGCCGCCGATGCCGCTGCCGCCGAAGCTGCGGCACGCTCCGCCGCTGAGCGGGCTGCCATGGAGGACGCCGCGATGGCTGAGCGTCGTCTGCAGGATGCCGTTGCTGCTGTGGGCAACGTGTTCTATTTCGACTACGACAGCTCCACGTTGAAGCCCCAGGCGCAGGCCGCCCTGGACGCCCACATCGCGCTGCTGCGGACCAATGACCGCAGTGTTCGCCTTGAAGGCCACACCGACGAGCGCGGTACCCGTGAGTACAACATGGCGCTGGGCGAGCGTCGTGCCAACACGGTTCGCGACTACATGGTGGTTAACGGCATCGCCAGCTACCGCATCGAAACGGTCAGCTACGGCGAAGAACAGCCCATCGCTTACGGTTCCGGCGAGGCCAACTGGTCCCAGAACCGCCGCGTTGAGCTGAAGTAAGGCGCGGGTAGCGCATGCTGTTGTTTGGCAAAGCGTTCACTCGAACGCTGCTGGCAAACGGGCTGGCCCTCGCGGTCGGCCCGTTCTGCGTTCTGGCTCAGGCCCAGGAGTACATCGACCTCGAGGCGGAGCGCGCAGCCTCCGAGGGTCGTCCGGCCAGTGCCAGCGGCACGCAGGCTGCACAGCCGGCTCAGGCCTATCCGGTAACCAGCTATGGCATCGGCACCTCGGCCAGGCCGGAGCAGTCCGCGTCCACCGCCCCGGCCACCACCGTGGCCCCGGCGCCCGTTGCCGCCAGCGGCGCTAACGCGGGGCAGTTGATGCTGCAGGTCCAGCAGTTGCAGCAGGAAGTCATGCGCCTCAATGGCATTGTGGAAGAACAGGCCCACGAGCTGCGAACCCTCAAGAGCCAGAGTCTGGAACGTTACCTGGATATCGACCGTCGCCTGAGCCTGCTGGCCGGTGGCAGCGTTGATGAGGTGGCGCCCCTGCCGACCGAGGGTGCGACCTCAACGGGCTCCCCTTCGGCGCCGGCCGCGTCTGCTCCGGCGTCCGCCCCTGCGGCCCAACCGACGGCGGCCCAACCGGGCGAGTCGGCGGCCTACCAGGCGGCATATGGGTTGGTGCGCGAGCAGAAGTTTGATGAGGCGGTCAGCGCATTCCAGCAGTTCCTGCGCGATTATCCGGCCGGTCGCTTTACGCCGAACGCGCACTACTGGTTGGGAGAACTCTATCTGGTCACCACGCCACCGGACGTGGAGGCGGCGCGGCAGTCCTTCATGCTGCTGCTGGACCTGTATCCCGCCGATTCCAAGGTGCCTGATGCCCTGTTCAAGCTCGGCAAGATTCACTACACCAAAGGTAACCGCGACCGGGCTCGGGAGTTTCTCGATCGGGTAATCAACGAGTATGGGTCCTCCAACAGCGCGGCGGTCAAGCTGGCGCAGGACTTCATCAACGACAACTACTGACCCCGGTCAGACCATGACATACCTGGCATCCATCACAGGCGGCGGCGCAGCTGATACCGCCGCAGAAACGACGCTGCGGATCACCGAGATCTTCTATTCCCTGCAGGGTGAGGCGCGCACGGTAGGCCTGCCAACCGTGTTTGTCCGTCTCACCGGCTGCCCGCTGCGCTGCGTCTACTGCGATACCGCCTACGCCTTCAGTGGCGGTGAGCAGCGTGGACTCTCGGATGTGCTCGCCGAGGTCGCCCGCTTTGCACCCCGCTTTGTGACGGTCACCGGCGGTGAGCCACTGGCGCAGAAGAGCTGCCTGCCCTTGCTGGCCGCACTGTGTGATGCAGGCTACGAGGTGTCGCTGGAGACTTCCGGGGCGCTGCCGGTCGCGGAGGTGGATGCGCGCGTGGTGAAGGTGCTCGACCTGAAGACACCGGCCTCCGCAGAGGCTCACCGGAACGACTACGCCAACATTCAGTACCTGACCCCCCGCGACCAGATCAAGTTTGTGATTTGTGACCGGGCTGACTACGAGTGGGCGCGCTTCAAACTGGACGAATACGACCTGGCCCGCCGTGTGTCGGATGTGTTGTTTTCCCCCAGCCATGGCCAGCTGCACGGGCGCGACCTCGCCGAGTGGATACTGGCTGACAAACTGCCTGTACGCCTGCAGTTGCAACTGCACAAACTGCTGTGGAACGATGAGCCCGGCCACTGAGAGCCCCGGCCGTGGGCGGCGCGCGGTCATCCTGGTGTCGGGTGGCCTGGACTCGACCACGGTGCTCGCGATGGCGCTGAGGCAGGGCTACGAATGCTATACCCTGAGTTTTGACTACGGTCAGCGCCATCGCGCCGAGCTGGTGGCCGCGTCGCGTGTTTCCGCCGCTGCCGGGAACGTGCAGCACAAGGTTGTCACCCTGAACCTCGACAGTATCGGTGGTTCTGCGCTCACGGACCCGGAGATCGCCGTACCTGAAGTAGCCACTACCGGCATACCCGTGACCTATGTGCCGGCGCGCAATACGGTGTTTTTGTCCATCGCGCTGGGCTGGGCCGAAGTGCTGGAGGCCCGCGATATCTTCATTGGCGTGAATGCCGTGGATTACTCCGGCTACCCGGATTGCCGGCCCGACTATATCGCCGCCTTCGAGGAGATGGCCAATCTTGCCACCCGGGCCGGCGTGGAGGGGCACAGGCTCACCATCCACACGCCGCTGATGCACCTGTCCAAGGCGGAGATCATTGCCGCTGGCATCGCACATGATGTCGACTACTCCCTGACCGTCTCCTGCTATCAGGCAACGGACCAGGGCCTGGCCTGTGGCCGCTGCGACGCCTGCCGCCTGCGCCGCGACGGATTTCTGCAGGCTGGGGTTCCCGACCCGACGCGTTACCGGCCATAGCGGGATTATTGCAGGCGTTGGCGTAAAAACCCCTTGAGTTTTATTGCCAAATCCGTACTATACGCTCCTCTTTCGGGGCCGTTAGCTCAGTTGGTAGAGCAGTTGGCTTTTAACCAATTGGTCGCTGGTTCGAATCCAGCACGGCCCACCATAACCCGAAAATGCCGCCTCACAAGGGCGGCATTTTTTTTGCCTGATTTTTGGCGACTCCTGCGAATATCGCCGGCTGTGATTGCGGCTGGTACGGTCTCTGTCTTTTCTGCTTTACTGTGCCTTCGGCGATGGTTTCATGGGTCAGGGCATGTATTTGTGGCAGCAGGACTGGATTGGCGAGCTTCCCGGAGAGGTGCAGGAACAGGTTCTTGCGGGCATGCCTCGTCGGCACTATCACAGCGGTGAGACGATCTACCGCTGTGGCGACGCTGGCGATGAGTTGTACCGCGTTGAACAGGGTGTTGTGCGTATCTACAACGTCACTGATGCCGGTAAAGAGCTGCTTTATGACCTGTTCCCGCCGGGGACCTGCTTCGGTGAGTCCAGCCTGATTGACGATGATGTTCGACCGCACAGCACCCAGGCGGTTGGGGAGGTGGTCCTCCGAGTCCTGTCGCGCAGTCTGTTCCAGCAGCTCTGGCGTACGCACGAGGAGATACCCTGGGCGGTTGCGCGACTGCAAACGGCGAGGGCGCGGCGTTTCTACCTCATTTATGAACAGGTCAGTCTCGGCGTCCTGTGTCGACGTATCGCACGCCGTCTCTACGGGCTGGCGCGGACTGTGGGTCGCAAGCACGAGGATGGCGGGATTCATTTTGATATCCGTCTCACCCAGGAGGATATCGGGGCGCTGGTGGTAGGTTCCCGCCAGTCGGTCAACAAGGTGCTGCGTCAGTGGCAGGAGGATGGGATGATCGACCTGACCTATGGCTCGTTGCTGATTCGTGACCTTGACGCACTGGAACAACTGGCGCTGGAAAACGACTGAATCCACATCCAGATTATCGCCTGGCTGACAGTCTTGCGATGGGATATAACGTATTGTCGCCACAGTCGGAGCTGCTGCAGGGCAACTCCTCCCGCGGATACGTCGCCAGCGACGGCGACACGAACAATAAGGAATCGCCATGAACGGTGCAGAAAGTCTGATTCAAACCCTGGTCAACGGTGGTGTGGATGTCTGTTTCACCAACCCGGGCACCTCCGAAATGCACTTTGTGGCTGCCCTGGATGAAGTGGATGGCATGCGCTGCGTGCTGTGCCTGTTCGAGGGCGTCGCCAGCGGGGCAGCGGCGGGTTACGCCGCGATAGCAGGCAAGCCTGCGTCCACGTTGCTGCACCTGGGGCCGGGGCTGGGGAATGCGCTGGCCAATGTGCACAACGCGAAAAAAGGCAACCTGCCCATGGTGAATATCGTGGGCGACCACGCCACCTACCACCTGCAATACGATGCGCCGCTGACGTCCGATATCGCAGGCATCGCAGGCCCGGTGTCGCACTGGGTGCATGCGTCAGGCGCCGCAGCAGACATCGCCCGGGATGGCGCTGAGGCGATTCGCCAGGCCGGCCGGGGTCAGGTAGCCACGCTGGTGCTGCCGGCTGATGTGTCCTGGGGTGACAACCCCTCCGGTGCAGCTGATGCGCCGGTCCTGGATGCCGCAACTCCCGTACCCGAGGACCGGCTGGACAAGGCCGCCAGCATGTTGGGGAACGGCAAGGCTACCGTTATCATGCTCGGCGGCCGTTGCGTCAGCCAGGCACAGGGAGAGCTGGCCGGCAGATTGGCCCAGGCCACGGGTGCCCGCGTGCTGACCGAGACCTTCCCGGCCCGGGTGCGCCGCGGTGCCGGAACCGCGGCGATTGAACGTCTGCCCTATCTGGCGGAGCTGGCGATCGCGGAACTGGAGGGTACGGAACAGTTGCTCCTGTTGGGCGCCAAAGCGCCGGTGTCTTTTTTCGCCTACCCGAATGTGGCCAGCGTGCTGTCGCCGGAGGGCTGCGACATCCTCAGTCTGGCAGGCCCGAACGACGACATTGAGGGCGCATTGCAGGCTCTTGTCACGCGTGTGGGCGCCGCCAGTCAGGCGCCAGCGCTGCGTGAGCTGCAGTTGCCCGAGGCGCCCACGGGCGAGCTCAATGCGGGCACCGTCGCCCAGGCGTTGGCCTGTTACCTGCCCGAGAACGCCATCGTGGTTGATGAGGGCATCACCTCCGGGCTGGCCTGTTTTCCCGCGACGGCGCATGCCCGGGCCCACGACTGGCTGAACCTGACCGGTGGCGCTATCGGGTGGGGGCTCCCGGCGGCCGTGGGTGCGGCGATCGCCGCGCCGGAGCGCAAGGTGCTCTGTCTGGAGGGTGACGGCAGTGCCATGTACACAATTCAGGCGCTGTGGACCATGGCGCGCGAGCAGCTGGACATCACCGTGGTGCTGCTCAACAACGGCAAGTACAGCGTACTTGAGGTCGAGTTTGCACGCACCGGTGCCCGCGGGGGCAAGCCGGGGCCGAAGGCGGCCAGCTCGCTGGCCATTGGCAACCCCGGCATGGACTTTCAGGCGATGGCGGCCGGTATGGGTGTGCTGGCCACGGTGGCAACAACTGCGGAGGCGTTCAATGAGCAGCTGGCGTCAGCGATGGCGGGCAGGGGCCCGCGTCTGATAGACGCCCGTATCCCGCCGCTGGATCTGAACTGGTAAGGTCTTGCCCGGGGCCGTCTGGCGCATGGGCAAAAGGTCTACAGTGCAGGTCTGGGCTGCAGGGCACCTCGTAAGTTCCTGTGACGTTGGGTCGTCGATCCAACATATCTGGTAACTTGCGAGGTTCCATCATGCGATTCATTACGAAGTATCTGTCCTTGGCCGCGATCAGCGGTCTGCTTCTCACGTCTTTTGCCGCGACGGCAGGTGATCATGAGCACCACGGGTCAATGGCCAAGCCGACGATTGTAGAGATCGCGGTCGGCAATCCGGATTTCTCCACGCTGGTCGCCGCGTTGCAGGCGGCTGGCCTCGTTGAAGCCCTGTCTGGCGAAGGTCCGTTCACCGTATTTGCACCGACCAACGCTGCCTTCGCGGCGTTGCCGGCCGGCACGCTGGATGATTTGCTCAAGCCCGAGAACAAGGATCAGCTGACGGCTATCCTGACCTACCACGTGGTATCCGGCAAAGTGATGGCGGCTGATGTGGTCACCTTGACGGAAGCGACCAGCCTGCAGGGCGACACCATTGCCGTATCGGCATCCGATGCCGGCGTGAAAGTGGATGCCGCAAACGTCACAGCGACGGATATCAGCGCCTCCAATGGCGTGATTCACGTCATCGATGCGGTGATCCTGCCCAACAGCTAGCATCTGCTGCTACCGATGGTCTATCGGGACTATCGGTAGCACCCCTCCCTGTTTACTGGCCGCTCGGCGAATCCACGTTCCTTGCGCAGGGCGTTCTGCCCTGATTTTGTAGTTAAGCGCATCGCGTCGTATCATGTGGAGCTGCAACACGGCTGGAGGGAGAAGAATGCTCACACTCCGATATCTCCTCGTTTTACTTTGTACTGCCGTATTGGGTGCGTGCAAGATTTCAATCTCGGTGCCTGAAGGGGGTTCTGTCACCACCCGCTCCGGGTCACTCAGCTGTCCCGGCGGCGAAACCTGTGTCGTTAACGTGGTAGATCTCCTTTTTGATGAAACCTTTGTCGCCCGGCCTGCGGACGGCTACCGCTTCGAAGGATGGCGCAAGCAACACCGGGGTCTCTGCGGTGGTACAACTGCCCCCTGTCGCCTGTTCACCTCGGGGTTTGCAGGCAATGATGCGCTGATGGCCTTCCTCGCCAGCGACGAGGTCTTCTTCCTCAACCCGGTGTTCGAGGCCGCCTCTGGCAATGACTATGGCACGCAGCCGTTAAGTGCCTGTTTCAGTCCGGATCTTTTCCGGCAAGGTACGCGGTTCGTGTCTGAGTACCGCAGGCCAGGGCCCGGTGGTGGCTATTTTGTTGCCGAGTTCGATCAGGTGATTGACGGCACGGGGCTTTTCCAGGGTAACCCTGCTATCCGCATGCGGCTGGAACAGCGCAGCGAGGGGGAGCTGTTGGCCACCAATTTGACCTGGTTTTCGATCAACCCGGGAGCCCAACGGTTGCGATATTATGGCAGCGAGGTCGAAACCGCTCAGCCTCCGCTTACGTCGGCAACGTTGACACTGGCGCCGTTCAAACTCAACCGTTGGGATTTGGCGGCAGGGCAGAGCTTTCAGCAGAATTATTCTTCGACGCTGCAGGACAGCCGTGGTAGCTCTTCAAGCCAAACCGTCGAACTGAAGACCACTTACCTGGGCACGGAGACCATCACCGTGCCGGCTGGCACTTACACGGCCTGCCGGGTACTCGAGGAGTCGGTGGAAACTGGCGGTACTGGCGTTCCCGCTCGCTCCTCGGAAACACAGTGGTATGCATTGGGCACTGGAATATTGTTGCGCTCGGAATCCGAGGATTCGTATCAGGAGTTTTTGCGCGGCGCGATCAATGGGGTCCCACAGTGATCCGATTGCACCAGACTCACCCGATTTGAGCCGATCAAGCATTTCCCCGTTTCTACGGCCACTCCTTTCGGGAGAAGTAGTGCTGCGTTGAAGCCTGTTGCCGGCCGATTCCCGAGGGCTGCATCGGTTGGCAGGGCTCCGTGTGCGCACCCCGCCACGAACGCCGATTTCTGAGCGGTTGAAAATTTTTTACGCACGCTATGCATCTTTTGCTCTTCCGGGGGACGTAACGCCAGTGAAATCCCGGAATTGGCAGGAGATGCACATGCAAAAACTGGTACTGGCGGCTTCGGTCGCGATGACGTTATCGCTCCACGCGGGGGCGTCCAGCCACCGCGAGGCCCCATTCATCACGAAATATCCGCAGGTCGACGCCACGGATTTCTATCTCTTCATGAGTTACGAGCCCGCCCGATCGGGTTACGTTACGATGATCGCCAACTATATCCCGCTGCAAGCGGCGTACGGTGGACCAAACTACTTTCCACTGGACAGCAACGCACTCTACGAAATTCACGTCGACAATGACGGGGATGCGGTCGAAGACAAGACTTTCCAGTTTCGCTTCAGCAGCAACGTGCCCGCTGGTGGCGTAGTACCCCTGACCATTGGCGATAAATCGGTCACGTCTGTACTGCGCAATATCGGGCCGGTATCCGCTGACAGCGCGCCCGGTTTAAGCCACTTCGACACGTATAGCGTCGATATGGTGGAAGGCGCGCGCCGCAGCAGCGGCGAGTCAGTCACTGATGCGCGCAACGGCAGCGCAGAATTTGGCAAGCCATTCGACTACGCGGGGACCAAGACGTTTGGCGGTCCCGGCAGTTACGAAACGTATGCTCGCAGCTTTGTGCATAGGATTGATATCCCGGGCTGCAATCAACAGGGACGGGTTTTCGTTGGACAGAGGTATGAGGCGTTCAAACTGGCGCTGGGGGAGATTTTTGATCTCGTCAATTTTGTGCCCGTGGAGGGCGACAGTGCCCCGGGAGCTGGTGATGGCGGGGGATTTCCGGGCGGCATAACCCAGGACCCGGCGCGGAATGTCCTGTCACGCCACAACGTCACCTCCATCGCACTGGAGGTGCACCGCGAGTGTCTTGCGGGAGACGAGGGCATCATCGGTGCATGGACGACGGCGAGCCTGCCGCAGGCAACGATCCTGAATCCACAAGCGACGCTTGAAAAACCCGAGGTTGGTGGCGGAGCGTGGACTCAGGTCTCAAGGCTCTCCGCCCCGCTCGTGAATGAACTGGTCATCGGTTACGACCAGAAGGACAGGTTTAACGGAAGCCGACCTGCAGACGATGGACAGTTTGCAGACTTTGTCACGAATCCGGTGCTTCCCGCGATTCTTGATACGTTGTTTCGCGATGCCGTCAACGCAACGCTCGGCACATCGCTGACAACCCTGGCGCCGGTGAACCTTCCGCGCACGGACCTTGTCGCGGCCTTTCTAACCGGATTTGCCGACGTGAACCAGTTTTCCAATGCTGTGCCAGCGGAAATGTTGCGACTCAACACCATGGTTGAACCCACCCCGCGTTCACAGCAGCAGCCTCTGGGGCTTGCTGCGGGTGATCTTGCGGGGTTTCCCAATGGCAGGCGGCCTGGCGACGATGTGGTGGATATCGCGTTGCGCGTGGTGATGGGCGCGCTGTGCCACGACTTGCCGTTGGGCCCCGGGGGATCAGGTGTAAACCTCGGTTTCTGCCTGCCAGAGGACGCGGCGATCGGCAATGTCGCCCTGACCGACGGTGCGCCACTGTCTGCGTCGGAACTCGACAATCGCTTTCCGTATCTGCTGGAACCGTATCCCGGTAGTCCCGCTGACGCGCCGCTGCCAACACCGACGTCCTGACAGGCAGAAGGAGTTATGTTTATGAGACATTCATGTGTGATTCTGCTCGTTTCCCTGTTCCTGGTTGCTTGCTCAGACGGCGGTGACCGGGTGGTAGTCCCGGCTCCACCGCCGGGCGGACAGCCGCCCGTGGCGCCCGAGCCGCCGCGCCTGCAGAGTTTTTCCGCCTTTGTGCGCGATGTGTTTGCCGATCCTGCAGACGCGTCGCCGCGTGACATCAACGATCTGGAGTTTGTTTCTGATGCTGAGGATGACGATTTCGCCGACCTGTTGCGTTAGCCTTGTCGCGCTCCTCCTGCTCGTTCTCGTCCAGCCGGAGGCTGATGCGCACAGTGTGCATCGACACACTGGCGCGGAAGCAGACTCGACGACCCGTGCGGCTACGCCACGGGATCTTCTGCAACGCTACTCGGTGTCTGGTGACGATCATTTGCTGGCCGTGGCCAGGCAGGCACTGGCAGACAGCACGGGTGCAAGTGCCGCAGAAAAACTGCTGTACCTCGCCTGGCTGGCGCAGGCGGAACACGATTTTAAGCAGGCCAGCGTTCTCCTGGGACGCTTGCTGGCCGAGCAACCCGGCAATGGCCAGGCATGGTTGTTGGAGGCTGCCGTCGCCCAGGTTGTGGGGGATATTGATCGGTATCGAAGGGCGTGTTCGCGAGTGGCACTGAGTGTTTCGCCCATGGCCTCGGTCACCTGCTTTGCGCGTCAGGCTGTTTCGCTGGAAGAGCGCAGACGCGCCTACGAGAGGCTGCAGGATCTGAACGCAAACACCGATGACGTCAACCTTATGGCGTGGCACTTTTCGGTGAGAGCTGAACTGGCGTGGAGTCTGGGCGAGATGGCTGCGGCAGAGCGGGACCTCCGCTACGCGATCGCGGCAGTTCCCTCAGTACAACGGCGTGCCGCACTGATGGATTTGTTGTTGCAGCAGCAGCGCTACACAGACGCACTCGCGGTTGATCCCGCGGCACACGCCGTCCCGGCGATTGCGGTGCGACAGGTGCTCGCAAAGCGCGGCCTTGGATTTCCCGTTGATCTCACTGTGCGCACTATGGATCTGCGCTTCAAAGAATGGCTGGACGCAGGCGATTACCGGCACGCTCGCGAGATCGCGATGTTTTATCTGGATGTCCTGCCTGATCCGGAGCTGGCCTATGATGTTGCGCGCAGAAATGCGAGACTGCAGCGCGAGGCCGAGGATATGGCGCTTCTCGCCAGGGCAGAGGGCATGCAGTAGCGGATGACACATCAGGCTGAGTTGGAAGTCATGCTGGCGCGGAGCGCGCTGGGGGACAGAGACGCCTTTCAGAGGCTCTACGAGGCGACGGCACCGCGCGTCTACGCCGTGCTGCTCAGCATGCTTCGTGACTCAGCCCTGGCCCAGGATGTGATGCAGGACGCTTACGTCAAGGTGTGGGGGCAGTCGCGCGACTACCACGCCGACCGCGGTCTGGTACTCTCCTGGATCATCGCCATCGCTCGCTATCGTGCGCTGGACTTGCTCCGGGCCTCGAAGCGACGGGATGCCCTGGAAATGGAAGCTGTCCAGCAGCAGTCGCTGACTGAGCCCACTCAGGAAGGGTTTTCGGACCTTCTTCAGGAATGCCTCGGCAAACTGGCAGACTTGCAGCGCCGGAGTATAGTCGCCGCATTTGTTAACGGCTTCACCCATGAAGAACTGGCGGCCAGGGAGGCGACCCCTGTGGGTACGGTAAAGAGCCGGATTCGGCGCGGCATGCAGCGGCTGAGAGAGTGTTTGCAACAGTGAACTACGATAGCGCAAGGCTGGTCGACCTCCTCGCTGGCGAATATGTTTTGGGGACTCTCCGCGGTGGCGCACGACGCCGTTTTGAGCGCCTGCTGCACCAGCGGCCGGATGTGCGTAGCGCTGTGTGGCGTTGGGAGTCCTCCCTGGGTGAACTCGGCCTCACGCTGGCTCCCGTGTCACCACCCTCGGCTGTGTGGTCGGCCGTTGCGCGCCGCATTGAGCCTGCGGATCTGCACCCTGCCTGGTGGCGCTCAATAGGACTCTGGCGTGCCTGGAGCCTGGCAGCCAGCACGGCGCTGGTTGTTCTCCTGGTGGTGTCTTCCCCGTTCACCACGTCCCCGCCGCCTCCTGATTCTGCGCCCGATCACGTCAGTGTGATCGGGGATGGCAGCGAGCCCCTCTGGTTACTCAGTGCAAACCTGGAGACAGGGGCAATCACAGCACGTGCGGTAAACGCCGTAGCGGCCGATGTCGATAAAGTCTTCGAATTGTGGATGCTGCCCGAGTCCGGACCTCCAATTTCAATGGGGCTGCTGCCGGTGGGTGGTGAATCAGTGACCCGCTCGCTGCCCGCGGGACTGCGAGCGCTGCTCAGGCAGTCCAAGGGTATCGCGGTAAGTATCGAGCCTGCCGGGGGTTCGCCGACCGGCGCGCCGACCGGCCCAGTGGTGCACACGGCCCGGGTAGTCTCTCTGTAGCCCTTGGAACCCGTGGTGCACCAAAAGTGTGCAATTCGGGTCGATAAAGCATACCGCCAGTGGGCATACGCATGCGCTGATAGGCAGAGCGGAGTGCTACATTGAGTCCCGTTGCCGGCCGCTCACCGAGGGTCGCAACAGACACTGTTAACGAGACCCGGTTTGTAGCCGGGCGAGTGAAGGGATCTCTGTATGCCACGCCCCAACAACCCTATCAGCACCGACGAACAGCGCGCCCACGAATTGCTGGCGCTGGAGTATTTCAACCACCCGGAGATTGTCAGCGCACGTGAGGCGGTGCGGACATTCTGGTTGGAGCACGCTGCACCCAGTGATGCCATGCGTCGCGCATTTGCATGGGCGTTTGAGGAAGTCATGTTCGGCGCCACGGTCTGGGCGCTGAACCAGGACCCACTGTATCCCAAGGTCATCACCATCAGCCGCCTGCCGCACACGGTAGCGGGAAAGCGTATCCCCGGCAGCCGCTGGGGCATCGACAATCCTGACTCGGTGTACCGGGTGATTCCCATCAGCGGTGCGGAGCGCTACGTGATTCGAGGCCGGGTTTCCGAGCCGCGTCTGGTGGAAAACTACTTCACACTGTGGGACCCCACCATGAAAACGGTAGGACTGCTGGATGGCAAACAGCTGAAGGTGGATGCGGAGGGATATTTCGAGATCACGGTGGACGGGAGTCCGGCGGCTGGGCGCGCCAACCACGTACAGGCGCCGCCAGAGAGCCATGAATTCTACATACGCGACGTGATCGCCCGCTGGGGAGAAGATCGTGTCAATGAACTGTCTATCGAGCGGCTCGGTTCGCCGCCCGCGCGGGCACCGTTCAGCGAAGCGGAAAACCTCGAGCGCATCAAGACCTACATGCGTCGCTGGGCCACAGAGACCACACGCTGGAATCGTCAGGCGATGGACAAGCCCGCCAATGGTTTTGAGTTCACGATTGATCGCGACAGTGACGGCGCGTTGCGCAACCAGATTTATATCATGGGCTACTTTCGGCTGCCGGACGCGGATACTGCCATGGTGCTGGATATCAACCTGGGTGGCGCGGACTACTTTATCGCACCCATCACCAACATCTGGGGCACGACCAATCGCATCACCGACCGCAATGGCTGCCTGAATCGACATCAGTCTCTGGCCAATCCGGACGGCACCCTGACCTATGTCCTGAGCCTTACCGACCCGGGCGTACACAACTGGCTCGATCCCTCAGACCTCGACGAGGGTATCCTGACCCTGCGCTGGGCCGAGTTCGCCGGTGGGGAGCCGGGTGCCGATCTGTCTGTACAGCAGCGGCTGGTGCCCCTGGCCGACGTGCAGCAGCATGTCTGCGAGAATCAGCGCATGACTGCGGCGCAGCGCGCGGAGCAGCTGCGCGAGCGGGCCGCGAGTTACGCGTGGCGACTGGAGGAATGAGCATGCCCGTAGTGCAGGATTCAGTGTGGTTGATTTCCGGGTGTTCCACCGGCTTCGGGCGCGAGATAGCGCGGACGGCCCTGGAGCGTGGCGCACGGGTGGCAGTGACGGCGCGGCGTCCCGAAGCGGTTGCCGATCTGGTAGAGGCCTGGCCGGAACGCGCGGTGGCGCTGGCACTGGATGTGACCGACCAGGGTTCCATCGCCGCCGCGGTTGCCGACACCGTCAGCACCTTTGGCCGTATCGATGTGCTGGTCAATAACGCCGGTTATGGTTACGTGGCAGCGGTGGAAGAGGGAGAGGATGCGGCGGTTCGCGCCATGTTTGAAGCCAATTTCTTTGGTGCGCTCGCACTCACGCAGGCCGTGCTTCCCCATCTGCGCGAACAGGGCAGCGGCCATATCATCAACAACTCGTCCCAGGCAGGCATCATGGCCAACCCGGGCACAGGCTTTTACAGCGCCTCGAAGCACGCTCTGGAGGGTTTGATGGAGGCGCTGGCGAAGGAAGTGGCGCCGCTGGGGATCCGGGTGACCTCGGTGCAGCCGGGCGCATTTCGCACCGACTGGTCCGGCCGTTCCATGCAGCGCAGCGGCGTGCGGCTGCCTGCCTACGAAGAGCATGTGCACAGCCGCCTCGATATGATCGCGCAGATGGATGGCAAGCAACCGGGCGATCCCGTGCGCGCTGCCGGGATCATGGTCGACCTGTATGCCATGGAGGATCCGCCGGTGCAGCTGCTGCTGGGCGCCGGTGTTCTGGCGGCGTACCGCGACAAGCTTGGCGCGCAGCACGCCAACCTGGAGCGCTGGCAGGCGCTGACGCAGGCGGCGGATTTTCCGGCGGATGAGGGTCAGGGCACATAGCTTCTAAGGTGTCCGGCAGTTGGCGGCACCGCAAAGCTGTATTAAGCTGGTTGCGTCCCATTCACAGGAGAGCAGTGCCCCATGGCCGGTAAATATGACCTGAAGAAAAGCCCCAGTGGAAAGTTCATGTTCAACCTGAAGAGCGGGAATGGGCAGATTGTCCTCACCAGCCAGCTCTACGACAGCCGCGCCGCGGCGGAAAAAGGGATTGCCTCGGTACGCAAGAATTCGCCTGAGGATGTCCGCTATGAGCGCAAGGTGGCGACCAGCGGCGAAACCTACTTTGTGCTGAAATCCGGCAACAGCCAGGTGATTGGCAAGAGCCAGATGTACAAGAGCAAGGCTGCGATGGAGAACGGTATCGCCTCGGTGAAGAAGAACGGCGCCGAGGCCGGCGTGGTCGATAACACCGCCTGAGGCTACTCCAGCCCGGCCTGGCGGGCGGCAGTATCGGCCCATTGCACGGCTGACATGTAAATGTCAGCCAGTTCCAGTGCGTCCAGGTTGCGAAAATCCACAGCGCCCGCTTCACCGGCCTCCAGGCTGAGGGCACAGCTCAGGGCTTCTCCCCGATCGCCGAGTCGCTGTACCAGCGCTTCCTGCAGTTCCTCGGGCAGGGGCAGGTATTTCAGCGCCTCTTCCAGCGGAACATCGAGCAGTGCGTCCAACACGGAAAACAGGCCGACGGTGAAGTAGCTGTCGGCGTTGGGCAGGCCACAGTGCTGCGCCAGCAGTTCGCAGAGCCGTCCGCGCACCAGGCCCATGGTGACAATCTCGTCGGCTTTGCCGTCAACCCCGCTCATGATGTAGAGCACGACCCAATTGCGGATGGTGCCGCGCCCCAGGTATACGATCGCCTCCTTGATGGATTCGATCTTGCGGTTCAACGCGTTGGCGGCGGAGTTCACGTAGGCCAGGGCCCTGACGCTGAGGCCGACGTCCTGGCTGATCAGGGTCTGCAATTCTTCGAGGTCGGTGTCCGGGTCGCTGATACGCGACAGCAGGCGCAGCAGCGCAATCTTGTTGGTGGGCAGTCGCTTGCCGCTGACAATCCGCGGGCGCGCAAAGAAATAACCCTGGAAGTAATCCACACCCAGCGCCTTCAGGGTCTGGAACTCCTCTTCGGTTTCCACCTTTTCCGCCAGGACCTTGCAGCCATATTGCTTGATGCGATTGATCTGCGTTTCCCAGTTGGCCTCCGGCATCGCGCGAATGTCGATCTTCACGGTGTCGATGTGCGGCATCAGGCGGTCATAGGCTTCCGACTCGACGACGTCATCGAGAGCGATTTTGAAGCCGGTTTCACGCAGGGACTGGACTCCTGCCAGAACATCATCATCAGGCACGACATCTTCGAGAATCTCCAGCATCACCCGCGCCGGGTCGATGGGCAGCAGGTTGGGGTCCAGCAGGAACTGGCGCGGCAGATTGATGAAGGTGATGTGCCCGCGTGACAGGCGATCAATGCCGATTTCCATCGCATTGGTGAGTACCTGCGCGGTGGCGGCGTCGCCGTCGAGTTCTTCGGGCGCGCTGTTCTCCGCCGATGAACGGAACAGCAACTCATAGGCGTAGAGTTTCAGGTTCCGGTCCAGAATCGGCTGTCGCGCGAGGAAGAAATGATTCTTCAAGAAACTCCTCCCTGTGTTTCCGTTGGCGTAACGTGCGGCGAAGTATAGCTCAACGGGGCCGTCTGCGCCGTTGGCGTGCCGGGACTGCGACACAGATCACGCTCCGGGGCGCGCGGCGCCGGTGCGTCAGTCCCCGGTGCGCAACGCCGCTGAGACCCTCAGGGCGCGGGCCCCGTGACGATGTCGACGCGGCGCAGGCTGGCGCCCGCCAGCGGGTAGCCGATGGGGCTGTCGGCAGGGTAAGTCCCGGCGGGCGAGCCGGTATCCACGCCCACATCGAAGGTCTCATCGATGGAGAAGTAGCTCGGCGGCGTTGCGGCAATGCGGCCCTGGTCGACGGGCTGTCCATCCACCAGCAGGCTGAATTCTCCCCCGCGGGCGTAGCCCCCACCGTCGTAGGCGAAGTTCACTGACAGCTGCACGTCACCGTCCACAGCGTTGTCACCCTGCAGGATGATCTCGCCCACCTCAAAGCTGCGATAGCGGAAAACCGGGCGCGAGTGATTGTCGAGATACAGGCTCCATCCCGCGACGGTGCCCCCCATGGTCGCGATAACGCCCCGGGGCGCGGGCCCTGTCAGGGTGGCGTCCAGTGTCCAGGAGCGATTGAACAGCGGTGGACCCTGTGCTTCAGGTATGCCCACGGCGTCGGGCCCGTAGCTGAACTCGCTGCGATCGCCGCGCAGGTTTGGCAGCGGGTGACTGTTCATGGTGTCCATGGCGCTGCGCAGTGGCAGTATGCCCAGGCGCTCCGCCTCCTGCTGGAACAGGGCCTGCAACTCGGCCAGCTTGCCAGGCTCGGCGCTGGCGAGGTTGTTTGCCTGGCTGAAGTCTTCATTGAGGTTGTACAACTCCCAGCGGTCGTCTTCCATGGGGCTTGGCGCGGTGCGCACGCCCACGGTCCAGGGCAGGCGCTGGTGAAAGGCCGAAGCCATCCAGCCCTCGTGGTAAATGGCCCGGTTGCCGTTCACCTCGAACAGCTGGGTGCTGTGGTGCTCTGCCGCATCGGCCCGTGTGAGGCTGGCCAGGAAGCTGCTGCCGTCCATAGGCCGCTGGGGGACGCCTCGTACTGTTTCCGGGACGCCGATGTTCAGTGCATCGAGTATGGTGGGTACCACGTCGTTCACATGGGTGAACTGCGAGCGCAACCCGCCGGCCCCATCACCGATTACCCGCGGCCAGCTGACTACGGCGCCGACGCGCGTGCCGCCCAGGTGTGACGCCACCTGCTTTACCCACTGGAAGGGGGAGGTCAACGCCCAGGCCCACCCCGCGGGATACTGCGGGTAGGTTGTTTCATCACCGATGCGCTCCAGGGCGGCCAACTGCTGTTCCAGGCTCTCGGGCAGGCCCTGCAGCGCGCCCATGTAATTGATGCTGCCGCCCAGTCCGCCCTCGGCGCTGCTACCGTTGTCCCCGGCGATGTACACAAACAGCGTGTTATCGAACTGCCCGCGCTGCCGCAGCGCACTGGCGAGTCGGCCGATCTGGGCATCCGTGTGTTCCAGAAAGCCGGCATAGGTCTCCATCAGTCGTTCAGCCACCCGCTTTTGGTCTGCGCTCAGGCTGTCCCAGGCAGGCAGTGCCTCCGGGGCGGGGGTCAGCACGGTGTCGGCGGGCACCACGCCAAGCGCCTTCTGCCGGTCCAGAATGGTCTCGCGCATGCGGTCCCATCCGTCGGCGAAGCGGCCTTCGTAGCGGCGAATCCAGGGGGCGGGTACCTGCAGCGGCGCATGGGCTGCGCCGGGTGCCAGGTAGACGAAAAACGGTTTGCCGGGTGAGATGGACTGCACGAGGTCGACCCAGCCGATCGCCTCGTCCACGATGTCCTCTGTCACATGGTAGCTTTCCCCGGCCGGGCGCCGGACAGCGGCTGTGCCGCGGTAGAGGGTGGGTTCGTACTGGTCTGTCTCGCCGCCGAGGAAACCGTAGAACGTATCGAAGCCGACACCCGTCGGCCAGCGGTCGAAGGGCCCCAGCGGGGAGGACTCCCAGTTCGGCGTCAGGTGCCATTTGCCAAACGCGCCAGTGCTGTACCCCTGCTCACGCAGGATCTCCGCGATGGTGGCGGTTTCTGGGCGCAGCACACCCTGATAGCCCGGGATGGTGCTGGCAGAGTTCAGCACAGCGCCGACGTTCGCGGCATGGGCGTCGCGGCCGGTGAGCAGAGCGGCCCGCGTGGGGGAGCAGATCGCGGTGGTGTGAAAGCGGTTGAAGCGCAGGCCAACCTGGGCCAGTGCGTCGAGTGCGGGCGTATCCACCGGGCCCCCGAAGGTGCTGGTGGCACCGAAGCCCACATCATCCAGCAGTACGATGACAATGTTCGGGGCATTCTCAGGGGGCTCTGGCAGGGTGATTGCGGCGGCGGGGTTCGGGAACAACAGTGCAGTGACCAGTAGCCACGCTGCGGGAGAAAAGACGTTCAGATCTCTAGCTTTCATCGTGAACACTGACGCTGGCCACATGGCATTGGAGTCCTCAAAAATGTGTTTCTAGGTTGGCTAGCCGGCATCCGGCTGATAGAGCTCGCGCAGAAGCTCGGGCGGGCTCTCACACACCTCCGTGAGCAGTGTGCTCGCCAATTCGATGCCTGCCGGTGGTGCGCCCGGTGTCGGAGGTTCCTCGCTTTCCAGCCAGAGGCTCAGCAGTGCCTGGTAGGGAAAGGCGTTGTCGCCGCCCGGTAGCGGGCTCATGGTCTGGTCCAGGGTCACCCGCAGCACACTGCCATCTGCCGCAAGCTGTTGGCCCCAGGCCGCTACGCTGGCGGCGAAGTCGCCACCGGCGCCCGTGATGGGGTTCAGGAGCAGCATCAGGCGCAGGCGCCCCGGTGCCTCCACGCCACGCGGTGCGCCTGTCACCAGTGTCTCCTCGGCGCCCGCCGGCCGGATCAGCCGCTGGTCCATGAAGCGGCGCTCGTCGGCGTCCAGTATTTCCCGTACGCGGCCACTGTGCACGCCCGCCACATCCAGGTCCGGTGCGAAGAAAAACTCCGTGATGACATCAAAATTCACAGCAGGTGACGCCGAGACGACGTGGTTGCGCACGTATTTCACGAAGGGGAAGTAGCGACTACCCAGCCGCGAGTGGTTGTTCTCGTAGTAGTCTCGGAAGCCCTCCGGTGTGGTGCCCGGCAGGCGACTCAACAGGCATACTGATTTCATGGGCAGAGCGGGGCGCCTTAGCGTCCCCCCTCCCGGAAATTCTCCATTTCCTGGTCTATCGTGAACGATGCCGGGCGCTGCCGAGGGGGGAATTCCTCAAACGTTGCGAGAAACTGCCGGACCAGGATGGCGCCGGGAATACCGCGTGCTGCGATCTTTTTGTCCCACCAGCTGTTGTACATGTTGGAATCTGTATCAGCGCGCTCGAAGGGGTCCTGCCGCAGGTTGAACACCTTGGGGATGCGCAGGGAGACAAACGGATCCCGCCAGACATCGAAGGAGTGCGCGCGCTGCTCGGCGAAGACCAGTTTCCAGTCGCCATCCCGCACCGCGAGCATGTCGCCGTCGTCACTGGCGTAGAAAAACAGCTTGCGCGGGCCCTGCTCCTCGCTGCCGGTCAGGTAGGGCAGGAAGTTGTAGCCATCCAGGTGCACCCGGAAGTTTTTGCCGCCCACGTTGTGGCCCTTCAGCAGCTTGTTTTTGATCTCGCTGTCGCCGGCGGCGGCCATCAGTGTGGGCACCCAGTCGAGGTGTGACATGATGTCGTTGGAGATGGTGTTGGACGGTACCTTGCCGGGCCAGCGCACAATGGCTGGTACCCGGAAGCCGCCTTCCCAGTTGGTGTTTTTCTCGCCGCGGAAGGGCGTGATACCGGCGTCCGGCCACTGATTGTAGTGCACCCCGTTGTCGGTGGTGTAGATGACGATGGTATTGTCGGCAATGCCCAGTTCGTCCAGCTTGGCCAGCAGTGCGCCCACGTGGTTGTCGTGTTCCACCATGCCGTCGTTGTAAAAGCCCTGGCCTGACAGGCCGCTGCTTTCGCTTTTCAGGTGCGTGTAGTAGTGCATACGCGTGGAGTTGAACCAGACGAAGAAAGGCTGTTCCCTGGCGTGGGCGCGGTCCATGAAGTTGAGTGACGCGGCGAGGAATTCCTCGTCCACGGTCTCCATACGCTTGCGGTTGAGGGGGCCGAGGTCCTCAATCTTGCCGTCGGCGCTGGAGCGGATAACCCCTCGCGGCGTCACCAGGCGCGTGATGTTGGGGTCGGTAGGCCAGGCTGGATCCTCCGGCGCTTCCTCCGCGTTCAGGTGGTACAGATTGCCGAAGAACTCATCGAAGCCGTGGTTGGTGGGCAGGAACTCGTCGCGGTCGCCCAGATGGTTCTTGCCGAACTGCCCCGAGGTGTACCCCAGGGGTTTCAGCAATTCGGCGAGGGTCGGATCCTGGGGCTGGATGCCGATTGCGGCGCCGGGTACGCCGACCTTGGTCAGCCCGGTACGCAGCGGGTGTTGGCCGGTGATGAATGCGGAGCGGCCGGCGGTGCAGCTCTGTTCACCGTAATAATCGGTGAACATCATGCCCTCGTTGGCAATACGGTCGATGTTGGGCGTTTGGTAACCCATCATGCCATGGCTGTATTTGCTGATGTTGGTGATGCCGATGTCATCGCCCATGATGACGAGAATATTGGGTCGCTCCGCCGCTGCCGCGCTCATGGCAAGGGACAGGGCTGAGCAGAGCAAAAGCAGATAGCGGTAAGGGCGCTGGCGACGCGGATTCATTATTGTTCTCCTGATGCGTGAGCGGTGAATAGCCGGCGCTAGGCTACCGGAAAGATGCAGCGGCTACCCGTTTGAGGTTATGGGCAGATCCCCCGGGTGTCAATGCGGCGGCGGCCCCGGGTGCGTGGTCACCAGTTCCTGTAGGGCCACGCCGAAGGCGCGCGACAGCGCTGCCGTGGACACGCCGATCATGAGTGCGCCGTTGATGGCTTCCAGCGGGCCGAGTAGCCGATGCTCCGCTGACATCACAACATCGCCATAGCCCAGCGTGGCGAAATTGACCGCAGAGTGATAGATGGCCTCATTGAGGGTGGAAAACTCTCCCAGCCAGTAGAACAAGAGCGCCCAGGCGGTAAACTGCAGCGTGTTGCCGGCAATGAGAATCAGCATCAGCGCACCGGTGACCCGCATGGAGGCCAGAAACCGCGAGGGCATCGCGTGCCGTTGACGGGCGTAATAGCGCAGGGCAGCGACGACCAGTATGCCCTGCAGCAGCAGGCAGATACTCATCATCGTCAGGCCCAGCAACAGATTCTGCAGCACTGGAATACTCCTTTCAGTTTCAACCACTTTCTGCGGTACGCGGCGGCCGCTGCGCGGCGAGCGCAGCGCGCACCCTTTCCAGCAACGTCATGGCCAACACGGCGTACAGGGTGACGGCAAAGAACAGTGCCATGCGCACAGCGAAGGCCTGGAACACGTCCTTGCCCTGGTCGCTGTCGGCAACGGATGCTCCCAGCAGAATGATCAGTGTGGTGAGTGTGTTGATCCAGAACGTGGGCGGCCAACGGCTTTTCCACACGCCGTAGATACGGCTGCCCAGGACGAGGCTGATCAGGCTCATCCAGCCGACAAAGAACCACAGGTTGACGGCCAGTTGCAGACAGAACCAGACAAGGACGGCGCAGGCGCCACCCAGCGCGGTCGATCCCAACAGTTCGCGGCTGGCGTAACGCAGCGAGACGGTTGTTGACTCACGGCCGAGGAGGATGCTCTTGACCGCTACGGGCACGTACAGCGCCGGGTTGACGAGTGTCAATAAAAAAGCGGGTAGCACGATGAGTGTGGCGCGCAGTGACAGCCAGTTCGCAGCAGCGGGGGCTGGCGGTTTGTCCTGGGCGGGCGCGGCATCCGCGTCTTCCGGGAACAGCAGGAAGGCGATCCAGTGGGTGAAGACCGCGCTCGCAATGCCGACCACCAGTGCGGCGATAACGGCACTTGCCAGTGCCTGACTGAGCACGCTGGTAGCCGGAATGACGGTCAGTCCCATGGCGACGAGCGTCGCGGGGGCCTGCTGGCCATGCGCCAGTGCCAGGCGGTTGCTGAAAAACAGCCCGAGCAGAATGATCAGCAGGGCAGAAGCTGCGGCGTATTGCAGCATGGGGCCGAGTACCACGCCGATGCCCAGGGAGGCCATTACGAACAGAAGCAGCACCAGTAATTTGCGGGGTCCCGGGGGTGGCCCGGGCAGGGCGCCAAGCATGACGGCGAACAGGGGTGCGATGTAGGCAATGGTCAGGCCCGAGCCGTAGCCCAGGGCCAGCGACAGACCAACGCTTGTCGCCAGCCGGAAGGTCCGGCGCGCTGTAATTGGCAGGGTGTGAGTACGGCCCATCATCAGTAGGCGTAGGACAACAGACTGAGGAAGCGTATGTAGAGCTTGCCCAGCATCCCGAGTATGCCGTGGCCCTCGGTGTAGGCGATGACCGAGGCCTGCCCGCCGATGCGCAGCTGTGCCCTGACCTCCTCCTGTAGCGGCAGTTCCAGCGCCACCTGCACCGGGAATCGCTGCGCCTGGCGCAGCCAGTCACGGCTGTTCTGCACAGTGGGTAGCGCGCCGGGTGGCGGTTTGCTGCTGGCGCTGACGCCCACCCCGATATTGCGAACCGTACCGCTGAGCACGCGCCCCGGGAGCGCATCGAGGACAATCTCCACGGGCGTTCCAGGGCGCAGGTTGCCCAGGTTGTTCTCGGTGTAGGCGGCGTTGATCCAGACATCCGCCACGGCGATCAGCGTCATCACCGGGGTTCCGGCACCGGCAAACTGGCCCACCTCGGCGCGCAGATCGGTAATGACACCGTCGGATTCGGCCACCACAGTGGTGTTGTCGAAGTCCAGCTGGGCGCGGGCGACACCGGTGCGGGCGGATTGCAGCATGGTGTTCTCGGCGAGGGAGTCGCCGCCCTTCTGCTCGATGGCGCGCTGGATGTCGGCCTCTGCAGCGGCGACGCGAGCGCTGGCCTGCTCCAGGCTGGCCGCTGATACCTCGAGTCGACGTTCGGAGAGGGTTCCCGGATCCTCCTCGCGCAGGCGCTTGAGGCGGGTATAGTCCTGCAGCGCCTGGGTCTCGCTCGCCAGCGCTGCACGCAGGTTGGCGCGTGCCGAAGTCACTGCGGCATCACCGGCATCTACCTGCTTTTCCGCGTTGGCCAGCTCCGCCTGTGCCCGCTGCAGGGCGAGCTCGTACTGCGACTGGTCAATGGTGAACAATGGCTGCCCTGCAGTTACCCGGCTGTTGTTCTCTACGGCGACGTGGGTAACGATGCCGGCAACCTTGGGTGCCACGCCGACCACATACCCCTCAATGCGCGCCTGGGAGGTGTAGGGCGTAAACCGGTCGGCCAGCAGGTACCAGCACAGGCTCACCAGTAGCAGGGCCAGCAGGCCCAGGCTGCCCCTGGTGACAGTGCCTGCTGCCGATGTGTCTGCCGCTGGCGTTTGGGTCGAATCCGCTGTATCGCTTGCGGCCTGCGCTTGTTCGCTCATTGTGTGGAATCCGGCTCTTGGGCAAGGGGGGGGTGCAACAGGTCGCCCCAGTCGGTGCGCCGCTGCATGGTGTCGCGAATGTCGGGGGGTAGCAGCGTATCCATGGTGGCCGGTGTCCAGCCACCGCCGAGCGCCCGGTACAGGTCGATGACGGCGTTGACATGCTGCCCCCGGTTGAGAACGGCTCGGTCAGACTGCGCGAATGTCACCGCCTGCGCGTCGAGCACCCGTTGAAACCCCGAATAGCCCTCCTGATAGCGACGGGTCGCAATGTCCAGTGAGCGCTCCGCTGCCTGCAGTGACTGATCGAGGATGTCCTGCGTGTCCCGGGTGCGAGTGATGCGGTTGGCGGCATCATCGATCTCGCGGGCGGCATTCAGGGTGACGCCGCGAAAGCCCTCGAGGGCCTGCTGCAGGCGCGCGTCCTGGATGCGCACGGCGTTTTCCAGTCGCCCGTAGTTGAACAGGTTCCAGCTGAAGCTGGGCCCGATGGCCAGCTGGGATGTCTCGCTGACCAGGTTAAGACTGTTGTCGCTCCAACTCAGTGTGCCAAACAGCGAAATTGCCGGGTACAGATCTGCCCTCGCGATACCGATTTGCGCCGACTGCGCAGCAGCCTGCCAGGCCGCTGTTCGCACGTCGGGTCGACGCAACAGCAGCCGTGCGGGGATGTTCTCCAGCATGCGGGGAGTGAGCGTGGGCAGTGTGCTGTCGACGGCCTCCAGTTCCGGCACATCTCCGGGCGCGCGTCCCAGTGAGGCCGCCAGTGCATTGCGCGTCTGGGTCAGCGTAAGTTTGAGTCCGGGTATCGTTGCCAGCGTCGACAGGTACTGTGACTTCGCCTGTTGCAGGTCCAGTTCCGAATCCTGGCCGCGCAGGTACAGGCGTTCGGTGATCTCGAAGCTGCGCTCCTGCAGTGCCACGTTGCGCTCGGCAATCTCGATGCGCTGCAGCGTGGTCTTGTATTTGAAGTAGAGTGAGGCAATTTGTGCGGTCAGGAGAACCTGGGCATCACGCTGGGCGGCGATGGAGGCAAAGTAGGCGGCATCGGCCGACTCAATGCCGCGCCGGAAGCGGCCCCAGAAATCCAGCTCCCAGCCCAGGCTGAAGGCGAGTTCCCCGGCGCTGAAATCGCTGGTGCCGCCGCCGGCGCGATGCTGGTTGACCCACGCCGCGTTCCCGCCCAGGGTCTGCACCTGTGGATAGTTCAGGCCGGAGGCGATGCCCGCCAATGCGCGGCTCTCAAGAACGCGCAGCCCCGCCACGCGCAGCGACACGCTCTCCGTGCGCGCCGCGGCGAGCAGTTGATTGAGCACCGGATCCTCCAGCTGCCGCCACCAGTCATCGAGGCTTGCCCCGCTGTCCGGCGCAGTGCCGCCCGCGGAGCCGTACAGCTCAGGCTGCCACTCGGCCAGCCAGGCCTGTTCAGGTTCCTGAAAATCCGGGCCGAGGGGTGCACAGGCCGCCACGGCCAGCGCCAGCACCAGGGCGAACGAAATTCTGCCGGAGAGGGTCACCCGCTGCGCTCAGTCGCTGAATTCTTTGGTGAAATCCGTCGCGCGTGTTTCGTTTACCCAGGCCATGAAGACCTGGTAAGCGATGGCCAGAATCACGGCGCCGGTAAACAGGCCGATAATACCACTGATCAACATGCCGCCCAGGGCGCCGAGCAGGATCACCGGCATGGGTGCGGCCACGCCGCGTCCCAGCAGCATCGGCTTCAACACATTGTCCGCGAGGCCGGCAATCACCAGGTAGATCGTAAGCAGACTATTCACCACATTGGAGCCGTCACCGGTGGTCCAGATATAGATGATGGCGGGCACGGTGAAAATCAGCGCGGGTACCTGCATGATGCCCAGGATCAGCGCCGCGACAGCAAAGATGCCGGGCGCCGGGATGCCGGCGAGCAGGAAGCCCACGCCAAAGAGCACGGCCTGTATAAAGGCCACCCCGAGTATCCCTGTAGCCACGGAGCGTACGGTGGCCACAGAGAGCTGGTGCAACTCGTCGCCGAACTCTGCACCGCAGATGCGCCGGAAAATGCGCGTGCTGGTGGCAGCGCCCGGCTGTGCATAGGCCATAAAAATACCCGCGATCACCAGCGCGAAGAGGAAAGCCAGCAGGCTGCCAAGGCCGCCGAGCAGCAGGGACGCGGCCTGCTCGGAAGCGGTGCGAATTTGCCCGGCATGCTGCTGCAGGAACTCGCTCAGGTTGCTGGAGGCGGCCAGCCAACCCTCGTAAACTCGCGGGCCGACCACCGGCCAGCCTGCCACGTTTTCCCCGGGAGGCGGAACGTGCAGTGTGCCCTCCATGAGCGCGGTGTAGGTGCGCAGCATGTCTTCGGTAAAGGACATGCCCAGCATGACAGTGGGTGTTCCCAGCAGCGCCAGGCCCAACACCACCAGCAGCGTGGAGGCGCGACCGGTGCTGGTGCCGAGTTTGTCTGCCAGCCCGCGGGTAAGTGGGTACAGGGCGATGGCAAGCACTGTCGACCAGATCATCAGGGAGAGAAACGGCGCAAAAACGCGCATGGCGAGCCAAACCAGGATGGCGGCCATGCCAAGGCGTACGGCAAGATCGACCGCTGGCGTCTGGGGGGAACGGTTATCGGTATTGGTCATCGGGGCGCATCCTGGCGGTTTGTTATTGGCGTGTGCCAGCGGCTGAGGCCTGTCACGCTTGCAACATAGCGAAAAATGCTGCTCGATACCACGCCGACAAGACCGATTCGCAAGGACACACCATGAAAAATGCGCTTCTTTCAGAGGCTCTGCAACTGCCCTGCGGTGTAGAGCTGCCAAACCGCTTGGCGAAAGCCGCCATGACGGAGGGGCTGGCGACGCCGGAGGGTGTGCCCACCCCGGCACTGAACACCCTCTATCGCCACTGGTCTGCTGGCGGCGCAGGCCTGTTGCTGACGGGTAACGTCATTGTCGACCGCGATCACCTGGAGCGACCGGGTAACGTGGTGATTGATCGTGAGCCGGACCCCGAGATGGCCCAGGCGTTGGCCGCATGGGCGCAGGCCTGCACCGTTGGCGGGAATCAGGCCTGGGTGCAGCTCAGTCATGCCGGGCGCCAGACCATGAAAACCGTCAATCCGCACCCGCGGGCGCCTTCAGCCGTCAAGCTGGGACTGCCGGGCGGACAGTTCGGCATCCCCGTGGCGCTGACCGTGGAGGAGATAGCCGGGCTGGTCGAGCGCTTCGCGGTCGCCGCCCGCGCTGTGTGCAGTGCGGGCTTCACGGGCATTCAGGTCCATGCGGCGCATGGCTACCTGCTTTCCCAGTTCCTCAGCCCGCGCAGCAACCAGCGGCGCGACGCGTATGGGGGCAGCCTGGAAAACCGGTCGCGGCTGCTGTTACAGGTCGTGGCGGCGGTGCGCGACGCGGTTGGCCCGGCGGTGGCGGTGGCGGTGAAACTGAACAGCGCGGATTTTCAGCGCGGCGGTTTTGATTTCGGGGAGAGTCTGCGCGTGGCGAAGTGGCTGGAAGCAGCCGGCGTCGACCTGATCGAAATCTCTGGCGGTACCTACGAACAGCCCCGGCTGCTGGGTGTGGAGGGGCTGGAGGCTCCAGATCCACAAAAAGTGGCGGCATCAACCCTGGAGCGGGAGGCGTATTTCGTCGACTTTGCCCTCGCCATGCGCCGCGAGGTCAGCGTGCCGCTGATGGTCACGGGCGGTTTTCGTACCCGCGAGGCCATGCAGGAGGCGCTGGCGTCGGGTGGCGTGGATGTCATTGGCCTGGGGCGGCCGATGTGTCTGCAAACCGACGCACCCGCGCGGCTGCTGGCGGGCGCGGTCGACGTGCCCCGCTATGAGCAGGGCCTCGGCCTGCTGCCTGATTGGCTGGGTTTTCTGAAACGCGTCAAAACGGTGCGCACGCTGGATACCTTCGCGGGCCAGTACTGGTTTTACGCGCAACTGGACGCGCTGGGCAAGCGCGGCGAGGCAGAGCCGGAACTCTCGGTGTTGCGTGCAGCCCTGCGGGTGGCCGTCGAGCAGCGGCGTTTGCTGCGTGGGCGCACGCTCAGGCCTTGAGTAACAGTGAGGGCGTGTTTGGAGCGGGTGATGGGAATCGAACCCACGCTATCAGCTTGGGAAGCTGAAGTTCTGCCATTGAACTACACCCGCGAAGACGTCGAAGATGGTAGCCCGAAGCGCAGGCGGCGTCAAAGCCGCAGTGGAGGTTCCGCGGGTGGTTACTGCAACTGCTCGTCCTGCTGCACTTCCACAATGCCCGCCGGATCCTGGTGGATCACCACGTCCGCGCCGGGCATGGCGGCGATAACCGCAGCCTCCACCTCATCCGAGATGCGATGTGCCTTGACCAGCGGCATGCTGCCATCCAGCTCCAGATGCATCTCCACAAAGTCGATGCGTCCTGCGCTGCGCGTGCGCAGGTCATGCACGCCCCGCACCTCCGGGTGGCCTTCGGCGATGGCGATGATCCGCGCGCGCTGACTGTCGGGCAACTCCCGGTCCACCAGCTCGTTGAAGGCCGAACCCATAATGCTGCGCGCCGACCAGAGAATGTACAGCGCGGCACCGATGGCGAACAGCGGGTCCGTGCCAGGCCAGCCAAACTGCGCCAGCAACAGTGCGACCACAACCCCGGAGTTGGTCAACAGGTCGGTGCGATAGTGCAGGGCATCCGCGCGGATGGCCGCGGATTGGGTGCGGCGGATGACATAGCCCTGGAACAGCAGCAGTACCGCCGTTGCCGCGATGGTCAACAGCATGACCGCCAGCCCGACCCCGAAGGCGCCGATGGGCTCGGGGTTGAGCAGGCGTCGGGTGGCTTCTACCAGCAGTAATACACCGGAGACGATGATAAATGCGCTTTGCGCAAGGGCCGCTATCGACTCCGCCTTGCCGTGTCCAAAACGGTGCTGGCGGTCGGCGGGCTCCAGTGCGTAGCGCACGGCGAACAGGTTGAGCAGCGATGCCCCGGAATCCATCAGCGAGTCCACCAACGAGGCGAGAATACTGACTGACGAGGTCTGCCAGTAGGCCATGGTCTTGGCCAGGATGAGCACGGCTGCTACGGAAACCGAGGCGTAGGTAGCCAGTTTCATCAGGCGCGCCGCTTGCGCGGGTGAAGCCGGGGATGTCATGGGTCTGGATGTCCACTGCGGGGATAAACGAACAGCAGGATAGAGCAGCGGCGGGGTATTGGCAAAGCGTCAGGGTTGGCTGTGAGGCTGCAGCCCCGGGTCCGCGATCCAGCCTTCAGCCGCCACCGCGGATGTTCCGAAGTCCGGCGGACCCTGACGCCAGGCCCATGCAGCCTGTACCGCGCACAACAGTGCATCCAGTGTGTCTGCACCCGGGTCTTCTGCGAGGTCGTCCGGGGCGTTCACCTGCAACCCGTAGCGTGCCAGCACGGGTTCGCCACAGACCGCTCGCAGCAGGTCCTGTCGTGCACGCCGCTGTGCCTCGGTCTGTTTGCTGCGCGTATCCTGTTTGTAGCTGCGCCTGCCGATGCAGTGCCTGGCGAGCAGGGCGGGGTACGCTTCGACTGCAATTCGCGCAGGATCGCCTGCTTGCAGGCCGGGAATCGATACGCCGCAGGTCAGCAGCCGCGGCGCGCCCTCGAAGAACATCAGTCCCACGGGAACGCCGTAGAGTTTCTGCGGGCTGATGGCGCCTGCCAGACTGTCGGCCTGCCGCCGGTGTTCGCGGTCGCCCGCCGGCCTGCCGCTGCGGTAGTCGTCCAGCGCACTGCGGAACCCCGCCCGCCCCAGGCTTTGGGCGAATCGCACGTAATCCGCCCATGCGGGCGGCCAGCCGATGTTGTGGACAAACCGGCTGGATTGGCCGAAGGGGAAGTCCAGCCCCGCGACCCACGGTCCGGGGCGGCGCAGCAGCCCCTCGAAGGCGTCAAAATGCTCAAGGCGAAAAAGCTCGCCGGCGGTCAGCCGGTTTCCCTGCAACGTGCACTGCAGGGCCGTGATCGGTTTTCCCCGGCGCGGCCGGCTGGTGAAATCGATGCCCCAGATCTGCATGGCAAAGGGTGTCTCTTCGTGTCGGGTAAGCGCCTGCCATATTAAACCGATCTGTCCCCAGTTTCAGAGCAACATCGCGGTGCTCTGCTGTCGGGAGTAAGATGGTGCGGGATCCACAATAACAGGACTGTCCGCCATGGCTTCGACCTCAACCCCCACGCCTTTCGACCCCGTCACCATCGGGCCCATCACCCTGCGCAATCGCTTTATCAAGTCTGGCGCCAATGAAGCGATGTGCCTGGAGGGCAAGCCGACCAAGGCGCTGGTCAAGCATCACCGGGACCTGGCGGCGGGCGGTGTGGGCATGACCACGGTGGCCTATATGGCAGTGGCGAAGGTGGGGCGGACGCTGCCCAATCAGATCTGGATGCGGCCCGAGGTGATCCCCGACCTGCGTGTGCTCACCCAGGCGGTGCACGCTGAGGGCGCGGCGATCTCGGCCCAGATCACCCACGGTGGTTCGTTTGTCACTGGCATGAAAGTGCCCGGGCGTACCATCAGTTCCTCCTCGGGCTTCAACCCCGCCGGCCTGATGAAAGGCAATATCCTCCAGCGTGCGATGAACGAGGACGATATGGCGCGGGTGGAGGCGGAATTCGTGCAGGCCGCGGAACTGGCCCGGGAAGGTGGCTTTGACGCCGTGGAGTTGCACATGGGCCATGGTTACCTGCTCAACCAGTTTATTTCGCCCCTGAGCAACCGTCGCACTGATGAGTACGGCGGCAGCGCGGAGAACCGGGTCCGTTTTCCGGCCCGGGTGCTGGCGGCGGTGAAGCGCGCGGTTGGCAAAGACATGGCGGTGCTGGCCAAGATCAACGTGGCTGATGGCACCCGGCGCGGCGCCACGGCGGAGGACGGTGTCGTCACCGCAGGTGCGCTGCAGGCGGCCGGTGCTGACATGTTGGTGTTGTCCGGTGGCCGCAACGTGGAATCCACCTGGTTCATGTTCGGCAGCAATATGAACCGGGAGATCATCGCCCGGGTGCTGAAGCAACAGGGTGAGTGGATCACGGCGCTGATGATGAAGGCGGCGGCCTCCAGCGAACCCAAGATCGACTTCAAGCCCATGTATTTTCTGGAGTATTCGCGCAAGATCCGTGCCGCGGTCGACATGCCGCTGGCCTATCTGGGTGGCGCGCGTTCGCTGGCCCATGCCGAGCAGTCGCTGGCGGAAGGTTTTGACTGCGTGGTGATGGCGCGGCCACTGATTCACGACCCGGCGCTGGTGAACAAGCTGCGCAGCGGTGAAGTGACCGAATCCGGCTGTGACAACTGTAATGGCTGTGTCGCCTATATTTACCATCCCGCCGGCACCTGGTGCGTGCACAACCCGCCCAACGACCCTGTGCTGAACACCATCCCCGCCGCGGCGGTGCAATAATCTCACCACTCAGGAGCCAATCATGGGCAGTATTCTCGATCGTTTCCGTCTCGACGGGCAGGTGGCACTCATCACTGGAGCGGGGCGCGGTATCGGTGCCGCTACCGCGCTGGCCTATGCGGATGCCGGCGCCGACGTCGCCATTTCAGCGCGTACCCTGAGTGAGTTGGAGGCGGTTGCGGAGCAGGTGCGGTCACGCGGCCGGCGCGCGCTGGTGGTCACCTGTGATGTGACCGATGGTGCACAGCGTGCAGCGCTGGTGGAGCGCACAGTGGCGGAGTTTGGTCGCCTGGACATCCTGGTCAACAATGCGGGCGGTTGGGGCCCCAAGCCGGCGCTGGAGACCACGGATGAGGACTTCGATGCCTGCTTCCACTTCAACGTGACTTCGGCGTTTTCCCTGTCCCGTCTCAGCGCGCCGCACATGGTGGCGACCGCGGGCAAGGGCGCTATCGTCAATATTTCGTCTGTGGCGGGCAGCCTGCCCCAGGCCGGTTTTGCCGCCTACGGCACCGGCAAGGCCGCGCTGTCCTGGCTGACACGGGCGCTGGCGCAGGACTTCGCGCCCAAGGTGCGCGTCAACGGCATCGGCGTGGGCGCGACCGTGACTACCGCGCTGGAAAACTTCATGACGCCGGAAATGGAGCAGACCATGTCCGCGCGCACACCGCTGGCGCGTCTGGGCGAGGCGGAGGATATCGCCGCCTGTGCACTCTATCTGGCGTCGCCCGCCGCATCCTATGTCACGGGCGAGATCTGCGGTGTCAACGGGGGGCTGACCTATTCTCAGGTAGAGATGCCCCGGGCGCAGTTCTAGCGGAGGTTTTTCCCTACGCGGTTATCCCAAAGTATGCCCGCGGTGCATTGACCCGCATCCCGGGCACGCGCACCATGGACGCTCCCGTTCGGTAGCGAGGGCGGCATGAACGCGCTCAGTATTCCCACCCTGTTCCTGGTCATCGCCATGGTGTCGGCCATGTGCACGCTGATTACCTTTGTGTTGTGGCGTATCAACCGGGATATGGAAGGGGTGTTTCCCTGGTTGCTTGCGGCGCTGGCAAACACCGTCGGTTTCCTGGTTGCCTTTCCGTTTGCCAATCGTGGTGGCATCGAACAGTACCTCACCGTTACCAACAACAGCCTCGCGTTGATTGGCGCCGCCCTGTTGCTGGAAGGCGCCCTGCAGTTTCGCGGCCACCACTCCGCCCGGCGCTGGCGTATTGGGCTGTTGCTGATACCGCTGTTCATCGCCATAGCCTGGGTCAACCGGCTGGACCCGGTGGCGCGCCACCTCGCGCATGATTTTCTGTCCGGCCCAATGATGCTCGCGTCAGCGCTGGTTATGGTCTGGCGCAGCCGAGGGCCGGCGTTGCGTGTATACAGTCTCGCGGCCCTGTTTCCTGCCCTGTTGGGCGTGGTCCTGCTCTACCGCGGCTGGTGGGCGCTGCAGGTGACCCTGAACCCCGAGCTGAGTATTGAAGCCCCGCGCGCCATTGCTTTCCTGACCGTGATGCTGTGCCTGATGGGCTGGACATTCGGCATTACCGTAGCCTGCTATTTCCGTGCCCACCTCAGCACCTTGCGGCTGGCCACGGAGGACGTGCTTACGGGGTTGCCGAACCGCCGCCATATCGATGATACCCTGCAGTCCACACTGCGGCGCGCTGAGCGCTATGCGGAGCCCTTCGCGGTATTGCTGATCGATCTGAACGAGTTCAAGCAGGTCAATGATCGCTTTGGCCACCAGTGCGGTGACCAACTGCTCGGGGAAGTGGCGCGGCGCTTGCGCGGATTCCTGCGTGAGGCGGATTTTGCCGGGCGACTGGGGGGCGATGAGTTTCTTGTTATCGTGCACGGCGTCGGCGACCGGGACAGCGCCCTGGTGGCCCGGGAACGTTTGCGGCAGGCGCTGGATGGCCCATTCGAGCTACGCGGTAACCCGGTAGCGGTGCGCAGCGCTATTGGTGTCGCCCTGTGGCCGGTGCAGGGTGACAGCGCGGATGCCATGATGCGCGCGGCCGATGCGGATATGTATGCCGACAAAACGGGGCATTCTTGAACGTTAGCAAAACATACTGTATGTTCAAATCTGCGCTGGGCGATCTGCTGCCCGTCCATTCATACGTTGTTTCGATCTGAAGAGGTGCCCTAGTGAGCGACCTGGAAAAATTTCGTGCCGACACCCGCGCCTGGCTCGAGGAAAATTGCCCCCCGGCCATGCGCGAGCCGGTGCGCGGCTTCGACGATCTTTATATGGGTGGGCGCAACCCGGAAGTTGACCACCCTGACCAGCAGGTCTGGTGCCAGCGCATGGCGGAGCGCGGCTGGACAGTGCCGCACTGGCCGCGTGAGTACGGCGGTGGCGGATTGAACAAGGAAGAGGCGAAGATCCTGCAGCAGGAGATGGCGCGGATAGGCGCGCGCCGACCGCTGGAGAGCTTCGGCATTTCCATGCTCGGCCCGGCGCTGCTCAAGTTCGGCACCGAGGCACAGAAGCAGGAACACCTGCCGCCCATCTGTCGCGGCGAGATCCGCTGGTGCCAGGGCTATTCGGAGCCGAACGCAGGGTCCGACCTGGCCAGTCTGCAAACCCGCGCCGAGGACCGTGGCGATCACTACCTGATCAATGGGCAGAAGGTCTGGACCTCGTACGCCGACAAGGCGGACTGGATATTCTGCCTGGTGCGCACCGACAACAGCGGCAGCAAGCATGAGGGCATCAGCTTCGTATTGTTCGACATGGCCAGCGAGGGCGTGACCACACGCCCGATCAAGCTGATCAGTGGCTCCTCGCCCTTCTGCGAGACGTTTTTTGACAACGTGCGTGCCGAAAAGCGCAACCTCGTTGGTGAAGAGGGCAAGGGCTGGGCAATCGCCAAGTACCTTCTGACGCACGAACGGGAAATGATTTCCGGCTTCGGTACGGCGCCGAAGAAGTCGCTGGGCTCTGTGGCCGTCGAGACCTACGGAGCGGATGCCAGCGGGCGGCTGCGCAACGGCATCCTGCGCCACACCATCGCCCAATATCAGCTGGATGCGCTGGCTTTCGGCGCCACCATGAGCCGCGTGGGCGACGAAGCCAAGGCGGGCCAGGGCCTGGGCGCCGCCTCATCCATTTTCAAGTATTACGGCACCGAGCTGAACAAGCGACGCAACGAGCTCAACCTGGCCATCGGCGGTGAACCGGCGCTGGGCTGGGACGGTGATGTGTATGAGGGTGGCGCCACCAGTCGGGACTGGCTGCGCTCCAAGGGCAACTCCATTGAGGGCGGCACCTCCGAGGTGCAGCTGAACATTATTGCCAAGCGCGTACTGGGCTTGCCGGACTGAGCGGGAGAGGACACTGACATGGCACTGGTACTGACAGAAGAACAGGTGATGCTTAAAGAGTCGGCAGCCGGGCTGCTGGCGGAGAAAGCGGGCGTGGCGCAGCTGCGCGCGCTGCGCGATGCTGATGATGCACTGGGTTTTGCGCCCGATGTGTGGCGCGACATCGCCGGGATGGGCTGGCCCGGTATCGCCATTCCGGAATCCTACGGTGGCCTGGGCTACGGCTACATCGGGCTGGGCCTGGTGCTGGAGCAGGCGGGCCGCCACTTGAGCCCGGTGCCGCTGCAGTCAACCGTGCTGCTTGGCGCAACCCTGCTTAACGCGCTCGGCAGCGAGGCGCAGAAGCAGGCGCTGCTGGCACCCCTGGCAGCGGGCGAGCTGCACGTCACCCTGGCACTACAGGAAGGGCCGCTGCACGCGCCGGAGGATACGGCACTGAAGGCGGAGGCAGACGGCGCGGGGTATCGCCTGCATGGCAGCAAGTGCCTGGTGCTTGATGCGCTGGCGGCGCAGCAGTTTGTGGTGATTGCGCGGACCTCCGGGGAACCCGGTGACAGTGCCGGGCTGACGGCTTTCCTGGTGCCGGCGGACGCTGCGGGCCTCACGGTGGAGCGTCGCAGCCTGGTGGATGCCCGCGGTGTGGGCGCGCTGCAGCTGGATGCGGTGCAGGTGCCTGCCGATGCGGTTCTGGGTGATGTGGATGGCGCCTGGGACGGGCTCAGCCGCAGCCTCGATATCGCCAATATCGGGCTTGCAGCAGAGTTGCTGGGTATCGCATCAGAGGCCTTCGAACGCACCGTGGGGTACCTCAAGGAGCGCAAGCAGTTCGGCAAGGTTATCGGGTCCTTCCAGGGCTTGCAGCACCGCGCCGCGGAGCTGTTTGCCGAACTGGAGCTGTCCCGCTCACTGGTGCTCAAGGCGCTGCAGGCGATTGATGCAGATGACCCCCAGTTGCCCGTGCTTGCGAGCGCGGCGAAGGCCAAGCTCTGTGAGGTGGCCCAGCGCGCGACCAACGAGGGTATCCAGATGCATGGCGGTATCGGCATGACGGATGAGTACGACATCGGTTTTTTCATCAAACGCGCGCGGGTGGCGCAGCATTGTTTCGGTGACTACAACTACCACCTCGACCGTTTCGCCAGGCTGAGCGGTTTCTGAGGCGCATAGCCGCCGCTATGCAGACATCTGACGATCTGTTCGCCGCCCGGGTTGCCGCATTGACGGCGCCCGGCCAGCCCTTTGCCCTGGAAACGGTCACGGTGGGTGGCGTGGCGTATCGCTCCTACTGCAACATGCCCCGTAACCTTGGGCAGTACTGCGCGTTGATGCGCCAGCATGGCGACCGCTGTTTCGCTGTCTACCGCGAGCAGCGCTACAGCTTCGAGGAGGCCTGGACGCACAGTGCAGCGCTTGCCACGGCGCTGCAGCAGCGCTTTGGCGTGACCCACGGCGACCGTGTTGCCATCGTCGGTCGCAACAACCCGGAATGGATGATGGCATTCATCGCGATTGTCTCGATCGGGGCGGTGGCGGTGCCGATGAACGCCTGGTGGACGAGCGAGGAACTGGATTACGGCATCGAGGACAGCGGCAGTCGCGTGGTGATTGCCGATCCCGAACGGGTCAGCCGTCTGGCGCCAATCGCGGCGCGCCACGCGCTGTCGATCATCGCGGTGGGCGATTGCAGCGGTATCCCCGTGGAATCCGTTGCCTTCGACACCTTGCTACAGTCCTTCCGGGGTGTGGACATGCCCGAGGTTGCGGTGGCCCCCGACGACGACGCCACCATCATGTATACCTCCGGTTCGACCGGGCATCCCAAGGGGGCCGTTTCCACGCACCGCGCGATTCTGGCGGCACTCTGGAGCTGGTTGCTGCAGGGTACTGTGAACAAGCAGCTGGCGGGTGCGGCAACCAGGCCGCCTTATCCGCCCGCAGGCCTGCTGACCATTCCGCTGTTTCACTGCACCGCCAGCCACTCGGCCTTTCTGCTCTCGCTGTTGGTGGGCCGAAAACTGGTGATCATGCACAAGTGGGATGCGCAGGAGGCCCTGCGGTTGATCGAGGCGGAGCGGATTACCTGGTTCAACGGTGTGCCCACCATGTCGGCGGAACTGCAGGCCGCTGCCGCCGAGAGCGCGTATGATCTATCCTCGCTGGCCGAAATCTTCTCAGGGGGCGCGGCCCGGCCCCCCGATCAGGTGGGGAAAATTGCGGGAACCTTTCCGGGGTCGGCACCGGGCATTGGCTACGGACTCACCGAGACCAATGCCCTCGGCGCCGTAAATGCGGGTGCTGCATACGTTGCGCGGCCTTCGAGTACCGGGCGCGCGGTGCCCGCAGTCACCGAGTTCAAGGTGATTGACGGCGCAGGCCACACCTTGCCCGCCGGTGAGCGTGGCGAGCTGTGCATCAAGTCCACGGCGAATGTCCGGGGCTACTGGAACAAACCGGAAGCCACCCGCGAGGCCTTCGTCGACGGTTGGTTCCACACCGGTGATGTGGCCCGCCTGGATGACGAGGGCTTTCTCTACATCGTCGACCGCATCAAGGACATCATTATCCGCGGCGGAGAGAACATCAGCTGCATCGAAGTGGAAGCGGCGATACATCGGCACCCCGCGGTGCGTGAGGCCGCGGTGTTCGGTCTGCCCGACGCACGTCTCGGTGAAAGTGTGGGAGCGGTTGTTACGGTGCGTGCCGGGGCAGCACTGGAAGCGGAGCAGCTGCAGGGCTTCCTGCGCGAACACCTGGCGGCCTTCAAGGTGCCGGAGCGAATCTGGCTGCAGGAGCAGCCCCTGCCGCGTATCGCCTCGGGCAAGATTTTCAAGCGTCAGCTGAAGGCCCAGTACAGTGCCGGGTTGACGCAGGCGGCCAAAGACTAATTGTTGGCTAATCTTAATCACACACAGCAAGAGCGAGCATGCCATGGATCTTGGAATCAGTGACAAACTACAACCCCTGCTGGCGCAGGTAAGGGCTTTCGTAGCGGAGGAAATCGAGCCGCTGGAAGAGGAGTACATGGCGGAGATCGGTGTGGGAGACCGCTGGCAGTTCACCCCCCGTCAGACCGAGATCATGGAAACCCTGAAGGGCAAGGCGAAAGCGGCCGGCCTGTGGAACTTCTTCCTGACCGACGGCGAGCATGGCTCCGGCCTGACCACCGTGGAATATGCCTATCTTGCCGAGGAAATGGGCAAGTCGCATATCGCCGCCGAGGTGTTCAACTGTGCCGCCCCGGACACCGGCAACATGGAGGTGCTGCACAAGTACGGCAGCGAGGCGCAAAAACGCGAGTGGCTTGAGCCGCTGCTGAATGGCGAGATTCGCTCCGCCTACGCCATGACCGAGCCCGGCGTGGCCTCATCGGATGCCACCAACATTAGCACATCCGCGGTGCTTGACGGTGACGAGTGGGTCATCAACGGCGAGAAGCACTATATCTCCGGCGCCGGTGACCCGCGCTGCAAGATCATGATTGTGATGGTCAAGACCGATCCCGATGCGCCCAAGCACCTGCAGCAGTCCCAGATACTGGTGCCCATGGATACGCCCGGCGTAGAGAACCTGCGCGCGATGAACGTGTTTTCCATGGACGATGCGCCCCACGGCCACATGCACCAGCGCTACACCAACGTTCGGGTACCCAAGGAAAACATGATCCTGGGGCCGGGCCGCGGTTTCGAGATCTCCCAGGGGCGGCTGGGCCCCGGTCGTATTCACCACTGCATGCGTGCCATCGGGGCGGCGGAGAAGGCGCTCCAGCTCCTCTGTGAGCGCGCGGTTTCCCGCACGGCGTTTGGCAAGCCTCTGGCGCGTCTCGGCGGCAATGTCGATATCATCGCCAACGCGCGCATGGATATCGAAATGGCCCGCCTGCTCACCCTGAAAACCGCGTGGATGATGGATAACGTGGACCCGAAGGAAGCCCGGATCTGGATCTCCATGATCAAGACCGCGGTGCCCAATATCTCCATTCGCATTGTCGACCAGGCAATCCAGATGTACGGTGCACTCGGCGTCTCCCAGGATACGCCGCTGGCCACCATGTACATGGGCCAGCGCACCCTGCGCCTGGCGGACGGCCCGGACGAGGTGCATCGCATGGTGGTGGGCCGTAACGAGCTCAGGCGCTACATGGAGCAACAGGAGGTCAACGCGACTTTCCGCGACGGCTGAGGGTCAAGCCCTGGCAGATTTCACAACCGATACACGTAACCGCAAGGACATACACATGACCATGAAAGTCGTTCCCAACAGCGAAATGGTGAACCAGAAGGGCCTGAAGCTGGAGCCCGGCCCCTGGGTTACCCTGGGCCAGGACCGCATCAACGCGTTTGCCGATGTCACCGAGGACCACCAGTTCATTCACATCGATGAAGAAAAAGCCGCGCAAACGCCTTTTGGTGGCACGATTGCACACGGTTTTCTCACGCTCTCCATGCTGGTGAAGATGTGCGAGGGTGTCGGGATCATGCCCGAGAAAGTGCTGATGGGTATCAACTACGGCTTCGACAAGGTGCGTTTCCTGACGCCGGTGCGCGCCGGCAAGCGTGTACGCGCGCACGTCGAGATTGTGGATGTGCAGCCGAAGGACGGCAACCGGTTCCTGATCAAGCAGGCCATTTCGGTCGAGATCGAGGGCGAGGACAACCCCGCACTGATCGCTGAATGGCTGTCCATGGTGGTTGCGGGCTGAATTGACGTGCCCGCTGGGCGGGCACACGACATTGATTGAATGAAGGGAGAGTAGAGTGATGAGTATTCGCTATGACGGTAAGGTCGCCATTGTCACCGGAGCGGGCCAGGGGCTGGGCCGCTGTCACGCCATCGCACTGGCCGCCCGCGGCGCCAAGGTGGTGGTGAACGACCTGGGTGGTGCAAAGGATGGTACTGGTGCCTCCAGCGACGCGGCACGCGCGGTGGTCGCCGAGATTGAAGCGGCCGGTGGCGAAGCGATTGCCAACGGCGCCAACGTGGCGCAATACACCGAAGTGGAAGGCATGGTGCAGCAGGCCATGGAGAAGTGGGGCCGCGTGGACATTCTGGTCAACAATGCCGGCATCCTGCGCGACAAAAGCTTTACCAAGGGTGGGCTGGATGATTTCCAGCTGGTACTCGACGTGCACCTCATGGGCACCGTGAACTGCACCAAGGCGGTGTGGGACATTATGCGCGATCAATCCTACGGCCGCATTGTGGTCACCACGTCCTCCAGTGGTCTCTACGGCAACTTTGGTCAGAGCAACTACGGCGCCGCGAAAATGGGTGTGATCGGGCTGATGAATACGCTGGTGCAGGAAGGCGCCAAGTACAACATCCGGGTCAACGCACTGGCACCCACCGCGGGTACGCGCATGACAGAGGGGTTGCTGCCGGAGAAAGCCTTTGAACTGCTGACGCCGGAAACCGTCACCCCGGCGGTGCTTTACCTGGTCAGTGAAGACGCACCGAACCGCACCATCCTCGCGGCGGGTGCCGGCGCCTTTGCCGTGTCGCGTATCGTGGAAACCGAAGGTGCCTGGTTGCCGGTTGAAGAGCAGACGCCGGAGGGCATTGCCGCACACTGGGACGAAATCAGCAGCCGGGAAGGCGAGCGTGAGCTCACCGCGGGCTTTGAGCAAAGCATCAAGATGGTGGGCAAAGCCGCGGAAAACCTCGGCATCAAACTCGATTGATACGCCCCCTTCACACAACAGGGGTGCGCGTCTGTTATGCCCCGGGAGAACATTATGAAAGAAGCCGTAATTGTCGCCACTGCCCGTACGCCGATCGCCAAGGCGTTTCGGGGCGGTTTTAACAACCTTGGTGGCGCCAGCCTGGGCGCTGCCTCCGTGGCCGAGGCCGTGCGTCGCGCCGGCATTGATCCCGCCCGGGTGGACGACGTGATCATGGGCAGCGCCCTGCAGCAGGGCGCCACGGGCTCCAACGTGGCACGGCAGATTGCGCTGCGTGCCGGCCTGCCGGTCACCGTCTCCGGCATGACCCTTGACCGGCAGTGCTCCTCCGGCCTGATGGCCGTGGCGACGGCGGCCAAGCAGATCATGTACGACGGTATGAGCTGTGTTGTGGGTGGCGGGCTGGAATCCATCTCGCTGGTGCAGAACGAGCACATGAACCTGCACCGGATGGTCGACGAAGAACTCATGGCTATGCATCCCAATATCCACATGCCCATGCTGCAAACCGCGGAAGTGGTGGCCAAGCGCTATGATATTTCCCGTGAAGCCATGGATGAGTATGGACTGCAGTCACAGCAGCGCACTGCCGAGGCTTATGCCGACGGCCGCTACGAGGCGGAGCTGGTGCCGGTCACGTGCAAGCGCATCGTGTGGAACAAGGAAACCGGGGAGCAGTCCGAGGCGGAGGCCACGGTGAGTGCGGACGAGGGTGTGCGCGCGACAACCGCGGAAGGTCTCGCCGGCCTGAAAACGGTGATTGAAGGCGGCACCATCACTGCGGGTAACGCGTCGCAGCTCTCCGACGGCTCATCTGCACAGGTGCTGATGGACGCCAAACTGGCAGAGCAGGAGGGCCTGCAGCCACTGGGCCTGTACCGTGGTATCGCGGTGGCCGGCTGTGAACCGGACGAAATGGGCATCGGCCCGGTCTTCGCCGTGCCCAAGCTGCTCAAGCAGCACGGCCTGTCGGTGGATGATATCGGCCTGTGGGAGCTCAATGAAGCCTTTGCCGTGCAGGTGCTGTACTGCCGCGACCGGCTGGGAATCGATAACGAGAAGCTCAACGTCAGCGGTGGCGCGATTTCCATCGGTCACCCCTACGGTATGAGCGGTTCGCGGATGATTGGCCACGCCCTGCTGGAAGGCAAACGGCGCGGGGTGAAATATGTGGTGATCACTATGTGCGTCGGCGGCGGCATGGGTGCTGCCGGCCTGTTCGAGGTGCTGTGATATGAAAGCGATTGTCTGCAAGGAGCACGGACTGCCCGATAAACTGTCTCTGGAGACCGCGTGGCCCGACCCCGAAATGGGCGACGACGATGTGCTGATTGATGTCAAGGCGGCGGGGCTCAACTTCCCCGACGTGCTGATCATCCAGAACAAGTACCAGACCAAACCCGATCTGCCCTTCATCCCCGGGGGCGAGTGCTCGGGCGTGGTCGCGGCCGTGGGCAGCAAGGTCAAACGCCTGAAGCCCGGTGACAAGGTGATCTCCATGGGGGCACACGGTGCGTTCTGTTCGCGCATTGCAGCGAACCAGCACAGCGTGTTTCCCATGCCTGAGGGCCTGAGCTTTGAGCAGGCTGCCGGTATTGCGATCACCTATTTCACCTCCTACCACGCGCTCAAGCAGCGCGCCAACCTGCAGCCGGGCGAAACCCTCCTGGTGCTGGGTGCGGCGGGTGGAGTCGGCACGACGGCGGTCGAGCTGGGCAAGTTGATGGGTGCGCGGGTGATTGCGGCTGCGAGCACCGACGAGAAGCTGGCGCTGTGCAAGCAACTCGGTGCCGACGAACTGATCAACTACAGCGACGTATCGCTCAAGGACGCGCTGAAAGAGCTGACCGGCGGCAAGGGTGTGGATGTGGTGTACGATCCGGTCGGCGGTGACTACGCGGAACCCGCCCTGCGCAGTATGGCCTGGAAGGGTCGTTACCTGGTGATTGGTTTCGCCAGCGGCCCCATTCCAAGCATCCCGCTCAACCTGACGCTGCTCAAGGGCTGTTCGATTGTGGGTGTATTCTGGGGCCGCTTCATGGGCGAGGAGCCCGAGGTGAATCTGCAGAACATCCATGAGCTCTGGGCACTGTTTGCCGAGGGTAAACTGAAGCCGGTGGTGACCGATCTGTTTGCGCTGGAGGACTATGAGGCCGCCTACGCCTGCATGATGGAACGACGGGCGCGCGGCAAGGTGATTCTCACGCTGTAGGAGTACAGGATGCAGCCCTTCGTCTTCAACACCGTGCCGCAGCTGGTGTGCCAGCCGGGTAGCGCGCTGGCGCTGGCTGAGCGTTGCCGGAGCCTGGGCATCCGCCGGCCCTTGCTGGTGACTGATCCCGGCTTGCTGGCAATCGGTCTGGTGCAGCCCGTGCAGGCAGCGCTGGAAGCGGCCGGCGTGCAGGTTACGCTCTACGACCAGGTGCGTGAGGACCCGCCGGAGGCCACCGTTGAGGCGGCGGCTGCTCGGGGTCGCAGCGCTGACGTCGATGGTGTGATCGCGGTAGGCGGGGGCAGCTCCATGGACGTCGCCAAGGTGGTGGCGGTGCTGCTCGCAGGATCGCAGCCTTTGCGCGCCTTGTACGGTGTTGATCAGGTCAGTGGTGGGCGTCTGCCCCTGATCCTGGTGCCGACGACCGCAGGCACCGGCTCCGAGGTGACGCCTGTCGCGGTCATCACCACCGGTGAGACAACCAAGGCCGGTGTGTCCTCGCCCGTTCTCTTGCCGGATATTGCGCTGCTCGACGCCGACCTGACGCTGGGCCTGCCGCCGCGGGTGACGGCCATGACTGGCGTTGATGCCATGGTGCATGCCATCGAAGCCTACACGTCCAAACTCAAGAAGAACCCGTTGTCAGATATCCTGGCGCGCGAGGCGCTGCGGCTGCTGGCAGCCAACATCCGCACGGCCGTCAGCGACGGGGCCAACCGGGAGGCCCGTGCGGCCATGCTGCTGGGCGCCTGCCTTGCGGGGCAGGCATTTGCCAACGCCCCGGTCGCTGCAGTGCATGCGCTGGCCTATCCGCTGGGGGGGCACTACCACATTCCCCACGGTCTCAGTAACTCGCTGGTATTGCCCTCTGTGCTGGCCTACAACATGCCGACAGCCGAGACGCTGTATGCAGAACTTGCCGAGATCATCGTGCCGGCCGCCACGGGCAGCGCCGCCGCACTGGTGCAGGCCCTGCAGCAGCTGATTGCCGACGTGGGCCTGCCCGCCACGCTGGCGGATGCCGGAGTGCCGGCGGCAGACCTGCCGATGCTGGCGGCGGAGGCCATGCAGCAGCAGCGCTTGCTGGTGAACAATCCCCGTGAGGTGAGTGAAGAGGATGCGCTGGCGATCTATCGCGCGGCCTATGGAGAGGGCGCATGAGCAAACGTCCCGGGCGTGATGCCTACGCTGTGTTCTACCCCATCAGCACCCGCTGGTCCGACAACGACACCTACGGCCACATCAACAATGTGGTCTATTACTCCTACTTCGACTCGGTGGCCAACCGGTACCTGATCGAGGAGGGCGGGCTGGATATCAACGATGGCAGGGTGGTCGGCTACGTGGTGCAGTCCGGTTGTGACTACCATGCCCCGGCCAGCTACCCGGAGGCGATTGAAGGCGGGTTGCGGGTGGACCGGTTGGGCAACAGTTCAGTGCAATACGGTATTGCCATATTTCGCGAGGGTGAGCAGGAGGCGCTGGCCCACGGGCATTTCGTGCATGTCTTCGTGGACCGGGCCAGCAACCGGTCGGTGCCCATACCCGAAGACTTGCGGGTGGCGTTGGACAAGTTGCGTAGGGGTTGATCCTGGAGCGAGCGCGCCGGGCACGTCGGGTTAGGCTACTGCAACAGGTAACGCAGCAGAAGGCTGAGCAATTCCCTGCGGAACGCCGGGTCCTCCAGCGCCTGCGGGCGCTCTGCCAGTGCGGATTGCAGACAGGCATCGAGGCTGCGGCGGGCGATGAACGCCATCTGATCGATGTTCCCTGCCCGCAGTTGTGCGCGGTGCCGGCGCAGGAAGCCCGGGAACCATTGCTCCCACGACGGATTGGACAGTGACTGGGTCAACTCGTTGACCCGCGAACGGATGTCCAGGCTCTGCTGGTACTGCAGGTAGAAATCCGGGTACATGCGGTAGAGCTGCAGCAGCAGTGTGGCCTCGAGCTCGATGATCGCCGCAAGCGTTGCCTCCAGCCCCTGGTCGGTCAGTGCATGGATGCGCGCGAACTCGCCTTCGGTTTGCGCCAGCAGTTCCACCATTCGCTCTTCGTAGACCTCCGCCAGCACCGCTTCCTTGTTCGGAAAATACTGGTACAGGGAGGCAATGTTCACCCCCGCCACGTCGGCGATGCGCGCGGTGGTCAGCCGGTCGGGGCCCTCTTCCTCAAGAATTTTCAGGCAGGCTTCGCGGATGGCCTCGACCAGCGCGCGGGAGCGCTGCTGGCGCGGGCGTTTGCGCGGGGCGGGCAGCTCGTTACCGGGCACAGCACTGCGCCTGTGGTGAAAAATGTAAGGGTCTGTGCATGCGTATCCTGTATGGCTTTAAAAACGCTCTAAAAACAATAGGTTGTATTCTGTCTTCGGCGCTGGAAACCGCAGTTGCCAGCGGCCCCCAAGCGGCTAGAGTACTGTATTCCTGACGTTGGGCAAGGCACACCATGTATTTCGATTTTGATTACTACCGGCGCCTGCTGCGCCATGTCTGGGGGTTGAAACAGTGGCCCGGACGCCGTCGCCTGCTGCTGCGCCTGCTGCTGGTCACGCCGCTCGCCACTCTGTTCAATACCCTGTGTTTTCTACTCGATTACATCTTCTTCCCCCGGCTGTGGACTCAGCGCGTCGTCACGCCGGTGTTCATTGTGGGGCATGCGCGCAGTGGCACAACGCTCATGCATCGCCTGCTGTCGGCGGATGGCGAGCGCTTCAGCTATTTCCTCTACTGGGAAACACTGTTCCCGTCGCTGTTGCAGAAGCGGGTCATTCGCTGGTTGGGTGCTGTGGACAGTGGTCTGCTGGGCGGCGCCCTGTATCGACGGATCAAGGCCTGGGATGACAAGACCTTCGGTCCGTTTCGCCATATTCACAATATGAGTCTGTGGACTTCAGAGGAAGACCAGTTCGCCATGCGTGCGGCCTTCGTGACCCAGCAGTGGGCGACGGACCTGCCAGTGATGGATGTGCTGGACCTGTTCCATCTGGATCAGATGCCCGCCAAACGCCGGCGCTGGATGCACCATTACCGGGAGCTGATCAAGCGTCAGCTCCTGCTCAATGGCGGAGACCGTGTGCACCTGAGCAAGAATCCGGTGATGAGCGGCTGGGTGGCTTCGCTGATCGAATACTTCCCGGATGCACGTATCGTCGTCATGGTGCGGGACCCGGCCGAGTGCGTGCCCAGCCTGCTCAAGCTGGTGGAGATTTCCTGGAAGAGCAAGGGCTGGCGCGCGGAGGATTACGCGCGCTCCCTGGACCTGTTGCTGGAAACCTCCTTCGAGAGCTTCCACAATCCTGCCCGGCAGCTGGCCGCGCACCCTGACACGCTCCGCGCCGTAGTGGACTACCGCGAGCTGACAGCACATCCGCGGGAGACGGTGCACGCCGCCTACCAGGCCCTGGGCATGACGGTGAGCCCGGAATTCGACGCGTTCCTGCAGGCCAATGCGGAACGTGAAAAGAGCCATCACTCCAAATTCGAATACAGCCTTGGGGACTACGCCCTGTCGCGGGAGCTGCTCGAGGAGCGCCTCGCTGACTTCTACGCACGGTATGCATGGCCCACCAGTACACAGGAAAGTGTTTCCACTCGGTCATAAGAGGAACAGGACATGTCCCAGCAAGACAGCAACCACGCCACCCGCGCAGCACTGCGCCAGGCCTTCGATGACATGATCCAGGGCTTCCAGGAGGCGCGCGATGCCATCGATGATCCAGCGCTGTATCCGCCGCCCCCCAGCGACCGCAATCTGGCGGAGGGCTACCGCTATGTGCTGGGCTTCATGCTCGCCGGCATTGAGCGCGCCCTGGGCGATCCACTGTACCCGCGGTTTCGCCGCGCCATCCAGCCCATGAACCGTTCAACGATCGATAACGCTGACGCGGTTTACCTGGGCGTGGAGATCGACGGCAATCACAGCTATCGCATTCGCGGCCGCGCGGCTGACACCCGACACTGGCGCGGGGAGCCCGCCGCGCCGGGCAGGACGGCCCCGCAGTACGTGATTTTCGAGCTGGCCAGCGGCTACGCGGGCGACAGCGGTGAGCTGTCGGAAATGACCCCGGGCACCCGCATCAACACCGGCACCCTGGACAGCACGGCGCTGCAAGTGGCGGAGGACGGCAGCTTCGACATTCTGATCGCCCCGGAGAAACCCGACGGATACACGGGCAATTTTATCCTCAGCAAGCGCAGCAGCCGTGGTGTGGAACACGTTGGTCGCTTCCTCACCTGCCGCGAGCTGTTTCACGACTGGGAAAACCAGGATCTCCTGGACCTGGAAATCCTGCGCATCGGCTGTGAGCAGGAGCCGCGTCCACCGATAGACCCGGCTGCTGCTTTGCAGATGCTGCGTGAGGTGGGTCGGATCGCGCGCAACCAGGTGCATTTCTGGAACGCTTTCAACGCGATCACGCTGGAGACCTACGGCCAGGTACCGGGTGGCCTCAGTGAGCGCATGGGCCTGGACAAGCCGTTCATGCCGGTGAACGACATGAACCCGCCGAACGCGCTGGGGTTGGCCACGGGCGGCGGGCAGAGCAGCAATATCTACGCCGGTGGTACCTATCTGCTGGATGACGACCAGGCGCTGATTATCGAAACCCGCACCCCGGTGGAGCCACACTTTCTCGGCTTCCACCTCGCCAATCTGTGGGGAGAATCCCTCGATTTCGAGAGCTATCCCAGTAATATCAACGCCCACTTCGTCGAAACCGACCCCGATGGCGCCCGGCGTTGGGTGGTTTGCCACCGTGACCCGGGTGTGGCCAACTGGGTCAGTACCACCGGGGTCCCGCACGGCTATACCAGCATGCGCTGGACGTATCCGGAGCCCCCGCCGAAGGAGGAGTGGCCGCAGCTGAAGGTCACGCTGGTGGCGTTCGATGCCATCAGCGAGCACCTGCCGCATGCACGCAGGGTCGGCCCTGAGGAGCGCGCTGCACAGCGGCTGCTGCGTCATCGGCATGTGCAGCGGCGCTACCGTCAGTATTGATAATCGATAACAACACAAAGGAGCCTGTGATGGGACAACTTAAAGGCAAGACGGCGCTGATTACCGGTGCCAGTCGCGGTATCGGACGAGCCATAGCAACCCGCTTTGCGGCGGAGGGCGCGGCGGTGGTCCTGGTGGCATCACGCCTGGGCGCACACGGCAATCTGCCCGGCACCCTGGAGGAGGCCGTGGCGGAGATCAACGCCGCGGGCGGACGCGCGGCGGCGGAGGTCTGCAGCCTGCTTGACACAGAGGCCCGGGCAGATCTGGTGCAGCGTGCCGCCACACATTTCGGGCCGATCGATATTCTGGTGAACAATGCCGCCATGCAGCGCGCCGACATGCCCAGCCGGGTGAACACCGAGCAGCGCAACCAGATGTTCGACCTGAACGTCAATGTGCCCGTGGAGCTGGCAGCCCAGGCCCTGCCAGGCATGCGCGAGCGTGGGCGGGGTTGGATCCTGAGCATCAGCAGTGCCACGGTGCAGCAGCCCGTGGTGCCCTACCGCCATACCCGCGAAAGTGCGCTGGTGATAGCCGCCTACGGGGCCAGCAAGGCGGCGCTGAACCGCTACAGTGAGGGGCTGGCGCACGAGCTCGCGCCGGAGAATATCTACGTCAACACGCTGGCACCGGAGAGCATTGTGCTGACGCCGGGCGCCGAGTATGTACGCGATATCGCCCGCCAGTTCCCCGACTGGGCGGAGCCTGTGGAGATGATGGCGGAAGCGGCGCTTTCGCTGTGCTCGGGCACCCATGTGGGGCGCACGGCCTACAGTCGGCAGTGGGTGCTGGGGCAGGGCCTTGCGGTGCGCAGCCTGGATGGCAAGACTGTGCTGGGTGATGCGTTCCTGCCTGTCGATCTCGGCTAGTTTACTGCACTCCCGCGCCGTTCCCGCTGCACCAGCAGCATCAGCACCACGAAAAACACGCTGGCGCTGAACAGCGGCGCCAGGGTGGGGTGTATCTGGTACAGCGCGCCGGCGCACAGTGGCCCGGCAACAAAGCCGATCGCGGGGCAGGCAGCGACCAGCCCGGCCACCGAACCCTGTTCCTCGGCGGACACCGCGAGTGATGCGCCTGCGGAAACGGAGGGCATGGTCAGGCCCAGGCCGGTGCCGAGGAAGGCCATACCCAGCGCCAGCAGCGGAAAATGATCGGCACTGGCCAGGATGGCGGCGCCGCAGAGCATCGCCAGCAGGCCCAGGCGAATGAATTGCCCCGGTTCCAGTTTCACCCGTTGCATCACCGTAATCTGCACCAGGAAGGTGAACAGGGCCGACACCATTAGCGCTGCGCCGGTCATCTGTGCGGTCTGGATGCCGTTCAGCGCCAGTTTGTCCTGCAGCGTGAAGCCCAGTGTCTGCTGGATCCCGGAAAAGCCCACGAACAGCCCGACGGCGGTGGCCAGCAGGTGGCGCACCCGCCGGTCGGTAAAGCGCAGGCGTATGCGCAGGTGTCGCGGGACACGTTCGCGGCGCGGCGTTTTCGGCAATTGTCGCCACACCAGCAGTGCCGCTGAGGCCGCCAGCGCCGCGGCAAAATACAGCGGTGCCAGCAGGCCGAAGGTCGCCAGAGCGCCACTCACTGCGGGGCCCAGGATAGTGCCCATGCTGTTGGCGGTTCCCAGGCGCGCCATGGTTCGCGTGCGGTGCTCCGGCCCGCTGTTGTCTGCGGCATAGGCCGTTGTGGCGGGGTTGGTGGCAGACATCACGACTGACTGCCCGCAGCGCGCCAGCAGCGCCACGGCGTAGAGCAGGGTGCCGCCCAGAATACCGGCCAGTCCGAGAGAGAACACGCTGGTAAAGACCAGCGTGCCCACGGTGTAACCCAGCAGGCCGGTGATGATGATGGGTTTGCGGCCTACCCGGTCACTCAGGCGGCCCCAGTGTGGAGAGGCGAGGGCGAACACCAGTGCTGAGATGGCGATAATAGAGGTGATCTGCAGTTCCGCGAGCGCGACTTCGCGGCCCAATGGGGCCAGTATCGCAAACACCAGCGATTGGCCCATGCCGGTTGCCATCAGGGCCAGAATGAGCACGGTCAACTGCCCGCCAGAGAGCCTGCCCGTGGTCACGGCACCTTCCGCCCGGATGCGCTCAAGCGCTGTCCTGTCCGATCTTGCCCAGGCCCGGCATAAAACGGGGATAGCTGACGGGAAACAGGCGCGTCAGCAGATTGATGAACCTGGCGTCGTTGCCGATCAGCAGGCGCGGCTGCCGCTTTTCCACGGCACGGACGATCTGCGCCGCGGCCGACTCTGCGCTGGTGCGCACATGCTGTGCGAACATCGCGGCCTTGTCCTCCTCGGTGACGTCGGCACCGCCGCCGCGGCTGCGACGGGCAATGTTGGTGCCGACGCCGCCGGGGTGCACGCAGCACACGTGCACGTTGCTGCCCTGCATTTCCAGGCGCAGGGCCTCGGTGTAGCCGCGCACGGCGAACTTGGAGGCGTTGTAGGCGGACTGCGTCGGCACACCAATCATGCCGAATATGGAGGAAATGTTGACCAGGTGGCCCTGGGTCGCGCGCCTGAGCAGGGGCAGGAAGGCCATGGTGCCGTGGACAACCCCCCAGAAATTGATGCCCATCAGCCACTGCACGTTGGCATAGTCACAGGCGTCGACTCGGTCGCTGTAGCCCACGCCGGCATTGTTGATCACGATGTCCACCGCGGGCTGTTGCGCAGCGATGGCGGCGGCCCAGGCGTCCATTGCCTGCTTGTCGGCGACGTCCACGCACTGTTGCTGTACCGGCACATCTGACCGCTCCAGCCCCGCGAGGGTGTCTGCCAGGCCCGCGGCGTCGATATCGCTCAGAAACAGGGTGCAGCCCTCGCGGTTGAGTTGCTGCGCCAGGGCGCGCCCGATACCGGAGCCAGCGCCGGTGATCACGGCGGTTTTTCCGCTGCTGTAGGTCATGTCGGGAACGGTCCTGTTGTCCAGTGTGAGCGCCACATCATAGAAAACCCGGGGTGCAGCGCAACTGTTTTTTCCGGCGCGGCAGACCAGCGGGCCCGGTACTGCGCCGCCGGGGCCGTCATCTGCGCTACACTATGCGCCCCCCGCAGAGCGGACGCTATCAGGACTCCCCACCATCTTTATGAACCAGGCTTCAGGTATTTCGCTTCCGGTGATATTCGCCCTCGGCTTCACGATGATGCTGGGACCTTTCGCCATTGATACCTACCTGCCCGCGTTTCCCCTGATTGCGGCAGCACTGGGCGTCACCATTCACGATGTGTCGCTCAGCATTTCGGTGTACATGATGGGCTTCGCCGTGGGGCAGCTGACCGGTGGCGCCCTGTCGGACCGCTACGGCCGCCGGCGCGTGCTGGCGACCGGACTGGCCGTATTTGCGCTGGCCAGCTTTGCGCTGGCACAGGTGGCGTCGCTGGAAGCGCTGCTCTGGGGGCGTCTGTTGCAGTCTATCGGTGGTGGCTGGATTGGTGTATCGGTCCCGGCCCTGGTGCGCGATCGAGTGCAGGGTGTGCAGGCCGCCAAACTGTTTTCAATGATTGGCATGGTTGCCATTGTGGCACCGGCTATTGCGCCGGCAATCGGCGCCCTGCTGCTGCAGGTGGGAGATTGGGGACTGGTGTTCCTGTTCCTCGGCGCCTATGCCCTGTTCCTGTTGCCACTGCTGCAGGCCACGGTGTTTCGCGGGCCGCACAGGCCACCCGGGGGCGCTGATGGCCTCGGGTTTCTGGCGCGCTACCTCGGGGTGCTGCAAACCCGCAGTGCGCGGCCGTACATCTTCTGGCAGACGGCCTCCTTCGGCGGCCTGATCATATTCGTCACCTATGCCTCGTATATCTACCTCGGGCATTTTGCCCAGTCCCGGGCGGCCTTCACCGGCCTGTTCGCCTGCAACATTGTGGCAATTTTTGCCTGTAACCTGGGCAATCGGGTGCTCCTGAACCGCTTGCAGCCGCGTCAGATCATGGTGGCGGCTACCTGGGTGCAGGCCGCCAGCGGTCTTGCGCTGCTGCTGATTGTGTTGCTTGATGGGCCGGTGCAGGCGTTTCTGCCCGCCATGATGGTGTACGCCGGCATGCTGGGCGCGATCAGCCCGAACATCCAGGCCTGCTATCTGGAATCCTTCCCGCGCAGTGCCGCTTCAGCGGCTGCGGTGATGGGTGCCACCCAGTTCGGCCTGGGCGGCGCGGCGAGCGCCCTGAGCAACCTGCTGCCCGAGGCGCTGCTGAGCGTGGTTGCCTGTATCGCGGCCTGTGCATTCGCGAGCCTGGGCTGCATGTTGTGGTCGCGACGCAGTGCCGGCCAGTAAGGCACCGGCCGACGGCAGGCGGGCGGCGCATCGCCGCGGTGTTTGCTGGACAGGGGCGGGGGTATCCCCTACAATTCTGCCCCAGTTTTCATATGCCCGGGCCGCGCTCCTGGCATCGGTTTTATCTGCGAGTAACCAGAGCTGATTCTATGAGAAAAAGCGAGATGTGGTGTCCCCCATCTCGCTTTTTTTCAGCGCGCGCAGCAAAGGTTCGCCGCTGAATCTTGGAGGTGTTCTTGTCCAGCCCAGCCCTTTTGGCCCTTGAAGATGGCACCGTTTTCAGAGGTGTGGCGATTGGAGCGGATGGTGCCTCCGTTGGTGAGGTGGTGTTCAACACCGCGATGACCGGGTACCAGGAGATCCTCACGGATCCCTCCTACGCGCGCCAGATTGTCACCCTGACCTACCCCCACATCGGCAACACCGGGACTAACGCGGAAGACGAGGAATCCTCCGCGATCTGGGCCGCGGGGCTGGTGATTCGGGATCTGCCCCTGATGGCGAGCAATTACCGCAATCAGGAAGACCTGCAGAGTTACCTGCGGCGGCGCAATATTGTGGGCATTGCCGACATCGACACCCGGCGCCTGACCCGCATACTGCGCGACAAGGGCGCACAGAACGGCTGCATCATGGCCGGTGAACAGGTGGATGAAGCCGCGGCTCTGGCCCGGGCGCGCGGGTTTGCCGGGCTCAAGGGCATGGACCTGGCGAAGGAAGTCAGTGTGGACGCGCGCTACACCTGGCGCGAGGGCAGCTGGGTACTGGGCTCTGGTTACAGCGAACGGCCCGACACGGAACTGCCCTGGCACGTGGTGGCTTACGACTACGGCGTCAAGCGCAACATCCTGCGCATGCTGGTCGACCGCGGCTGCCGCCTCACGGTGGTGCCGGCGCAAACTCCGGCCAGCGAGGTGCTTGCCCTGCAACCGGACGGGGTGTTCCTGTCCAACGGTCCGGGCGACCCCGAGCCCTGCGACTACGCCATCACTGCCATCCGCGACATTCTCGAGACCGACATACCGGTGTTCGGTATTTGCCTGGGACACCAGCTGCTGGCACTGGCCAGCGGCGCCCGGACCCTGAAAATGGGTCACGGGCACCACGGCGCGAACCACCCGGTGCAGAACCTCGATGACGGCACGGTGCTGATCACCAGCCAGAACCACGGGTTTGCGGTGGATGAGGCCGGCCTTCCGGGCACGCTGCGGGTCACCCACAAATCGCTGTTCGACGGCACCTTGCAGGGTATCCACCGCACCGACAAGGCCGCTTTCGGCTTCCAGGGGCACCCGGAGGCCAGCCCGGGTCCGCACGATGCCGCCCCACTGTTTGACCATTTCATCGCCTTGATGACCGCCAGAACCGGGAGCCGCTGAACCGCCATGCCCAAGAGAACCGACATCCAGAGCATTTTGATCCTCGGCGCAGGCCCCATCGTCATCGGCCAGGCCTGTGAGTTTGACTATTCCGGAGCCCAGGCCTGCAAGGCGCTGCGCGAGGAGGGTTACCGGGTCATCCTGGTGAACTCCAACCCGGCCACCATCATGACCGACCCGTCGATGGCGGATGCCACCTACATCGAGCCCATTGTCTGGCAGACCGTGGCGCGGATTATCGAAGAAGAGCGCCCGGACGCGATATTGCCCACCATGGGTGGACAGACCGCGTTGAACTGCGCACTGGATCTGGCGCGCGAGGGCGTGCTGGAAAAATTCGGTGTGGAGATGATCGGTGCGACCAAGGAAGCCATCGACAAGGCCGAGGACCGCCAGCTGTTTGGCCTGGCCATGAAACGCATCGGCCTCGAAACTCCCCGCGCGGCGCTGGCCCACAGCATGGAAGAGGCTTTCCAGGTGCTGGACCAGATCGGCTTCCCCTGCATTATCCGCCCCTCCTTCACTATGGGTGGCTCGGGCGGTGGTATCGCCTACAACCGTGACGAGTTCGAGCAGATCTGTACCCGCGGCCTGGACCTGTCGCCGACCAAGGAGCTGCTGATTGACGAATCCCTGATCGGTTGGAAAGAGTATGAAATGGAGGTGGTGCGCGACAAGAACGACAACTGCATCATCGTCTGCTCCATCGAGAACTTCGACGCCATGGGCGTGCACACGGGTGACTCCATCACGGTGGCGCCGGCGCAGACCCTGACCGACAAGGAATACCAGATCATGCGCAACGCCTCGCTGGCGGTGTTGCGTGAAATCGGCGTGGAGACCGGCGGTTCCAACGTGCAGTTCGGTATCGACCCCAAAACCGGGCGCATGGTCATTATCGAGATGAACCCCCGGGTGTCGCGCTCCTCGGCGCTGGCCTCCAAGGCCACCGGTTTCCCCATCGCCAAGGTGGCGGCCAAGCTGGCCATTGGCTACACGCTGGATGAGCTGCAGAACGACATTACCGGCGGCGTCACACCGGCTTCTTTCGAGCCGGCGATCGACTACGTGGTTACCAAGATTCCGCGCTTCGCCTTCGAGAAGTTCGGCGCCGCAGATCCGCGTCTGACCACCCAGATGAAGTCGGTGGGCGAGGTGATGGCGATCGGGCGCACCTTCCAGGAGTCCCTGCAGAAGGCGCTGCGCGGGCTGGAAGTGGGTTCAGCGGGCTTTGAGCACAGGATCGACGTGGACAACCCGGACCTGCGCGAAGAGCTGGTGTCAGAGTTGACCAACCCCGGAGCGGATCGCATCTGGTACATCGGTGACGCCTTTCGCGCCGGCATGACCGTCGATGAGGTGTATCAGTACACCGGCGTGGACCCCTGGTTCCTGGTGCAGATCGAGGACATCATCGCCACCGAGGACGCACTGAAGCCCGTGGCCCTGCTGGATATTGACCGCGAGCGCATGTTCCGCCTCAAGCGCAAGGGCTTCTCCGACGCCCGCCTGGCGGTGCTGCTGGGCGTGAGCGAGCGCGAGCTGCGCAAGCACCGGCACGCGCTGGGTATCCGTCCGGTCTATAAGCGGGTGGATACCTGTGCTGCGGAATTCACCTCCGCCACGGCCTACATGTATTCCACCTACGAGGAGGAATGCGAAGCCGCGCCCTCCGATCGCGACAAGATCCTGGTGCTGGGTGGCGGACCGAACCGCATCGGCCAGGGCATCGAATTCGACTACTGCTGTGTGCACGCGGCACTCGCGATGCGCGAGGATGGCTATGAAGCCATCATGGTGAACTGTAACCCGGAGACGGTCTCCACCGACTACGACACCTCGGATCGCCTGTATTTCGAGCCGGTGACGCTGGAAGATGTGCTGGAGATTATCGATCTCGAGCGGCCCAAGGGCGTTATTGTGCAGTTCGGCGGGCAGACCCCGCTGAAGCTGGCGCGCGACCTGGAGGCCCACGGTGTGCCCATTATCGGCACGACGCCGGACGCCATTGATCGCGCGGAAGACCGCGAGCGCTTCCAGAAAATGATCCAGAAGCTCGGCCTGCGGCAGCCCGCCAACACCACCGTGCGCAGCGTGGAAGAGGCGCTGGAAGCGGCGTCGCGTATCGGCTACCCGCTGGTGGTGCGCCCGTCCTACGTGCTGGGTGGTCGCGCCATGGAGATCGTCTACCGCGAGGAAGACCTGTTGCGCTACATGCGCGATGCGGTGCAGGTTTCCAACGATGCACCGGTGCTGCTGGACTCTTTCCTCAGCGCCGCGATTGAAGTGGATATCGATGCGGTCAGCGATGGCGAGCAGGTGGTGATCGGCGCCATCATGCAGCACATCGAGCAGGCCGGCGTGCACTCCGGTGACTCCGCCTGTTCCCTCCCGCCCTACAATCTGGCCCCGGAGGTGCAGGATGCCATGCGCGAGCAGGTGCGGCAGATGGCGCTGGAGCTGGGTGTGAAGGGGCTGATGAACGTGCAGCTGGCCTGGCAGGACGACGAGATCTACGTGATCGAGGTGAACCCGCGCGCATCGCGTACTGTGCCTTTCGTATCCAAGTGCATCGGTGTGTCACTGGCGAAAGTGGCGGCGCGCTGCATGGCAGGCCAGAGCCTGGCATCGCAGAATTTTACCCGCGAGATCGTCCCTCCCTACTTCTCGGTGAAGGAGGCGGTGCTGCCCTTCAACAAATTCCCGGGTGTAGATCCCATACTTGGCCCGGAAATGCGCTCCACCGGCGAGGTGATGGGTACCGGTGACACCTTCGCCGGCGCCTTTGCCAAGGCCCAGCTGGGTGCCGGGGAGCCGCCACCGCGCAGCGGCATGGCGCTGATGAGCGTGCGCGATGTCGACAAACCCGGCGCAGTGCGGGTGGCCCGTGAACTGGTGGCGCTGGGCTTCACCCTGGCAGCGACCAGTGGCACGGCCAAGGCACTGGAAGACGCCGGCCTGCAGGTGCGGCGTGTGAATAAAGTGCTGGAGGGCCGGCCGCATATCGTCGACATGATCAAGAACGATGAGGCCGACCTGATCATCAACACTACTGAAGGGCGTCGTGCGACCACCGACTCGGCGCCGATTCGCGCCAGTGCCGAGCAGCACCGGGTGTTCTACACCACCACGCTGGCGGCAGCGGAAGCGATGACCATGTCCCTGAAACTGGAGACGGACAAAACGGTACGCAGGCTGCAGGACCTGCACAGGAGCATCGTGCAATGAGTAAAGTTCCCATGACCGTCAGCGGTGAACGTCTGCTGCGGGAAGAACTGGACCGCCTCAAGCGTGTTGAGCGGCCGCGCATTGTCGCGGCCATCGCCGAGGCCCGCGAGCACGGCGATCTGAAAGAAAACGCGGAGTATCACGCCGCCCGCGAACAGCAGAGTTTTGCGGAAGGGCGTATCCAGGAGATCGAAAGCAAACTGGCCAACGCCCAGGTGATCGATGTGACCGCGATTGCGCGCACGGGCAAGGTGATCTTCGGTGTCACGGTCGACCTGATCAATGTCGATACCGACGCCACGGTCACCTACCGCATCGTGGGGGAGGATGAGGCCGACGTGAAGAACAACCTGATATCCGTTGGCTCGCCCATCGCACGCGCGTTGATCGGCAAAGAGGAGGGTGATGTCGTCGTGGTCCGTGCACCGGCCGGCGATATCGAATACGAGATAGGCGAGGTGCGCCATATCTAGCGCGTATCCTCCGGCGGTCGCGCCAGATGGATGACGACCGCCGGGTGCGCTCTCTGCAGTTTCTGCCGCTGCTGTGCCTTGCAGCAGGCTTGTTTTACGCTTCTCTGGTCTCCGCCACCGCAATACCGGCGGAGTATCCTGACCGAACAGGTCACACAGTCACCCTGCACTTGTCGGCACAGGGCACCGGTGTCCTGAACCTCGCCTGCCCGGTGTCAGCGCAGCTGCTGCATGTGCGCGTCGATCGAGGTGACCTACTGAGCGCAGTGGCGCTGCAGCGGCTGTCGACGCGGCCCGCAGAGCATCGCAGGGAGGTGTTGAGCGGTCCCTTCAGCGGCGGCACGTTGCAGCTGCCCCTTCCCGCGCCCAGGACCGGGGAGCTGGCAGATTCGCGCTGCCGCATGCAGGTGCAGGGGCGGCCGGGGGCGCGGCTGACCTTCAGCGCGTTTGTGTGGCAACCCGTCTCCTTGGGGTCGCGCCTGCGCGGTATGTGGAGCGACTGGACCGGCTATCGTTCCTGGCAGCAGTATTCCATCAACGCTCATGCAGCAGTGGTGCAGACGGGGCACGGCCTGTCCCCCAACGTGCTGCTCGGCGCGGTTTTCCTGCTGGTTGGGCTGCTGGGCTTCAGGCGCTGGCGCACACGTTTTCTGTTGGGGTGGATGCTGGCCTGCTGGCTGGTACTGGATCTGCCCTGGCAATGGCGCCTCCTGCAACAGGCGGAGGCAACCCGAGCGGTGTTTGCCGGGGTGGCGGCCGAGCGCCGCCCCGGGCTGACCGAAGACGCCGCGCTCTGGGCCTTTGCCGAACAGGTCCGCACACGGGTACCCGCGCTGGAGTCCCGATTCTTCGTCGCCAGTGCCAGCGATTACGCCGGGATGCGTATGGCCTATTACCTGTATCCGCGGAATGTGTACTGGCGTCGCGATGGTCCTGAGCTGCCCCCGGGGGATGCCCTGCACGGCGGGGACTATGTGGTAGTGGTCCAGCCAAGCGAATTGCGCCGCGAGCCGCAGTCTGGTGACCTGGTGCTGGCGGGTTTGCAGGCGCGGGTGCTGCTTGACGTGGGCGGCATTGCCCTGTTCGAGGTGCGCTGAGTGGACTGGCTGCGCCTGACGCTCGCTTTGCTCCTGCCGCTGCTGGTGGGCGTTCAGTGGGTCGCGCGGCTGATACCGGCGTCGCCCGGCCGGCCCTGGCTGGTGGCCGGCTACGGGCTGTTCGCTGGCCTCATGTTCTGGCCCCTGCTGTTGCGGTTGTGGTCGGCCTGCGGGCTGCCGCTGGGATTCTGGTCGCCACTGTGGGTCGCCGCGCTGTTGCTTGTGGCTCTGCGCTGGTGGCCGCAAACGGCACTTCCGACCGTCAGGCCGGTGGCACACTCACGCCCGTTGCCGGTGATCCGTCTGCTCTGCGGCGTGTTGCTGGCGTTACTCTGCCTGCGCCTGCTGTCGCTCGGCGCTGAGGTCATCTGGCGCCCGCTGTTTCCCTGGGATGCGACGATGCACTGGGCGACCAAGGCGCGCACCTGGTTTGAATGGCAGCGCCTGGTTCCCTTCGTGTCTAACGAGGCGTGGCTGCAGCTGGGCGGACAGGGCGTGTTTACCGACCACCACCCCGATTACCCGGTGACCGTGCCGCTCTGGCAGTACTGGCTGGCCACGGCGCTGGCGCGCTGGGATCCGGCGCTGATCAACCTGCCCTGGCTGGTCTGCTACTGCAGCCTGGGCATGGCATTCTTCGGTCAGGCCAGGGCGGCGGCAGCATCCGCCCCGGAAGCGCTGGTGTTCACCTTTTTCCTGCTGACGCTCCCCTTGCTCAACACCCATGTCGCACTCGCCGGCTATGCAGACCTGTTCCTCGCGACAGCCTTCGGCCTTGCGCTCATGGCCTTGCACAACAGCAGTGTGGGCGGTCAGCGGTGGCAGTGGCCCCTGCTGGCGTTTTCTGCATTGAGCTGTTTGCTCATCAAGAATGAAGGTTTTTTCTGGATGCTGGCCCTGCTCCCCGGCCTCTGGGTCGCGCGGCGTCGCGACGCCCGGCGCGTCTTGCTGGCGATAGCCGGCATCGCGGTTGCTGTGCCTCTGGTGCTGTGGCTGTTCCCGCCGGACATTACCGTCGCGGGGCATTCGCTGCACAGCCTTGACCTGGGATACCGCCCGGGCGCTTTGTCCGGTATTCTCAGGAGCTTTCTGGTGCTGGGCAATTGGCATATGTCGCTGTGGTATCTGATACTCCTGGTGGCTCTCGCCGTGTGGCAACGCCCCGGCCTTCTGGTGGCAGCCGGTCCACTGGTCACAGCGCTGTGCGTCGCCTTCCTGCTGTTCCTGTGGCTGTTCACGGTGACTGAATTTGCCATCGGTGCGATTCGCCAGACGGCAGTAGGGCGGATCGGTCTGCACCTGATGCCGGGCGTGCTGTTCCTGTTGTTGGTGATGCACGGCCAGCTGCGCAGGTCGGCGCCGCGACCGGCCTCCACTGAGTTGGCCGGTTAGCCGTGGTCGCGGCAGAACGGGGATGGCACCTCGCCTGGCTGCTGCTGGGCGGCCTATGCCTGATTCCGGCGACGCTGCCCCTGTCGTCGTTGCCCTTGTTGAATGATGTGTTGCCTGCGCTCGCGCACCATGTCCTGCCGGAGAAGGCGCGTTATTCGCCCCTGGGTTACTGGCTGCTGTTGACGCTGGTCTGGCAGGCGCAGCGCCGGTGGCCAGTGGTTTCTGGACCGTTCCTCTCGCTGGCATTGCGCCAGGACATGCTCTGGTATGTCACGACGATGGGGCTGCGCCTGCTGTTCCTCGGTGCCTGGGCGCATGCGGTGGTGGCGTTGTACACGCATTACCTGGGCTTCCTGACGCTACCCGGTGTGGCCCACTGGCACCCCGCGGCCCAGTTCGTCCTCGGGGTGCTGTTGGCGGACTTCACCCGCTGGCTCAGCCACCTGATTCGCCACAAGGTCCCGCTGTTCTGGGCGTTTCATTCGGTGCACCATTCCCAGCGCGATCTCAACCTGTTCACTGACGCCCGGGTGCACCCTGTGGACCGCATGGTGTCCTCGCTGATCACCAGCTTTGCGCTGCTGATTACCGGCAATGGTGTACCGGCGGTGATTCTCTGGATGCTGATTGAGACCCTGTACCCGAAGTTCTACCACGCCAACGTCCGGTTGGATCTGGGGCCGCTGCGTTACCTGCTGGTCACTCCGCAGTCTCACCGCGTACACCATGGCGTGGAGCACCGCTACCACGACTGCAATTTCGGTTTCCTGTTTTCAGTGTGGGACCGGCTTTTCGGCACCCAGCACCCCGAACATCGCATCTGGCCGGCTACCGGCATTCCCGACGCGGATTTTCCCGTGGAGCGCGAGGACGGCGTGATCGGCCTGCTGAAGACCCTCGGCCGCCAGCTCGTGTATCCATTTCTGTCGCTGCACCGTCGGGCATGAAGATCGGCTTCCTGATCCAGCACTTTCCACCCCATCTCGGAGGGGCGGAATGCCAGGCACGCGATCTCGCCGAGGCGCTGGTGCGCGCCGGACACGGGGTCGAGGTTGCGACCACGCGCGGTGACCGGACACAGCTCGCACGGGAGATGCGTGGCGGCGTTGCGATACGCCGCTGTATCAGCCCCGCGCCCCGCTGGCTGAAGCTGCCCTGGAACCTGGTGGCCGGTTTCCTGTTGGGCTGGCGCCTCGCCGGGAACTGTGAGCTTCTGCACGGACACTGCCTGTCGCCCTTCGTGCTCGGTGGCCTGCTCGCCGCACACTGTCGTGGACGCCCCGTGGTGCTTAAGATCTGCTCCGTTGGGCCGATGGGAGACGTTGCGCGTCTGCGACACCCCGGGCTGTTTGGTGTGCCTTGGCGTATCGCGTCTTCAGCGGACGGGTTTCTGGTGCCCACCCGCGCGGTGGGGGATGAGTTGCAGGCAGCCGGGATCTCCCCCGCCATTATCCACCGGGTGCCGTCCCTGTTCCCGCAGGCGGTTTCGCCGCCCACCGAAATCCGGGCTGAAGACCGTCAGGGTGTTCGCGAGGTGCTTTTCGTCGGCCGCCTGCATCCGCAGAAGGGTCTGCACACCCTGATGAGGGCCTGGTCGGCGTTGGGTGGGGCCGCGGGCTGGCGCTGGGTTATTGTCGGGGATGGGCCGATGCGCCAGGAAATAGGGGACTGGATCGTGCGCGAGGGCCTGCAGTCCTCGGTCGTGCTGGCCGGCTACCAGCCAGATCCCGCCCCCTGGTTCCAGCGGGCCGATGTCTTCGTTTTCCCCTCCTATTCGGAGTCTTTTGGCAATGTGCTGGTAGAGGCGCTTGCACACGGCTGTCACGTGCTGACAACAGAGGTTGGTGTCGTGCAGGATTGGCCGGATCACGCTCCCGTGGTGCGGCTGCCTGTGGAACAGCCAGCGGCCTGGGAGCGCGCGCTGCGAGACTGGGCCGAGATGTCGAGCGGGGAGCGGGAGCGCCGTTGTCGGCTGGCCAGGTCTTTCGCGGCGGAGCAGCACCACCCCGATGCCGTGCTGTCCTGCCTGCAGAACCTGTACGCCAGCATGCTGTCGTTTGGGGACGGGCGGCATGGGGCAGGGGGCAGCTGTTGAACGCCGGTCTGCGCCTGCAACGCCTCTGGTGGCAACTGCGCTACCTGCGCCCACGGCAGGTGGCGCAGAGGCTGCACTTGCGGCTGCGCCGTCCCGGTCGTCTGGCGCAGGTGGCCACCCCGGCGTGGCAAGCGCCCCGGCAGCCCTGGGTGACGCCGGCGCCGCTCACCGCCAGCTGGGATGAAGAGGGGTTCTTCCGGCTGCTGGGTGGCGAATTGCGCTGGTCCCCTGCATCCCTCTGGGGCGACCGGTCGCCGGGCAAAAAGCGCCTCATGGAACTGAACACCTGCAACTGGTTATGGAGCGCGGGTCCGTCCTCGGGGAGGCGGCTGCTGGCGGACTGGGTGGCGACCCAGTCCCGGCCGGACGGGCCAGGGTGGCACCCGTACATCACGTCCCAGCGCATCGTGAACTGGGTCAAATGGGGGCTGGCGGGACATGAACTCGACAGCGCGCTGCGCGCGAGCCTGGCGCAGCAGTTGCGTTACCTGGAGCCGCGGCTGGCCTTTGACGAATGTGATCACAAGCTCATCAACAATGCCAAGGCACTGCTGTTCGCGGGGCACAGCCTGGCTGACCCGCAGGCCTCGCAGTGGCGGGCCCGTGGTCTGCGTTTGCTCGCGCAGTATCTGCCCGAGCTGCTGCTCGACGATGGTGGCTACTCGGGGCGCAGCCCGATGTACCACAACGCTTTGCTGCTTGACCTGTTGGACATGATTAACCTCTTGCGCGCCTATGGTCAGCCTCTGCCTGACGGGTTGGAAACGCGTTGCAACGCCGCGCTGCGCTGGTCGCGTGCCCTCTGCCATGCGGACCATGAGCCAGCTCTGTTCAACGATGCGGCACTCGACGTGGTTCCCGGCGCGGATGCCCTCACGGCCTATGGCCGGCGACTCGGCCTGCAGGGTGCTGTGGATGACCAGGAGACCGCCAGCTGTTGGCTGCCGGCGTCCGGTGTGGGCCGTCTGCGGGCGGGCCCCGCGCTTCTGCTTGCCGACCTCGGTCCTCTCGGGCCGGACCATGCGGCCAGTCACGGGCACGCGGGCACACTGGGTTTCGAGTTGTCGCTGGCGGATCAGCGGGTATTGGTCGATACGGGACTGTCGACCTACGAGGACCTTCGCTATCGCGCCTACGAGCGCAGTACCGCCGCCCACAATACGGTGGTGGTGGACGGGAAAAACTCTTCCGATGTCTGGGGGCTGTTCAAGCTGGGACGGCGCGCACGGATCGTCGCTGCGGGCTATGCGCCGGGTGACATGGGTGGTGTCCTGCATGCCTCGCACGATGGTTACTCGCGTGCCCGGTCGAGGCTGATTCATCACCGTGAGTGGTCACTCTGTGCCGATCGCCTGACGATCGATGATGTGCTGGAGGGCGCGGGTGAGCACCGTGTGGATGTCTACTTTCACCTGCACCCCGACCTTACGGTTGAGCTGCGCGGATCCCATCTGGCCAGTATCGGTCTGCCGGATGGCCGGTGTCTTGAGCTGGCGGTGGATCCGCAGCTCACACTGGGCGTGGAGGATGGCTACCGCGCTACCCGCTTCGGCGAGCGCCAGCCGAGCAAGGTGCTGCGCGCACAGGCAGAGCTCACATTCCCTGTGCGTCTGCGGCATGTGCTCACGGGATGGCGCTGCAACTAACGACGCAGGGACCGACCCTCACCCACTGCAGCAGGTCCGCCGCAGAGCTCGCTCAGGGTGGCCGCGATATCCAGGACGCTGCTGTCGGCGGGCAGCTGACCTGGCATCGTGCGCGGAGGAGCCAGGGGCTCGCGCAGGACAAGCATGGCGTGTTGATTGTGGGCGCCACTCCACTGCGGCGGGTGCGAGACCTCCAGCCGGGTCAGCCCCGACCCGGTTACGAAGCGCACGGGTGCGCGCTCGTTCCACTCCACCAACAGGTCCGGCATGGCACCCCTTTCGCCGCCCGGGTAGTGTTCGCAGGTTTTCAGAACACGGGTGACCAGAGGCTCGTCTGTCTCGGCGTTGCGCAGTCCGGCGAGCTGTCTGGCCAGGTGGTCCAGGTACGCCGGGTACGCCTGTGCGCTGACCTGGCCGTTCGCTTCCCGGCCTTCAAGGTTGATGCGCAGCCCCCCGATATTGTCGTTGGAACGCACCGGAAAGCAGCGCCGGTTGCTGAAATCTGCGCCCTGCAGTTTCTGGTCAGCCCAGTGTCCGGCGCTGAGCAGCTGCTTTCTCCAACCGGCGGGCAGTGTTCTCCACAGTTGGGTCAGGGTTCGACGCAGTGTGCCGGCTCCCCGCGAAGGCGCGGGCTCCAGGGCGTCCAGCAGTTCACCCATCAGCGCCGGGTGCACGTGGCTGGGCCCCATCCCGGGCCCGGCGAAGACCAGCAGCGCGCTATCGCCAGGCAGCTGCGCGATGATATCCCCCGCGGCACGGTCCAGTGCAGCATAGACCGAGAGCAGCGGGTCGCCCCGGGTACCGGCGGCATGGCCCGGATAGTCGGGATCATGGCAATGCCAGAGCTGATGCCCCGCGCAGTGTCCGGCGCCAAGGCCCGCGACCAGCAGATCCCAGTCGCAGCACCGCATCCGGTTCAGTACCAGGTCGCGGCTCCCGGCGATGCTGTCCAGCAGCTTGCTGGCCACCACCCCACCGTCATGCGCGGTGCTGTGGGTAAAGCGTTGCGTGATACAGGGGCAGGCGTCGGGCTGTAACCCTGCTGCGGCGAGCTCATCCTGCAGGCTCTCGGGATACAGCGCCTTTTCCTCCCGGTAGTTGAAATGGCTGCGCCATCCAGAGACATAGCAGGCTTCCGATCCGCAGGGGGGCGGCGCCTTGGGCGCATCGAGCACGACCACCCTGCGCCCCTGTGCGGCCAGCGCTGCCCAGAAAGGCGGGGCGTTGCTGTCGGTCTGGTGGCTTTTCAGGGTGCTGTAATCATCATCGCCAAGCTGCTGGTGGTAGAAGCGCCCGTGTGCCTGTGGGGGCAGGCCGGTATACAGCGATGGCAGCAGGGCGTTTGCACCGATACCGGGTAGCAGGTTGATATCGCCCTGCACACCGCTTTCGCACAGGGCTGCCAGATGTGGCAGCTGTCCGCTTTGCATCCCGCTGCGCAACAGGTCCGGCTCTACGGCTTCCAGGATCAGCAGGCAGGCCCTGGCGGCGCTCATGGTGTACTCCGCTCGTTGGCGAGGATTGTCCGGGCAAGCTGGTGCCAGTCCTCTGTTCCGGCAGCGTCGCGCGCTGCCTGTTCCATGGGCTGGCGAGGGGTGCCGTCAAAGAACTTCGCGATGGCAGCCGCCAGCGCCGCCGGGTCTTCTGCGGGTACGACATAGCCCGTGACCCCGTCGACGACGGCGTCGGGCAGAGCGCCGCTGAGGGTGACGACCACCGGGCGGCCGTGGCTGTGGGCCATCCTGACCACACCCGAGCCGGTGGCAGAGCGATACGGCAGGACCACAAGGTCAGCGCTGGCAAAGTAGATGGCGATGTCCTCTTCGGCAATGTAGCGGTTTTCCAGACGGACCTGTTCGCACAGGTCCAACTCGGTAATCAGTGTATCCCAGACCCCTGCATCGCCCCAGATCTCTCCGGCGACCACCAGCTGGCAGGGCAATTTGGGCCGGAGCAAGGCGAGTGCGTGGAGCAGGGTGTCCAGCCCCTTGTAGTGTCGAACAAAGCCGAAAAACAGCAGTGTGGGGGCGTCGGCGAGGCCGAGTTGCGCCCTGGCGTCGGCGCGGTCTGGCGGCTCGCGGTCTCCCAGCGGGTAGGCAGGGTGGGGCTGGTAGTGTACCGCCCTGACGCCCAGCAGTGCCTGCAGCGTGTGCATCTCGCTGCGTGCGTGGACGATCCAGGCATCGCCGCGGCGCAACACAGTCCGGGCCAGCAGCCGGGCGAAGCGCTGCTCTTCGTGCCCCACCGTGTTGTGCACGAGAAAGACGATACGCGCAGCGGGGCAGCGCCTGCGCAGGAGCACCAGTAACGACCAGACCATGGGTGTCCAGAAGACATGCCACCAGGGAATGACGATGCAGCGGGGCCTGGCTCTGGCGATAACCTTGGCGCCTGTCCACCAGGACAGCGGGGACAGCGGTGCCAGAAGGCGCTGCGCATCCTGCTCGTACAGTGTCAGGTTATCGGGCGCGCGATCGTCACCGCCCGGATACAGCCAGCGCGGGTACTGGTGCCGCAGGCTGATAAACAGCGTCGGGCCGAGATCCCGCAGGGCGCGGTACAGGTAGGTGGTGTGGCTCGCAATGCCTCCTTTGAATGGCCATCCGGGGCCAATCAGGACAACGCTGTCAGTGCTGCTCATGGGCGATCTGCGCTTGCCGGTCGCCGAGCTCGAGGCGGCGCACTTTCTCCAGGGTAAGCTCCTGGATCTGGCGGTTCTGGGAAATCAGGTCAGATAGCAGCCCCGCGACAAACAGCACGAAACCCATGGTCAGCAAGACGCCGCCCAGCAGCAGTGACTGGATATGGCCAGCCCCGTCGCCGCCTGCATAGCGAATCAGGAAGCGCAGCACGGGCAGCGAGCCTAGCGTCGAAAGCGTGATCCCGGCTGAAAAAAACAGGCGCATGGGCCGGTACATGGCATACATGCGCAGCATGGTGATGAGCTGGCGGCTGACGAAATGTGGTGTGCTGCGAAACAGTCTCGAGGGCCGGCGGGCCGGATTCACCGCAATGGGCACGCTGACGACACGCAGTTGCTTGTGTGCGGCCTGAATGATCATTTCCACGGTATAGCTGAACGTGGAGAGTATGTTCATGCGCAGGGCGGCCTCTCGCGACAGGGCCCGGAAACCCGATACGGCATCGGGTATCTCGATCCCCGACAGGGCGACCACCGCGCGGCTTCCGAGCCGTTGCAGACCGCGCTTCAGGCGGCTGAACTCAGGGTTCTGGCCGGGTCTGCGGTCGCCGATAACAATATCGGCCTCACCGGATAGCAGTGGCGCAACCAGGCGGGCGATATCGGCGCCGCGGTACTGGCCGTCGGCATCGAGGTTGACGATGATGTCAGCACCAAGTTGCAGCGCATAATCCAACCCTGTGCGAAAGGCCCGGCCCAGGCCCTGGTTGTGGGTGTGGCGCGCAATGTGCCTGACCCCGTGCCGGCGCGCGACGGCGGACGTGTCATCGGTGCTGCCGTCATCAATGACCAGAACGTCGATCGAGGTGACGCCGTCAATGCGGTTTGGCAGGTCTCCCAGGGTCTGGGGCAGGGTCATGCCCTCGTTGAAACAGGGAATCTGTATGACAAGCCGGGTCATGCGCGGTCTCCTGTGCAGCGATAGGGGTCTACCTGGACTGCACGCCATCGTTTGGGTATCAGGCCGGTGTCCGGCGCCAGTGCAGCAGTGCCGCCAGCACCAGCAGCCCCAGTCCGACCAGGGTCAGGCTGGCAGCGGACGCGGTGGAGGCGCCAACGTGATGGACTGCGATAATCACGGCCAGCAGCGCGGGCGCCCCAACGAGGGTGCTCCAGGGCAGTCGTATGCCCACTGTCCCCAGTTGTTTCAGCATGGCCAGCACGCAGGCCCCATAGGCCAGCCCGAGACCGCTGAACAGCGCGGGCAGCGACACGGCGCCCCGGGCGACCAGTATCATCACCGTGAGTGCGAGCGTTGCGCTGCCCAGCATCAGTGCGATGAGGTATTGCCGGTACAGCCCGCGACCGATCAGCAGCAGGCGCAGGGTCTGAATCAACCCCAGCAGTATAAGTATCCAGCTGAACTGCGCCAGCAAGTCGCCGGCTGGCTGAAATGATGCGCCGAGCAGGCCGCTTACCAGCCCGGGCAGCACCTGTGTGCCCAGCAGGTAACAGGCACCGCCGAGGTAGAAGGCGAGCTGCCACACGTTAACCGCGAAGCGCTGTTGGCGCCGGGTGATATCCTCACCGGGTCGGGTGAGGAAGGGCAGTGTGGCGTTGGTCACCATGCGCAGTGCCTGGCCCAGCATCAGCATCACCTGGATCACCAGCGCGGCTTCACCGAGCGAGCGCCCGTCGCCGAGAAAGTGCCGCACCGCAATGAGCAGCCCAGGACCCATCCACGCGAGCAGGGCGGAGGCGACTGCGAGCAGCGCGCCGCCGGCCAGGAACTCACGCACAAAGGCGGGCTGCCAGGCGAGGCGCAGGGCGCCGAGCTGTCTGCGGTAGGCCCAGGCGCTGGCGGCCAGGCCCAGCCACCAGCACAGGGTCTGTGCCACCGCAATGGTCAGCAGGCTGTGGCCGCCCCAGGCCAGCCCCAGGGCCAGCAGCACCTCCAGAAGGGATATGGGCATGCTGCTGTAGAGCGTCAGTTCGCTGCGTTCGTGACTGGTGAACAGCGCGTGGAGCCAGGCGATCAGGCTGCGCAGCAGCACGCCCTGGGCGTAGATGATGATCAGCCAGCGCAGGTCCGGATCGGATTCCAGCAAGGCTGCGCAGAGCATCACCAGCAGCGTGCCTGCGGTGCCCAGCAGGAGGCGCAGGGTCAGTCCTGTGCCGGCCAGCGCCTCGCGCCGCTGCTCGCCAACGGCCTGCCAGCGGGAGAGCAACCACTCGTGCATGCCCCAGCCCGCCACGGCGAGCGCCATCAGGTACCAGATTTGTGCGTAGTGGTAGTGACCGTAGACCTCAACCCCGACGAGGCGTGCAAACACGATGATGTAGAGCGCGCGCAACAGCAGGTACCAGGCCTGGGTCAGGCCCTGGAATGAGGTGTTTTGCAGGGCCTGGCGTGCGTGCCGGGAAAGTGGCGGTAGGCGGGGCACGGCCTGGCGGCTTTCGTCGTGCTCAGTCGAGCACGCGCATCAGGTTGGAGAGCCGCGGATCAGGCTGCTTCGCCCGTTTCAGCAGCAGGACCACATTGCCGATGCTCTGGACCAGCGTGGCGCCCGTCTGTGTGCACAGTGCCTCCGTGACGGCACGGCGCGTGTCGCGGTCGCCAACGGCGATTTTCACCTTGATCAGTTCGTGGTCACCCAGCGCCCGCAGTACTTCCTGCAGGACAGTGTCGCTGAGGCCGTTCCCGGCCACCGTCACTACCGGTTTCAGCTTGTGGCCGATGGCGCGCAACTGTTTGTGATCCAGGCTTGCTTTCTTGCTCATGGGGTTTCCGCGCTACAATGCCGGTTGCAGAGGGCGCTCAGTCTACACAAGCACTGGCCTTGCGCCTAGGTTGATCAAAAGAGCCAAGTGGAAAGAGTTCAGTGGAACAGGTCCGCGCTGGCGCGGCAGGAAGCAGCATGGCCAAGAAAAAATCTTCAAGCAAAGCGTGGCTCAAGGAGCATCGCGACGACCCCTACGTGCAGCAGGCGCAGCGCGAAGGCTATCGCTCCCGCGCCTGCTACAAGCTGCTGGAGATCCAGGAACGGGACCGCCTGATCAAGCCCGGCATGACGGTGCTCGACCTCGGCAGCGCGCCCGGGGGCTGGTCACAGGTGGCGGCGCAGCTGGTGGGGCACAAGGGGCGGGTTCTGGCCTCAGACATCCTGCCGATGGACAGCCTGGCTGGCGTTGACTTCATTGAAGGCGACTTCACGCTGGACAGTGTGTTTGAACAGATTCTGGGCGCCCTTGGCGACGCACCGGCGGATGTGGTGATCTCCGATATGGCGCCGAACATGAGCGGAGTGAACGCGGTCGACCAGCCGCGGTCTATGTATCTGGTGGAGCTCGCGCTGGATATGGCGCAGCAGGTGCTCGCTCCGGGTGGATCCTTTGTGGCCAAGGTGTTCCAGGGCGAGGGTTTCGATGAGCTCTACCGCGATATTCGCGGGGCTTTCGGCAAGGTGGTGACCCGCAAGCCGAAGGCGTCGCGCCCCCGGTCCCGGGAGGTGTATCTTGTGGCTACCCAGTTTCGCGGCGGCGAGGGTTGAAACATGGAGCCCCGGCCCCATGTCATGTACATTGGGGCTATTGTCTGCGTTGGTATTGAGCCCTTTTCAGGGCGCTGGCGTATAACCGGCTATAATCAGGGAGAAACTGGCTGTCTCGTCCACCCACAGCGGGTGGTTCACTCATGAGGAAACAGCGTTGAACGATATGGCGAAAAACTTACTTTTATGGCTGGTGATTGCCGCAGTACTGCTGTCGGTGTTCAACAACTTCAATATGCAGAGCCCGACGCAGCAGGTGGGTTACTCCGAGTTTATCCAGGAGATCCAGAGCGAGCGCATCAAGAAAGTGGTTGTCGATGGGCTCACGATCAATGGCGAGCGCTTCGACGGCAGCCGCTTTGAAACCATCCGCCCGATGGTGGAAGATCCCAAGCTGATCGATGATCTGCTCCAGCATAACGTCGAGGTGATCGGCCGCAAACCCGAGCAGCAGAGCGTATGGACGCAGCTGCTGGTGGCCAGCTTCCCCATTCTCATCATTATCGCCGTGTTCATGTTTTTCATGCGCCAGATGCAGGGCGGTGCCGGCGGGCGCGGCGGGCCGATGAGCTTTGGCAAGAGCAAAGCCCGGCTGTTGGGCGAAGACCAGATCACCACAACCTTCGCCGATGTGGCCGGTGTGGACGAAGCCAAGGAAGACGTCAAGGAGCTGGTTGAGTTCCTGCGTGACCCCAGCCGCTTCCAGAAACTGGGCGGCCGCATTCCCCGGGGCGTGCTCATGGTGGGGCAGCCCGGTACCGGCAAGACGTTGCTGGCCAAGGCGATTGCGGGGGAGGCCAAGGTTCCGTTCTTCTCCATCTCCGGCTCGGATTTCGTGGAGATGTTCGTGGGTGTGGGCGCGTCCCGTGTGCGGGACATGTTCGACCAGGCGAAGAAACAGGCGCCGTGCATTATTTTCATCGACGAGATTGATGCGGTCGGTCGCCATCGCGGCGCCGGACTGGGTGGCGGGCACGATGAGCGCGAGCAGACCCTGAACCAGCTGCTGGTCGAGATGGACGGGTTTGAGGTCAATGACGGCGTCATTGTGATCGCCGCCACCAACCGCCCGGACGTACTGGATCCGGCGTTGCTGCGCCCTGGCCGCTTTGACCGCCAGGTCGTGGTCGGGCTGCCCGACATCCGCGGTCGCGAGCAGATTCTGAAAGTACACATGCGCAAGGTGCCGCTGTCTGAGGACGTAGTTGCCTCGCGCATTGCCCGCGGCACACCCGGGTTCTCCGGCGCCGACCTGGCCAACCTGGTGAACGAAGCGGCCCTGTTCGCGGCGCGCGCCGGCGTACGCACGGTAGGCATGACCCAGTTTGAGCTGGCCAAGGACAAGATCATGATGGGCGCCGAGCGCAAGTCGATGGTCATGTCGGAGAAGGAGAAGCGCAACACGGCCTACCACGAGGCGGGTCACGCGATTGTGGGACGCCTGGTGCCAGAGCACGATCCGGTCTACAAAGTGAGCATTATTCCCCGCGGCAGGGCATTGGGGGTCACCATGTTCCTGCCCGAGGAAGACCGCTACAGCCACAGCCGGCGGCACATTATCGGCCAGATCTGCAGCTTGTTTGGCGGGCGTATCGCGGAAGAAATGACGCTGGGGAAGGACGGCGTGACCACCGGTGCATCCAACGACATCCAGCGCGCGACAACAATTGCGCGCAACATGGTGACCAAGTGGGGTCTGTCCGAGAAGCTGGGGCCATTGATGTACGATGAAGCAGAGGAGGAAGTATTCCTCGGGCGCTCAGCGGGCCACCAGTCAAAGTCACTGTCCGCCGAGACGGCGAAGCTCATCGACCAGGAGGTGCGCAGTATCATCGACGAGTGCTACGGCACGGCACAGCGTATCCTCGACGAGAATGTCGACAAGCTGCATGCCATGGCCGACGCCCTGATGCTGTACGAAACTATCGACGCGGACCAGATCGACGACATCATGTCGGGCCGGCCGCCGCGGGAACCCGCAGACTGGGGTGGCTCAGACGGCGGTGCTCACGCCGGGTCGCGTACGTCGAAGGCCGCTGAAGATACTGACGAGGCCGCCAGTCCCATTGGTGGCCCGGCCGGTGAACACTGACCTGCCTGTAGCGCGGTGAAGAACACACCAGCCCCGGTGCTCGATTGCGCCGGGCGCGCGCTTGATCTCTCGCAACCGCTTGTGATGGGCGTGGTCAACACCACGCCCGATTCTTTTTCCGATGGCGGCGCCCTCTACCGGAGCGGCACGCTGGACCTGGAGCGTGCCTTCGCGCACGCCCGTCGCCTCTGTGCGGAGGGGGCGGCCATTCTCGATATTGGTGGCGAATCCACCCGTCCCGGCGCGCTGCCGGTAACGTCTGCTGAAGAAGAGGATAGGGTGCTGCCGCTGGTGGCGCGGATTGCGCGTGAGCTCGACGTCGTGATCTCCGTCGACACCAGTAACCCGGTGATCATGCGCGAGGCCGCGGCGCTCGGTGCGGGCATGCTCAACGACGTGCGCGCCCTCGGACGCGAAGGTGCCCTGGAAGCCGCAGCGGCCACCGGCCTGCCGGTCTGCCTGATGCATATGCAGGGCCAGCCCGACAGCATGCAGCGGGCCCCCACCTATATTGATGTGGTGGCCGAGGTGCGCGGCTTCCTTGCACAGCGGTTGCAGGCCTGTGTGGCGGCCGGGATTCCTCGCAGGCAGATTGTCCTGGACCCGGGTTTTGGCTTTGGCAAGACGGTGGCGCACAACCTGGAACTGCTTGACCGGCTTGCCGAGGTGGCGCTGGACGGTTTGCCGCTGCTGGTGGGTCTGTCGCGCAAGTCCCTGATCGGCAAGGTATTGGGGCGCGATACCCCAGCGGGTGACCGCGGCGTCGCGCAGGACCGGCTCGCCGGCAGCCTGGCACTGGCCGTGCTTGCAGTCGAGCGTGGTGCCGCTATAGTGCGAGCGCATGATGTAGCGGCGACGGTGGACGCGCTGGCCTTGTGTGTGGCAACGAAGCGATGGGGGCGATCTTGAGCAGACAATACTTTGGCACTGATGGCATACGGGGCACGGTGGGCGAGGCGCCCATCACGCCGGACTTCATGCTCAAGCTGGGCTGGGCCTGCGGCCGTGTATTCGCCCGCGGTGCCAGCCCCGGCACCCACAACCGGGTGATTATCGGCAAGGACACCCGGGTCTCCGGCTATATGTTTGAGTCCGCGCTGGAAGCGGGGCTGGTGGCTGCCGGCGTGGACGTCAAGCTGTTGGGCCCCATGCCCACCCCCGCCGTTGCCCTCATGACCCGCACCCAGAACGCCGTAGCGGGTATCGTCATCAGTGCCTCCCACAACCCCTACTACGATAATGGCATCAAGTTTTTTTCTGCCCACGGTGCCAAGCTGCCCGATGAGGTGGAACTGGCCATTGAGGCGGAGCTGGCCTGCGACCTGGTGGTCGTGCCTTCACGGGATATCGGCAAGGTGGTACGGGTGGCTGATGCCGCCGGCCGTTACATTGAGTACTGCAAGGCCACGGTGCCGGAGAGCTTCAGCCTGCGCGGCCTGAAGATTGCGGTCGACTGCGCCCACGGCGCCACCTATCACATCGCGCCCAATGTACTCGCCGAGCTCGGGGCCGATGTGGTGAGCATGGGGGACCGCCCCGATGGCTACAATATCAATGAGGGCGTTGGCTCCACGGACACGGCACAGCTCTCCGCCCTGGTGCGTGAAAGCGGCGCGGACCTGGGAATCGCCTATGACGGTGACGGCGATCGCGTGATGTTCATCGATGCCGATGGCTCCCTGGTGGATGGCGACGAATTGCTCTACGTCATTGCCGTGCACCGTACCACCCAGGGCAGGGGCGAGGCTGGCGTCGTCGGCACACTGATGTCCAACCTGGGGCTGGAGCTGGCGCTGCGCGATATCGGCCTGGAGCTGGCGCGAGCCAAGGTGGGTGACCGCTACGTCAAGGAAATGATGGAAGCCCGCGGCTGGCGCCTGGGAGGGGAGTCGTCCGGGCACATCATCTGTGCCGACCACACCACCACGGGCGATGGCATTGTCGCCAGCCTGCAGGTGCTGGTGGCGATGGCCGATTCCGGCCGCAGCCTCGCGGAGCTCCGTGCCGGACTGCGCAAGTGCCCGCAAACCATGATCAACGTGCCGGTGAGTGGCCGCTTTGTGCTCAGCGAGTTGCCGACTGTGATGTCGGCGGTGGCGTCGGTCGAGCAGGCGCTGGGCACCCGCGGGCGTGTGCTGCTGCGCCCCTCCGGTACCGAGCCGCTGGTCCGCGTTATGGTGGAGGGGGAGGATGCAGCCGAGGTCGAAACGCTGTGTCAGTCGCTGGCCAGCGATGTAGCGGACGCCCTGCGGGCAGGCTGATGCTGCCAGCCGGCGCGCCTTGTATGTCGAGGCCTTCTTGGGTACCATTGCCGACCGTTTTTTGTAGCCGGGTGTAGCCAGTGCGCAAACCGCTTGTGATGGGTAACTGGAAGATGCACGGCACCCGGGCCAGCGTGAAACAGCTGCTGGGCGGTATGGTTCAAGAGGGTGACTATCCCTCTGTGGACGTCGTGGTCTGCCCCGCCTTTGTGCATATCCCGCTCGCGGTCTCCCTGTGTGAAGGGTCCGGTCTGGGTGTTGGCGCACAGGACTGCAGCCACATGGCGGCGGGCGCCTACACCGGTGAAGTAGCCGCGGAAATGCTGGTCGACAGCGGGTGTCGCTGGGTGATTCTCGGTCACTCGGAGCGGCGCCAGTATCACGGCGAATCCGACGATATGGTGGCCGCCAAGGTGGCGGCAGCCCTGGCTGCTGGGCTTGCCCCCGTGGTCTGCGTCGGCGAAACCCGGGACGAGCGCGAAGCGGGCGAAGCGCAGTACACCGTAGCGCGGCAATTGCAGGGCGCGCTGCGTGGGCAGTCCAATACGCGCCACCTGGTGGTGGCTTACGAGCCGGTGTGGGCCATAGGGACGGGTCTTACCGCGACGCCGCAGGAAGCGCAGGCGATGCACGCGTTCATTCGTGAGCAGCTTGCCGACCTCAAGGGTGTCGATGCAGCGGCGACGCGTATCCTGTACGGGGGAAGCGTCAAGCCGGACAATGCGGCGGAGCTGTTTGCCGAAACGGATATCGACGGTGCGCTGGTGGGCGGTGCGTCCCTGGACGCGCAGGATTTTCAGGCGATTGTGGCCGCAGCACGGGGCTGACAAGCGCAATACAGACGTGTAGAGCCCGAGCGGGCAAGGGTGTTATGGAACAGATTATTCTCGTTGTGCATTTGCTGATTGCGCTGGCGATCATCGGCCTGATCATGCTGCAGCAGGGCAAGGGTGCCGACGTCGGTGCCTCATTCGGTGCCGGTGCCTCACAAACGCTGTTTGGCAGCGCCGGCAGCAGCAACGTGCTGACCAAATCGACGGCCTGGCTGGTGGTGCTGTTCTTCGCCACCAGCTTCGGCCTTGCCATGCTGGCCAGCAACAAAACGAAGGTTGTTGATGACCTCGACCTGGTGATACCCGCTGCGGAAGAAAGGGTGGTTCCGGTACTGGATTCCGACCTGCCGACTGTGGATAATGCCGAGCCGGCAGCCGAGGCTGCCGCAGGCGACGTTCCGGCGCTGTAAGCCGGGCGCGTAGCAATTTGCCGAAGTGGTGGAATTGGTAGACACGCCATCTTGAGGGGGTGGTGGGCATAGCTCGTGCGGGTTCAAGTCCCGCCTTCGGCACCATCTATATGCGCGAGGCTTCGCTGACGCGAAGTGCTCGTGCGGCCCTGGCCGGGCGCGTCAAGTCCCGCCTTCGGCACCCTGTGAGTTATCCCGGGGTGAATGTGTCGCTCCGGCCCTGTACAGAGCCCCGTTTTTACGGGGCTTTTTTGTATCTGCTACCAGCGTCGTCGGTTTGCTCCCACACGGCTTTCCCGGAAGCGCAACCTGCTGGCGGGACTTCAGCACCAGCCTGGCAGTGTACAACCCGCATCCCTGGCGCTATGGTCAGAGGCAGGGTTGTCGTGGTTGGGAGAAGCAATGCTCAGGCGTGGACGTGAAGTCAAGGACAGTGTGTCAGCGCACTTTGGCAGCCGCCTTTCCAGCGGTGAGGGCGTGCTGCAACTGGCGCTGCTGGGCCTGCTGTCCGGTTTGGGTACGGGCGCCGTTATCCTGTTGTTTCGCAGCGCGATCGAGTGGCCGCTGGAATACTTCCTACCGGGCGCTGACAGCGAGGCGTTCGAGCAGTTGAGTCGCGCTGCGCGCGTGTGGCTGCCGCTGGCCGGCGCGCTTGGGCTCGGTGCCTTTCTGCACTTCCTGTCGGTAACTGACCGGCGGGTCGGCGTGGCGCATGTCATGCATCGCCTGAATTACCATCAGGGCTATATGCGTTTGCGGGGTGCGCTGATCCAGTTCCTGCTGGGGGTCGGGACTGTGGTCACCGGTCAGTCTGCGGGGCGTGAAGGGCCCGCTGTGCACCTCGGCGCGGCCTTTTCCAGCCTGCTGGGGCAGTGGCTGCGGCTACCCAACAACAGTATTCGTACGCTGGTGGCCTGCGGCGTGGCCGCCGCCATTGCCGCGTCTTTCGATACGCCCATCGCCGGGGTGATCTTCGCCATGGAAGTGGTGATGATGGAGTACACCATCGGGGTGTTTACACCGGTTATCCTCGCCGCGGTGACGGCGGCGGTGCTGACGCGGGCGGTGTACGGTGCAGAGCCGGCCTTCGAGGTGCCGTTGGTCACCCTGCAGTCACTCTGGGAGATTCCCTGGATCCTGCTGGTCGCGGCCCTGATTGGCGTTGCCGCGGCCCTGTTCATTCAACTGATTGAATCGGCGGGGCGCTTCGACAGTCGACCTATCATGCTGCGCCTGCTGATGGCTGGCCTGTTCATGGTGCCGTTTGCCTTGCTGGTGCCGGAGGTGATGGGCATCGGTTACGACACGGTGGAGCAGACGATCAATGGCCAGTTGGCACTTTGGGTGCTGCTGGGCGTGGGTGTGGCGAAGCTGGTCGCGACCAGCGTGACCGTGGGGCTGGGCATGCCCAGCAGTATCATCGGCCCCACCCTCGTCACGGGCGCCACGCTGGGCGGTGCACTGGGCCTGGTCGGCGCAGCGTTCATGCCGGAGCAGGCCTCCAGCGTGGGCTTCTATGCCATGCTGGGCATGGGCGCCATGATGGGGGCTGTATTGCAGGCGCCGCTGGCGGCACTGATGGCCTTGCTCGAGTTCACCCATAACCCGCACATCATCATGCCGGGCATGCTGGCCATCACGGTTGCCAGCCTGGTCACCAGCGAGGTGTTCGGCAAGAAAGCGGTGTTCCAGAGCATGCTCAAGGCCCAGGGGCTGGGCTATGACACATCACCCCTCACCCAGGCGCTGCGGCGTGTCGGTGTTGGCGCCATCATGGAGCGCAGCGTGAAAGTCACGCCGCGCCTGCTGGATGCGGAGGGCGTGGCTGCGGCGCTGTCGGCGGGCACCCGCTGGCTGCTGGTGGAGGGCAGCAGTGGCCCGGTGTCTTTGTTGCTCACGGCGGACCTGGCGCGCCACATCGAACAGACTGAAGTCCAGGGGGAGGGTGCTGATTCGGGCGCCGCCCCGCCGGTGGATCTGTTGGCGATCCCGGCCAAGCGCCTGGATGTGGCCGCGGTGTCGTATCAGGCCACGCTGGAAGAGGCGCTGCAGACGTTGCAGCGCTCAGGCGCGGAGGTGCTGTATGTGCGCCAGTATCTGTCCTACGGCATTGTGCGCATTGCCGGTGTTGTCCACCGGGCGGACATCGACAGCTACTACCAGGTGGGCTCGGCGACTATATAACGCATTTGGGGGATGCCGGTGTCGTATGGGGGGCGTAGGGTGTCGACGATGCGTTGATGTATCAACCGATAACTAGAAAAGGGGATTCAAGAGTATGAACAAGGTTGCATCCAAACCTGTCCTGCAACACTTTCCGAAATTACTCATTGCCGCGGCAGTGCTCGCAACTACCCAGGCGCAGGCACAGGGGCTCGAAGAGGTCGTCGTCACCGCCCAGAAACGCGAGCAGTCACTGCAGGACGCGCCTATCGCAATCACCGCGTTCGGCCAATACGAGCTTGAACAGCGCGGCATCCGTGACCTGGTTGACCTCGCAACGATCGCGCCCAACGTCAAGGTCGCGCCGCTGCCGTCGAACACGGCCAAGGCAACGGTGGCCATTCGCGGCTCCGTGACGTCCAACCCCGGCATTTACTGGGAGCCTACCGTGGGCATTTATCTGGACGGGGCCTACGTGGGCAAGTTTTCCGGCAACGTCTTCCGACTCGCAGAAGTGGAGCGTATTGAGATACTGCGCGGCCCCCAGGGCACGCTGTTTGGCCGCAACACCTCAGGCGGGGCGGTCAACGTGGTCACGCAGAAACCTACCGGAGAACTCGGAGGCCGGTTGCGTGCGGGCGTGGGCAATTTCGGTTACACCGAATTGGATGGCAGCCTGAACCTGCCTCAGCTTGATCTCGGTGGCGCGGGGAACCTGAAAAGTCGTGTGAGTCTTGCCTGGGATGACCGCGATGGCTTCTACGACAATGTGCCAGCCGCACCAGGGACCACGATCACACACCCCTTTACCGGCCAGCCGATACCGGCCAACCCCCCGGGTGCTGAAGATGAGCAGAATGCTGCCTCCAGTACGGTTGCCCGCCTGGACCTTCTCTGGGACGTCAGCGACCGCTTTTCGGTTAGATATTCGCTGGATGAGGTCGATGTCGAAAATACGCCAGGCAAACCCCAGTTCACGAGTTTCGATCCGACCAGCCTGACCTTTGGCTTTCCTCTGCCGGGAGACCTTGCCCAGTTTCTAACCAGCGAGACGGATAATCTCGAGGCGAACAGTATCGACGCCGATGTGTATGAGGAGTTCGATTCCACCAGCAACACCCTGACCCTGGATTATGACCTGGGCAATGCCGGGGTTCTGGGTGATGCGTCGATCAAGTATGTCTACAACCACCGGGATCTGAGTTTTGCCCAGAGTCTGGATAACGACGGCACGCCATTCTCTCTGTTCCACTCGGCAATCGAAGAAGAGTACACCCAGCAATCGCATGAAGTGCAGCTCACCGGCTCACATGAGCGGCTGAACTATGTGATGGGGCTGTACTACTTTGAAGAAGACGCGGATGTGTACAACCCGCTGCAGCCTTTGAACTCCTTCTTTGGCCCACTGTTGTCACGCAACGCCTATGGTCTCGAGTCAGATCAGTTTGCCGTCTACGGTCAGGCCGACTGGCGCCCGCCGTTGCTGGATGACCGTCTGACGATTACGGCTGGCATTCGCTGGACAGAGGAGGAAAAGACGGTCTACATCGATCACCCGAACGACAATCCGCCCTTTGCCGGTGAAAACACTGATGATTACAGCAATGTGGCGCCCACGTTGATCTTCAGCTACGAGTTCACTGACCAGTTCAACGCTTACGCCAAGTATGCCAAGGGCTGGAAGGCAGGTGGTTTCAACGGTGAAGCAGGCAGCATTGAAAACTTCAATGTGGGCTTTGATCCAGAGGAGATTGATTCCTACGAGATCGGCTTCAAGAGCCGTTGGCTGGACAACACGCTGCAGTTGAACGGCGCAATGTTCTACAACGACGAATCGGATATTCAGCTTTCGGTATTCATACCCCGCGATGGCGGTGTGGCATCGGTCATCGAGAACGCCGGTAAATCGGTTAAACAGGGCGTGGAGCTGGAGGTTGTCTACATGCCGACGGCCGATCTGATGCTGAGCGCGAACTACGGTTATCTGGACTCCGAGTTCACTGAGTTCCTGGAGTTCGATCCAGTGCTGGGTGAAACTGTCGATGTGTCAGATGAACGCTTTACACAATATACACCCGAGCACACGGTCAACCTGAGTGTCGAGTACACCATGCTGCGCAGCGACTACGGCGACCTTATGGGGCGCCTCGATTACAGCTATAACAGCGAATATACGCCCTATGTGAAGCCCGAGCAGAAAGCGGTTTCGGATATTGACGGCTACGGCACTCTCAACGGACGCCTTACGCTGATCAATATCCCGGTCGGCGATAACCAGCTGCAGGTTGCGCTTTGGGGCAAGAACCTGCTGGATGAGGAATACCGTCTGAACACCGTACCCTTCGGCCCGTTCACGGTGAGCTTCTTCGGCAACCCGCGCACCTACGGTTTGGAGGCACAGTACACCTTCTGACCTGTTCCGGTTCGGCCCGGCGATGGCGCTCGTCGGGCTAAACTGCTGTTTCGCTGCTACTCTCCCCACATCTGCTGCGCGGCACGCAGGACATGGCTGACCAGCTGTGGCTGCCTGTTCGTACCGGTCTTGGAAAAGATGGCCGCCAGCTGTGCGCGTGTTGTATGGCGCGAACGTCCCAGGCTGTCTGATATCTCGGCAAGGCTTTCGCCCTCGACGAGGCGCTTTGTCAGCACCGCCTCCGCTCGAGTCAGTCCGAACAGTTCCATCAACAGTTCTTCGTTCACCTCTCGCGTACCCGCAGCATCGCGGAACAACACCAAGACTGTGCGCGAGACGCGTTCATCCATACCCGGGCGCGCCGCTGTGCATCGCATCAGCAGATTCCAGCGTCGACCACCGGGCCGCGTTAGCTGCAGGGCCTCGCTGTCCAGAGGGTCGCGGTGGTCAAAAAGACGCGACAGGGCGTGCTGCAGCGCTGCCTTGCCGGCACCCGTGGCCACCAACCTGTCCTGATGCAGCAACAACCCGTCACGGGTTTCCAGTGCCCGCTCTGCTAACGGATTGGTCATTAGCACCTGGCCACGCTCGTCGACAACGAGCGAGCCAATAGTCAGCTGACCAATGGTTGCCTCGGAAATACTCAACTGGTAGTCCTTGCGCGCGAGGCGTGCATACAGGCCAATCGCGGTGCGCAGCCAGGGCATCAGGGCCTCAACCTTGTCTCGGTCGCTGCCCGAGAAATTGGCTTGACCCTTCAGGCGGGCACAACGCAGGCGGAACACCATCCCGGTTTCCGGTTCTTCCAGGTTGATGCCGATGATGTCTTCGGTGGCGCCATATTCCTGGATGTAGGTAAAAAAACGGCTGTATTGTGAGGCCAACTCGTGCTCGCTGAGCATTTCTCGAAGGATATGCACCTGATTTGGGGGTATGTCGAGAATCGGTGACTCGCTGAACATCCCGTCCTGCAACACGGTGAGTGCGATGGTATTGCTCTGGGTTGAGATCAGTGTGCCCGGATCCCCTGGTCGGGGTTTGCGCACCACCATGGTGGCATGGTGCCCGTCCAGCCAGTCTTCCAGCGCCTTGAGGAAGTCCAGCCAGGGAGGTGAAGCGAGCAGGCTGTCGAATAGTGCCTGGATCAGGGTTGGCGGAACCGGTTTGGCCATTGATCGAAGTCCCTTGAGTGACGCCAGCTGCGTTGCAGGTTGCCCCTTGCCCGAGAGAGTATTTTTAGAGCCCCTCCGTGCGTCGCCATACTATACATGGCCTGGCAACGCGGCCCAATGCAGCACAGCATGCCGTCGCTGAGGGGGCGAACCTGCCCCGACAGTTATCCGCACCCCGAAGGGACTTCTTCTCGCCGGAGCCAGGGGCGTTTTTCGCCGGATGCGGTTAGACTTCCCGATTAACTCTCAGCCGGAGCGGTCACATGGCGTTCTCGAACCCACAAGCTGTCAAGATGCTGGCCCTGGGTTTTCTTGCCCAGAATCTGGCGCTTGGCCTGACCTATGGCACCTACAGCGCCTTCGTGAGCCGATTTGTAGAGGAGTTCAATGCCCCGTTGTCACTGGCGGGTTCTGGCCTCGCCGTCACGGCGCTTGTGATGGGCCTTACGTCACCCCTTAGCGGTCGGCTGGTAGCCAGGCTGCCGATTGCCAAAGTCATGGTCACGGGTGCGCTTTGCGTGGCACTGGGCTTTGCGCTGTTGTCTGTCGCGACCTCCATGACCTGGGTTCTGGCCACTTTTGCCATCACCGGTTTTGGTATGGTCATTCTGGGGCCGATACCGGCTATGGCCCTGATTGCCAACTGGTTTCAGGCGGATCGGGGCAAGGCGCTGGGTCTGGGCATGCTACCGCTGGGTATCTTTGTCATGCCACCCGTCGCCACTCTGGTGATTGCGGAGTGGGGCTGGCGCGTTACTGCGCTGGCGATCAGCGGAGTGTTGCTGGTCTGCATACCGCTGCTGTTGCGTGTTCAGGACCGGCCCGGTGAAACCGCGGCGTCACAGACGGCCTCTCTGGCTCCGGCAGAGCCAGTTGCCACGTTTTTGCGTGACCCGCGCTATGCCGTTCTGGTGTTTGCGTATGCAATCGTTGCGGGGGGAGGCAGCGCTATTACAGCGCATATGATTCCTTTGGGTACCTACATGGGGTTCGATGCGAATCGCGCGGCGGTGTTGTTGTCGATGTATGGCTTTGCGGCGGGCGCAGGTGCCTTTACCTTCGGTTGGATTGCCGACCGCAGTAACGGCATGACTGCGCTGCTGCTCAATGCGCTGCTGCATGTTGGCAGCTGGCTGTTGATGCTCGCGAGCGAGGGTTACACGACCGCCATGTTAGCGGCAGCCCTTATGGGCCTGGGCGGGGGTGGCTTGACAGTCGCCATCAGCAGCAGGCTGGCGGAAATGTATGAGCCGCAGCGCTTCAGTCAGGCCCTGGGCCTGGCCCTGGCGCTCAATATGCCTTTCACCTTTGGTGCTGCGCCTCTACTGGGGTGGCTGTACGATACCTCCGGAACGTTTGATGTGGGGCTGATGACTCTCGTATCGGCCTACATTATCTCGACAGTGCTGTTTATCTATCTTTTGCAGGCTGCGAAAAAGCCGGCCTTCTGATGGCGCATTTCGGAAGCGTGATATGCACAGCGAGTAATGCATATGCCTGATGCGGGTTCTCCGAACATGCGGCACATTGTCGATGAAGGTAAACCAACGGAGATGTGGATATGACATTTGATAACAAACCACTGCCGGGCGGTGTGGGTGTCGAGGTGATCGGGCTTGAGGTCAATGGCCCGGTTGCTTCGGATACTGCGGCGGCACTGAAGAAACTCTGGCTGGACAAGGGGGTCATTCTTTTTCGTGGCCTGGGTACGTCCCCAGAGGTGCTGCTGGAGCTGTCACGCTGCTTTGGCGAGCTGGAGCCCCACCCGATCGAGCATTTTCGTCTGCCGGGGTACCCCGAGCTGATCCTGCTCAGCAATGAAAAGGATTTGACCGGACCGGTCTATGAGTTTGACGGTGTGCCTACCTACGGGCGGATTCCCTGGCACACCGATCTCGCTTTTGCCACCACACCGAATGCAGGGGCTTTGCTGCGCATGGTGAAGAAGAGCGAGCACGGTGGTCAAACCGGCTGGCTGGACACGGCAATGGCCTGGGAAGCGCTGGATGCCGCAACAAAACAGCGTATCGAGGGGCTGGAGGCGAAGTACGTTTTTTGCCCCGATCTGAGCGCCATGCGCTTCAACCGGCAGAAAGGCAAGCTGCTGCAGCCTACCAGCAAGAACCTGCCCCGCTTCCCGCCGGTGGCCCATCCCCTGGTCTGGGTGCATCCGGAGACGGGGCAGCGCATTCTCAACGTCAGCACCCTGAATATCCAGTCAGTGCTCGGCATGTCCCAGTCCGAAAGCGATGCATTGCTTGAAAAACTGATTGCGCACACCCTGCAACCACAGTTTCAGTACATCCATGACTGGGAAGAAAACGATATCGTGCTCTGGGATAACCGGCGCACCATGCACTCGGCCTTCGGGCACCCGGTGGACGAGGTGCGTATCGTGCAGCGCAGTACCATCCGCGGTACGGTGCAAATGGGGAGGGTGATTGAAGAGGAGCAGCAGGAGCAGACAGCATGATTAATTATGATCTGGTGATTCGAGGCGGCACTGTCATGGACGGCAGCGGCAGTGAAGGCCGCGTGTGCGATGTGGCGGTGAAGGGTGGTCTGGTTGCCGCGGTGGGAGATAACCTCGCTGCCGGCCGCGAGGAGATTGACGCCAGTGGCCTGTTGGTGACCCCCGGCTTCGTCGATGTACATACTCACTATGATGGCCACGTCACCTGGGAGAGCCGACTCAAACCCTCCTCCTGCCACGGTGTAACCACCGCTATCATCGGCAATTGTGGCGTGGGTTTCGCGCCGTGCCGTGAAGCTGACCACGATGCGCTAATCCGCCTGATGGACGGGGTCGAGGACATACCCTACCCGGTGCTGGCGGAGGGCCTGCCCTGGACCTGGGAGAGCTTTCCAGAGTACCTCGACCTGATCGCGTCGCGGGAATACGACATGGATGTCGGGGGCTACCTGCCCCACGCGGCACTGCGGGTCTATGTGATGGGTGAGCGCGGTGCCGACCGCGAGCCGGCCACGGAAGAGGATATCCAGCGCATGTGCGCGCTGCTGGAGGAAGCGCTGGATGCTGGCGCCATGGGGATTGCGACCTCGCGCACCCTGTTCCACCGTTCCAGTGACGGCAAGCCGATCCCCACCCTCGAGGCCACCAACGAGGAGCTGCTGACGCTGGCGAAAACCCTCAAGCGCAAGGGCAAGGGTGTATTCCAGATCGTTGAAGATATCCACCTCCCAGGCAAGGACGTCAGTGTGCTGCGTCAGCTGGCCGAGGCGGCGGGCCGTCCGCTGACTTTCTCGATCGGTACTGGCAACACGGGCCCGCATATCTGGCCGCAATTGCTGAAGGACCTGGAGTCCGCCAATGCTGCCGGCATCACCATCAAGGGCCAGGTGATGCCGCGCGCGATTGGCATGATGCTCGGCGTGGAGTTGACCCTGAATCCCTTCTACACCACGGTTGGCTACCGGGAAGTGGCAGACCTGCCACTGGCCGAGCGCCTGCAGGCCCTGCGCGATCCCGAGCGTCGCGCCCGGATTATTGCCGAGCCCATGGATCCGGATCCGGCGCTTGTTCTGGGGCGTATGGTGCGCGACTTTGATCATATATTCCTGCTGGGTGATCCGCCCAATTACGAGCAGCCCTGGGAGCTGAGTATCGCCGGTCGGGCGAAGGCCCAGGGCGTGTCTCCGGAGGAATTGGCCTATGATCTCATGGTCCAGGGTGAGCGCGGTATGGTGCTGTATCTGGCGATGGCCAACTACGCCGACGGCAGCCTTGATGCCGTGGGTGAAATACTGCGCCACCCCGACGTCCTCCCCGGTTTGGGCGACGGCGGGGCCCACGCGGCGACCATCTGCGACGGCAGCTATTCCACTTTCGCCCTGTCCTACTGGGGGCGCGATCGCGATCACGGGCGTATGGCTCTGCCGGATCTGGTGCACCGTCTCAGCCGGGCAACGGCCCTGACCATGGGCCTGGAAGATCGTGGCCTGCTGGCCCCGGGCTACAAGGCCGATATCAACGTGATTGATTTTGACCGGCTGGCCCTGCATGTGCCGGAAATCACTTACGATTTGCCCGGCGGCGGGCGGCGCCTGGTGCAGCGCGCTGAAGGTTATGTGGCGACCCTCGTCAGTGGCGTGCCGGTCTACCGCAATGGCGAGGCGACAGGTGCCTTGCCCGGCAAGCTGGTGCGCGGTCAGCGGCCGGCGCCGGTACAGCGTTAGCGCTTCCGGCGCCGGGCGTCAGTGCGCCGCCGGTGGCCGGTACCAGATCGGCGAGGTCCACGCGCGCTCCTGCAGGGTGGCGGGGATCTCCTCTGGCAGCGGCAGGCCGGTGCGCAGGCTGTCCCAGGTGCTCCAGCGGCAGGTGGGGTTCTCCAGCACGCGGGCGTAGTAGAAGGCCGGTTGCTCCGGATCGAAGCCAGGGTCGCGCCAGCGGACGGCGATCTGACCATCGCCCTTGTGGCGATCATACTCACAGGTCTCCAGGGACACGGTAGCGCCGTTGTCCGGGCAGCGGTGGGTGCTCGGGTCCGGGCTGAGCCCGTCCGCACAGCCGACATCAAACACGGTCTCCCGGGTTGCGCCGTCCTCCACCCAGCCCTTGACGATCTGTACCCGCTGTAGCCAGGCGCTACCGGGATCTTTCGCGGCCCACAGCAGGAACTCGGGGCCGGCGCCGGTGGACTGCCCGAGTTCACCGCCCATGGCAACGCCTGTCGCGTAGGCCTGCTCCACCCAATCCGGACGGGTAAGCAGATCTGCGGGCCAGTCCGCGCCGGCAAAAAAGCGCACGCTGATGCGCGGTCCGCTGGTGCCGAAGGTCTCCCGCCGCGCCAGCGCATCGTACAGAGCCTCGCGGGTATTCTCGGTGGCCCAGACGCCGGCCAGTCCCGCCGAGCTGTATTTGATGTGGTGGGTGTTGATAAAGCTGCCACCCCGGCGTGTCTCCGGCGTGCCATCGGCGCTGCCGATCTTGCCGTGGTAGTTGTCTTCTTCCACCTGCGAGCCGGCATTGTGGCTGTCGCTGGCGGCGATCACGCCGAAACGGTAGGGGTTGTAGCCCTGCTGCGCCTGCATCAGCAGGCCGGACAGCCAGGCGTCGCGGACGTAGCTTCCCTGCACCTTGCCCAGGGTGCCGCGGCCACCGAGCAGGTCTTCCAGCAGTTCGAAGCCGGCCCATTCATCGTTGGGTGACAGCAGCGGATGCGTTTCCGAGCTGCCCTTGATCTGGGAAATCTCCACCAGGGGCTCGTTGCGTTGGCGCAGGGCCGCATAGTCCGCATCGATGGCCTCGCCGCCAAACGCGACGTTGGTGGGAAACATCAGGCCGTTGCTCAGGTTGCTGTTGTGCGCAATGGCCATGCCTTCGATGCCGAGTGCGCGCTGTTCATCCAGCCAGGCCCAGAGCGCGCGTGGCTCAACACTGTCGAAGCTGGAGAAAGGCTGGGCGGGCACCTGGTTGCTGCGGAAGATGACGTTGCGGTGCAGGTTGACTTCATCCAGGGCGCCGGAGGACGTCCATTCGTAGCCGATCAGGGTGCTGAATTCTCCGGGCCGGTAGTGGCGCTCGGCGCTGCGCACATACTCCTGCCAGATGGACTGGCGCAGTGCCTGGTCCACCAGCGCCGGCATGGGGTTGTTGTCGCCCAGGGTCATCAGCACTTCCAGCACAGCGGCCTGCCGTCGCTCCGGGTCCTCGTCAGACAGGCGGGCGGCAATCGGCAGGCCCGCCAGCGCGCCCTGGGGCTCGAACAGGCGCGGCAATATGCCCATGTACTCGGAGTGGTCGGTGATGGCGACGAAATCGAGTGGCGCACGCAGCCGGATGGTTACGCCGCTGATGTGGGGGATGGCCTCGCCCCGCGCAAAGCGGTAGGCATCATCGGGTGTCGTCCTCACGTTCAGCATGAACGCGTCGGGGGAGTTCATGGTGTGCACATGGAGCTCCCCGAAGAACGCCTGGGTACGCTGCGCGGCCGCTGAGGGGGTTGCCGCAACGTGCGCGGCGGCCTGTGTCAGGCCGAGGCACAGTGCCGCGCCCAGTTGCAGAATCGATCGCGTGGTGGTGTTCAATGGCATGGTGATCTCGCTGTGGAAGCCAGTCTGCAGAGTAGTGGCAGGGTCGATGGCGGGCGAGTCCCGCACCGCGGTTGCCCCCGCGTGGTTTGGATACGCGGACCGGTCCGTTGGTGGCATAGCAGACCCGCAGTGATAAAGTTTCATTTGAAACTATGTTGACCTGTGCCTATACTCGGTAGCGGTTGGCGATTTCGCGGCTGCAGCACCGGGAGGCACACCATGTCAGATCTGTTCGAGAACCCCATGGGCCTGGATGGGTTCGAGTTCGTCGAATTCACGGCACCCGCGCCGGGCGTGCTGGAGCCGGTGTTTGAATCCATGGGCTTCACCTGCGTGGCCCGGCATCGCAGCAAGGATGTGGCGCTGTGGCGGCAGGGTGATGTCAACTTCCTGACCAACTACCAGCCAGGAAGTCACGCCTGGTACTACGCTCGCGAACATGGACCGTCGGCCTGCGGCATGGCGTTTCGCGTGCAGGACGCAACGCTGGCCTACAACCGGGCACTGGAGAAAGGCGCGCAGCCGGTTACGGTGGAAACCGGCCCGATGGAACTGCGCCTGCCCGCCATCCGCGGCATCGGTGGCGCGATTCTCTACCTGATTGACCGCTACGCGGAAGGGCAGAGCATTTATGACATCGATTTTCACTGGGTGCCCGGCGCAGACAGGAAGCCCGCGGGCCTCGGCTTTCACACCCTGGACCACCTCACCCACAACGTGTATCGCGGTCGCATGGCCTATTGGGCCCGGTATTATGAGGAGCTGTTCGGATTCCGGGAAATACGCTACTTCGATATCGAGGGTGAGCACACAGGCCTCTTGTCGAAAGCCATGACGGCACCGGATGGCAAGATCCGCATCCCGCTGAACGAGGAGTCCCGCGGTGGTGGCCAGATCGAGGAGTTCCTGATGGCCTACAACGGCGAGGGGATACAGCATATTGCCCTGGCCTGCGACGACATCCTCGCCTGCTATGACCGACTGCAGGCGGCAGGCATGACCTTTATGACCGCCCCCCCGGCCACCTACTACGAGATGCTGGAAGGGCGCCTGCCGGGTCACGGAGAGCCGGTGGCGGAGTTGCAGTCGCGGGGTATTCTTCTCGACGGCAGCACCGAAGGCGGCAGCCCGCGGCTCCTCCTGCAGATTTTCTCTGCCAACCTGCTGGGACCCATGTTTTTCGAGTTCATCCAGCGCAAGGATGACGACGGGTTTGGTGAGGGGAACTTCAAGGCGCTGTTCGAGTCCATCGAGCGCGACCAGCTCGCCCGCGGTGTACTCAACGTCACCCAGGCCGGGTGAGGAGGCGCCATGCAGATCCGCCGTATTCATCATGTTGCGTATCGCTGCAACGATACCCGGGAAACCGTGGAATTCTACCGCCGTGTGCTGAACATGCAGCTGCTCCTGGCCATTGCCGAGGACGAGGTGCCCTCCACCCGCGAGCCGGACCCGTACATGCACGTATTCCTCGATGCCGGCATGGGTAATGTGCTGGCGTTTTTCGAGTTGCCGAACTCGCCGCCGATGGGGCGCGACGGCAATACACCGGAGTGGGTGCAGCACATTGCCTTCGAAGTGGAGAGTGAGGAGGCCTTGCTGGCCGCCAAACGCGAGGTCGAGCGGCAGGGTATCGCGGTGGTCGGGCCCACGCACCACGGCATCTTCCGCTCCATTTATTTCTTTGATCCCAACGGCCACCGGCTGGAGCTGGCCGCCAATATTGCGCAACCGGGTGACCTCGATCGCTTGCGCGCGGTGGCGCCCGATATGATCGAAGAGTGGTCCCGCACCCGGCGCGCGCCGCGTCATGCGGCGTGGTTGCATGAACGTGAGCTCGGAGAGAATCGATGAAACTGGCATCCCTGCGTGAAGGTCGCGATGGCGCACTTGTGGTGGTATCCCGTGACCTGCAGCGCTGCCTGGCGGCAGGCATGACCCTGCAGCAGGCGCTCGACAACTGGGCACAGCACCAGCCCGCGCTGTCGGCCTTGTCGGCGCGGGTCAACGAAGGTGAGGGCGCTGCGTTTGACCAGGCTGCCTGCGCTTCTCCCCTGCCTCGGGCTTTCCAATGGGCGGACGGCTCGGCCTACGTGAACCATGTGGAACTGGTGCGCAAGGCGCGGGGCGCTGAGATGCCCGAGAGTTTCTGGAGCGACCCGCTGATGTACCAGGGTGGTTCGGACAGCTTTCTGGGGCCGCGGGACCCGATCGTGATGGACGACCCCGCCTGGGGCATCGATTTCGAAGGCGAGGTGGCGGTGGTGACGGGCGATGTGCCCATGGGCGCCAGTCCGGCTCAGGCCGGCGCAGCTATCCGCCTGATCATGCTGGTCAACGATGTCTCCCTGCGCAACCTCATTCCGGCGGAGCTGGGCAAGGGCTTTGGATTCTTCCAGTCCAAGCCCTCCAGCGCCTTCAGCCCGGTGTGTGTCACGCCGGACGAACTGGGCGCGGCCTGGGATGGTGGCCGGCTGCACCTGCCGCTGAGCGTGCGCTATAACGGCGAGCGTTTCGGCGAGGCGAACGCCGGGGTGGATATGACGTTTGATTTTCCCACCCTCATCGCCCATGCCGCGAAGACCCGCCCGTTGTGTGCGGGCACCATCATCGGTTCGGGAACGGTCTCCAATAAGGGTGCCGATGGGTCACCGGGCAAGCCGGTGGCGGAAGGTGGCCTGGGCTATAGCTGTATCGCCGAGTTGCGGATGATTGAAACCCTGCGTGACGGCCAGCCCGCGACTGCGTTCATGCAGTTCGGTGACCGGGTATGCATTGAGATGAATGATGCAGCCGGCCACAGCATTTTCGGCCGCATAGACCAGACGGTGATGGCCCCTGTCGCTGCCTAGGGTGGCGCGCCGCCGCCCCCGCGGCTGCCCCGCTGCGATGCTGGTTTAACTATGCATCAAACACGGAATATGCCGTAACGGTTTCCGCGTGTGGCGCGGTCGCTGGGTTAGCATGGTGCTCTTGCGCAGCAAAGGAGCAGGGGCATGAAATTCTGGCAGGCGCTGGTCTGGACTGAACCGGAGCAGCTGGTACCACTGGCACAGTTTGCCGAGGAACTGGGGTTCCACGGCGTGTTCAATGCCGACCACGCGGTATTCCCCGAAGAGGTGAAAACACCGTACCCCTACTCGGAGAACGGCGTGGCGCCGATGACGGCGGATGCGCCTTACCCCGACTGCTGGGTGAGCACGGCCTTCATGGCTGCCGCGACCCGGCGGCTGCACTTCACGACCTCGATTTTCGTGCTGCCCCTGCGCAACCCCTTCGAGGTGGCGAAGGCCACCGGCTCACTGGATATCTTCAGCGGCGGCCGCTTCGCGCTCGGTATCGGCGCGGGCTGGATGAAGGATGAGTTCGACATCTACGGCGTGCCGTTTCAGGGCCGCGGTCAGCGTATGGATGAGATGATCGATGTCATGCACAAGCTCTGGCAGGGCGGCATGGTTGAACACGACGGGCCCCTGTTCCCGTTTCCGCGGCTGTGTATTGAGCCTGCACCGGGACACAACGTGCCTGTCTTTGTAGGCGGCGCCAATGAGGCTGCCCTGCGCCGCGCGGCGGTGCGCGGCGATGGCTGGATCGGCGCCGGCAACCACCCGGATGAAGTCCCGGCGCTGATGGCACGCTTGCGCGCACTGCGCGCGGAAGCCGGGCGCAGTGCGGAGCCCTTTGAAACCATTGTCGGTCTGACCACGCCGCTGGAGGTTGCCACGCTACAGCGTCTTGAGCAGGCGGGCATGACGTCGGCGGTCAACCTGCCTTTCAGTTACGTCCTCGGCAAGCGCTCGACGCTGGATGCCAAGAAGCGTTTTATGGAAGACTTCGAGAAACGCATCATGCGCCCACTGCGCGGTTGAACCCCACCCCAAACGCTGGAGACCCTGTATGGTCGAGTTGCCCCTGGTACGTATACATGCCCCCGGCCAGCTGTCGCTGGATGCCGTAGCCGCACCGGAACCCGGCCCGGACGATGTGCTCGTTGCGGTGCAGCAGTGTGGCATCTGCGGGTCTGACCTTGGGTATACGGCGATGGGCGGCCTACCGGGCTATCCCCTGCCCATGCCGCTGGGACATGAGCTGGCCGCTGTGGTCGAGCGGGTGGGCAGCCGTGTGCAGGGATTTGCCCCGGGCGATCGGGTGGTGGTGAACCCGACAGCGGGCGGGAATGCCATCGGCAACGGGGGTGCGGAGGGCGGGTTTGCGCCCCTGCTGCTGGTGCGCGGTGTCAGCCGGGATAACGGTATTCTCTTCAGGTTGCCCGACAGCCTCAGCGACGAAGAGGGTGCGCTGGTTGAGCCGCTGTCTGTTGCCATGCACGCCACCAACCGGAGTGAGCTGTCGGCGGGCGACAAGCTGGTGATTTTCGGTGCGGGACCGATCGGTCTCGGTGTCCTGCTGGTCGCGCGCTACCTCGGGCTGGACCACTGTGTGGTGGTGGACCGCAGCGAGCGACGGCTGGCGCTGGCCCGGGCGCTGGGCGCCACGGCCGTGCCTGCCGGGGATGATGGGCTGGCGGCGCGCCTGTGCGCGGAATTTGGCAGCGTGCAGTACCTGGGCCAGACGCTGCCGGATATCGATGTGCTGATTGAGGCCACCGGCGTCGGTGCGGTGTTCGAGCAGTGTGTGCAACTGGCGCGCTTTCGCAGTCGGCTTACGGTGGTGGGTGTGCACAAGGCGCCCGCGCAGATCGACCTGCTCTCGGTGTTGGCGCGAGAGCTGCGCATCAGCGGTTCAATGGCCTACCCGGATGAGTTTCCGGCGGTGATCGATATGCTGGCCTCGGGCCGCGTTAACGCCAGCGCCCTGATCAGCCACCGCTTTCCACTGAGTGCGTTTGAGCAGGCCTTTGCGGTGGCCAGCAACCCCAACGAGGCCGTCAAGGTGATGGTGGACTGCCAGCGTTAGCCGCGCTCTGCGCGCGCAGGAAACTGTTGGAAATAGAAGCTGAAGCGCTCACGCAGGGCCTCCGGGTCTACGCCGAAATCCTCTTTCAGGTTGTAGAGCACCCGGCCCTCCTTGCCCCGCGGGTGCGCGGCGATGAACGCCTGCATCTCGGCGCGCGCCTGAGTTGTCAACTCGACGTCCGCGCAGGCGTAGATTTTCTCCACCATGCCCAGGTCGTCCGCCATGAACTCGTGGAACGGGACATCGATGGTTTGCGCTGGCGGCAGGGCTGCGTGGTCGCGCACGCAGGCCCGCAGCAGGTGCTCCACGCGGTCAGCCCAGTAGTCGACGATTGCCCCTGTGTCGATGCGGGTACGGCTCATCCGATAGCCGTAGGCAAGCATGGTGACTGCCGACTGGATAACAGCCACCGGGTCGCGGTGTGTTATCACGTAAGTGGCGTCGGGAAACACCGCTTGTAGTACGGGCAACTGCTCCAGATGCTGCGGGCATTTGAGTACCCAGCGATCCGGTCCCCGGTACCACTGCAACAGTTTCAGTACATCGCGCATGTAGCGGTAGTGTGGCGTCTGGTCATGCGCGTAGTAGTGGTCGCGCCAGCGCGGGCTGGGGGCGAGCCACTCGAAATTGTAGGAGGCGAAGTCCGGGCCCATCAGTTCCAGCTCTTCGTGGATATGCTCCGGGTTCATCGGGTGCATGGCCGCCAGCAGGGGTGTGACGGCCTGCATGCCCTCCCAGGCCTCGGCGCAGCGCCGCATTCGCGGGTCAGTGCCGTCTGCCAGAGTGGCCTCCCCGGGCAGGGGGACCGGCTCGTAGGACTCCCAGAGCGGTAACGAGCGAAACCGGGAGTCCGCCGCGAGCAGGTTGAGCAGGTGGGTGGTGCCGGAGCGTGGGAGCCCGGCGACGATAATGGGGCGCTCGATGGGCTGCGCCAGCGCTTCCGGGTGCTGCTGCCAGGCCTGCTGCAGCAGCAACCGGTTGCTGGCGTAGCGCACCAGATAGCCGAACAGGTTGAGACGCTGGCTGGCGGTCATCTCGGCATCCTGGCCCCATTCGTCCAGCAGCAACTGCAGGCGCTCCCGGAAATCCTCGGGCCCGAAGTCGCTGAGCCCGGTGCGACGGCGTGCCGCGTCGAGTACTGCGCTTTCCGTGAATTCCAGCGGCTGTTGCGCGGCCCAGTCGAGGGCGGCGCGCTGCACCTCGGTCAGTTGCGGGGCGCGAAGGTCGTCGATACGCAGGGTGTGGGTCATGGCGCTTGTCGCGCTCCTGTGTCGGTAATTTTGGTGCCGGTTCACCGCTCGGTGGACGCGTCCGGTGAAAGCGGGTGTGTCCGGCCATGCTAAATAGGCCTTGATTGCGATGGCAAGCAAAAATACCATCGAGTATCCATGTTGCTGCACTGTCCGGAGAAGAAAACGATGTCGCACGACCAGCGTCTGCAGGCTCTCGGTCTGCCGCCGATCGACCAGATCGGATTTGTGGTAAAGGATATGGATGCCTGGGTCGACCGCTTCGACCCGGTGTTTGGTCCGTTCTCCTTTATGGATGGCTCGGTGGCCGGTGCGGAATTTCGCGGCCGCACCGAAGACGTGCAACTGCGGCTGGGGTTCGGCCGCAGTGGTGATGTGGAAATCGAGTTGATCGAGTGGCAGTCGGGTGTCAGCCCGCACAGCGAATTTATCGAGTCGGGACGGGAGGGTATGCACCATCTGCGCTTCCGTGTCGAGGACACGGACCACTGGATAAACGAACTCGCCCGGCTGGGATACACCCCGTTCTGGTACAAGCGCTGGAACAGCGACACGGTGTTTGCTTATCTGGAGTGCCCCGGCTTCCCCCTGTATCTGGAGTTGTTGCAAATGCCGCAGGCCGGCGCGGGCGCGCCGTCGTCGTGATACGCCCCCCGGTGGCCAGCGGGGGCGTCGAAACAGGGCTTTTTTCTTTGCGGGGCTGTTGACCGGGAGGGCCCTGATACCTATAATGCACAGCCTCGAATTTGGGTCGGTAACGTTGGTTTGGCCCACTGTGAAGTGCCAAGGGGCCTTCAAGTCGAGGAAGTTTTGATGCGGGGTGGAGCAGCCTGGTAGCTCGTCGGGCTCATAACCCGAAGGTCGTCGGTTCAAATCCGGCCCCCGCTACCAACATACGTGTCGTCCGCTCCGAATTGGCGGCACGTTTCGTCAAAGCCCCTTCATGGGGCTTTTTCGTATCTGCGAAAAATGTTTGTGGTGTATTCGCAAGGTTAACCGCCGCTGGCGGAAGTGGAGTCGGATTGACGGCCAGGCAACAGGAATTACAGGCGCTGCTGGAACCCACAGTGGTCGCCCTCGGCTTTGACCTCTGGGGCATCGAGTATGCCGCCCAGGGCAAGCACAGTGTATTGCGCGTGTACATCGACGCGCAGTCGGGGGTGACCGTGGACGACTGTGCCGCAGTCAGCGCGCAGGTGAGCGCCGTGCTGGATGTTGAAGACCCGATTACCGGTGAGTACACGCTTGAGGTGTCTTCGCCAGGTGTTGATCGCCTGCTGTTTCGCCTTGAGCAGTTCCCGCCGTTTTTTGGCGAGTGGGTCGAATTGCGTTTGCGCCGGCCTTTCGAGGGGCGCCGCAATTTCAAGGGTATTTTGCAAGGTATCGAGGGCGAGGACGTTGTGGTGCTTGTAGATGACCATGAATACCTGTTGCCTTACAGCGCCGTGGACAAGGCGCGTGTTCATCCCCGCATCGAGGGTGCGGCCAGCGTAACTGACGAGGCTACGAATGACTAAAGAAATCCTGATGGTGGCTGAGGCCGTCTCGAACGAAAAGGGCGTGTCCGAGGACATCATTTTCGAGGCGATCGAGCTGGCGCTGGCGACAGCGACCAAGAAGCGCTACGACGAGGATGCCGACATCGAGGTGACCATCGACCGCAAGACGGGCGATTACGTCACCGTGCGCCGCTGGCTGGTGGTTCCCGACGACGAAATGGCACTGCTGGGCACCCAGTTCACCACGGAAGAAGCCATCGAGAAAGACCCGGCGCTGAAGCCCGGCGACATCTATGAAGAAGCGGTCGAAAACGTGGGCTTCGGGCGCATTGCGGCGCAGACCGCCAAACAGGTCATCGTGCAGCGCGTGCGCGATGCCGAGCGCGCGCAGGTCGTCGAGCTGTATCGTGAGCGCGTGGGCGAGCTCGTTGCGGGTACAGTCAAGAAAGTGACACGCGACAACGTGATCGTGGATCTCGGCAACAATGCCGAGGGCCTGCTGCCCCGGGATCAGCTGGTCGGCCGCGAAACGTTCCGCGTGAACGATCGGGTGCGTGCCATCCTGCGCGAGATCAGTGCGGAAACCCGCGGCCCGCAGCTGATGCTGAGCCGTTCCTGTCCTGAAATGCTCATTGAGCTGTTCAAGATTGAAGTGCCGGAAATTGCTGAAGAGGTTATCCAGATCAAGGCCGCCGCGCGCGACCCCGGCTCGCGGGCCAAGATTGCGGTCAAAACCAATGACCAGCGTATCGACCCGGTCGGCGCCTGCGTCGGTATGCGGGGGTCGCGAGTGCAGGCGGTATCCAACGAGCTGGACAACGAACGCGTGGATATCATCCTCTGGGACGATAACCCCGCGCAGCTGGTAATCAACGCCATGTCGCCGGCGGAGGTCGAATCCATTGTTGTCGATGAAGACAGCGGGACCATGGACGTCGCGGTAGCGGAAGACAACCTGGCACAGGCGATTGGCCGCTCCGGGCAAAACGTGCGGCTGGCCAGTGAGCTGACTGGCTGGACCATCAATGTCATGAGCAATGAAGAAGCCGCCGAGAAGCACGAGGCCGAGGCGGGGCAGGTCATCCAGATGTTCGTCGAGCAGCTGGATATCGACGAGGAGGTTGCTGAAATCCTCGTTGAAGAGGGCTTTACCACGCTGGAAGAGGTGGCCTACGTGCCGCTGGAAGAGATGACCGCCGTCGACGGCTTCGATGATGAGATCGCTGAGGAACTGCGTGCGCGCGCCAAGGATGCGCTGCTGACCCAGGCGATTGCGTCGGAGGAGCAGCTCGGCGCCAACGAGCCCGCGCAGGACCTGCTGGAGATGGACGGTATGGATCGTCACCTGGCCTTTGTGTTGGCCAGCCGCGGTGTGATCACCATGGAAGATCTCGCGGAACAGGGTGTCGATGACCTGATGGATATTCCGGAAATGACCGAGGAGCGCGCCGGAGAGCTGATCATGACAGCGCGCGCACCCTGGTTTGCCGAGGAGAGTGAATAGGCCAGTACAGGCGGTTCCACTCTAGGCATCAGGGTTTCACGGGATTAAGGAGAATTTTGCATGGCGCAAGTGACAGTACAGCAGCTCGCGGAAACAGTGGGAGCGCCCGTTGATCGTTTGCTGACGCAAATGAAGGAAGCGGGCCTGCCTCACTCGGCGGCGAGTGAAGCTGTGTCGGAAGAGGACAAGCAGACGCTGCTGACCTATCTGAAGCGCAGCCATGGCGAATCCACGGCAGCGCCCAAGCGCATCACCCTCAAGCGCAAGACGATCAGCACGCTGAGAACGTCCGGTTCGCAGGGCAAGAAGACGGTGAACGTTGAAGTGCGCAAGAAGCGCACCTACGTCAAGCGCGACGCCTCGGATGCCGACTCCGAAATGCAGGATGCGGCCAAGCTGGAAGCAGCTGCGGCGGCAGAGGCCGAGCGCAAAGCCGCCGAGGCCAAGGCGGCAGCGGATGCGGAGGCAGCGGAAAAGGCGGCCCGCGAAGCGGCGGCGGCCGAGGAAGAAGCGGCTGTCGCAGCGGCAGCGGCGTCTGTGCCGGAACCCGAGCCGGAAGACGAAAAAGACCTGGATCCGGAGATCCTGCGGCAGCGTGCGGCGGAGCGGCGTATGGCACGCGAAGCGGCCGAGGCCGAGGCCCGCAAGGCGGCCATGGAAGCCCGCAAGGCCGAGGAAGAACGCGTCAAGGCGGAAGCCGCGGCAAAAGTCGAGCGGGAGAAAGAGGCCGCGGCGAAGCGTCCCAAGCGCCTGCACGATGCGCCGGCACCGCAGACCGAAGAACAGCGCAAGAAGGCAGCGCGCGGCAGACTTGACCGCAGCTCACCGGGTGGTCGTGGCAAGCAGCGCGGCCACAACCTGTCACTGTCTGACCTCGAAGCGGCTGAGTCCGGCATGATGCGGCGCCGCGGCGGGCGCAAGAAGATGCGTGGTGGTTCCCATGCGGAACACGGTAAACACGGATTCGAGATGCCCACAGAGAAGAAGATGCACGAAGTTGAGCTGGCTGACATGACCTCGGTCGGCGGTCTGGCGCAGCAGATGTCAGTCAAAGCCGGTGAAGTGATCAAGGAGTTGATGAGGCTCGGCGTGATGGCGACCATCAACCAGATGATCGACCAGGACACCGCGATCCTGGTGGTCGAGGAGATGGGGCACAAGCCGAAACTGATCAGTGCCGACGCCCTGGAAGAGAAGCTGGAAGAGACGCTGGCACAGCACGAGGGTACCCTGGAGCCGCGCGCCCCGGTGGTCACGGTGATGGGCCACGTCGACCACGGCAAGACATCGCTGCTCGACTATATCCGCAAGGCCAAGGTGGCCTCCGGTGAGGCGGGCGGTATTACCCAGCACATCGGCGCCTACCACGTGGAAACCGGCCACGGCATGATTTCCTTCCTCGACACCCCCGGTCACGCGGCGTTTACCGCCATGCGCGCCCGCGGTGCGAAGAGCACGGACATCGTGATCCTCGTGGTGGCGGCTGACGATGGCGTGATGCCGCAGACGGAGGAAGCCGTACAGCATGCCAAGGCGGCGAAAGTGCCCCTGATCGTGGCCATCAACAAGATGGACAAGGAAGGTGCGGACCCGGACCGTGTGAAGAGCGAGCTGGCGGCCAAGGACGTGATCCCCGAGGACTGGGGTGGTGACACGCAGTTCATCGAGGTGTCTGCCCACACGGGTGACGGCGTGGACAACCTGCTTGACGCGATCCTGTTGCAGGCTGAGGTGCTCGAGTTGCAGGCGCCGCGTGACGTACCGGCGCAGGGCATCGTGATCGAATCGCGGCTGGACAAGGGCCGTGGGCCCGTGGCGTCGCTGCTGATCCAGAGCGGCACCCTGCGCCAGGGTGATATCGTGCTGGCAGGCCTGCAGTACGGCCGGGTGCGCGCCATGCTGGACGAGAATGGCAAGAACATCACCGAGGCCGGGCCGAGTATTCCGGTCGAAATCCTCGGTCTCGACGGTACCCCGGATGCCGGTGACCTGTTCGCCGTGGTGGAGAGCGAGAAGCGCGCCCGTGAAGTGGCGCAGTTCCGTCAGGAAAAGACGCGCGACAGCAAGCTGCAGCGTCAGCAGGCCGCCAAGCTCGATAACATGTTCGAGAGCATGACGGCTGGCGAGAAGAAGACGCTGAACGTCGTGGTCAAGGCCGATGTGCGCGGCTCCCTGGAAGCGATCCAGACCGCCCTGCTGGATCTCGGCAACGACGAAGTACAGGTGAACATTGTGTCAGGCGGCGTCGGCGGCCTCGCGGAAACCGACATCACCCTGGCGATCACGTCGGGCGCCGTGGTGTTTGGCTTCAACGTGCGCGCCGATGCGTCCGCCCGTCGTCTGGTGGAAAACGAGGGCGTGGATCTGCGTTACTACAACGTCATCTACGATCTTATCGACGATGTGAAGCAGGCCCTCACCGGGATGCTGGCGCCGGAAATGCGCGAGGAAATCCTCGGTATTGCCGAAGTGCGCGATGTATTCCGCTCGCCGAAATTCGGTGCGATCGCCGGCTGCATGGTCATCGAGGGCACGGTCTACCGTTCACGCCCGATTCGCGTGCTGCGTGACAACGTGGTCATCTACCAGGGCGAGCTGGAGTCATTGCGTCGCTTCAAGGACGATGCCAGTGAAGTGCGCAACGGCATGGAGTGCGGTATCGGCGTCAAGAACTACAACGACGTCAAGCCCGGCGACCTGATCGAAGTGTATGAAGTCAAGGAGTTTGCCCGCACTCTGTAGGCGGCCCTGTTATGGCGAAGGAATACAGTCGGACCCAGCGGGTTGCAGATTACCTGCAGCGCGAACTGGCACAGCAGATCCAGCAGGAACTGCGCGATCCGCGGATCGGGATGGTGAGCATCACGGGCGTGGACGTGAGCCGCGACCTGGGGCACGCGAAAGTGTATTTCACGCGCCTGGGTAGCGACTGTGCCGACGAGGCGCGTGAAGCCGCGGAGGTGCTGAACAAGGCGGCGGGGTATCTGCGCAGCCAACTGTCCCGCGACAGCAATATGCGCAGCGTTCCGCAGCTGCGCTTCTATTTCGACAGCAGCGTGGGTCGCGGACGGGATATGGAAGACCTCATTCGGCGTGCGGAGCAGGCGGACCGGGCCCTGGGTCTGCGCGACGACGAGCCGGGCGACGCATCCTAGTGGGCCGTCAGCGTAAAGGTCGCCCGCTGGATGGAATACTGTTGCTGGACAAGCCTGCGGGGCTGAGCTCCAACCAGGCATTGCAGCGTGCCAAGCGCCTGTACTTCGCCGCCAAGGCGGGGCACACCGGCAGCCTGGACCCGCTGGCGACCGGGGTACTGCCCCTGTGCTTTGGCGAGGCGACGAAGTTCTCCCAGTACCTGCTGGACGCCGACAAGGCCTATGCCAGCACGTTTGTGCTCGGGGAGCAGCGCAGTACCGGCGATGCCGAGGGCGAGGTGCTGGCCGCGGCCGACGCCAGTGCCCTCACGCGTGAGCAGGTGGAGGAGGCGCTGGGCGCCTTTCGCGGCGCGATTGAGCAGGTGCCGTCGATGTATTCGGCGCTGAAGCACGGCGGACAGCCGCTCTACAAACTGGCGCGCAAAGGCCAGGAAGTGGAGCGCGCAGCGCGGCCGGTGGTGATACACCGGCTGGAATTACTGGATTTCCGCCCGGGCGAACGGGCGGAGGTCGATGTGGCCCTCGAGTGCAGTAAAGGCACCTATGTGCGCTCGATTGCCGAGGACCTGGGCACCGCCCTGGGCTGCGGTGGCTATGTGAGTGCGCTGCGGCGCACCCGGGCAGGCCCGTTCGGGCTGGACCGATGCGTCACGCTGGCCGCGCTGGAGGCATTGAAAGACGCCGAGCGCCTGGCGGATATGGACGCGTTATTGCTGCCCGCGGATACGGCACTGGACGCGTTGCCGACGGTGCGGCTGACCGAGTCAGGCGGGTATTACCTGCGCCAGGGGCAACCGGTCATGGTGCCAAATGCGCCCCACAATGGTATGGTGCGCGTCGCTCTGGAAACCGGCGAGTTTCTGGGGGTAGGCGAGATATTGGACGATGGGCGCGTTGCGCCGCGTCGCCTGATAGTCACCGGGAGGTGACGCGAACCTGTCTGTAAATCTGCACGGACAGGCTCTTTTTATTGATCTCCACCGGGCTGTGTAAAAGCGGGTGGAACACGCAGATTACTTGAGAGGAAACAGACATGGCTTTAGAAGCTGCAAAAAAAGCAGAAATCGTAAAAGAGTACCAGACGAGCGAGAGTGATACCGGATCGCCCGAAGTTCAGGTCGCGTTGCTGACAGCCAACATTATCCAGCTGCAGGACCACTTCCAGGCGCACAAGCACGATCACCACTCACGCCGCGGCCTGATCCGCATGGTAAACCAGCGTCGCAAGCTGCTGGATTACCTGAAGCGCAAGGATGTGACGCGCTACGCCGAGCTGATCAAGCGACTGGGTCTGCGTCGATAAGCGGTACCACATACCGGGGCCCTGTGCCCCGGTTGTCATATTCAGCATTGGAGAAATAATGTGAATCCAGTTAGAAAGACCTTCCAGTACGGTGGCCAGACAGTCACCCTGGAAACGGGTCGTATTGCCAGGCAGGCAACCGGCGCGGTTCTGGTTACCGTCGAAAACACCTCGGTTCTGGTTACGGTTGTGGCGGAAAAAAGCGCCAAGCCGGGCCAGCCCTTCTTCCCCCTTGCCGTGCACTACACGGAAAAGGCTTACGCGGTCGGCAAGATCCCCGGCGGCTTCTTCAAGCGCGAAGCACGCCCCAGCGAAAAGGAAACCCTTACCTCACGACTCATCGACCGCCCCATCCGGCCGCTGTTTCCCGATGGCTTCATGAATGAAGTGCAGGTGATCTGCACGGTGATGTCTGCGGACAAGCACATCGATCCCGATATACCTGCGATGATCGGTACCTCGGCGGCGCTGGCCATTTCCGGCTGCCCGTTCAATGGCCCGATTGGCGGCGCGCGCGTCGGCTTCAACGAGAGCACCGGCTACATGCTCAACCCCACCTATGACCAGCTGAAGGACAGCAAGCTGGACATGGTTGTGGCAGGCACCGAGCATGCGGTACTGATGGTCGAGTCTGAAGCGAAGGAGCTGTCGGAAGACCAGATGCTGGGTGCCGTACTGTTTGCCCACCAGGAAATGCAGGTGGTGATCCAGGCCATTCGCGATCTGGCTGCCGAAGCCGGCAAGCCGCGTTGGGACTGGCAGCCGCCGGCGGTGAATGAAGAGCTCACCGCTGCCGTTGAGGCACAGGTCAAGGCGGAGCTGGGCGAGGCCTACCGTATCACCGAAAAAGCGCTGCGTTACGAGCGCGTTGCCGAGGTGCGCAAGGCCTGTGTGGCGGCCCTGGCCGTTGAGGGCGGGCCGTCCGAGGACGACATCAAGGACGTCTTCAAGGCCGTCGAGAAGAACCTGGTGCGCAAGCGTATCCTCGCTGGCGAACCGCGTATTGACGGTCGTGATACACGCACCGTGCGGGCCATTGCCTGCGAAACCGATATCCTGCCCAAGGTGCACGGCTCTGCGCTGTTCACCCGTGGCGAGACCCAGGCTATTGGTGCGGTTACCCTGGGCTCGACCCGGGACTCACAGATCATCGACGCACTGGAAGGCGAGCGCCGTGATCCCTTCATGCTGCACTATAACTTCCCTCCCTACTCGGTAGGTGAAGCGGGCCGCGTGGGCTTCACCAGCCGTCGCGAAATAGGCCACGGACGCCTGGCGCGCCGCGGCCTGGCCGCTGTGCTGCCGAACAGCGAGGACTTCCCCTACACCATCCGTGTGGTGTCGGAGATTACCGAATCCAACGGCTCCAGCTCGATGGCCTCGGTGTGTGTGGGCTCCATGGCCATGATGGCGGCTGGTGTGCCACTGAGCGCGCCGGTGGCCGGTATCGCCATGGGCCTGGTCAAGGACGGCAACCAGTTCGCGGTACTGACCGATATCCTGGGTGACGAAGATCACCTGGGCGATATGGATTTCAAGGTTGCCGGTACGGCAGCGGGTATCACCGCCCTGCAAATGGATATCAAGATCGAAGGTATCAATGAGCAGATCATGGAGATTGCCCTGCAGCAGGCGCAACAGGCTCGCCTGCATATCCTTGGCCAGATGAACGCTGTGCTGGCCGAGCCACGTCAGGTGCTCTCGGACAACGCGCCGAGCATGCTCACCCTGAAAGTCGATTCCGACAAGATCCGCGACATTATCGGCAAGGGCGGTGCGACCATTCGCGCCATCACCGAGGCCTCGGGTGCTACCGTTGATATCGACGATGACGGCACGGTCCGCGTCTTCGGTCAGGACAAGGCGGCCCGCGACAAGGCGGTGGCCATGATTGAAGAGATCACGGCCGAAGCCGAAGTGGGTGCAGTCTACAAGGGCACCGTCGCGCGCATTGTTGATTTCGGTGCCTTCGTCAACATCCTGCCGGGCAAGGATGGTTTGGTACACATCTCGCAGATCGCCCACCAGCGCGTCGAGAACGTGTCCGACTACCTGAAGGAAGGCCAGGAAGTGGAAGTGAAGGTGCTGGATGTCGACCAGCGCGGCCGTATCAAGCTGTCCATCAAGGAATTGCTTGAAGACGATGCCGGCGCCGATGCTGAAAGCGGCACCTCCTCCGACGAGGGCTGACCCGCAAGCACCGGGACAAGGGCGCTTCGGCGCCCTTTTTTGTGCCCAACAGTTTGCCTGGCCACGTCTACCAGAGGCTGGCGACGGCCATACAGGTGAGCACCGCCAGCACCGGTATCACGACCGTGACAACACCCATGTCGCGGTAGGCTTCGCGGTGCGTCAGCCCGGTGATGGTCAGCGTGGCGACCACGGCTCCCGAGTGGGGCAGGGAGTCGAAGCCACCGGCGGCGATCGTGGCGAGGCGGTGCAGTGTCGCCGGCGCGATGCCCATGTTCAGGTAGCCCTCTGCCATGGTGGACATGAATATCTGCAGGCCGCCCGAGGCAGACCCCGTGATGGCTGAAATCACACTGATGGAGGTGAACATGGACAGCAGCGGAGGCAGGCTGGAGTCCAGCATGACGCCAGTGAACTGGGCAAAGCCCTGGGTTTGCGTGACCACGCCGGCGAAACCGATCACGGCGGCGGTATTGATGAGCGGGATGATGGCATCCTGCGTGCCCTCGCCGATACTGTGCAGGGCGTGGCGACGTACTGCCGGGAACATGAGCACGGTCAGCAGGGTGCCGGCAAACAGCGCCAGGCTGGGCCAGATCACGGGCTGTGCATTGGCGAAAGCCAGCAGCGTGTAGGCGCTGCTGTCGCCCTCCCCCAGGAATGCGGTGAGCATCCGCGGGAGCAGGATTGCCCCCAGGACCAGAACCGGTGGCAGCAGTGCCAGTGTCCAGTGCGGGTAGCTCGCTTCGCCGGGGTCCTCGGCGAGGTGCCGGTCACGCGGCCCGGCGACAAAGCCCTCGCCATTCGCGGTGGCCCGCAGGCGCTGACTTTCCAGATACCACATGCCCAGGCCGAACATCAGGGCGCTGGCCAGAATGCCGAGCCAGCCGCCAGCGAACAGGTCGGTGCCCAATGCAACAGAGGAGATGACGTTGTGGATGGACGGGGTGCCAGGCAGTGCGGTCAGTGTGAATGTCCCCGCGCCGAGTGCGAGGGCGGCACAGAACAGTCTCTTGGGAATATTGGCCTGCTGCAGCAGTTTGATGCCCAGTGGATACATGGCGAAAATCACGACAAACACCACCACACCGCCGTAGGTGAGCAGTGCCGTTGCCAGCACCGTAATCCACAGCGCACGGCTTGGTCCCAGTTTACGGACCATGGCGAGGGCGATACTGGACGCTGCGTGACTGTCTCCCATGACCCGGCCGAACATGGCACCAGCAGCGAACAGCAGGAAAAACCTGCCCGCAAAGGTAAACGCGCCCAGTGGGCCGAAGGCGAAGTATTCCCCCAGGCCCTCCGCCAGAGGCAGGCCATTGCTGACAATTACTACACCCGCGCTGAGCAACGCGGCGAAAACGATATTGATACCGCGCAGAGCCAGCCAGATGAGCAGTGACAGTGCGACGAGAAGCCCGGCGTAGCCGAGAGTGCTGCTGAGAGCCATGCGAGAGGTCCCTTGTTATTATCGTCCGTGTCGCAGTATATCCCCAGGCCCGCGCGGGGTAGGAATGTCGGCGTCAGTGGTTCGCGCAGGTGTTCAGGGTGAGGCGAGCATGCCCCAGTCGGAGACGGGGTTCAGGGTGAGCCTGACGTTGTCGATCAGGCGTGTGGAACCCAGCCGCGCGGCCGCGAGAATAGCGATCTCTTCGGTGTTTTCGTTCACCGCACGCAGTGTGCGAGCATCGCGAATGGCGAAGTAATCCGGTTCGAACCCGGCCTGCAACAGTTGCATGCGGGCGTGGGATTCAAGCTGCAGGAAATTGTCGAAGCCGCAGGCAACCGCGTCGCGGCAGCTGACCAGCGTGGCGTGGATCAACGGTGCCAGCTTGCGCTGCTCCTCCGACAGGTAGCCATTGCGCGAACTCTTCGCCAGGCCATCGGTATCCCGCGCGGTGGCAACACCTTCAATCTGGATCGGCATGCACAGGTCGGTGACCATCTTGCGGATGATGGTGAGTTGCTGGAAATCCTTTTCGCCGAACACCGCCACATCCGGCTGTACGATGTTGAACAGTTTGCTGACCACGGTGGTCACGCCGGTAAAGTGGCCCGGCCGGCTGCTGCCACACAGGGTTTCCGACAGGTCCGGTACCTGCACCTGGGTTTGCAGTGCCATGCCCTCGGGATACATTTCCTCGACGTCGGGCAGAAACAGGTGTTGCACGCCCTCGCTGAAGAGCTTTTCCTTGTCGGCAGCCAGTGTGCGCGGGTAAGCGTCGAGGTCCTCGTTGGGGCCAAACTGCAGCGGATTGACGAATATGCTGACGACAACGACATCGGCGAGCGTGCGCGCCCGGCGCACCAGTTCAAGGTGGCCCTCATGCAGATTGCCCATGGTGGGCACGAAGGCAATGCGCTGGCCCTGTTGGCGGCAGCTCCGCAGGGCGGATTGCAGCGGTGCTATGGCAGTGTACGTTCGCATATCTACATGACCCCCGAAACACGGTAAAGGGTGACGCAAGACCGGAACTAGCTGGTCGTTATGGGCCGCAGATGGTTACCCATCGACGAGCGGACGGGCAGTATGCCCCAAGCGCACACACCCGGCAATGGATCGAAATCAAAAGTCTGGACGATTTTGTTACCTGCGGAAGCAGGTTGAGGTGAGGGTAACACCGCTGTTACACAGGCCTGTGGTGGCGCGGCATGGCTCAGCTGTAGCTGTGTTCTTCACGTGGGTAGGCACCGGATTTGACGGCCTGCACAAAGGCGGCGAGCGCTTCCTGTATGCTGTTGCTGCCGGCCATGAAATTCTGCACGAAGCGCGCGCTGTGGCTGGAAAGTCCAAGCATATCGTGCATGACCAGCACCTGCGCGTCCGTGCCTGCGCCGGCCCCGATACCGATGACCGGGATATCCAGCTTGTCGCTGATGTCCGTGGCCAGGTGGGAGGGCACGCATTCCAGCACCAGCAGGCTGGCGCCCGCGTCCTGGATTTCGACCGCATCGGCGAGAATGGACTTGGCTTCCTTGGGCGTGCGCCCCTGCACGCGGAAGCCGCCCAGCGCATTGACTGACTGTGGCGTCAGCCCCAGGTGAGCACAGACCGGTATGCCGCGCTCCACGAGCATGGAAATGGTGTCGGAAAGCCAGGTACCGCCCTCCAGCTTCACCATCTGCGCGCCAGCCTGCATCAGCCGGGTGGCATTGGCCATTGCCTGCTCGGGCGTGCTGTAGCTCATGAAGGGCATGTCCGCGATCACCAGAGACTCCGGTGCACCACGCACCACACATTCCGTGTGGTAGACCATATGATCCACGGATACCGGAATGGTGCTGTCGTGGCCCTGCAGCACCATGCCCAGCGAATCGCCTACCAGAATGGTTTCAGCGCCCGCCTCGGATACCAGCCGGGAGAAGGTGGCATCGTACGCGGTGATGCACACAAACTTTTCCCCGGCGGCCTTCATTTTGTCGAGGGTGCTGATGGTGATCTTGCCCATGCGCTGCACTATCCAAAGAACGTGGGATTGAAGTAATGGCGGCCGCTGCGGATGTCCAGCAGGTAGTCGACCAGGTGCCGGTAATCATCCTCGCCCTGGGCGAGGTCGATTTCGCTGGCGTTGACGATAAGTAAAGGAGCTTCATCGTAATACAGAAAAAACTCACTGTACACTTCGTTCAGGCGCTCCAGATAGTCGCGTTCGATCGCTCTTTCATGCTCGATACCGCGTTGGTGAATGCGGTCGAGAAGGATGTCCGTGGGTGCCTGCAGGTAGATGACGAGGTCCGGCGTGGGTGGCTCGATACGCAGTTGCTCGTAGACTCGCTGGTACAGCTGGAACTCGTCACTGTCGAGATTGACCCGCGCGAACAGCGGGTCCTTCTCGATCAGGAAATCAGACACCCGGGATTCGGCGAAAATGTCGCCCTGTCGCAGGTCGTTGATTTTCTGCGCGCGCTGAAACAGGAAGAAGAGCTGGGTGGCGAGCGCCGCGTGGCGCTGGTTGCCATAGAAACGTTCGAGGAACGGATTCTGGTGCGCCTCTTCCAGCAGCATGGGATAGCCAAAGGTTGCCGCCAGGCGGCTCGCCAGGGTGGTTTTACCAACGCCGATCGGCCCCTCAACGGCAATGTAGCCCGGTGGCGTGCGGCCCTTCAGGTCGACGCCAGTGGTGGGGGTGTCTGTACTCAAGGTCCGGGCTCCCGTGTGTCCTGCAAATGATAGTCCAGCGTGACCGCGCTGCGCGTCAGGCCGGTGGCCGGGCACTGGGCCAGCAGGGTTGCCAGCGAGCCGAGTCCGGGTACCACAAGGCCGTCCGGGTAAATATCGAGGAGAGGATAAAGGACGAAGTGACGTTCCGCCATGCCCGGGTGGGGAACCTGTAGCCTCGGCAGGCGGATCTGCTCTGCGCCGTACAGCAGGATATCGAGGTCCAGTGTGCGTGGCCCCCAGCGCACGGTGCGCTCGCGGCCCTGTGCCCGTTCAATGTCCTGCAGCGCATTGAGCAGGGGGAGTGGGCCCAGCGCTGTGCGCACCATGAGTACGGCGTTCAGGTAGTCGGGCTGCTGCCCCGGGCCCACGGCGGCACTGGCATAGACGCCGGAGCCGGCAGTGATGTGCGTTCCAGGCAGCCTGCGAATGGCATCGACCGCTATTTGCAGCTGCCGCGCGGGGTCGCCGAGGTTGCTGCCCAGCGCGATACAGGCGTCGGGCATCAGGGCGAGGGCGGGCGCCGTTTGCGCGGGCGCCGCCGGCGCGCACGGCCGCTGCCGTCGTCCCCCGCGTCGCTGGGCGTTTCCAGCATCGGCAGATTCTGGTTCTCGGGGCGCTCCTGGAATTCGGTCCAGAATTCGCCCACCCCACCGGTGTCCTCTCCAGCCTCCTCACGCAACAGCAGGAAATCGTACGCGGCGCGGAAGCGGCGGTTTTGCAGCAGTTCGCGTGCCTTGCGGCTGTCGCCTCGCTGCAGGCGAAGCTGGAATTCCCAGATTTCGCGCATGGGCTGGCTGAAGCGGCGCGGAATGGCAATGGTGGCTACCGCGCTGGCGATCACCTGCTGCGCGGCGCTGTGCATGGCCGGCACGGGGGGCTCACCGCGCTCGCGCAGTTGTGCCGCAAGTCTGCTGGTCACGGGCCACAGCAGGGCGGCCAGCAGGAACGCCGGGGTAACGGGCTTCTCCGCCTTGATCCGCGTATCAGTGCTGCGCATCGCGGCCCTGACCAGCGCCATGGCGGTCGGGTCCCGTCGCAGTGCTTCATCGCTCTCGGGGAACAGATACACCAGCAAGTCGTGTTCCAGTAATGCATCAAAGGTACGCTCGGCGTAGCCGGACAGGAACAGCTTGAGAAACTCATCGAACAGTCGCGCGGAGGGAATTTCACGCAGCAGGGAGGCGCAGCGGGGAATGGCGGCAGCCGTCTCGCTGTCCACACCGAATTGGAGCTTGGCGGCAAACCGCGCCACCCGCAGCATCCGCACCGGATCTTCGCGGAAGCGCTGTTCCGGGTCACCAATGATGCACACGCTGCGCCGTTCGAGGTCCTGCATGCCGTGCACGTGATCGTAGACAGCGAAGCTGGCGGCATCGTAGTACAGCGCATTCACGGTCAGGTCGCGGCGCACGGCGTCCTCTTCCAGGGTACCGAACACGTTGTCGCGCAATAGCAGGCCCTGTTCGGACCGGTGGGAGGGGCCCTTGACCTTGCCTGAGCGCGCTGGTGGCTCACCATCGTGATGGCCGCGGAACGTGGTGACTTCAATGATTTCGCGGCCCATGCGCACATGCACGATGCGGAACCGGCGGCCGATGATGCGCGAGCCGCGAAACAGGGCATGTACTTCTTCGGGGGTAGCATCGGTGGCGACGTCGAAGTCTTTGGGGTGCCCGCCGAGCAGCAAGTCGCGCACGGCGCCACCCACGAGGTAGGCCTCATGGTCTGCCTGGCGCAGTCTCGCCATGACTTTCAGGGCGCCGTCGCTGATGTTCTTGCGGGATATACAGTGTTGGTCCCTGGGAATGACCTTCAAGCGGGAGTTGCCTTTTGCGATGGAAAAACAGCGGCCAGTTTAGCACAGGCGAAAAGCTGTGGTCTTCAGGGTTTGAGGGCGTATGCAAGCGACAGGGAAGACAGTTGTCTTCCCCATCCAGGTCACAAACGAATCGTTATTGTTATGCGGGCGCCGTTGTTCTTATAGCGGCTTCTGAGCCTGGAAATCGAAGGGGAAGAAACCTTCCCCATCCAGGTCCACAGTGTCTCTGTTATTGTTATTAGGGCAAGGGTGTTATTGTTATTGTTGCTGCCGGGCGGAATAATGCAGGTGGCGTGCCAGAAAATTAAAAAATTAATAAAAACAGTGTGTTAATAAAATTCGAAGGAGTTCCCTGGCGCACAAAAATTTATGTTTGTTACGCATCTACTCCGCTATATGTTACAGCGGAGGATGCGGGTAACGCTCAGGAGCCCGTTTTCCGGCGACGGGTGGACGCTCCGCCGCTCTTCTTGCGTGGAATCTCAAAGCGCTGGCGGCGTTCCCAGAGGCACTTGCGGCTGATGCCGAGCTTCTGGGCAAGCTCGGTCTCGCTCATGGAATCCTGGTGTTCAAGGACAAAGCGCTGGAAATAGTCCTCCAGCGACAGGTCTTCCGCAGGATCCGAGGTGATGTTACGCGGCGCGTGGTAGGCGGTTTGTATCGCCTGTCCGCCCTGGCCACGAATGCGGTTGACGTTGACCAGTTCCAGGTCGATGCCCAGGGCTTCATTGTCGATTTCCGCATCTTCTGACAGCACCACAGCGCGCTCAATGGCGTGTTCCAGTTCGCGCACATTGCCCGGCCACTGGTAGGTGGTGATGGCCTGTATTGCTCGCGGCGAGAGTGTCATGTGGCCCTTGCCAAGGCGTTCGGACTGGATTTCCAGCATCCGCTCGGCCAGCTGCAGTATATCCTTGCCGCGCTCGCGCAGTGCGGGAAGCTGCAGGCGCAGGACGTTGATGCGGTAGTAGAGATCCTGTCGGAACAAGCCCTCTGCGGACAGGGCATGCAGGTTGCGGTGCGTGGCGCAGATCAGCCGTACGTTGACCTTGCGCGAGTGTACCGAACCAATGCGGCGGATTTCGCCCTCCTGGATAAAACGCAGGAGTCGCGCCTGGGCTTCCATGGGCAGCTCGCCAATTTCATCGAGAAACAGGGTGCCGCCGTCGGCTGCTTCGATAAGTCCCATGCGGCTGGCGTTGGCCCCGGTGAAGGCGCCCTTTTCATAACCGAACAGCTCGGATTCAATCAGCGTGTCGGGAATTGCCGCACAGTTGACGCAGATGAGGGTCTTGTCGGCGCGCTGGCTGTGCTGATGCACACTGCGTGCTACCAGTTCCTTACCCGTTCCGGTTTCCCCCTGCACCAGCACGGTGGAATCCGTGGGGGCGACCTTACGGATATGTTCGGACAGGGTCACCATCGCCGGGCAGTTGCCGATAATCCCCGTGACCGGGAGACTGCTGCCCGTAGTGGATGGCGCGGCGTCACCGCGGCGGGTGGGGTGGTCGGCGATGATGCGCTCTACGGCTGCAACCATGTCGCCGTGGTCAAAGGGTTTGGCGATGTAGTCCACGGCGCCCATACGCATGGAGTCGACCGCCGAACGCAGGCTCGCGTAGCTGGTCATGATCAGGACAGGGACGTCGCCGGCTTTCTTGATCAGGTCAGTGCCCGGCGCACCGGGCAGACGCAGGTCGGAGATAATCAGGTCGAAGTCTGTCAGTGTGTGCTTGGACTCCGCTTCCTGCACCGACGCCGCCTCGGCAACGCCGTAGCCATTGCGCTCCAGCAGACGCCGCAATGCCGTGCGAATGACCGACTCGTCCTCTACCACCAAAATCTGTTGCATGCGTTGTTACCTCCTGAACGCAAGCTACACAACATACCCTTGCTGCCCATTTTTTTCCAGTCGGTTCAGGCGCTTGGGTTGTCACCGAGTGTTACAGCATCGTGGGTGCCATAGTGCCCGCGCGGTAGCTGCAAGGTGAATCGTGTACCCGGTCGCTCTGCGGGCCCGACCGGGCTCTGGATGTGAACAGAGCCCTGCATGTCTTCCATGATGCTGTAGACCAGGGCCAGTCCCAACCCTGTGCCCTCGCCGGGCTCCTTGGTGGTGAAGAAGGGTTCGAATACCTGGCTCTGCAGGGACGCCGGGATGCCGCTGCCCTCGTCCTCAACCGCGATGGATACGCGCTCCGCTTGCGCAAGGGCGCTGACCGTAACCCGGGCGTCCGCCGGGCTTGCATCGCGGGCATTGCCCAGCAGGTTCACGAAGACCTGCAGCAGGCGCTGGGCATCGGCGTGTACCAGCAGTTCACGGTGACAGTGGTTCTCGAAGCGCATGGGTCTGGCCTGGTGGTCCAGTTGCAGCAGATGAATGGCCTCGTCCACGCAATCCGCAAGGTTGCAGGGCTCCAGGTGTACATCGCCGGCGCCGGAACCCACGTGGGAGAAATTGACCAGGGAGTCGACGATGCGGCTGATGCGGTCTGTCTGCCGGAGAATGTCCTGCGCCGCACTGCGCACTTCTGCAGGGTCATCCTCATAGGCGAGATTCTGCGCCAGGCAGGCGATGCCGGTAACCGGGTTGCCGATCTCATGCGCGACGCCGGCGGCGAGGCGCCCGATCGAGGCCAGTCGCTCGCTGTGCAGCAGTTCCTGCTCCAGTCGCTCGTAATCTGAGATGTCCTCGATCAACACCAGTTGATCACCGTTGTGTGCCCCACCTGCGCTGGCCTTGTGCAGGCTGACCCAGCGCGTTGCGCCATCCTCCAGCACCACCTCCCGCTTCAACACCGTGTCGGCGCCCTCGCTGAGAAATTGCCCGATGACCTGCCCCCAGGGTGGTGGCAGGGACTCCAGCAAAGAGCCGAGCACCGCGCTGGAGGCAATGCCGGTGATGCTCTGCATGCTGCGGTTCCATAGCAGCAGCTCACGGTCCGGCGCCAATGAGCAGACCCCGATGGGCAGGTTGTCCAGTGTTTTGCGGTAGTGCAGGCGCAGGTTGTCGAGCTCTGCGGCGAGGCCGGTGAACTGCCCCCCCGCCCGGTCCAGCCGGCGTTCGATGAGGAACAGGTCCTCGCTGCTGCCGCCCGGGTTGTTGTCGAAGGGGATGCAGCGGCTGACGATGGAATGGGCCACGGCAGGCCCCAGCAGGCCCGACAGATTGGCTTCGATACGGCTGCGCAGCCGACGCAGCGCGTAGGGCCGGGATTCGCTGTGGTCAAACTGCAACTCGCGCAGGGCCCGGGACACCTCCAGCTGCGCCGTTGCCTCACCCAGTGCCAGCGCAAGCTGCTCCGTGAATTCCTGCGCACTGCGCAGCGTCAGTGTGCGTCGCGGTGAGCGGCTCAACACATCCATGGAGCAGATTTCCGCAGCCACGCGCTCCTCATCCGAAGGTTGGCTGAGCAGTGACACCAGCACGAACAACGCCACGTTGACGCCCAGTGCGGCAAGGCTCGCTGCGGCCCAGGCGGTGTCGGTGCCGGCGAACCAGCGTTCGGCAAGGGCCGCCATCCAGGCGGGCTGGTCGATGCCCAGTACCGGCAGCAGCAGCAGGACGAACCACAGCAGCAACCCGCCAGCGAGGCCGCTCACCAGTCCCTTGCGATTGGCCCCGGCCCAGTAGGGTGTGGCGACGATCCCAGGCAGGAAATGCAGCGTTCCGGAGAACGCCACCAGGCCAAGCTGCGCGAGGCTGTGTTTGCCATTGACGGCGACGAAGAAGCCGTAGCCGGCGAGGATCAGCAGCGCAATCAGGGAGCGGCGCAACCATTTCAGCTGGTCGTACAGCGACTGGTCGGTGCGAATCTGCAGCAGTTGCCGGGGCAGAATCAGGTGGTTCAGGCACATGTTGGCGAGTGCCAGTGTGGCGACGATGATGGCGGTGCTGGCGGCAGACAGCCCCGCTACGAACGCCAGCGCGGCAAATCCGGGCGACTGCAGGCCGATGCCGATAGCGAGCCCGGTGTAGCCCGCTGGCAGGTCGTGCGGCAGCCGCATACCGGCCCAGGCCAGTGGCAGCACGGGCAGTGCCAGTAACAGTAGATACAGGGGCAGGCCCCAGCTGGCGGCCCGCAGGTCCTGCGACTCCTTGTTCTCGGCAAAGGCCATGTGGAACAGGTGAGGCATGCACACGGCGCCGGCGAAGAACACCAGCAGCAGCACCCGCGCCGCGTCTCCGGCGACGGGCTGTTGGATCACCGCCTGTGCTGCCGGGGTGGCCGCGAGCCAGGCCTCCAGCCCTGCAAATCCGCCGAACACCTCCTTCACCGCAATGTCCATCATCAGCAGCATGGCGGCCAGCTTCACCAGCGACTCGAAGGCCACCGCGGTCACCAGGCCGATATTGCGCCGCTGCGAGGTGAGGTTGCGGGTGCCGAACAGGATGGCGAAGATGATGATAATGAGGCAGAACATGAGTGCCAGGGTGTCCTGCCGCTGTGCTGCGGGCATCAGCCGGTCCGGTGCGCCCGCAAGAATGTGAATGCTGTCGGCCACGGCCTGGATCTGCAGCGCCAGCAGGGGCATCAGGGTCAGGCACATCGCTAGCGTCACCGCACCGCCCACGCGGTGACTGCGGAAGCGGAAGGTCAGCACGTCGGCCAGCGAGGCCAGCTGGTACACCCGGCACAGTCGCAGCAGTGGCAGCAGCAGGAGGGTCGCCATGAGAAACATCAGCACCACGCCGGTGTAGTAGAGAAGAAAGCCGTAACCGAAGCGGTAGGCGAGCTCGAAGATGGCATTGCTGGCGATGGCGCAGGCAATCACGGCCAGTGACAGCACGTAGGTGGCCGGGTGGTGGGTGATGCGGCGCGGCAGGATGCCGCGGTCTGCAAGGTGGGCCACAAGGAACAGCACCAGCAGGTAGCCGACGATGGCGAGCAGGATCTCCGGGAGGCTAAAGCTCATCGGTATGGCGTCGGAACTGGTTGGACCAGGCGGCAACAATCGCCGCCAGCCAGAGCAGGAAAGGCCGGTACCAGCCGGCATCCGCGGCCCACAGCCACTGCTCTATGGCGGGCATGAAGATGAAGGCCAGCCCCATGAGCAGGAGCAGGGCGCGGTTGATGTACATGTAAAGGCCCCGTCGTCGCCGTGGTCATGGATACTACGCAAGCTGCATCGCACGGTAAAGCGCGTGTCAGTGCGCGGCAGTTGCTGACACCACAGGCTGTGCGGGCACCGCGGCAGGTTCCCAGTGCGCCAGAGCAAACGCGAGCAGCGCCTCGACACTGGAGACCTCTGCCGGTGGCGCTGTCTGGCCGAGGGCGGCAAGGGCGGCACGCAGGTTGTGAGCCGGCGCCGTGGCCTCGAGTGGTGGGGCCAGATTCTGCTTGCTCAGCTTCTGTCCGCTGCGGTCCGTGAGCACCGGGATGTGGGCGTAGCGGGGAGATGCGTAGCCCAGCAGCTGTTGCAGCAACCGCTGCCGCGGCGTGGAGTCGAGCAGGTCGGCACCGCGTACCACGTCGGTAATGCCCTGGGCCGCATCGTCAACGACCACGGCGAGCTGGTAGGCATAGAGCCCGTCCTTGCGTCGCACAACAAAGTCGCGCAGCGTCGCGCCCAGTGGCCAGTCCTGCTCTCCTTGCCAGGTGTCCTGCCAGTGAGCCGAGAATGTGGCAGGTACTGAGACGCGCAGGGCATATGGTGAGGCGGGTCTTTCCGGCGCGCCCCGCTGATGGCAGCCCCGCTGACGGCAGCCCCGCTGATGGCAGCCCCGCCTGCAGTCACCCATGGGTCCGAGTTCACGGCGGCTGCAGGCGCAGGCGAACAGGTGTCCGCCCGCCTGCAGCGCGGCGAGCGCGCTGTCGTAGGCGGCACTGCGCTGGCTCTGCCAGAGCACGCTGTCATCCCAGTGCAGTCCGTGGCGCTGCAGGCAGTGCAGTATCGCGTCGGCGGCGCCCGCCTGTTCGCGTGGCGGGTCAATATCTTCAATGCGTAGCAGCCAGCGGCCCCCGGCGTGACGCGCCTCCAGCCAGCTGGCGAGGGCGGCGAGCAGCGATCCCAGGTGCAGGGGGCCAGTAGGAGAGGGGGCGAAGCGGCCGCGGTAGGCGCTGTGGCCGGCGGTGGACATGGAAGGGATGATACGTCGTCAGCGCAGGACGGCCGCTGGCGGCCCGCCTGCTGCGAGCCGCGCGGTGCCTGCGTTCGGGCTGTTAACCCTTTTCCTGCCTTTCCTTGATTTCATCAAGGGTCTTGCAGTCAATGCACAAGGTCGCCGTAGGCCGGGCTTCCAGCCGCTTGATGCCGATTTCCACACCGCAGGCATCGCAGAAGCCGTAGTCATCCTGATTGATGCGCTCGATCGTGCTGTCGATTTTCTTGATCAGCTTGCGTTCACGGTCCCGGGTGCGCAGTTCAAGGCTGAATTCCTCTTCCTGCGTGGCGCGGTCAGCGGGGTCCGGGAAGTTCGCGGCCTCGTCTTTCATGTGGCTGACGGTACGATCCACTTCCTGCATCAACTCCGACTTCCAGTTGAGCAGGATGCTGCGGAAATGCTCCAGCTGCTTGTCGCTCATGTACTCTTCGCCGCGCTTCGGCTTGTAGGGCTCGAAGTTCTTGAACTCCGTGCTCGCTGAGGTACTCGCGCTGGCGGTTTTTGCCGGCGCTTTCTTTGCTGCTTTGGGCATGGCTGGGTCCCCATATGGATCGGGTGGTTCGAAAACCCACCGGAGTGGGCGCGTCGACGCGGGGCGCCGGCGATTAAGCGCCGAGAAACTACCAGATATCACCTCGCTTCGCCACAAAATTCGCAGCTGCGGAGCGCGTCTGCAGGTACGACATTCCCGGTGCTAACACCACGCGCCCGGCGTTGCTAGAATGGGCTCTTTGCCCAGCGTGGGGAGCCAATGACAACACCTTCCAGGGAATTCCGTTTCGCCGACCGCATTGCCGATATCGAACCGTTCCGTGTCGTGGAGGTGCTTACCCGGGCGTCTGAACTTGCCGCCGCCGGGCGCGACATCGTGCACCTGGCGGCGGGGGCACCGGATTTTGTGACCGCCGCACCCATCGTCGAGGCCGGTCACCAGGCGCTCGCCGATGGGCACACCCATTACTCGCCGTCGGGCGGTTTACCCGCGCTGCGGGAGGCGTTGTCCGCACACTATGCCCGTGAATACGGCCTTGATATCGACCCCCGGCGCATCATGGTGACGCCGGGCGCCTCGGGCGCCCTGTTGCTGCTGAGTGCGCTGCTGCTCAACCCCGGTGACGGCATGCTGTTGACTGACCCCGGTTATCCCTGCAACCGGCATTTCATGCGCCTGGTCGAAGGACGCGGACAGCTGGTGCCGGTGGATGCCACGACCCGCTTTCAACTCACCGGTGCCCTCGCGGCAGCACACTGGCGCGAGAACACCGTGGGCGCGATGGTCGCCTCGCCTGCCAACCCCACCGGCACCTCTCTCTCGCTGGCAGAGCTGGCGGACCTGTCCGCCGCGGTGCGCGCGCACAACGGCCATCTGATCGTGGATGAGATCTACCATGGCCTGGGCTATGACGGCCCCACGCGCTCGGTTCTGGAGGTGGATCCAGACGCGTTTGTGGTCAACAGCTTTTCCAAGTACTTCGGCATGACCGGGTGGCGGTTGGGGTGGCTGGTGGCGCCCGAAGCCGCTGTACCCGGCCTGGAGAAGCTGGCCCAGAACCTGTTCATCTCCATGTCCACCATGGCCCAGCACGCGGCGCTGGCCTGTTTTCAGCCGGGTACCCGCGAAATTCTCGAAGCGCGGCGGGATATCTTCCGGCAGCGCCGCGACTTCCTGTTGCCGGCGCTGGAGAACCTGGGGCTCACCGTGCCCTGCCGGCCTGACGGCGCCTTCTATATTTACGCCGATGCCGCACGGTTTACCGACGACAGCGAAGCGTTCTGCTGGCGTCTGCTGGAAGAACACGGTATCGCGCTGACGCCGGGCGCCGATTTTGGCCACGTCCGGGCGCGGGAGCATATCCGGTTCTCCTACGCCACCAGCATGGAGCGTCTTGAAGAGGCGGTCAGCCGCCTGTCCCGGGTACTCGGCTAGTGCAGTTTCCGCCGTTGCTGCAGGGCCGCCTGCTGCGGCGCTACAAACGCTTTCTGGCGGACGTTGAACTGCCCTCGGGTGAGGTCCTGACCGTGCACTGCCCGAACACCGGCGCCATGACTGGTTGTGCGGAGCCTGGTGCACGGGTCTGGCTGTCGCAATCGGCTAATGGCAAGCGCAAGTACCCGCACACCTGGGAACTGGTGGAGACGTCACGTGGACTGGCCTGTATTCACTCTGCGCTGGCCAACCGGGTGGTGAGGGCGGCCCTGGAGGCTGGGGTTGTGCCCGGCTTCGAGGGCTACCCGGACATTGCGGCGGAAGTGCCCTACGCCGGTGGCAGCCGCGCCGACCTGTTGCTCAGCGGCCCCCCGGGGCGCGTCTTCGTGGAAGTGAAAGCAGTGACCCTGTGTGTCGAGGGTGGGCAGGGTCTGTTTCCCGATGCCGTCAGCGAGCGCGGCCGCAAGCACCTTGATGCCCTGCGCGAGGTGCTCGACGCGCGTACCCGCAGCGTGCTGCTGTTCTGCGTGTTGCACGGTGGTGTTGTGCGTGTCAGCAGCGCCGGCACGATCGATCCCGGCTACCGCGACGCTCTGCGGGACGCCATGGCTGCGGGCGTGGAGGTGTTGGCCTGGCAGGCGGATGTATCCCCCCGGGGGCTGGCGCTGGCACGCCCGCTGCCGTTTTCGCTGGATCCACCGGGGTCGCCGCCATGCTGAGCGTTGCGCAGCTTACCGGTCGCGACGACAGCCATCTGGTAGAGGTCGACAGCGGACACCGGTTGCAGCCTGACGCGGCGGCCGCTTTCCAGCGCCTGCGGGTCGCGGCCCGCGCAGCCGGTTTTGAACTCGCTATTGCCAGCAGCTACCGCTCCTACGCGCGCCAGTGCCTGATCTGGAATGGCAAGGCCCGTGGGGAACGCGCGGTCCACGATGAGGCGGGCGCCCCGCTGGATATTCGCAGCCTGTCGGCGACGGCGCGTCTGCACGCCATCCTGCGCTTCTCCGCCCTGCCGGGCACCTCGCGTCATCACTGGGGTACGGATCTCGATGTGTACGATGCGAGGGCCGTGCCGGCCGGGTACAGCGTGCAGCTGACGCCAGCAGAGGTGGCACCCGGTGGTCCATTTGATGCGCTGCATCGCTGGCTGGATGAACGTATGGCCACGCATGCTTCGGAGGGTTTCTTCCGTCCCTACGCGCAGGACCGCGGGGGGGTGGCGCCGGAACGCTGGCACCTGAGTTTTGCGCCGCTGTCCCGTGAGCTGGCAGGGTGCATTACCGCCGAGACTCTGTGTGAGTGCTGGGATTGCGCAGCGGAGCCGCTGGCCTTGCGTGATGAGGTCGAAGCGGAACTGCCGGCGCTGTTGGCGCGCTATGTCGCCGTCGCGGACAACTGGTGTGAGTGAACCCGGTGTGCCGGGTGAGCGGTAGGGAAGCCGGGGCGCGGCACGGGGCCGGCCCCGGTGATCGCAATGGGATCAGCGGTCGATCTGGCTGGTCTCGTCGAAGTTGCGCACGGCATCGACGATCGCCTTGCGCGCTTCGTCGGCGGTGCCCCAGCCTTCAATCTTCACCCATTTGCCCTGTTCCAGATCCTTGTAGTGCTCGAAGAAATGCTGGATTTGCTGGATCAGCAGCGGGGGCAGATCGGTCGCTTCCTTGATGTCCTTGTAGGCCTTGCTGAGTTTGTCGGTCGGCACCGCGATCAGCTTGGCGTCGCCGCCGGCTTCGTCGGACATATGCAGGATGCCCACGGGGCGGCAGGGGATCACGCAGCCACTGATCACGGTGTGCGGCGTGTGGACCAGGACGTCCAGCGGGTCACCATCGTCTGCCAGCGTGTTCGGGATGTAGCCGTAGTTGCAGGGGTAGAACATTGCCGCGGTCATGAAGCGGTCTACCATGATGGCGCCACTGTCGTGGTCAACCTCGTATTTGACCGGGTCTGAATGTGCGGGGACTTCGATGATGACGTTGATTTCATCGGGAATGTTCTTCCCGGCGGGCACGAGGTGCAGGCTCATGGGCTTTCCTGTGGTAAGTGGTTGCTAATTGGGCTGCGGAGTATAGCAGGCTGTGTCTAAACCTTGAACGCCGACTTTAGCTTGCGTGGCACCGGCGTCAGGCGCAGCCGCACGTAGCGCGGCAAGCCGTTGCGGTAGTCCGGGTAGGCTTCGCCGGCGATCAGGGGCGCGAGGTAGGCTCGCGCTTCCTCGGTAATGCCGAAGCCGTCGCGGCTGATGTAGCTCCGGGGCATTTTCTTTTCCCGATTGGCGACCGCCTCCAAGGGGGCTTCGCCAATGTGCCAGCTGTACTTCTTTCCCTTGCCGCGCACGATGGCGGGCATGACAGCGTTGCGGCCCTGCAGGGCCATTTCAACGGCGGCCCGTCCGACGGCGTAAGCCTGGTCGAGATCGGTTTGTGAGGCGATGTGGCGAGCAGAGCGCTGCAGGTAGTCGGCAACCGCCCAGTGGTACTTGTAGCCGAGTTCCTGTTTGATCATGTCAGCGAGGGAGGGCGCCAGTCCACCCAGCTGGCTGTGGCCGAAGGCGTCGGTGAGCCCCGATTCGGCGAGGAAACGGCCCTCTCGGTCCTGCGTGCCCTCCGAGGCGACGATAACGCAGTGCCCCCAGCGCTTGACGGTGCGCTGCACCCGCGCGAGGAACCTGGCACGGTCGAACGCCACCTCCGGGAACAGGATGATGTGCGGTGCATCGCCTTCCTGCTCCGCGGCCAGGCCCGCGGCGGCGGCGATCCAGCCCGCGTGGCGGCCCATAACCTCCAGAATGAACACCTTGGTCGAGGTTGCACACATGGACGCCACGTCCAGCGCCGCTTCCCGCGTGGAGACGGCGACGTATTTGGCTACCGAGCCAAACCCGGGACAGGTATCGGTCAGGGGCAGGTCGTTGTCGATGGTCTTGGGAATGTGAATCGCCTGCAGCGGATAGCCCATGGACTGGCTGAGCTGCGATACCTTGAGACAGGTATCGGCGGAATCACCGCCGCCGTTATAGAAGAAGTAGCCGATGTTGTGTGCACGGAACACCTCGATCAGGCGCTCGTACTCGGCGCGGTTTTCTTCCAGGCTCTTGAGCTTGTGTCGACAGGAGCCGAAGGCGCCGGCGGGGGTGCTAAGCAGGCCGCGAATGGCTGCTGGCGTCTCCTTGCTGGTGTCGATCAGGTCTTCGCGCAGTGCGCCGATAATGCCGTTGCGGCCAGCATACACCTTGCCCATCTGTTTGCGGTTTGCCCGCGCGGTTTCGATAACGCCACAGGCGGAGGCATTGATAACGGCGGTAACACCACCAGACTGGGCGTAGAAGGCATTTTTGACAGGCATAGTGCGTCCGTAGTGAACCCGGCGCCTCTGGCGCGGGAAGTATCATTCTGGTCAGGTCGCGATGATACGGGAAACTGGCGCGCTTGTAGACCGTGGCTGTGACAGTTCCTGACGATGACTGCTGCGGCTGCCGGCTGCGTGCTAAACTGCGCCGCTTTAGAAACGGGAGCGGCGCTTGAGCGGGCACATTCATATTCTGGGTATTTGCGGCACGTTCATGGGTGGGATCGCCTTGTTGGCGCGGGAGCTCGGCTATCGGGTCACCGGTTCCGATGCCAACGTGTATCCGCCCATGAGCACACAATTGCAGGCCGCGGGTATTGAGCTCATGGAGGGCTACGCCCCCGAGCACCTGCAACCGGCGCCCGACACCGTTGTCGTCGGGAATGCGATGCGCCGCGGCAACCCTGCGGTCGAGTACCTGCTAAACGCAGGTCTGCCCTACACCTCGGGGCCGCAGTGGCTGGCGGAGCACGTGCTGCGGGGCAAATGGGTGCTGGCGGTATCCGGCACCCACGGCAAAACCACCACCAGCAGCCTGCTGGCCTGGATTCTCGAAGACGCCGGCCTGGCCCCGGGCTTTCTCATCGGCGGCGTACCGGCAAACTTCGGCCAGTCGGCGCGCGGCACTGCCGGCAATTTCTTTGTGGTAGAGGCGGATGAATACGACACCGCGTTCTTCGACAAGCGCTCCAAGTTCGTTCACTACCGGCCTCGCACGCTGACCATCAACAATCTCGAGTACGACCACGCCGATATCTTCCCCGACCTCGCGGCTATTCAGCGCCAGTTCCATCACCTGCTGCGCTGTGTGCCGGGTGAGGGGTTGGTGATTCACCCGCAGGGTGTGGGCGCGGTCGATGAGACCCTGGCAATGGGGTGTTGGACGCCGACCCAGGCGTTTGCCCTGAGCGGATCGCCGGACTGGGCGGCGACGCTGCTGGCGGCCGATGGATCCCGTTTCTCGGTGCGCGACCCGTCCGGGGCGACAGAGGAAATCGCCTGGGGGTTCCTTGGGCGACACAATGTCGAGAACGCGCTGGCGGCGCTGGCGGCGGCGCGTCATGTTGGTGTGCCGCTGCAGCAGGGCGCGCGGGCAGTAGCCGCATTTCGCGGCGTGAAACGCCGGCTGGAACTGCTCGGCGACGTGGGTGGCGTGATGGTCTACGACGATTTTGCCCACCACCCCACGGCGATTGCGACCACGCTGCAGGGGGTGCGGGCCAGCGCCACCGGGCGCGTGATTGCCGTGGTTGAACCGCGCTCGAATACCATGCGTATCGGTCAACACAGGGACGCCCTGGTCGCATGCACCCGCGATGCCGATGCCGTGTACTGGTTTCAGCCCCCGGGCATGGACTGGTCACTTGACGCCCTCGCTGCCGAAAGTCCCGTGCCCGCTGCGGTGTCCAGTGATGTGGGCGAACTGGCCAGGCGGGTGGCCCGGGACACGCGACCGGGTGACCGGGTGGTGATCATGAGTAACGGCGGCTTCGGTGGCATCCACCAGCTTCTCCTCGACGAATTAAAGGCGGCAACCTCCTGATGCGCTCACACTCTCTGCTTCACGCCTACGACGCGCTGGTTCTGCGCAGACCCTGGCTCTCCCTGGGCCTGGTGGCACTGCTGCTGGCGCTCAGCGCTTCCCAGCTGGGCAAAATCAAGCTCGATGCCTCCGCCGATTCTTTGATGTTGCAGGGCGATCCGGCACTGGATTTCTTTCGCGAGGTCTCCGCCGAGTACGGGGCGGAAGACTTCCTGCTGCTGACCTGGCAACCGGAGGCACCGCTGCTCAGCGACGCTTCGCTGGACCCGCTGCGGCGGATGGCGGACGAGTTGCGGGCACTGCCGCGCGTGTCCTCGGTGGTGACGGTGTGGGATGTGCCCCTGCTGGAGAGTCCGCCGGTCAGCCTCTCGGACATCACCTCGGGTGACCCCCTGCCCAGCCTCAACGACCCGGATGTGGACCGCGCGATGGCGCTGGAGGAGTTCACCACCAGCCCCATTTACGCCGAGTTGCTGGCCAGTCGCGCCGGGGACCTGACTGCGGTGCAGGTCAACCTGCAGCGCGACACGCGGTACTTTGACCTGTTGCAGCAGCGTGACGCCCTGCGTGCCAAGGCGGAGGCGGGCACCCTGAGCGCTGCCGAGCAGGAGGCCCTGCACGCCGTTGAAGTTGATTTCAAGGCGCATACGGCGCAAGCCCTTGAGCAGCAGAGCGAGCTGGTGCAGTCGGTGCGCACGATCGCCGACGGGTATCGGCAGCATGCCCGGATTTTCGTCGGCGGGGTGCCGATGATCACCGCGGACATGGTTAGTTTTGTGCGCAGCGACCTGGTGCTGTTCGGCAGCGCGATACTCGGGGTGATGCTGGTGGTGCTGGCGCTCATTTTCCGCCGCGTCCGCTGGACCGTGATTCCGCTGGCAACCTGTATCGCATCAGTGACCGTGATGCTGGGCCTGCTGGGTTGGCTGGACTGGCGCATGACGGTTATCTCGTCGAACTTCGTCGCCGTGTTGCTCATCATCAGCCTGGCGATTGCGATACACCTGGTGGTGCGCTATCGGGAGTTGCACGCGGAGGACCCGGAGGGGGATCTGCACGATCGCGTGCTGCAGACTGTGGCCCTGATGGCGGTGCCCTGCGTCTACACGGGTATCACCACCATCGTGGCGTTCATGTCGCTGGTGGTGTCCGGCATCCAGCCGGTGATCGACTTCGGCTGGATGATGACAGTGGGCATTCTGGTGGCCCTGTTCCTGGCTTTCGTTATGGTGCCCTGCCTGATCGAAGTGTGGCCCAAGGGGCGCCCGTTCCGTTTCCGTCAGGAGGGCGAGCCCCTGACCCTGCACTTTGCCCGGGCCACGGAGCACTTTGGCAGGACCATCCTGGTGGCCACTGCGGTGGTGATCGGCCTGACCGCCCTCGGCATCTCCCGCCTGCAGGTGGAGAACCGCTTCATCGATTATTTCAAGGAGACCACCGAGATCTACCAGGGTATGGAGCTGCTGGACTCCCGGCTCGGTGGCACCATTCCGCTGGATATCATTTTTTCCGGTCCGGAAGCGGGCGCCCCGCTGCCCGGCCTGGAGGATATGCAGCCGGCTCCCGAGCCGCCCGCGGAGGACGATCCGTTCCTCGATGACGAGATGGCAGATTTCGAGGTGGCCGGCGACCCGGGCGCGGACGAGTGGGGCGATGAGTTTGGCGGCGGCTTCGATGAGTTCAGCGGTGGCGGTGAAAGCTTCACCCCCAGCTACTGGTTCAGCCTCGAGGGCATGCGTGTGCTGGATGCCGCGCACCAGCATGTCGCCCGTCAGGAGGAGGCGGGCAAGGTGCTTTCCCTGTCCACCACCTTCGCGGTGGTCAAGGACCTGCTGGGAGAGGATATCGGCAGTGTGGAGCTGGCGCTGGTGCAGAAAAGCCTGCCAGCGGATGTTGCCGAACTGATGGTTGACCCCTACTTTTCTGAATCCAAGGAGCAGGCGCGGATTACGGTACGGGTGAAGGAAACCAGTGAGGAACTGCGTCGGGATGCCTTCCTGTCGCGCCTGCACAGCGAGCTGGTGGAGGTGACCGGCATGGCGCCGGAGCGCATCCGCTTCACCGGCATGCTGGTGCTCTACAACAACGTGTTACAAAGCCTGTTCAAGTCCCAGATTCTCACGCTGGGTGCGGTCTTTGTTGCCATCATGCTGATGTTCCTGCTGCTGTTCCGCTCCCTGTCCCTCGCCTTTATCGCCCTGGCGCCCAACATTGTGGCGGCCGGTATGGTGCTCGGTGTCATGGGGCTCGCTGGCATTCCGCTGGATATCATGACCATTACCATCGCCGCGATCGTGGTGGGCATCGGCGTTGACGACTGCATTCACTATGTACACAGGTTCCAGCGCGAGTTCCCGCTTGATCGTAACTACCTGGCAGCCATGTACCGGTGCCACCGAAGCATTGGCCGTGCCATGTACTACACCACGGTCACCGTGGTGATCGGCTTCTCAATGTTGACGCTGTCCAATTTCAACCCGAGCATCTATTTCGGGCTGCTGACGGTGCTGGCCATGACCGTCGCGGTGATTGGCGCACTGCTGCTGCTGCCGAAACTGATTCTGCTGATGCGCCCGCTGGGCCCCGAGGCCGACACAGCGCCGGTGCCGGGGGGCGGCTGATGCAGTGTCGAGCCGGCTGCGGCGCCTGCTGTGTGGCGCCCTCCATCGTCACCCCGTTTTTTGGCATGCCGCAGGGCAAGCCTGCGGGTGTGGCCTGTGTCCATCTCACGCCGGGGCGTCTCTGCGCGTTGTTCGGGGACCCGCGGCGGCCGGCCGTATGCAGCGCTTTTCAGGCCGACATCGCGGTGTGTGGTGACAGCCGTGCGGCCGCGCTGGCCAACCTGGAGCAGCTGGAAATCCTCAGCCGCCCTGACTGAACAGGAGTTCCTGATGTCCGCAACAGAACTGCCCCTCTTTCCGCTCTCCGCGGTGTTATTGCCCTACGGCAAAATGCCCCTGCAGATTTTCGAGCAGCGCTATCTGGACCTGATTCGCGACTGTATGAAGAGCGGGACCGGCTTTGGTGTGGTCTGGCTGCGCCGCGGCGAGGAGGTGGCGCCCAAGGGGTCCCGCCAGCAGTTGGGCGACCTCGGTACGCTGGCCCGTATCGTTGACTTCGACCAGCTGCCCAACGGCTTGCTCGGGGTGACGATTGAGGGGCGGGAGCGCTTTCACCTCAGTGGCACGCGGGTGGCCGCCAATGGCCTGGTGCTGGGTAACGTCGTGTTTGAGCCCATGCCGGAGCCGGCGGCACTTGATGAGGCCTGGCTGTCCCTGAGCGAAATTCTGGAGAACCTGAAGCAACATCCGCATGTGCGCCGGATGGGCCTGGAGATCGACTTCGAAGACGCCTGGCAGGTCGGTTATACCCTCGCCCAGCTGCTGCCGCTGGAGGAGTCGCTCAAATACGCGCTGCTCAACGCCGGCGATATCGAGGCGTTGATGGATCAGCTCGACCTGATCCTGAGCGATATCAGCGGCGAGGGTTGAGCGCCGCCGGCTCCTGTCAGTCCGCGGACAGCTTGCTGAGCAGGGCTTCAGCCTCGGCTTTGCGGGTGGCGTCGGCCGCGTCTCTGCCGGGGCGTGGCGCTGCGTTCAACACCCGCTGCAGGTGCGCCTTCGCGCGCTCGGTTTCGCCCTCGCTGACGAGGAATTCGGCGAGGAAGAAATTGCTGTCGATGCCCTCGGGGTTGGCCTCAAGGCCGGCTTCCAGGTACTTCAGGGCCTTTTTGCTGTTGCCAAAACCTACCGGCCAGCCGGGCACCCGGGCGTACAGCGTGCCCAGGCTGACCAGCGCAGCGCCTTCACTCACCGTCGGCTCAATAGCCACCGCGCGCTCAAAGTCGTCTCGCGCGGCCTTGGCGTAGCCCAGTGCGTCCAGACCACCGACAACACCGGCGAAAGATGAGCGCACGATGCCACACCAGGTGAGGGCCTGCGCGTCATCGGGCTGGGCCGCCAGCAGCGTGTCGCAGCGCTCCAGCAACTCGCCATAGGCCGCTTCCTGCTCCTGTGCGGCCAGCTCGAAATTGACATGCTCCCACTGTGTGCGCAGTGCAGCCACTTCCGCCTCAACCGAGCCAAGGCTCGGCAGGGCGGTGACAGAGAGTGCAAGGGTGCACAAAAGGGCGGTGCAGGATCGGAACAGTTTCATGGCAGAAGTCTCCGTTGTTGTTGTCGCAACTATACGGATAAAACCTTAGCTCAGTCTTAGCCTTCTTCGTGAACAGCATAGTGCAGATGCGGACCATCGTGGAGCACTGCCACGCTGCGCAGGGTCTGAGTCCTGTAGTCTCGGCTCAAAATATTGTCTACGCCGACGAAGTCGGCTCGAAGTTGCGCTTCAGTAACACGCACGCGGAGGTAACCGTTGCTGATGCCGTCAGTCCACTGAACCTCTGGGTTGCTGGTAATCAGACGACTGTCCATCAGGCGGGCTCCCTCTGTACCAAACTCCAGAAAGTCGCCGGGTGAGGTGATGCCCGTGGTCCCGAGTTCTACGCCCATCGGGTGCCCCTCGTCAGTGTGAAGTGTATTTTGCCAGAAGCTGTGACTGTCTCCTGTCAGCACTACCAGATCGCTGGCACCTGCATGGCGACAGCTCTGGTAAAACGCCTCTCGCGCTCTCGGGTAGCCGTCCCAGGGGTCCAGGTAAAGTGGCAGGCCGAGTTCGCCCAGCCGCTGGAAATACCTCGCACGCTGCAGGCTATCACTTGATACTCGCGCCTCGAGGTAGGCCATATCACTGTCCGAGAGCCTTGGTGAGGCCATCCTTGCCATGGGGATCTGGTTGCCGATCAGGCGCCATGGGCGTCCAGCCGCTACCGATTCGGCCAGTGCCCCCGCGGCGAAGGCTTGCATCTCCGCGGACAACATGTCCCGACCGGGTACGCCCACAATCTCACTGAGGAATCGCTCAGCAGCGGCCGGTGTCATCTCCCCCAGAGTCTCGATGTCGTAGTCGACCTGTTGCGAGCGGCCCGTATGCCGTGTCTCCAGGGTCACCAGCGACGCCAGGTTGCCGAAGCGGAAGTGCCGCCAGTAGGCTGCGGGGTCGTCATCTGGGCCGGGATCTCGCACGGGCATCCATTCATACCAGGCCTGCAGCGACACTTGGCGCCGCCTGTCCCAGCGTCCTTCCGTAGCAGGCTGGTGGTTCTCGGCTCCATCTCGCCAGGGATTATTGGTGGATTCGTGATCGTCCCAGAGTGGAATCAGTGGGTGCGCGGCGTGCATGACCTGCGACTGCGAGTCAGCCTTGTACTGCGCGTGCCGCAACCGGTAGTCCTCAAGAGAGACCATCTCGCGTGGAGGCACATGCTGGCGGCCCAGCTGTGCACCGATTCCCCCGCCGTAGCCGTCTGGGCCATATTCGTACAGATAGTCGCCAAGGTGCAGAACGAAGTCGATTGAGTCATCCCGTGCTATCGCTTCATAGGCGTTGAAATAGCCAAACGGGAGGTTGGAGCAGGAGGCGACCGCGAGTCCCAGCGCGTCCAGTGCGCCGCTGGCCAGGGTGCGCGTACGGCCTGTCGGTGATGAATGCTGGTTGAAATGAAAGCGGTAGTAGTAGAGGGCCCCGGGGGCCAGGTCACTGACAACCACTTTCACGGTGTAGTCGCGGTGCGGCCCGGTGGCGACGGTTCCGCTCCGCAGTATGCTGTCGAAATCAGGAGTTTGTGCCAGTTCCCACCGACATTCGGCAGACTGTATCGTGGTGGTCAGGCGTGTCCAGAGCACAACAGAGTTGTTTTCCGGGTCGCCGCTTGCAACGCCATGCCGGAAGGGGTTCCCTGGGTCGGCCGACACCACGGGTACACGCAGACCTGCGGGTAGCAGCAGGCTGGCGGAAAGCCCCGACAGCATCTGACGTCGAGTGAGTGGCAGGCGCTTCATTGGTATCTCCTTGCGTCAATAAAAAAAGCCGACCCGAAGGCCGGCAAGCACGCTTTCTAGGGTCTTAAAGGTCTACGGTCAATGAGGCGGATACAGTACGTGGGGCCCCTATCCATGCTCCCTCACCGGCGATGCCGCCGAGGTAGTCCTCATCAAAGGCATTATTGATCAGCAGCGTAACGCTCCAGTTGCCCCCACCATTCAGCGTGAGATAGGCGTCAACAGTCGTGTAACTATCAGCAACCCAGCTGTTGTCGAGGCGTATGGGGCGTTCACCCGTGTGCTTCCCACTGATGCCTGCAGCCAGTCTGTTGCCGGTCCAGTCCAGCGACAACACCAATTGCTGGTCGGGGATGCCGACCACATCGTTCCCTGGCTGAATGCCCAGGCCTGCGTCAACCGCGGCGTCCCCTGTGCCGACGTAGCTGGCATCGTTCAGGGTGAAGGCGCCGTACAGGGAAAGGCTGTCGCTGATCTGGAAGTCGGCTGTGAGCTCAAGGCCGTCCGATTCAATGCCGCCGGCATTGAAGTAGGTGCCGTTGGTGCCAATCAGATAGTCCGGCCCCGCAGCGCTTTCCGGGCTAAGAAAAATAATGCGGTTCTCGAAGTCGATCTGGAATGCCGTGGCACTCAGCAGCAAAGGCCCATTTCGGTAGCGCAGGCCGGCCTCCAGGTTCTCCGCGGTCTCGGGCTCAAGGGCGTCGAGGTCAGACTCGGGACGCTCCAGGATTTCGTCGTATATGGCCTTGAAATTCTCGGCATAGCCGGCGAACACTTCGAGTCCCTCTAAGGGCGTTTCCCAGAGCACGCCACCTGAAAACAGGATATCCGAATCAGAGTCCACTTTGACATCTGTGGTCTCGCCAAAGTTGTCCCGGCGCTCCAGGTCAACCAGGAACTGCTTGATGCCCAGGGTGAGTTGCAGCGATGCGATTTGCACGCTGTCTTCCGCGTACCATTTCAGGACCTCCTGCGGATAAGTGCGATCGTACTGCGTCCAGTAGGGCTGGTTGTCGAACTCGATACCCACACGCGCATCGGTAAGCTTCTGCCATGTGCGGGTTTCATCGCGCTGCTGATCTTCATACCAGAGACCGGCGCGTAGCGTGTTGTCGAGGCCACCGAGGTCCAAAGTCCAGTCGCCGTCGAGCATGAAACCGTACCGCTCCTTCTTGTAGTTGGTGTGGCGATAGGATTGCACCGGAATGGCGCCGGCGGCGTAACAGGCGGGATCGTACTCGGATCCTGCGCCACCGTAGGGGAAGGTAATGGAGGATGTGCACCCCGGACGCGGGCTCAGGGCGTTGCCGGCGCCGTCGACGAAGAAGATGCGTCCCAGCGCACTGCCGCCATTGATGCGGGCATTGCCCAGTACTTCTGATTGGGGACCGGCGCCATCGTTGACCACATCCACCAGGTAGGGAGGAATCCAGTCGCCGCGACCTTCGTTGTCATGGTAGTAGCCGCCGAATGCCAGGCGCAGGCCGCTGCTGATTTCCATGTTGGCCTTGATATAGGCCAGCATATTTTCGCGCAGTGTAGACCACCCCCGCCGGTAGACCTGGTCTACGTAGGGAACACCGGTCCAGATGTCTGTGAGTCGATCCCATTCGGGATTACTGATGAATTCATCGGGGCTAAACAGGCGCTGATAGTTGTCCTCGTGCGTATCATCGTAAGACGCATAAGCGGTGATATCAGTGTTTCCCAGCTCGATAATCATCTTGCCAGCCAGGTGATCCCGTTCGTTCTCTGCTGCTCCATTGACCCAGTCACTGGCACTTTGGTGAGAGGCAGAGAACCATGCACGAAGGCCATTCCTGAGACGACCGGTGTCTACACGCGCGTAGTAGCGTTCAGCGTCATACTCGCCGGCGGAGCCCTGAAAACGGACACGCGCCTCTTCCTCGGGGTCGTCTGATACAAAATCAATGGTGCCGCCCAGCGCATCGAGTGCGCGTGAGGCGATGTCTGCTGTGCCCTGGGAAACAGTCACGGTGCGCAGGTTGGCGGTATCCAGATAGCGGTTAGCCTTCGCGCCACCACCGTAGCTGCTGCCTCCATTGGGGATGCCATCCAGCGTTGTGCCGATCTGTTGTTCGTCAAGGCTGTTTTGGAAGCCGCGTACTGCAATGGTAGTAGACCAGTCGTCAAAGCCGTAGGCGTCGCCTTCCTGAATTGAAACACCAGGAAGGTTGTCGATAAGCGCGTTTACACTGGTCATTGGAGACTGCTGCATTTTCATGCTGTCTGTCACCATGTTGTTCCCGTAGTACTGGCTGCGAGCAACGACGGTGATTTCTTCCAGTGAGTTGTTGTCACCTTGCGCGCCTGCGGCGGCAGTGAATGAGAGGCCGCCGGTCAGCGCCAGGCGCACGAGAAGCACACTCGGACGACGAGAAAAATTCGGTTGATACATACCCTTCCCCAGTTCATTAAAACGTTGGTGTGAGGCGCGGCGTCAGGCTGGTGTATTTTTCGTGCAGCCCCTGTGCCGGCAACCAGCAATTTAGGGGTTGGATATGAACGCGCCGTGAAGCGGGGATGATGCTTTTGTGAAGCTAGTGAATTACGACAGAAGCTCAATGCAGGCGTGCGCCAGCGCTGTGCCTGCCCAGATTTGCAGCAGCCACAGTCCGGCGATGGCGAGTAGTACTTGAGGGGATGCTGTGTTTCGGGGAGCTGTCAGGAGCGCCTTGATACGTGATCGCGCCGCGCTAACGGAGCCTGTGGCGCCGCCCTCGCTGGCTGCCGAGGCCGGCAGTCCCTCCAGTCGGGCAATAACCCTTGCCACGAGATCGGCATCGCCACTGACATCGACTGCGGCCCAGTCGCAGGCCATCTCGGTGGCCGTGTGGTAGTCGCTGAGCAGCTGCTGCCGGCGGTTTTTGGGCCAGAGTACGGTGGCGATGGCAAGGCCTGCGCGGCGCAGGTTATCCCTGCGCCTTTGGTGTGCGTATTCATGTGCCAGCACAACTCGCAGCTCCCGGGCAGAAAGGGCGTCCAGCATGCTGCGGGAGACGTACACCTGTGGTCGCCACCATCCGACGCACCAGGCCCCGGGCGTCGGCCCGTCGATCACCTGGAAGCGTTGCGTGGCGGCGGCCCGTGACAGGGAAAACAGTGTTCTCAAGCGCCGCTGCACACGCCACGCCAGCAGCGCTACGGCGGCACACAGGGCCAGGGCAAGCCCGCCGGTCACCGCCGCCACGCCGACGCGCAGGGCAGGGTGTGCCTCCGACAGTGGTGGATGCGGCGCGCAGTTCAGGCCGTGGCAGTGTACGGGTATCAGTGGCGCCGAAAGTGCCGGATTAAGCACCAGCCAGGTCACTACGCTTGCCGCAATCGGTGGCAGCAGCCCCCACAGCAGGCGCAGGTCCGCCGCGTTGGCGGCGGAGACTGCTGCACTACGCCGTTGCAGCGGGGGGTAGAGCAGGGCGTGCGTGATCGATGAGAGCGCAAACACGCCGCACCAGATCAGCACCGCGTCCGCCACCGGGGGCAGCAGTTCAGTCATCATCTGCAGCGTTTCTGTCGCCGCCACGCAGTGCCGCAATCGCCGATGCGGTCGCGGCGTCGTCGTCGGCAACATAGCGGGCAAAGCCGGCTATCACGGGTAGCAGGTCGCCACCGGCGATATCCTGCGTGATGTCGCGCAGGAGAATACGGATCAGTTCCTCGCGGTCGATGGTGTGGCGGTAAACGAAGGCACGCGCCTCCTTCCTACGGCTCACCAAACCCTTGCGGTACAGCCGCTCCAGGGTGCTTTGCACGGTGCTCAGCCCGATGTCCGCGGCTGGCATGGCATCCAGAAGCTGCGTTGCCGACAGGCTTTTTCCGCGCCACAACAGGCTCATCACGGCCAGTTCGCGCTCCCCAAGGTGGGGTGCGCGACGCGGGCGAATGCCAAGGTGACGCAGCAGGCTGTGTTTCTGTTCGGTCATGAAAACCGACCTGTTATCGGTGTTGGTGGGGTGTGTTACACAATGCCACTGAAACAGGGAGGAGTGTAGCGTGATCGGGAACGTGACGGAATCAACAGGATGGCGGGGGCTGGCCGGGAGCGCTGTGCGGGCGGGCGCGCTGCCGGCGCTGCTGGTGGGCCTCAGTCCGGCTGCTGCGGGGCAGACACTGGAGACCGTGACCGTGGAGGGGCGGCGCGTCAGCCTGGTGGGTGAGGCGATAACGGCGTCGGAAGGCGTCATCGGCCGCCGGGAGATCGCCCTGCGGCCGCTGCTGCGCACGGGCGAGGTGCTGGAACTGGTGCCCGGCATGGTGGTCACGCAACACAGCGGCACGGGCAAGGCGAACCAGTATTTCCTGCGGGGTTTCAATCTTGACCATGGCACTGACTTTGCCACCTTCATCGACGGCATGCCGTTGAACCTGCGTTCCCACGGTCACGGCCAGGGTTATACGGATCTGAACCCGGTGATTCCCGAGGCGCTCGCCACGATTGCCTATAAAAAAGGCCCCTATTACGCGGACGTCGGCGACTTCAGTGGTGCCGGCAGTGCTGAAATGCGGACGGTGGACCGGGTGGACGATGGCCTTGCGGAAATCACCTGGGGCGAGGACGGCTACCAGCGGCTGGTACTGGTGGACAGCCAGCGCGCCGCCGGTGGTGACTGGCTGTATGCCCTGGAGGGCAATCGCTACGATGGCCCCTGGCGCGGCGTGGAAGAGGACCTGTCGCGTGTGAATCTATTACTGAAGCATTCGCGCGAGCTGGCCGGCGGCAGCCTGAGCCTGACGGCGATGGCCTATGACAACAGCTGGAACAGTGCCGACCAGATTCCGGCCCGGGCTGTCACCCAGGGCATCATTGATGACCTGGGTGTCATCGACGACACTGTCGGCGGTGAATCCAGCCGCTACAGCCTGAGCGCGGCCTGGCGCAGTGATGTCTGGCAGGCTGAGGCGTGGCTGGTGCGTTACGACCTGAACCTGTGGTCAAACTTTACCTATTTCCTCGATGACCCGGAGCGCGGCGACCAGTTTGAACAGGTCGACGAGCGTCTGCTGTACGGCGGTCGCCTGCGCTACAACCTTGTGACCACGCTTGCCGGGCTGCCCATGACGCAAACTTTCGGCGTCGAACTGCGCGTGGATGACATCGATGAGGTGGGCCTCTATCGCAGCGTTGCGCGACAGCGCACCGGGCCGGTGCGCAGCGATGCCGTGGAGGAGTCCAGCATTGGCTTGTTCTGGGAGCAAAAGCTGCAGTGGACCCCGCGCCTGCGCTCCGTCGTCGGGCTGCGTTATGATCACTTCGACTTTGACGTCAGCAGCGCCATCGACCGCAACATCAACGGCGTCGACCTCTCGGCGAATGGCGGTCGCGCCACCGATGACCTCTGGTCACTCAAGGGCAGTCTGATTTATAGCCTGAGCGACGACTGGGAGACCTATGTATCCGCCGGACAGGGCTTTCACTCCAATGATGCCCGAGGCACCACCGTCCGCATCGATCCCGCCGATGGCGCGGTCATTGATGCGGTTGACCCGTTGGTGCGCTCGCTGGGCTACGAAGCCGGTGTGCGAGGTTTCTGGCGCGAGCGCCTGAACACCTCGCTGGCGGTCTGGTACCTGGAGTTGGACAGTGAATTGCTGTTCGTGGGAGACGCAGGCAACACCGAAGCCAGCGGGCGTTCCGAGCGCAACGGGGTGGAAATCACTGCCTATTATGCTCTCTCAGAGGCCTGGACGCTGGACCTTGAATACGCCTGGACCGATGCGCGTTTCGCAGACGCGCCACGCGGAGAACGGGCCATTCCCGGCGCTGTCGAGCATGTTGCACAGGCGGGCATCAGCCTGGACGATGGTGAGGACTGGTTCGGCAGCCTGCGCCTGCGCTACTTCGGCGAGCGTCCGCTGGTGGAGGATGCGAGTGCCACATCCGATGCCACCTTCTCGGTCAATCTCGGGCTGGGTCGACACCTGGGTGACTGGACCCTGCGCGCCGATGTGCTGAACCTGCTGGATAGCGATGACCACGACATCGATTATTTCTACGCCTCACGACTGCCCGGGGAGGCAGAGGGTGGCGTCGAGGACCAGCATTACCACGTGCTGGAGCCGCGCACTGTGCGCTTGACCGCCGCCTATCGCTTCTAGCGGTCGGTGCGGCCGCGCTTTTACACGATCCCGCGTCCGGTTCTGGGGCATAATGCCGGTGTACCCAGCCGCTATTCGGGAGCCACGCCTGCGATGCCTTTGACCGATGTCCCCGTGATTGACCTCGCCGCCCCGCGCGCCACGGTTGTCGCCCAGCTGGCGCAGGCCGCCGCAGACCCGGGATTCTTCCAGGTGGTCAATAGCGGCCTGGACGCTGCGAGGATGGCCGATACCCTGGCCAGTGCGGCGGCCTTTTTCGCCTGTGACCCCGCGGTAAAGCGCGCTGTCTCACGCACGTTGGAGAATCCGTTCGGTTATTACGACCGGGAGCTCACCAAAAACCTGCGTGATCGCAAGGAGATTTTCGATTTCGCGCCAGGTGAAGACACGCCCTGGCCGGCGGAGATGCCCGGCCTGCGTCCTGCGCTGACGGTTTTCGCGGCGGAGTGTCACTCACTGGCACTGCGCCTCACGGCCCTGCTCTGTGAAGGGTTGGGTCAGGCCCCAGACAGCATGTTGCAGCAGCTTGCGCCGGACCACAGCAGCTTTCTGCGCCTGAACCATTACCCGGTCCACGACCTGCTGGCCGGGCAGGGCGTCCCTCCGGGTCCGCTCGGCATCAGTCCGCACACGGACGCCGGTGTGTTGACCGTGCTCCTGCAGGACAGTGTGGCCGGGCTGCAGATGCAGCAGAACGGTGCCTGGGTGGATGTGGCGCCAGTCGCGGACGCGCTGACGATCAATATCGGCGACATGCTGCAGGTGGCAGCCAACGACCGGTACCGGGCGCCGCTGCACCGGGTGCGTGCCAGTGAGGGTGAGTCGCGGCTGAGCATCGCCTACTTCCTCAACCCGGGCTATCACGCACTGATCGAGCCGCTGCCCGGCCTGCTGTCGACAGCCTCACCGCCCTGCTATCGCAGCATCCCGTGGCAGGAGTTTCGCGGGTTGCGTGCCCTCGGGGATTTCGGGGATTACGGTGAGGAAGTGCAGATCAGCCATTACCGGTGTGACGGGCCGACGGCCGTGACGGCAGCGGAATCAGCCTGATGGATACCTTCACCCGCCGCTATGTGATGTTACTGCTTGCCCTGCTGGCCGCCGTCGCGGTGGCCTGGTTGCTGAACCGTGACGGGCGCGTGGCCGAGATTAATGCGTGGCTCGCCGCAGACCCGGAGTTGGCGGCCTACCCCTATCAGTTTACCGTCCGGGACATTAACAACGGAGTGGCGTTTGTCAGCAGCCCGCGCTCGGCGCAGGTGCCGGTCATGCGCTTTCTGCACAGCGCCTTTCCCGCTCTGCAGGGCAAGGATGTGCAGCACCCGGACATGATGGCGGCCCAGGACAGGCTGGTGGCGGTGCAGTCGCGGGCGGCGGAGCTGGTGCAGACCCATCCGCAGGTTAATGCGGTGCGCTGGGTGCTGGACGAGCGCTGGTTTTCCGAGCGAGGTATCAGCGTGGCGCCGTGAGGCGCCTGCCCCGTCCGGGCGAACAGTGAGAATATCGCGTCTGCCGCTTGCAGGCGGAGTAGGCCTTATGATGTAATGCGAATCATTCGCATTATCAACTAAGGTATCCCCCTATGCTTCGCCCACACAATACCCTCGTCCTCGCCACCAGCGGAATCCTCTCATTCGCCGCGCCTGCCGCGCTCGCCGACAGCGAGCCAGCGCTGGAGACCGTGGTTGTCACCGGTAAACTGTCGACTTTTGGGGCCACCAAGTCGAACATTCCCATTCTGGAAACCGCGCGCTCGGTCGCCGTCATTCCCGCGGAGGAGTTTCTCGAGCGCGGTGCGCTGACGCTTGACGATACCCTCAACTATACCGCGGGCGTGGTGGGCGATACGTTCGGTTTCTCCACCCGGGGAGATTTCCCGCGTGTGCGCGGCCTCGATGTGCCAGAGTACCTGGATAACATCCAGGTGCTGTTTGGCAACTACAACAACGCCCGCTCCGATATCTACACCCTGGAGCAGGTGGAGGTGCTGAAAGGGCCGGCGTCCGTGCTGTACGGGCAGGGCTCACCCGGCGGCGTCCTCAACACGGTGAGCAAGCGTGCCGGCCGGGATGCGGCAGAGCGGGAACTGGTGCTGGACTATGGCAACCATGACCGGCTACAGGGCGCCGCCGACATCGGCGTGCGCCTCAGCGAGAGCGGTGACTGGAACGGACGCCTGGTGGCTGTCTACCGCGACAGCGGCACCCAGCTCGATGTGGTGGATGACGACGCCCTGGTGCTGGCGCCGTCCATCACCTACGAGACTGACCGCGCGCGCTACAGCCTGCTGCTGAACTACACCGAGCGCGAGGGTGACACGGCGCACCAGTTCCTGCCGCTGTCGGTCAGCGGCTGCGCAAGTGGCAACGTGAGCATCTCGGAGCCGAACATCTGCGCGGGCAGTGGCGGTGAAGAGGTGCCGGCCTCGCGTTATGTCGGCGAGCCGGGGTTCAACCGCTACGACACCGAGTCGCTGTCGGTAACGCTGTTTGGCGAGCAACGCGTGAACGACTGGCTGGCCCTGGAGGGCACTGCCCGCTATCGGGATAACGAGGCAGACTACCGGCAGACCTGGGTGGCGTTCCTGGGCGCGGGCAATCCGCGCACGGGGCCGGACGGCACGGCGCTGCAGCGCAGCTGGTACGATGCCCCCGCGTCTTCCGAGCAGTTCGCGCTGGATGCACGCGCGCGTCTGAACCTGCAGACCGGCCCTGTCGACCACGAGGTGCTGGTGGGTGTGAACTACCAGGATGTGAGCACGCTGCAGGAGGCCGCGTTTCTCTCCCGACCAACGACGTTTAATGTGCTGCGCCCCGTCTACGGTGCTGACCCGCTGCCTTCAGCCTCTGAGCTGGACGCGGCGCGCAGCCGGCGAAGCAGCGACATCGAGGCCATCGGCTATTACCTGAACACGCAATCCAGCGTGGGCAACTGGGTGTTTACCGCGGGGCTGCGCTACGACGATGTCGATACCGGTAATGGCGCCGTCACCCAGCGCGACGATGCCACCTCCTATGCGGTGGGTGCACTGTACAAGACGGCACTGGGGCTGAACCCCTATATCAGCTATGCGGAATCCTTCCAGCCTGTGGTGGGTACCGACGCGTTGACCAACGCGCCCCTGCAGCCTCAGGAAGGCGAGCAGACGGAGCTCGGCATCAAGTTCCAGCCGCCGGGAACCCGCAGCTACCTGACTGCGGCCTATTTCGACATCGAGCAGTCGAACCTGCCCAATCCCGCCGCCCTGCCCAATGCCAGTACCCAGCAGGAGGGGGTTGCCACCATCACCGGTTTTGAGGTGCAGGCGCAGACGGTGGTCGGTGATGTGTATCTGGATCTGAGCTACAGCGTGCTGGACACCGAAAGCCCTGACGGAGCGCGATTCCCCAGCATACCGGAGGAGCAGGGTTCGGTCTGGGCCACCTGGCGCCCGGCTGTCGGCGCCCTGAGCGGGTTCAGTGTCGGTGCCGGCCTGCGCATGGCGGGCGGTAATGAGAGCAGTGGCACGGCATTCCTTGCCGCCAACGCGTTCGCACCCACCCCCGTGGTGGTCAGGACCGACGGCTACACGCTGGTGGATGCGATGCTGGCCTACGAATTTGCCCGCGCGTCGGTGTCCCTGAACCTGCGCAACCTGTTGCAGGAGGAGTACTACGGTACCTGCCTGGCGCGCGGCGACTGCTTCCCGGGTGAAGAGCGCACTGTGGTGGCGCGTGTGACCTACCGTTTCTGATGCCGCCGGTGCCCGCTAGAAACGTACGCTGTCCGGCGGCGTGTAGCGGTCGAGTACGTCGATGTAATTGCCGCGGCTGTAGTCGCCTGTGGACGGTGCATGCCGGGCACTGAGGCTGCCGCGCAGCTGGTTCACGGAGGCGTAGTCGTGCGTCTCCAGCCACAGGGAGAGGGCCTGTAGCACTGTGCGTGCGGCTTCGGGGCCCTGCTGCAACAGCACGCTGCAGAGTTGCACCACATCGGCGCCAGCCAGCAGGGCCTGCACGGTTTCCGTGGTGCCATGAAAACCGCCGGTCACGGCAATCTGGCAGTCGCTGTGACCGTGCAGGAGCGCCGCCCAGCGTATCCGCAGGCGCGCCTCGGCGGGGGAAGAGAGTTCCAGTCGGGGACGGATGTCCAGGGTATCGAGGTCTATCTCCGGCTGGTAGAAGCGGTTGAACAGGCTCACACCGCGAGCGCCGGCAGCGCCCAGTGCACGCACCAGATGCAGCGGTGCGCTGAACTGTGTGCCGAGCTTCACCGTCACCGGAACCTGCACCTGCGCCGCTACTGCCCGGGTAATGTCGATATAGCGTTGCTCGACCACGGCAGCGCTGTCCTCCGGGTTGTGGGGGATGTGCCATGCGTTCAACTCCAGCGCATCTGCGCCCGCCGCCACGAGCTGCTGCGCGCATTCCAGCCAACCGCCGGTGGTGATGCCGTTGAGACTGGCGATGACCGGAATCTCCAGAGCCTGCTTCAGCGCGTGCAGCTGGTCTACATACTGTTCCTCGGTGGAGCGAAAGCCCTGCGGCAGGGGGCGAAAACTCTGTGCTTCGCCATGCCCCAGAGATTGTTCGTCCAGGAATCGATCGAGCAGCGCGTGCTCCTGCAGAATCTTCTCTTCGAACAGGGACGGCATGACCAGCGCGGCAATGCCTGCCTCCTGCAAGCGCAGCGCGCTGTCCACGGAGCCGGTCAACGGTGAGGACGACGCCACCAGCGGATTGTTCAGGGTGAGGCCCAGATACTGTGTGCTCAGGTCAGCCATGGTGTTCACTCCTTGGGCTGGTCGTTGGCGGGCTGCGGATCGACCTTGCGCAGTTGCGCGCGTGGGGCGCTCAGCGTGGCGGCCTCGCTCCAGTCCAGACCGGCAAGTTGCTGGTAATGCCGGTAGCGCAGGTTGACCTCGCGCTGGGCCTGTTCCAGAAACGCCTCGGCGGCCTCGGGGTGCGTGTGCCAGAGCATGCTGAAACGGGTCTCGGAGGCGGTGAAGTCGCGGTAGGGCAGACTGGGTGCCGGCGAATCGAGCTGCAGGGGATTCTGCTGGCGCTCAATCCGCGCAGGGTCGAAACGAAACAGCGGCCAGTGCCCGGTTTTCACCGCCAGCGTTTGCTGCTGGTGGTTGTGGCTGAGGTCCACCCCGTGGGCGATGCAGGGACTGTAGGCGATGATCAGCGAGGGTCCGTCGTGTGCTTCGGCCTCAAGAAACGCCTTCAGCGTCTGCGTGTCCTTGGCGCCGTAGGCAATGTGCGCCACGTAGACATTGGGATACTCCATGGCCAGCAGGGCAAGGTCCTTCTTGGCGATGGCGCGGCCGCCGGCGGAGAATTTCGCCACCGCCCCGCGGGGGGTGGCCTTGGACGTCTGGCCGCCGGTATTGGAGTACACCTCGGTGTCCAGTACCAGGATGTTGAGGTTCTCGCCGGAGGCCAGCACGTGGTCCAGACCGCCGTAGCCGATATCGTAGGCCCAGCCATCGCCGCCGATGCACCACACCGATTTGCGGCACAGGTTTTCACTCCGTGTCAGCAGGCGCCGTGCCTCTGGCGTTTGCATCTCCTGCAGTGCGGCGTTCAGGGCGACAACCCGTTCACGCTGCTCGTGGATACCGGCTTCGTCGGACTCATCGGCCTCCAGCAGCGCCGTGGCGAGGCCGGACGGCAGGGCGGCGGCGAGACCGGTCAGCAGGGCACGCGCCTCCTGCACCTGCTGGTCGATGGCGATGCGAAGTCCCAGCCCGAATTCCGCGTTGTCCTCGAACAGGGAGTTGTTCCAGGCGGGGCCTCGTCCCTGCGCATTCACTGCCCACGGCGTGGTGGGGAGGTTACCGCCATAAATGGAGGAGCAGCCCGTGGCGTTGGCCACCACCATGCGATCACCAAAGAGCTGGCTCGCGAGGCGCAGGTAGGGTGTTTCCCCGCAGCCGACGCAGGCACCGGAGAACTCGAACAGCGGCTGCGTGACCATGGCGCCGGGCAGGGTGTTGATCTTGAGCTGAGCGCGCGGGTATTCCGGCAGTTGCAGGAAGAACGCCCAGTTGGCCTTCTCGTCCTCACGCAGGGGATCGATGGGCGCCATGTTGAGCGCCTTGCGGCTGGCGTTGCTTTTGTCGCGAATCGGGCAGATGTCCACACAGAGGGTACAGCCGGTGCAGTCCTCAGGTGACACCTGATAGCTCATCAGCAAGCCGGCGGGGTAGTCCTTGTTGCGCGTGGGCGCAGACTTGAATGTGGCAGGGGCGGCGTCCTGGTACTGCTCTGCAAAGACCTTGCTGCGGATCACGCTGTGCGGGCAAACGAATGCGCACTTGCCGCACTGTGTGCACAGGTCGGCTTCCCACACGGGAATCTCCAGTGCGAGGTTGCGTTTCTCCAGTGCCGCGGTGCCCAGCGGGAAACTGCCGTCCTCGGGCAATGCGCTGACCGGTATCAGGTCACCGTCGCCCGCCATGATGCGACGTGTGAGCCGAGACACGAACTCGCCGTCGTCTTCCCTGGCGGCCACCGGGTCGGCCACGGCGCGCCTGACCGGGCCGGGCGCGACGGCGTGCAGGCCTGCCAGCGCCGCGTCAATGGCCCTGAAATTACGCTCGACAATGCGCCGGCCGCGTCGGCCGTAGCTTTTCTCCACGGCCGACTTGATCGCCGCAATGGCCTGCTCCGCGGGCAGAATCCCGGAGATGGCAAAAAAGCAGACCTGCATGATGGTGTTGATGCGTTTGCCCATACCGGTATCGGCGGCCACCTGGTAGGCGTCGATGCAGTGCAGCGCGATGTCCTTGTCGACGATCTGTTGCTGCAGCGTCGGCGACAGACTGTCCCACAAACGCTCCGCTGGCAGCGGTGAATTGACCAGGAAGGTGGCCCCCTGTGCGGCCCGTCGCAGCATGTCGGTTGTGTGCAGAAAGGCGGGCTGGTGGCAGGCGATGAAATTCGCCGAATTGTCCTCAATCAGGTAGCGGGCGCGCACCGGGTTGGGCCCGAAGCGCAGGTGAGACACGGTGGTGGCACCGGACTTCTTTGAGTCGTAGACAAAATAGCCCTGTGCGTGCAGGTCGGTCTGCTCGCCGATGATCTTGATACTGTTTTTGTTGGCGCTGACTGTGCCGTCACTGCCAAGGCCATAGAACAGCGCCTGCACGCTGTGGGTGTGGGCATCGGTGCGGAATGCGCCATCCCAGGCCAGGCTGCTGTGACTGAGATCGTCGTGGATCCCGATGGTGAATGCGTTGCGCGGTGTCGGGCTGTCCAGCTCATCAAACACGGCCTTCACCATGCCCGGTGTGAATTCCTTGGAAGACAGGCCGAAGCGCCCGCCGATCACCCGCGGTATCTGCGGGAACCTGCGCTCTGCGAAGGCGTCCTGGGCCAGTGCTGTCAGCACGTCCTTGTACAGGGGTTCACCGTCGGCACCGGGCTCCTTGCACCGATCCAGCACGGCGATAGCGCGTGTGCTGTGAGGCAGGCTGGACAACAACGCTGTGGCATCGAAGGGCCGGAACAGGCGCACCTTCAGCACGCCGACGGGTTCACCCCGGGCAACCAGGAACTCGACGGTTTCTTCCACGGTATCGGCGCCCGAGCCCATCAGCACGAGCACCCGCTCGGCCTGTGGGTGGCCGACGTAGTCGAACAGGCGATACTGGCGCCCGGTGAGCTGCGCAAACTCATCCATCGCACCCTGCACAATGCCGGGGAACGCCTGGTAGCGTGGATTCACCGATTCCCGTGCCTGGAAGAACACATCGGGGTTTTGCGCGCTACCGCGCAGTACCGGGTGGGCCGGAGACAGTGCCCGCTGGCGATGCGCGGTCACCATCTCGTCATCGATCATGGCGCGTACCACGTCGTCACCCACGCCGATGATTTTGGCGATCTCGTGGGAGGTGCGGAAACCGTCGAAGAAGTGCAGCAGGGGAATGCGCCCGCGCAGGGTCGCCGCCTGGGCGATAACGGCGAAGTCCATGACTTCCTGTGGATTATTGGCCGCGAGCATGGCGAAGCCGGTGGCCCTTGCCGCCATCACATCGCTGTGGTCGCCGAAGATGGACAGCGCCTGACTGGCCACCGAGCGCGCTGCGATGTGAAAGACCGTGGGGCTCAGCTCACCGGCAATCTTGTACATGTTGGGCAGCATCAGCAGCAGGCCCTGGGAGGCGGTGAATGTGGTGGTCAGCGCGCCCGCCTGCAGCGCGCCGTGAATGGCGCCGGCGGCACCGGCCTCGCTCTGCATCTCGATCACGCGGGGCACACAGCCCCAGAGATTTTTGCGCCCGCCTGCGGACCACTCGTCTGCCCATTCGCCCATGGTTGACGCCGGCGTGATGGGATAGATGGCGATGACTTCGTTGGTCAGGTGCGCGATGCGCGCCGCGGCCTCGTTGCCATCGATGGTCAGCGTTGAGTTGCCTGGTGTCTGGGTCATGAGAAACCGTTCTCCCTGCGGGGTCAGCCGCACCGTGTAGCAGCGACTGTCACTATAGATCAGGCAGGGCGGTCGGCTATTGACCTGCGTCATGCCAGTGCAGTGTCACGCCGCGAGGTGGCTATGCGATGCGTGGGGGTGGGTAGTGCCCGGTGTGGCGTGCCGGTGAGGGGTGCTGCAGGGCGTGCGACGCAGGCTCAGCTGTAGCTGGGCATCCAGCCGCCGCAGTCTTTCCAGCGATTGACGATCTCGCAGAACAGGTCGGCGGTGCGCTCCGCATCGTAGGCCGCGGAGTGCGCCTCGGCGTTGTCGAAGGCGATGCCGGCTTCCTTGCAGGCCTTGGCCAGCACGGTCTGGCCGTAGGCGAGGCCCGCCAGGGTGGCTGTGTCGAAAAACGAGAAGGGGTGAAACGGATTGCGCTTGATGCTGCAGCGCTCTACGGCCGCATTGACGAACCCGGCGTCGAAGTGTGCGTTGTGACCGACCAGGATGGCGCGGTTGCAGCCCTGGTCGCGAATCTCCTTGCGCACAATGCGGAACAATTCACCGAAGGCGTCCTCTTCGCTCATGGCCTCGCGAAACGGGTGCCAGGGGTCGATGCCGGTGAAGTCCAGTGCGGCCTGTTCGATGTTGGCGCCTTCAAAGGGTTTTACGTTGAAGCTCCAGGTGCGGTGTACCCCGAGGTTGCCGTCCTCATCCATGCGCACAATGGTTGCGGCGATTTCCAGCACGGCATCGGTCGCGGCGACGAAGCCGCCGGTCTCCACATCCACCACCACCGGTAGAAAGCCGCGGAAACGGTCGCAAATGCGATGTTCTCCCTCGTCGCTCAACGGCCTGTGGCCTCGCTGCACACCTGCCACTGTACCGATTCGCCTGCGCGTAGTGGGGTCAGGTGGGTGTCGGCGAGGGGAAGCTGGGTGGGTACGGTCCAGGCGGCCTTGCGCAGGGTGATGCGGTCCGTGTTGCGGGGCAGGCGGTAGAAGTCCGCGCCGAAGTGGCTGGCAAATCCCTCCAGCCGGTCCAGCGCGCCGGCGGCGTCGAAGGCCTCGGCATACAGTTCCAGGGCGGCGTGCGCCGTATAGCAGCCGGCGCAGCCACAGGCGGTTTCTTTGCGCCCGGTGGCGTGGGGCGCCGAGTCGGTGCCGAGAAAGAAGCGTGGGCTGCCGGAGGTGGCGGCGCGCAACAGGGCTTCCTGGTGCGTGTTGCGTTTCAGCACCGGCAGGCAGTAGTAGTGCGGGCGAATGCCGCCCACCAGCATGTCGTTGCGGTTGAGCAGCAGATGGTGCGCGGTGATGGTTGCCGCGACATTGCCCGGTGCCGAGCTGACAAAGTCGACTGCATCGGCGGTGGTGATGTGTTCCAGTACCACGCGCAGGCCTGGGAAGCGCTGCACAATGGGTGCCAGGTGACGATCGATGAACACCTTTTCCCGATCGAAGATATCCACGCTGTGGTCGGTGACCTCGCCGTGGATAAGCAGTGGCAGGTCTGCGTCCTGCATGGCTTGCAGCGTCGGGTACAGGGCGTCCAGTTCAGCGACGCCGGCCTCCGAGTTGGTGGTGGCACCGGCGGGGTACAGTTTTACCGCGTGTACGAAGTCGCTGTCTGCGGCGCGGCGAATTTCCCCAGCGTCCGTGGCATCGGTCAGGTAGAGGGTCATCAGCGGCTCGAAGCGGCGCGGCAGGTCGGCCATGGCGGCGAGGATGCGCTCCCGATAAGCGCTGGCGGCGGCCACCGTGGTCACCGGCGGGGTGAGGTTGGGCATCACGATAGCGCGGCCGAAATAGCGTGCCATGTCGGCACAGGTATGCGCCAGGGCGCTGTCGTCGCGCAGGTGGACGTGCCAGTCATCGGGGCGGAGAAGAGAGAGTTCAGTCACGGCAAACCACGGCAGGAAATGTCAGCGGAGATGGTAACGTAAAGGGCAGGCCACGGGAATACGGGCTGGGAATCCCGCCCTGCCACGCGTAAAATAGGCGTTTTGGCGCCTCAAAGCGGAGCAGTTTATGTCAGATGTGAAAAAGGTGGTTCTGGCCTATTCCGGCGGCCTCGACACTTCGGTGATCGTGCGCTGGCTGCAGGATCACTACGGTTGTGAGGTGGTCACGTTCACCGCCGATATCGGTCAGGGCGAGGAAGTCGCCCCCGCCCGTGCCAAGGCCGAGGCCCTGGGGGTCAAGGAAATCTACATCGACGACCTGCGTGAAGAGTTCGTGCGTGATTTTGTGTTTCCCATGTTCCGCGCCAATACCGTCTACGAAGGTGAGTACCTGCTCGGCACTTCCATCGCGCGCCCCCTGATCGCCAAGCGGTTGATCGAGATTGCCAATGAGACCGGCGCCGATGCCATTTCCCACGGCGCCACCGGCAAGGGCAATGACCAGGTGCGCTTTGAACTGGGTGCCTACGCGCTGAAGCCCGGCATCAAGGTGATTGCGCCCTGGCGGGAGTGGGATCTCACCTCCCGCGAAACGCTCATGGCCTATTGCGAAGAGCGAAATATCCCGGTGGATTACAGCAAGAGCAAAAAGAAGTCGCCCTACTCAATGGACGCCAACCTACTGCATATCTCCTACGAGGGCGGCATTCTGGAAGACCCCTGGTCCGAAGCGGAAGAGGACATGTGGCGCTGGAGCGTGAGCCCGGAAGCGGCGCCGGATACCCCCACCTATATCGAGCTGGATTTTGAGGGCGGCGATATTGTGGCCATCGACGGCGAGCGCCTGAGCCCGGCGACGGTGCTGGAGCGCCTGAATGTTGTCGGCGGCGCGAACGGGATCGGTCGCCTGGACCTGGTGGAAAACCGCTACGTGGGCATGAAGTCCCGCGGCTGCTACGAAACGCCCGGCGGCACCATCATTCTCAAGGCGCACCGTGCCATCGAGTCCCTGACGCTGGACCGCGAGGTCGCGCATCTCAAGGACGACCTGATGCCACGTTATGCCGAAATGATCTACAACGGCTACTGGTGGTCCCCCGAGCGGCGCATGCTGCAGGCCGCGATCGACCAGACCCAGGCCGTTGTGAACGGCAAGGTGCGCCTCAAGCTCTACAAGGGCAACGTGATCCTCGCCGGGCGTCAGTCGGCGGACAGTCTGTTCGACGCCAGCATTGCCACCTTTGAAGACGACGCCGGTGCCTACAACCAGAAAGACGCGGAGGGCTTTATCAAGCTCAACGCGCTGCGCATGCGCATCGCGGCCAACAAGGGGCGCAACCCGGCGTGAGTCCCGTGCGGGGAGAGTTCGTCGCATTGTTGCCGGATACCGACCTCGGCGGCGCTACCCGTCTGGCGGAGTAGTTGCGCGCGCCTGTTTGACTCTGGTGCTCGCCGCAACTCCGGGTTATAAAGCCAGGGGTATCTACCCGCCCTGTGCGGGTGTCTATCTGTCGCGGGTGCCGGTATGCGTGTTTTGCTGTTTTTCCTGATGTCTATGCTGTCCACCACTACGGCCTGGGCCGATGCCGATGCCGGTAGCAGTGGGGCCGCTTATTCGTCCGAGGTGTTCTTGCATGAGGCCGCGCGTGACGATGGCGTCATGACCGCGTCTGTGGTGCTGGATGGTGAAACCCTGTTCCGTGTGCGGGGCATCTCCGCGGCACCGGCGTCTGACCGGGCAGCGAGTATCCGTGAGGCGATAATCAATCTGGCGGATGATCCGACGCTGGACGCCCATGCAGGCGAGGTGGTGAGCGGCGGAGACAGGGTGGTCATCCGCATCGCAGGCCAGCGTATTGCAACGCTGTACCCGGCCGATGCCGCACTCGAGCAGGCCCCACTGGGCGTGCTGGCTGAGGCCAGCATGAACCGGATTGCGAATGCCGTCGTCCGTTACCGCGAAGAGCGCAGTCACCCGCGGCTGCTGGCCAGCACCGGCCTGCTACTGGTCATCACGCTGGCCGCCGGTGTATTGCTGTACGCCGTCAAAGCACTGTTCGGCTGGTTCAACCGCCTGATTGAAAAGGCCGTCAAGAAGCGTATCCAGGACATTGAGCGCGCGTCGCACCGGATTATCGACGCGGCACAGCTCTGGAGCTGGCTGGGTGGCGTGGTGCGCGGTACGCGCGCGCTGGCGCTGGTGGCCATCGTACTCGGCTGGCTGAATGCGTCGCTGGGGTTGTATCCGTGGACGCGCCCCTTCGCCAGCAATCTGTTCCATCTTATTCTCAACCCGCTGCAGAAAATGGGTACAGGGCTGCTGCAGTCGCTACCGGACCTCGTTTTCCTGGTGCTCCTGGTTATCGTGGTTCGTGCCGTGCTGCGCGCCACCAAGGTGTTCTTCGAGCGCGTTGATCGGGGCCGCATTCGCCTCGAGAATTTCGATCGCGACTGGGCCATGCCCACGTATCGCATCATGCGCATTCTGGTTATCGCCTTTGCGCTGGTGGTGGCCTACCCCTACATTCCCGGCTCGGACTCCGAGGCCTTCAAGGGCGTGAGTATATTTCTTGGTGTGGTGTTCTCCATCGGCTCGTCGTCGTTTATCGCCAACATGATTGCTGGCTACAGCCTGACCTATCGCGGCGCATTTCGCGAAGGCGACCGGGTGCGTATCGGTGACCACATGGGCGAAGTGGTGAACGTGCGGGCGCTGAGCACGCAGTTGCGGTCCCCCAAGAACGAGGACGTGAACATTCCCAACTCTGAAGTGCTTGGCTCCACCGTGGTCAACTACAGCAGTTTTGCCCGCGAGAAGGGCGTTATCCTGCACACCGATGTCGGCATCGGTTACGACGCACCCTGGCGGCAGGTGGAGGCCATGTTACTGATGGCGGCGGCGCGCACCGGCGGACTCGAAGCCGACCCCGCGCCCTTCGTGCTGCAAACGCAGATGGGCGATTTCACCGTCATCTACCAGCTCAATGCGTACTGCCGGGATGCCACGCGCATGCTGCAAACCTACAGCGACTTGCACGCGAACATCCAGGACGTGTTCAACGAGCACGGGGTGCAGATCATGTCGCCACACTACGAGCGGGACCCGGAAGTGCCCAAGGTGGTGGCCCCGGAAGACTGGTATCCGGCACCCGCGAGGGCACCGGAGCAGAGCTGAGGCGGGCCATGCCGGCCCGTCGGATCAGCGCAGGCTATAGCGCACCGGCATGGACTTGAGGCCGCCGACGAAAATGGCCTTGACCCACTCGGGTTCGCCGTTGAACTGCATGTCTTTCAGTCGCGGCAGTAACTCCCGGAAGAAACAGCTCACTTCCAGTGCGGCCAGGTGCTGCCCCAGGCACATGTGGGAGCCGTAGCCGAAGGCGAGTTGCTGCTTGGGGTCGCGCAACAGGTCGAGCCGGTTCGGGTGGGCAAAGGCTTCCGGGTCGCGGTTCGCGGCCGGATACCAGAGGGCGATGTTATCGCCGGCGTTGATCTGCTTGCCGTGCAACTCCAGCGACTCGGTCGCGGTGCGCACCATGTGCCGCACCGGTGATACCCAGCGGATAATCTCCTTGGCGGCGCCGATATCGAGCTCAGGTCGTTCGCGCCAGAGCGCAAGCTGGTCGGGATGTTCCAGCAGCGCCTTCATGCCGCCGCCGATTGCCGCGGAGGTGGTGTCGTGCCCGGCGGTTGCGGTGATGATGAAATAGCTGGCCTGATCGAGCACGTTCATCGGTTCGCCATCCACCTGGGCATTCGCGAGCACCGTGGCCAGGTCGTCTCGTGGGTGCTTCTTGCGGTCCTCGATGACCTCGCTGAAATAGGCGCCGAAATCGTTCAGCACATCCAGCCCCGCCGTCTGGCTGTCAGCGCGCTGCAGGGACGGGTCCTGGCTGCCGAACATTTCCTGCGTCAGTTTGAGCATGGTGGCCTCGGATTCGCGCGGCAGGCCGAGAATGGAGAGGATAATGCGCAGCGGGAACAGCAGGGCGATGTCGCGGACGAAGTCGCATTCGCTGCCCATCTCCTGCATCTTGTCGACAAACTCTTTCGACAGCGCTTGCACTTCGGCACGCAGTGATTCGATGCTGCGGGGCAGGAACCACTCCCGGGTGACCTTGCGCAGCTTCAGGTGCTTGGGCCGATCCATGTGAATCAGTGTTTCCAGGCCGTTGCGGGTGCCGAAGCGTTCCAGCAGTGCTTCTTCAAAAGCCGTGGGAATCAGTACCGTGCGCGGTGCGCTGAGAAAGCGGTCGTTCTCGCTGCCGATACGCTTGATATCGTCGTAGCGTGACAGCGACCAGAAAGGACGATACTCAGGGTGTTCGACACGGGCTACCGGATCGTTGGCTCGCAGGTAGTCGAACAGCGCATACATGCTGCGTTCGTCACCCATGATATGGGCGTTGAGCACATCGGCGGGCTTGAAGGGAGGTGTTTGCTGCTGGCTGGCACCGGTCACGTTGAGCTCCTGTTGTTAGCGCAATTGATGTTTGTAGATCTTGCCGCCTTTCATCACAAAGCCCACATCCAGCAGGCTGCTGATGTCATCCAGGGGCGAGGTTTCGAGCGCGATGATGTCAGCGTGCTTGCCCGGTTCCAAAGTGCCCAACGTGCCGGACATGTCGATCAGGTCGGCGGCGCTCACGGTGGCACTGACGAGGATTTCCATCGGGGTCATGCCGGCTTCCTGCATAAGCACGGCTTCCTGCGCATTATCGCCGTGGCGGGAGACGCCGGTATCCGTACCAAAGGCAACCTTCACTCCGGCCTTGTGGGCCTTGGCAAAGTTGGCCTGCATATCGTTGCCCACGCGAATGGCCTTCTCGCGAATGGCGGGGCTCATGAAGTCGGACTCGGTGGCCATAATCTTTACCGTGTGGCCCGCCAGCAGTGTGGGCACCAGATAGGCGCCAGTGGACTTGAACAGTTTGATCGACCTCGGTCCGACATAGGTGCCGTGCTCAATGCTCGCCACACCGGCTTCCAGCGCAGCAATAATGCCGTCCTCCTGGTGGGCGTGGCTGATGACCTTGCGTCCCATCCGCTGGGCGGCCTGCACCACCTCGCGCAGCTCGTCCATTTCCATCTGCTGCCCAGTACCGGTAGCGCGGTCCGTGAGTACACCCCCCGTGGAGGTGATCTTGATCAGGTCGGCGCCGTACTTGATGGCGTTGCGGGTGGCGCGGCGGCAGTCGTAGGGCCCGTCACAAACGGTGGGCCGCGTGTAGAACTCCATCAGTTCCGGTTTCATGCCGCTGACGTCGTTGTGCCCCCCGGTGACGCCCACGCCACCGGCGGCGATGATGCGCGGGCCGTCAATCCAGCCCTGGTTGATGGCATCGCGCAGGGCGTACATTTCCTGCGGGCTGGAGCCGGCGTCCCGCAGCGTGGTGAAGCCTGCCTGCAGGGTGCGCTGGGCGTACATCAGCGAGCGCATCTGCATGAGCTGGCTGGACTCCTTGAGTGTCTGACGGTCGTCGTCCGGGCCCAGTTCACCTTGCAGGTGAACGTGCATATCCATCAGGCCGGGCATGACGAAGGCGCGCTTGAGGTCGACGACACTGGCGCTGGCATCGAGGCTGGCGGGGTCACGGTAGCCTTCCAGGACCTCGCTGACCATGCCATCGCGAATCACCAGGGTCTGTTCCTGCAGGGGCGTCTCTCCCGGCACGGCGAGCAGAGTGCCTGCGTGAATGACGGTGGTGGCGGCATGCGCCGCGGCGACTCCGCCGAGTAAAGCAGACAGTGTGAGTGCTCGCCTCAGGTTCTGCAGCAGCCAGCGCATAAGGTTCTCCTGTGGGGCCAGTGATTTTGCAATGCGCCGCAGTATGCCAAAACACGGGGGGTTCGGAAGGGTCATTTGTGGCCACAATACGTTTTGTCGGTCAAATGCACCGTTTACCCCTGCGCCAATGACAATGGCCGCTGCGCTTGTCACAATTGAATCCTGCAATTCTGCCCACGCGCGAGGTCGCGGGTCATGGCCGTACACAGATCACGTATTGCACCAGGTCAGCTGGCAATTCCCCGGATGCCAGTGTGACGGGAAATGATGCCACGTTGACGCGCCTGTTCATCTCCCATGGCGGCGGGCCGCTGCCTCTGCTCGGGGATCCCGGCCACGCAGAGCTGGTGTTGACGCTGCAGCGCATTGCCCGTGAGTTACCGCGCCCGAGCGCCATTATTGTCGCCAGTGCGCACTGGGAGGCGCCCCAGCCGACAGTGACTACCGGCGCCGCGCCTGAACTGTTCTACGACTACTACGGTTTTCCCCCGGAATCCTACGCCATTGAGTATCCGGCTCCCGGGCATCCCGCACTGGCGCAGAAGGTTCTTGACGCGCTGCAAGGGGCGGGGCTGGCGGCGCAGGCAGATGCCGGCCGTGGTTTTGACCACGGCCTGTTCGTGCCGCTGAAAATCCTCTACCCGGAGGCCGATATCCCCTGCATTCAGCTGTCCCTGCTGGCGTCGATGGATCCGGAAGCGCATGTACGCATGGGGCGCGCTCTGGCAGCACTGGATGGTGAAGGCGTGCTGTTGATTGGTTCAGGGTCGTCATTTCACAACGTGCAGGCTTTTTTCGGTCAGAGGGAACCGGCGCTCTACACCCGTAACCGCGCCTTCGAAGACTGGCTGGTCGACACACTGGCCGAGGCCCCGCTGGAGGACGCGGAGCGCGAAGCGCGCCTGCTGCAGTGGGAAAACGCACCCCACGCCCGTTTCTGCCACCCGCGGGAGGAGCATCTTTTGCCGCTGCTGGTGTGTGCCGGGGTAGCGCCGGGGCCGGCGACGCGGGTTTGGCGTTTCGGTTCCATGGGCATGCAGGGCAGTTGCTTTGCCTGGTAGAGTGAAATGGCTTTCCGGGCGGCATTGCGGAGGGGAAGATGGTACAGCCTGAAGACATTCTCGAGTTCTGGTTTGACGAGCTGAAACCGGCGCAGTGGTGGGCCGTGGATGCTGCACTGGATGCCCAAATGCACGAGCGATTCCTCCCCACGCTGGAGCAGGCGGCGCGCTGCGAGTTGGCGCCCTGGCGCAGCACTGCGTGCGGACGCCTGGCCGAGGTGATCGTACTGGACCAGTTTTCCCGCAATATCTTTCGCAATGCGCCGCGTGCCTTTGCGCAGGACCCGCTGGCGCTGGGCCTGGCGCAGGAAGCGGTGGCCGGCGGCGCGCTGCAGGCGCTGGAACCTGCTCAGCGCAGCTTTTTGCTGATGCCGTACATGCACAGCGAGTCGCGCTGGATACACGAGTTGGCAGAACCCTTGTTCAAAGAGTGGGCGGCGGCCAACAATTACCGTTTTGAACTGCGACACAAGGAAATTATCGACCGTTTTGGTCGTTACCCTCACCGCAATGCAATTCTCGGGCGTGAGTCCACGGCGGAGGAGCGCGAGTTTCTCACCCAGCCCGGTTCCAGCTTCTAGCGCGCAGCATCTGAAGGGCGTCAGAGCGCACTGAATGGTGGGGCGCCGAGGTGCATCAATGAAAGTCCCGTGATTGCACGGGCAGCGATGCCAGGGCGCTGCTGTGGTCTTCCAGCGCGCCGGCTATGATGTGGGTGACACCGTCCCGGTGTTCCAGCGTGCCTTTTACCAGTAGCAGCCTGCCGTTCATCAGCGCCGCGCGAAAATGCGCCTGGGTGCGCGGCCACACCACGATATTGCTGTTACCGGTTTCATCCTCCAGCGTCAGGAACAACACACCAGAGGCAGTGCCTGGACGCTGGCGGCAGGTGACCAGGCCGGCAATCCGCACAAACCCCCGGTGACTGATGCGGCCCAGGTCCGCATAACGGCTGCAGCGATCAAAGGGCGGCTGCTGCCGCAACAGCGCCAGGGGGTGGGCGCGCAGGGTGAGGCCGGTGGCGCGGTAGTCCGCCAGTACCTCTTCCGCCACCCCTGGCGCGGCCAGCTGCACACCGTCATTGAACCAGGTGCCCGGCTGCCGCTGCTCCTCCTGCAGCAAGGGCCGCGGCTGCTCCAGCGCCATGATCTGCCATTGCGACTGGTGGCGGTTGCCGCTGAGCGAAGCCAGCGCATCGGCATCCGCCAGTGCCTCCATGTCCCCGCGCGCCAGCGCGGCTCGCAGTCGCAGTTGGCTGACCTGCTGAAACGGCGCTTGTCGGCGCGCCTCCATCACGCGCTGGGCAGCATCATGTCTCAGGCCCTTGACCAGCCGCAGCCCCAGCCGTATTGCCGGTTGGCTGCTGCCGTCGCTGTTTAGCAGGCGGTGGTCCCAGCTGCTGTGGTTCACATCGGCTGGCAGCACCGTCACCCCGTGGCGTCGCGCATCCTGCACCAGCTGGGAGGGGGAGTAGAACCCCATCGGCTGGCTGTTCAGCAGGCCGACATAAAACGCAGCGGGGTGGTGGCATTTGAGCCAGGCCGACACCCACGCCAGCAGGGCAAAGCTCGCCGAGTGCGATTCCGGAAAGCCATAGCCGCCAAAGCCCTTGATCTGCTCAAACAGACGGTGAGCAAAATCCTGCGCGTAACCGCGGGCAATCATGCCCTGCACCAGCTTGTGCTCGAAGGTGAGCAACTGGCTGTTCTTGCCCCAGTTGGTGATGGCACGGCGCAGCTGGTCGGCCTCGCCACCTGAGAAGCCGGCGGCGACCATTGCCAGCCGAATCACCTGTTCCTGGAAGATGGGAACCCCCAGTGTGCGGTCCAGCACAGCGCGAATGGCTTCACTGGGGTAAGTGACCGCTTCCAGACCCTGCCGCCTGCGCAAATAGGGGTGCACCATGTCGCCCTGGATGGGGCCTGGGCGCACGATGGCGATCTGGATCACCAAGTCGTAAAAGCTCGCCGGCTTGAGCCGCGGCAGCATGGTCATCTGGGCGCGGGATTCTATCTGGAACACGCCGATGGAATCCGCCTGCTGCAACATGCGCCAGGTGGCTGCATCGTCGCGTGGTATATCGGCGACCCCGCGGATGTGGGGGTGATCGCGTGCGACCAGCGCCAGGCTTTTGCGAATCGCCGAGAGCATGCCCAGGGCGAGGATATCCACCTTCAACAGCCCGAGTGATTCAATGTCCTCTTTGTCCCACTGGATGACCGTGCGCTCCGCCATACTGGCGTTTTCCACCGGCACCATCTGGGAGATGGGCCCTCGACTGATCACAAAGCCGCCCACGTGCTGTGACAGGTGGCGCGGGAAGCCGAGGATCTGCTGCACCAGCGACTGAAACAGCGTCGCCACCTCGCCGTGACTGGCAACGCCCTGCTCCTGGAAACGCTTGTGCAGGTCGGCGCTGCGGTCCCACCAGGCGAGGGACTTTGCCAGGTCCTCAACGAACACCGCATCCAGGCCCAGTGCCTTGCCCACATCGCGCACCGCGCTGCGTGCGCGATAGGTGATGACCGTAGCGGCGAGTGCTGCGCGGCGTCTGCCGTACTTGCTGTAGATGTACTGGATAACCTCTTCGCGGCGCTCGTGTTCGAAGTCGACGTCGATATCCGGTGGCTCATCCCGTTCGCGGGAAATGAAGCGCTCAAACAGCAGTGACACCGCCTCTGGCGATACCTCGGTAATGAACAGGCAGTAGCACACCACCGAGTTGGCTGCCGAGCCGCGCCCCTGGCACAGAATGCCGCGTTCCCGGGCGAAGCGCACAATGTCGTACACGGTGAGGAAGTAGTACTCGTAGGACAGCTCATCAATAAGCTGCAATTCGTAGTCGATGCGCTGCTGTATGTCCGTGGGTACCCCTCTGGGCCAGCGCACCGTGCAACCCGCCTCGACCAGCTGGCGCAGGTAGCTGCCCGCACTCTGCCCGGGTGGCACCACTTCCTCCGGATACTCATAGCGCAGCTCGTCCAGGCTGAACTGGCAGCGGCCGGCGATATCCAGCGTGGCGGCGAGCAGGGCGGGCGGGTACAGCTTGGCCAGTTGTTGCGGACGACGCAGGTGCTGCTGGCTATTGGCCAGCCGCCGTCGCCCCAGCTGTGCCACGCTGGTGTTGTGGTACAGCGCTGTGAACACATCGTGCAGCGGCTTGCGCGACGCTACGTGCATCCGCACCGCGCCGCAGGCAACCATCGGCAGGTTCAGCGTGTGAGCCAACGCGTGCAGGCGGCCATAGCGGGCAATCTCGTCGTTGCCCAGCACGTGGGTGACTCCGAGCCAGACCCGCCCCCGGCACAGCCGCGCCAGCTGCTGCCCGTAGCCGAGCTCCGCCGTCGACGGGTTGCTGCCTGTATCGTCCACGGCAGCGCCTGTGGGCTTCCAGATGATCAGGCAGCGCTTGAGGTGAAAAATGACATCCCGCAGCGCCACCCGGTACTCGCCTTTCGGGCTGCGCCGCCGGGCCAGGCTGATCAGGCCGGACAGCTCACTGTAGGCCGCACGGGAAGGTGCCAGCGCTACCAGCTGCAGCCCCTCCACCAGGTTCAGTTCACTGCCGATAATGAGCTGGATACCCGCCTGCCTGGCAGCGATGTGAGCCTTTACTACCCCCGCGAGCGAGCATTCATCAGTGATGGCTATGGCCCGATACCCCAGTTCTGCCGCGCGCTCAACCAGCTCCTGCGGGTGCGATGCCCCGCGCAGGAAACTGTAGCAGGTGAGGGTATGGAGTTCGGCGTAGGGCATGAGTTACGGACCATCCAGAGGGCTGACCACGCCCATGGCGCCTCGCCGAATCACATGGGTGTAGATCTCTGTGGTACGGACGTCACTGTGACCCAGCAACTTCTGGATGGTGCGCAGGTCGTAGCCCTGCTGGAGCAGGCGTGTAGCGAAGCTGTGCCGGAAGGTGTGGCACTTGATGTGTTTGTTGATACCCGAGGCCCGCCTGGCCTTGCAGAGGGCCTTGCGCAATGCGGATTCATGCAGATGATGGCGCCGTAGCACCCCGGTTCGCGGGTCTTTACCTATGCCTGTTGAGGGAAACAGGTACTGCCAGGCAAGCTCTTTGGCTGCATTCGGATATTTGCGGGCCAGGGCGTAAGGCATATAAACCTCGCCATAACCAGCCCTCAGGTCCTGCTCGTGCTGACAAGCTACCCGCGTGATCTGTTCCTCAAGCAGTGGCCTCAACTGATCCGGTAGGATGGTGGTGCGGTCCTTGTCGCCCTTTCCCGAGCGCACGGTGATTGTAGACAGCTCGAAATCAACATCCTTGATGCGCAGCGACAGCATTTCATTGAGCCGCATGCCGGTACCGTAAAGCAGCGCGACCATGGTGCGGTGCAAGCCATGAAGGTGCTCGATAACCAGCATGGCTTCCTGATGACTCAGCACTACAGGTAGCCGAGGCTGGACCTTCGCCCGGGAGAAGCTCAGGCCCTCGACAGCTACCCCCATGAATTTCTTGTAGAGATAGACCAGTGCGTTCAGCGCTATATGTTGTGTTGAAGGTGAACATGATCGCTCGTTGGCCAGTGCGCTGAGAAACTGGCAGATATGAGCATCTGAGAGCCTGGCTGGGTGCTGTTTGCCGTGGAACAGGATATAGCGCCTGATCCAGTGGATGTAAGTCTTCTCGGTCTTCCAGGCATAACCTGCATCCCGCATGTGACGGCGGACCTGGTCGAGTAGCCTGGGCGAGTTGGGGGAGATGGCTGGTCTGATGTCGTCCATGGTTGTTGATCGCCAATACTGTACTTATATACAGTAGTCTGGTGCGGACGGATTGCAAGCGGCTTTTCACCAAAAAGATGTGAGACGGGTCAAGTGGTTTGAGGTAAGTTATTGAATTTATCTAAATAAACGCCACATGACCTGGGCGAATTTGATGTCTTGCTAACCTCCAGATGCTCCGACTAACACGCGGCTCTTGCGACCCAGGTCTCTCAGGTTGTTGATTCAGTGGGGGATGTCACCTTTGAACTCGCACGGCGTGCTGGAGTTAGCAAGCGGGGTGTTATACGGTCTGGTCTTTCTAATAAGCTGTTAGGGCCAGAAAAGGACTGAGCAATTGAAGAACAATTACGTCCTGATCGATTACGAGAATGTCCAGCCGAAAAGCCTGGAAGTGCTAAAAGGCCACGAGTTCAAGGTCATTGTTTTCGTTGGAGCAAATCAGGCGAAAATTCCCTTTGAGCTCGCATCGGCTCTGCAAGCCCTTGGCAGCAATGCGGAGTACGTGAAAATTGGAGGCAACGGGCCGAATGCTCTCGATTTTCATATTGCGTTCTATATCGGCCAATTGGCCGAAAAGGATCCGAATGGTTACTTCCACATCATCTCAAGAGATACTGGGTTTGATCCTCTGATCAAGCATCTCAAGGAGAGGAAGATTCTCGCTCAACGCGAAAAGGAGCTTGCTGAAATACCGCTGTTAAGGATTTCCAATGCCACGTCGGTTGCAGAAAAGATCGAGGCAATCGTCAAGAGCTTGGCTGCCCGTGGGCACTCGAGGCCGCGCAAAGTCAAAACACTATCCAACACCATCAATGCATTGTTTCTGAAGAAGCTCGAAGAAAGCGAACTGGAAGCAATCATTGAGCAAATGAAGAAGCAGAAACTGATCGTCGTTGAGAATGAGAATGTCAGTTACAAGCCGCCGATCAGTCAGCCCTAACAAGGCGGTCAAGTCGTTCGCCTGCGGCTCACTCGGACGTTCAGCACTCCGCGCCTGCTCGGGCATGGCTTCGCCATTTTTGCCCGATCAGTCGCTCCGTACTGAACGCCGCTTACCTGGGCGTTAATTGCCCTCTTGAGCGTCAAAACGCTATAGCGCTATAATGTCTTAACGCTGTCTGGAGGTCATTATGAGTAATTTATCAAAGCGTTCAACTATCTATTTTGAGCCAGATATCCACCAAGCCCTGAAAGTACGGGCTGCTTCATCACATTTGTCCATGTCAGAGCTTGTTGACGAGGCGGTCCGCCTTCTTATGAATGAAGACCAAGAAGATTTGGCCGCATTTTCTGAGCGAGAGGGCGAAAAAGAGATCAGCTATGACGCCTTGCTTAATGATCTAAAGAAGCATGGCAAAATTTAAACTTACCTTTAAGAAGTCTGTTGCCAAAGACTTACGGAGCATCCCGTCAGCTGACGTTCAGCGCATTCTACAGAGAGTCGAAATGCTGGCGGATAACCCCAGAGGGGAAGGGTGCGTCAAGCTTTCAGTCCAGGAACGGTATAGGGTGCGCCAAGGCGTTTACCGTGTTGTCTACGAAATCCGTGATGAATCTCTCATTGTTTTGGTGGTAAAAGTTGCGCACCGTTCAGCGGTTTACAAGGGCAATTAACAAGGCCATATTGCGGACAAATTCCAGTTGCCGCAAATGGCGGCGTTAAGCAGTCGGGCGCGTCGCCTAATGCAAGAGATAAATTTCAGTATTGAAGTGAAAGAGCTTCTGGAATCCTATGGGCTTCCCGTAGCCGATATCCCAGGGAATGACCAAATTCGGCTTTTTGGTATTAAAGCGGATGGGGCGCTTACCGCAGTCGTTGGTATAGAGGTTTATGAGGAATATGCCTTAGTTCGGTCGCTTGCCGTTAAGCAGCAGTTCCGGGGGAGCGGGATTGGACGAAACCTGATCGCTTCATTGGAGGACTGGGCGAGAACAAAGCGTGTGGCCAGGCTGTTTCTATTGACCGAAACAGCGGGCCGCTTCTTTGGGTATCAGGGATACAGGCCTATTCCGCGTTCCGAAACACCGCAAGTGATAAAAGATACATCTGAGTTCTCAGGTATATGCCCTGGTTCTGCGGAGTTAATGATCAAAGAGTTGATTGCTAGCAATGAGTCCACCGCGTACCAGGACAAAGCCGGCGCCAGTTAATTCGAGCGTTATGTGCCATTAAAGCTTCGGGGGCATCTTGAGTAAGATTCTGGTTTTTGGAAACTCTGGTTCTGGTAAGTCCACGTTTTCCAAGCAGATTGCACGGAAACTCGGTTTGGCTCACTTAGATTTGGATGTCTTGGCATGGCTTCCGACAGATCCACCCAAAAGAATGCCTATTGAAGAATCTAAAGAAAAAATTAATGATTTCATAGCCGAGCATGAAAGTTGGGTGGTTGAGGGGTGCTATACCGATTTATTGGAACTCCTGAAACATGAGGCATCGGAAGTTGTATTTATGGATCTAACTGTTGAGCAATGTATCGCCAATGCCAAGAGTCGTCCATGGGAGCCGCATAAATACACGTCCAAAGAAGCGCAGGATGCCAACTTGGATATGCTGATAGATTGGATTAAGGACTATACATTCAGATCAGACTCATTTTCTTATGAATCGCATCGTAGATTGTATGAATCGTTCCATGGAAAAAAGATTGCTTATACGGAGAATCAAGCCCACACATGACGATGCGCTGTAGATCGAGGGCCAACTTCGTGCACTTTATGCGCTGTCGGTTAGCTCCGAATTTCGCGCACAAAGTTAACCGCGCCTAAGCGCGGCGTTAGGTGTAACCGGTGACCGCCGGTGAGAGTTGTCTCCACAGTTCGCAGAGGTTACGGAGTACTTCGACACCCACCTGGCGGGATCGGTCTTCGGCTTCGTATAGGATCCACGTTCCCGGTCAACTCTCCCTTGTCTATCAATCAACAGAGATAGGCGAAAGAGAAGGCTAGTTTGGCGTCGACCACGCGCAGTAGTCTAACGATCACGATCCAATATCGAGAGACAGAGGCACCAGATGATAACCGCCTACCAGATAGCCATCGTATCCGCCGGTGTATTCTTCCTCAACGGCCTGGTGACGGGTGTCTGGAAGTATTTGCAGATAGCCGCGAGCGACAACGCTCAGGCACATCCCTATGTGGATATCGCCCACAGGGCCTCATTGATGTACAGCTTCGCCACGATCCTGATTGCCGTGTTCGTGGACATCAGCCAGCTTCCAAACATGGTCGAGATTATGGCAACGCTTGCGCTCATTGTGTACTTCGCGCTGGCAATCGCCATCTACATGATCCACGGCTATCTCGGCGACACTGACAATCAGTTGCGCGAGATTAACGCTGTGACCCGCTGGTTCATGTGGACGCTAATAGCCGCCGAACTCGGCGGGTTTCTGATCTTGTTCTACGGCGTTCTGGTGGCCCTTTAAATCCGATTGATCGGCTGGTGATATCGCTCCATGCCGTAGGCAGATGTTAATCTGCCCGCAAGCGATTGGCGGTTTCGGTACTACCTGATGAGACCAAAGGGAATGAATACAATTCAGAGACTGATGCGTTCGCTCTTGCTTGCCTCTGTCGCACTGAACATCAGTGCATGCGATCAAGTCTTCACTGAGCCGCTCTTTGAAGCGGATGGCAAGCTTACCGTCGCCGAGCTGGACTATTTTCTCGGGGGAATGAAAGAAGCGGCCAACCTCAGTGAAGAGATGGACAGCTGTATCAAGGCGCAGGCAGAGCGTCGCGCGGAGATTGCGGGTGACCCGCAGACCATCGATCCAGAATCGCTGTCGCTGCCAGAGGAAAGTTGGGTGCCTTTGGGAAAGTCGGATAAGCGCATCATTCTGGCTCAGCTAGTCGTGACGGAGGCCAGTGTCTTCTGTTCGACAGGGCAAGAAATGTGAGTGCCTGGCAGCAGGGCAAGCTGGCAGTGGACTAGCATCACTTTGATGGGCCATCGAATCACGGCGCTTTTTGGCTCTCGCCAGCTCACCTCAGAGTCCGCTGCAGGGCCTCAAAGGGAGATCCGCTCTTGACCTATCAAGCACTTGCCGATGCCGTTCTTCTGCTGCACTTCGGCATTGTCCTCTTCGTCGTGTTGGGGCTCCCGGTGGTCATCATCGGCAACCGGGCAGGGTGGGGCTGGGTAAATCAGTTCGGGTGGCGCCTGGCCCATCTTGTTGCTATCGCGGTGGTCGCTCTACAGGCCTGGCTTGGACAGTACTGCCCGCTCACTGTTCTGGAGTCATGGCTTCGCGTCCAGGCGGGCGGCGCGGGCTACACGGGCAGCTTTATCGAGCACTGGCTGCAAAGCGTGCTGTATTACGAGGCGCCTTTGTGGGTTTTTGCGATTATCTATACTGCCTTCGGCCTCGTGGTGGCATGTGCGTGGTGGCGTTACCCACCTCAGTCGGGCAAACAGAAGGACCGGCAGGCTTAGGTATGGAAGCGTGAGCGACAGTGCGTGTGAAGCGCTCACCTTTTTCAGACTATGAGCAGCGAACGCATATCGATGCCGTAATGAAGCGGCGCTTCCTGGTTTGGCAAGCGTCCCGGAGACTCCCTGTGAAATTCGACATATCGAGCAACCTCAGAATCAGCTCCGAAGATATTTCCCGGCTGTTCACCATGGATGCTGTGAACCGGGAGTTGGGTCCGCTCATCCGCATGACCGTCCCACGGGCGTGGGCCGACAAGCCCATCGCCGAGTGGCCCACCGGCAGAGTGCTTTTCTCCAGCTGGATACTCCTGTTCGGAGTGCTGCCCGTCGATCGTCACACGTTCTTTTTCCAGCGCATCCACCCGCAGCAGGGCTTTTTAGAGGCATCGAGCTCTCTCGCCAACGCGGTGTGGCGGCACCAGCGGGAAATCACCCGGAGTGGCGCATTCTGCAGAGTCACGGACACAGTGGAGTTCCAGCCCAGATTGCCGTTCCTGGGCCGGGTTTTGGCACCGGTTTATCGCTTCGTTTTCAGACACCGCCATCAGGTGCTAAGGTCGCACTATGATGTGGGCGACGGCTGATTCAGCCATTCGCCAGCGCGACGTTGCGGGAGTTCGACCGATGCGCCCCCGGATGTCATTTCCATATCAGCAGCAGGTGGCGGGTGTTGAGTACACAGAATCAGGTTTCTCTCCGGGAGATTACGGCGGAAACGGTCCGGGCCGTGATGCAGCTCGCAGTAGCTGACGATCAGAACCGGTTTGTCGCACCGAATGCCTGGTCGCTGGGGCAGGCCTTGTTCTCGCCGGAGGCGTGGTATCGGGCGATTTATTGCGAAGAGGAGCCTGTGGGTTTCGTGATGCTTTCGGACCAGTCTCGGGTGGTTCCGATAGTTGAGGACCCGAAGGTGGAGGTGTGGCGATTCATGGTCGATGCGAGGCACCAGCACAAGGGTATCGGGCGGGCCGCGATGCGCCTGATCATCGAGCATGTGCGACGCAGGGGTCTGTTCAGGGCGTTGGGGATTTCCTATGTACCGGGTGAGGGAAGCCCCGAACAGTTCTACCGCTCCCTGGGCTTCAGGCCCACGGGCGAGGTGGATGACGGGGAAATTGTCATGACGCTGTCACTCGGGAATGACGATGACTGAGCACGCCGGATCTTGCCTCTGTGGCGCCGCGAAGTTCGTGGTGCACGGGGATTTCGACAGCTTTTACCTCTGTCACTGCCAGCGCTGCCAGAAGGACACGGGGTCTGCCCACGGGGCAAACCTCTTTTCGCAGTCAGCCACACTGACCTGGCTGGCCGGTGCGGATCAGGTGACGTCCTTCACCCTCCCCGGTACGCGGCACAGCAGAAGCTTTTGCAGCCGCTGTGGTTCGGCTTTACCGGGCGTGCAGTCTGCGGGATTGCTCGTCGTTCCCGCAGGGTGTCTGGACACGCCGCACCCGCTGTGGCCAACGGCGCACATCTTCACCTCCAGCAAAGCCGCCTGGGATGGCCAGTGCGATGACGTACCCGCATTTGAAGGGCTCCCAACCCATGTTTAGAGGCCAGGGGCTGACCAGGCCACGATGTATATCGTTACTCGGTGCGCTGGTGTTCGCCGTTGTGGTTGCACTCGGGTCACATCTCTCTCCGGTGCTGGGCTATGTGTTTGCCCTGCTGGCGCTTGTCATGATTGTGGTTGCATTGCACATGCAATCAGTATGGCCCACACAATCGCGGCAGGAGCATGCCTTGGCCTTCGCGCTATTCTGGGGAACAATGCTCGGGGGTGTGGTACCGTTTATCGTGGCAGCCCTTCTGGAAGGAGGGGTGTCTGCGGTGATGAGCATCTTCACCTCATAGTCGTCGCACCCGCGGCGTTGCGGAGTTCCGGTGTGGCGAGTGAAACCAGTTGCCTTGTCCGTAAACCACAGTGGTGAAGCCTATGTCAGATATTGCCAGTACCCCCCGGCCACCGTATTACGCGGTGATCTTCAGTAGTCACCGCACCGAGGGTGATAATGGCTACGCGGAAATGGCGGACCGCATGGTTGACCTGGCGGCCCTGCAACCCGGGTTTCTCGGCATCGAGTCCGTGCGTGACGGCTTGGGCCTGACCGTATCCTATTGGGACAGCGTTGGGGCGATACGGGACTGGAAGCGGAACGCTGAGCACCAGGTAGCACAAGAGCGGGGTCGGAGTGCATGGTATTCAGGGTTCAAGGTCAGGATCGCCAGAGTAGAGCGGGACTACGGACTTTGAGTAGACTCTGGCGTGACAGATTCACCACTCTGATGCGGAGCACATAATGAAGCAACAGGCGCTGCGAATCTGGCCGCTGCTCACGGGCACACACCGTTATGAGAAGGTTGTATCGACCCGCAACCGGGGCCACGGCCAGTTCATCACCGCGCCCATTCTGGCCTACCTGATCGAGACTCCGAATGGCCGCATTCTGTACGATGTGGGCTGTGATTATCAGAAAATTGCCACCCCGGAACTGCGCTCGAAATACTACGACCCGATGCGTGATTTCTTCGACCCGCCGGTGATGGACGACAGCCAGCGCATACCCAGCTACCTGCAGCGGCTCGGCCTGACCGCCCGGGATATTGACCTCGTATTTCTCGGCCATCTGCACTTCGACCATGCGGGTGGTCTGTGTGATCTGCCGGGCTGTGAGGTTCACGTACATGCTGACGAGGTGCAGGCGGCCGCGACGCGGCTGGACAGCGGTGTTTTCGCCGACGAGGTGGCCGGTGCCAGTGGGTGGAACCTGCAGAGCGCGGAATACGAGGTTGCTCCCGGCGTCCATGCCCTGTGCACGCCGGGGCACACCGCCGGCCATATGTCGCTGTTCATCGAACTGCCCAAGGGTCGGCCGGTGATTCTGTGTGGCGACGCGGCGGACCTGACCGAAAACCTTACCGACGAGGTTGCACCGGGCTATTGCTGGCAGGACAACGAGGCACTGGCCATCAGCAGTATCAGGCGCATGAAATCGATCGCCGAGCGTGAAGGCGCAGAGCTGTGGCCAAATCACGATTTCGAGTTTTACCGGGGCCTGCCGGCGTTTCCTGCCTGGCGAGAGTAGGGGTAACGGTGCAACCCTGCGGATGCCAGGCCGGTGGTGCTGTTTCTGCGTATACCGATGACCCGTCGCCGGGCCTGGGGTAGGATAGGCGCACGGCGCAGGCGACAGGCCGGAACGTAACAGATTCCAGAACCTATACGGAGAATACACGATGCTGAATCATGTCATGATTGGCTCTGACGATATCGAAAGATCCAAGCGCTTCTATACTGCCGTCCTGGGTGTGCTTGGCGCAGGCGCACCCATTGAGCACAAGAACGACACCGGACAGACGCGTCTGTTCTTCATGCACGATGGCTCCACCTTCAGTGTGAGCGAGCCCATCAACGGCAAGCCGGTCACCACCGCCAACGGCTCAACCATCGGCTTCGTCTGCAATTCGCCGGAGCAACTCCAGAAGTTCCACGATGTCGCCGTTGCCAATGGCGGCACCAGTGTGGAGGATCCACCCGGTCCCCGCGAAAGCACCATGGGCGTGATGTACCTGTGCTATTTCCTGGACCCGGACGGTCACAAGATCTGTGGTATCCATCGGCCCAGCTGAACGCTTTCCAACAGCCATTCCCGGGAGGTGAGCATGGTACAGCCCTGCGATGGAGACGTTCTGGAAGCCTCGCTGGCGGCGCTTAACGAGCAGGCGTCGGCGGCATGGTGTCTGCAAAACGGCAAGCTGCACCGTGAGTTCAAGTTTCCCGATTTCGTCTCGGCCTTTGCTTTCATGACACGGGTGGCACTGCTTGCCGAGCGGGCGAATCATCATCCCGAGTGGTCCAACGTCTACAACACGGTTGTGATCGACCTGACCACGCACGATGCGGGCGGTATCTCCCCGAAAGATTTCGACCTGGCGCGCGAGATCTCGCTTGCTGTCTGAAGAGGAGACATCGCGCGTTATCGAGATGGCCTGGGAAGACCGCACGCCCTTCGAGGCGATCGAGTCGCAATTCGGGTTGAACGAAGCCGGCGTGATTGCACTGATGCGCGTGAGCCTCAAGCCGGGCAGTTTCCGGCTTTGGCGAGCGCGAGTAACCGGCCGGGTGACCAAGCATGCCAGGTTGCGAGCGCCCGGTGTCTCTCGGGGGTACTGTCCCACGCAGTACAAGCCCCGGTAGTTGCTGCGGCGTCGGTGGTTTCACCGGTTCGCGGCCTGTACCATAGGCGATACCGCTTCCCGGGTGACGGCTCTTGACGACGACCAGACAGCAACCCAATAACCCACTGCATGGGATCACCCTTGAAAAGGCGCTGACCCGGCTCGTGGCGCATTACGGTTGGGACGGCCTCGCGCTGAGGATCGATGTGAACTGTTTCAAGAGCGATCCATCTATCAAGTCATCGTTGAAGTTCCTGCGCAAAACCGAGTGGGCCCGCAACAAGGTTGAGCGCTTATACGTTTCGACTTTCGATTCGCAATCTCCCTGGGGGTATTCCCAGCGCTGAAAGCAGGAGCACTGTATTCATGAGGTTTATCACTACCGTGGCAGTGCTGGCGCTGCTGGCCGCCTGCAGTAATGAACAGATGTACTCCGCGGTACAGCAGAACCAGCAACTTGAGTGTGCCAAACTGCCGCAGAACGCGTACGAAGAATGCATGCGCGAAACCGGAATGTCCTACCGTGAGTATGAGCGGAAACGCCAGGAACTTCTCAAGGATGACTAACCCGCCGCCGGCGCTGTCCGGCTGTTGAGCGCCGTCTATGGTGTCGAAAGCAAAGCTCTACGCCCAATTGGACCGTTTGGAGGACGAGCTGGAGGAGCGGCTGGTCATGCATCTGGAGGCGGCAGCAACGGGTGCCAACGACTTTGCCTTCTGTGCAACGGATTTCAGAGCAGCCTCGCGACCCAACGATCGCATCGACGCGGAGGCCGACGCCCTGGTGCATCTCGGCCGACGGATCCTGACCCTGAGAGAGAAGCTGGGTGAGTCATCGGCGGGCACCCCCGCAGAACGTCTCTGCTGGTATTGCCGCAAATGGGGCGAGGCGGGAGATGACGGGCGGAGAGCCGCACGGGAACTCGCGAGCGATTTTCTGCAGGAGATCAACCAGCGTCTGGCAGGCGAAGACTGAGTGCGGGTCCCGACCCGTAAGTGTTCACGCCATGCGCAGTGGCGGCGACAGAGGTGCCGCGTGTATACATGCTGCACATAGCGCTGCATTTTCTGGTTCCCCTGCTGGTGGCACGGCTGTTCTTCCGCCGCCGTTGGCAAACTGCGTTTCTGGTGATGGTCGCCACCATGCTGGTTGACCTCGATCATCTGCTGGCACAACCTATCTACGACCCCGGCCGCTGCAGTATCGGCTTTCATCCATTGCATCAACTGTGGCTGATTGCTGTGTATGTGCTGCTCAGCCTGTTTCCCGCCAGCCGCCTGGTGGGCCTGGGTTTGTCGGTGCACATGCTGCTGGATGCAGCGGATTGTCAGGTGACCAGCGGGGTTTGGGTCCACCCGGGATGATCTCCCTGGACCGTCCTCGTTGTCCGCCGCGGTCTGTCTGGTCTATTCTCTCCCTTTCGTTGGATGGATGTCGCACAGGGGCAGGGTATGGATTGGCGCGGCAGGCGGCGCAGTAGCAACGTTGAGGATCGGCGCGGTCAGCCGGTCCGCGCCGGCGGCGTGCCGGGCGCTATGCTCTTACTGCGTATTCTGCCCTGGCTGCTGCGCAGTAAGGCCGGGCGCGTCATGCTCGGGTTGGGTGTGGTCGCGTTTGTTGGTGCCCGGATGCTGGGTATTGACGTGTTGCAGGTTGCGCCAGACTCGGGCCCGGCGGCCACAGCGGCGCCCATCAGCGCGCAGGAGCAGGAGCTGGCCGAGTTTGTTGCGGTTGTGCTGGCAGATACCGAAGCCACCTGGCAGGCAATATTCGACGCATCCGGCGCCACCTATGAAGAGCCGGTGCTGGTGCTCTTTCGCCAGCGGGTTGCCTCTGCCTGTGGTTCGGCCAGCGCCGCCGTCGGCCCTTTCTATTGCCCCGCGGATCGCAAGGTCTACCTGGATCTGAGTTTCTTCCGCGACCTCGATCGCCAGCTGGGGGCGCCCGGCGACTTCGCCCAGGCCTACGTGATTGCCCATGAGGTGGGGCATCACGTGCAGACGCTGCTGGGCATCAGCCAGCGGGTGCGCGCCAGTGGGCAGGGCAGGCCCGCCGCCGACGTGAATGCGCTGTCGGTGCGGCAGGAGCTGCAGGCGGATTGCTTTGCCGGAGTCTGGGGCTATGCGGCGCAGCAGTTCCGGCAGATGCTGGAGCCGGGTGACCTTGAGGAGGCGCTCCGCGCCGCGTCCGCCATTGGCGACGACCGTTTACAGCGCCGCAGCGGTGGCGACATTGTTCCCGACAGCTTCACCCACGGTACGTCGGCGCAACGGGTAGCGTGGTTCCGCCGCGGTTTCGAGACTGGCGATATGGGGCAGTGCGATACCTTTGCCGGCCCCGTGTAGCTGCGTCTACGCGATCATTCACGCATCAGGAGGGCCGGATGTCGGCTTTGCACCAACAGCACATAGACTGCCCGTATTGTGGCGAGTCCATCGAGGTGCTGATCGACGAAAGCGAGGCGGGTCAACAGTATATCGAAGACTGCCAGGTCTGCTGTCGCCCGATTCTGTTCCACGTTGCCATGACCATGGATGGCGAGCTGTCGGTCTCAGTCCACGACGAGAACGAAGCGCTCTGAGCGCGTTGGTGTGTGGTGTGGTTAACCGCGTTATGATGGCCGGCCAGGCCGCAGGAGTGCGGCCGACTTGAGCGGTGCGGCTGCTCCTGAGGATCATTATGTTTGAAATTCTGCTGACGGAAGAGATTCAGGCCCCCTCTGAGGTGGTTTGGGAGGTGATCACGAATACCGCGGCCTATCCGCAGTGGAACACCTTTGTCGTTGCCTGCGAATCCACGTTCCAGGTGGGAGACCCGATCCACATGAAGGTCCGGGTCCTGCCGTTCATGGTGCAGCCGCAAACGGAAACGATCTGGCGCAATGAGCCGGGCCGCTTGCTGGATTACGGTATCAAGGCTCCGCTCGGCGCACTCGCGAGTACCCGTCAGCATCGCCTGTCAGCAACACCCTCGGGGGGCACGCATTACGAGTCCCTGTTCCGGCTGGAGGGGTGGTTCTCGCCCGTGGTGGGATTGCTCTTTGGCGCCCAGCTGCGCCGCGGCTTTGGTGAGATGACCCGCGGCATTGCGAACCGCGCAATGGACGTCAATGCCGCGGTCCGGGCCTGACGCTCAGGTGAAGAAAACACTGTGCAGCAGGCGCCCCGGGAGGGCGATCGCGCCAATCGCGGCGCCCACCGTACCCAGGTAGGCGCCGACGGCAAAACCGCGGTGGCGCCTGATGTTGCCGCGCCGAACCGCGATGACGGATACCACCACGCACACCAGCACCCAGATGGACAGCAGATGGATGGGCCCGTAGCCCATGAACAGGTTGCTGGGGCTGGTCAACCAGAATGATGAGAGGGCTGCGACGACCATCGCCAGCATCCAGGACCAGCCGATCCAGCGGTGGGTTGGCGTGCCTTTCGCAGAGGCCAGTTGCAGGCCCCCGACCGCCAGCACCCAGAGTGCCGCCGCAAGGTGTATGTAGACACTCATGGCGCGGCGGGAGTGCTTCCCGGTCTGTTGTGAACACGCATGATCTACGCCTCCTGATGATACGCTGAACTGCATGGTAGAGTGCGCGCGCCGACGCGGCAATGGCCTTGCTTGCGACCACCGAGCACCTCCCGCACAATGCAGGGCATTACGCTGCAACCCGATACCGCATCGCCGTGGCCACTGACGGAATTCTCTACATTGTTGTGCTGACCTTCGCCGCGGGCCTCTGCATGCCGTTGGGCGGCTGGATCGCCAGTTTCGAACGCATCCAGCGGCGCTGGCTGGAAAAGGAGGTGCGCCACTTTCTGATTGCCCTGGGTGGTGGCCTCTTGCTGGGTGCGGTGTACGAGGTGCTGCTGCCGGAGGGCCTGGCCCGGTTTGGCAATTCCGTTTCTGCGGTGCTGCTGTTTGTCGCGGGTGGCCTCTTGGTGTTTTTGCTGGAGCGGCTGCTAGCCGCGCGACGCCGCGAGGCGCCTCAGCTACTGGGTATGTTGCTGGACTATGTGCCGGAGTCCATCGCACTCGGGGGGTTGATTGCAACTGATCCGTCGCTCGCCCTGGTCCTGGCCATTGTGATTGGCCTGCAGAACCTGCCCGAGGGTTTCAATGCCTATCGCGAGCTTGCGGCGGCGGGGCGCGACTCCTCTGCGAAAGTCCTGAGCCGGATGTCGCTGCTGACCCTGCTGGGTCCTTTGGCCGGACTTTCCGCGTATTTCTTTCTGGCCGATCTGCCGGCGGTGCTGGGGGCCATCATGCTGTTATCGGCCGGCGGTATCGTCTATCTCATGTTTCAGGACATCGCACCCCAGGCGCACCTGAACCGCCATTGGGCTCCACCGCTGGGCGCGGTGTTGGGGTTTGCGTTTACACTGTTAACGTCCCTCTGGTTGGGGCACGGTTAAGAGGTGATGCCATGTATCGTTTCCTGAGTTGTATGTCGCTGCTGCTTGTCACTACGGCCTGCACCGGTGCAGACAGCCCCGTGCCGTCAATGGCACTGTGCTCCGATGGCTGGGCACAGGGCGTCGAGTCGCAGTTGCAGACTGGCGATGGGCAGGGCCACGGGCCGGATATCGGCTCTGACGAGTGGCAGTCCGTTGTCGAGTTCCGGCTGGGTATACGCGATCTGCCCGGGCTGCCGGAGCGCGGCTCAGCGGCATGGTGTGCCTATGTCGACGCGCTGGCGATCAACAAGTCGCCGGTAATTTTCGTCTGTGAAGACGCAGCGGCGACGAAACTGGCCGTGCACTTCTTGCCCACCGAGCCGCGCACGCTAGTTGCCCGGAGCGGTGATCGCCTGGCATTGATGACACAGCAACGCAGTGCGAGCGGCGCGAAGTATGCAGGTGACGATGGGGCGCTCTGGGAGCACCATGGTGAGGCCACGGTAACCTGGGGGACGGGCGCGCCGGAGATGCGCTGTGAGGTGGCACAATGAGTTTCGGTGGCCTCTGCACGCGTGTGACGACCGCGTTCGTCAACCACCGTTCATCGGTCAGCGCACTGCACCGTGTGGCAGTGCTCACAGTTCTGGCCCTGTTGGCCGCCTGCAGCAACTACCCCGTGGGTAATCCGCAGGCAGACGTGTCCTTTGACCGCTCCGGGGGCGCGCTGCCGCTCTCCCCGGTGCCCCTGTTCCCCGTGGTGGAAGTCACCGTCAACGGGGTGCCGGGTTTCCGCTTTATCGTCGATACCGGTGCAACGCCCACGGCCATATTCCTGCACCAGGGGACTCGTCGCCTGGGCCTGCGGGGCACGGAAACCATCGGTGTGGGCGGTTCCGGCGGTGATGCGGAGAGAGCCCAGGCCTTTCTGGCCACCGATGTCGACCTCGAGATCGGCCCCGTAGCCTTGCGGGGCATGACAGTCGCCGTCCTGCCCGCCGCCACCCTGCCGCCCCTGGGTACCGATGCCGATTTTGCGATTGATGGCGTCATTGGCTACGACCTGTTCTCGCGCTTTGCGATCGAGGTGGATACCGCGGCCGGAACCCTGCGTTTCCTCGACTCCAGCGATGTGCAACGCCCGCCCTCCGCGGTTGAGCTGCCTTTGGCGGTTCGCGACTATGACGCCTACGTGCAACTCCCTGTTGTGCTGGAGGATCAGCAGGAGGAGGTGCTGTCTGACCTGCATCTGGATACCGGTATGACCGGCTGGATGTCGTTGATCCCGGATAGTGCCCCCGCCCTGAAGCGGCCCGAGTCGGGTTGGCTGAACACCGGGCGCGGCGTACAGGGCGATATTCAGAGCCTGCAGCAGTTTGGCAATGCGGTTCGCGTCGGGGACAAGGTGCTTGGCCCGTTCCTCACCAGCTACTCCGATGATGGCACCAGCATGGGCCGCCAGGGCCGCCTCGGCTCGCGCCTGCTATCCCGTTTCACCTATACGGTGGATTATCCCGGTGAGCGTCTGCTACTCGTTCCGCGTGCCGACAGCTTTCGTGAACCAGAGCGCGGCTACCTTGGGCTCTGGGGTGTGCCGCACCAGGGCGGTATGCGGGTATGGGTAGTGCAGCCCGGCTCCCCGGCAGACCTCGCCGGCATGCAGCCCGGACATTACCTCACTGTGAACGGCGAACCCTTTGCCGGAATGAGCTGGCCGGCGATGCATGACGCGCTGAACGGTGCACCCGATACGGTGGTCGAGCTTTGCCGAGCCACAGCTGAGGCGCCGGATTGCCGCACGGCGGTGTTGGCCGACGCGGCGGTGCCTCCGCCATTCCTGCCCGGGGAGGCCACTGTCGTCTTGCACGGCGTATCAGTGCTGAATTTCAGCGCGGAGGGGGCAGCGCTGGCGGTGGATCAGTCAGTGGTGATTGCCGCAGGCAAGATTCTGGCGGTCGGCGCTGCGGGCAGTGTTGAGGTGCCCCCGGGGGCGCTAAAGATCGCTGCCGACGGGCAGGTGTTGATGCCCGGGCTGGTCGATATGCACGTGCATGTGTGGGACGAGGCCGAATTGCCCGCCTATCTCGCCTATGGCGTTACCACCGTGCGCAATGCTTCGGGGATGCCCTTTCTGCTGGATCTGGGGGCGGCGGTGACGGCGGGTCACCTCGCGGGGCCCGACATTGTGACAACCGGGCCGATTCTCAACGGTAGCGGCCCCAATGCGCAGCTCAATCACGTGATCGTGGAAACAGCGGCGGATGCGCGTGCCGCGGTGCTGCGCCAGCATGCACAGGGGTATCGGCATCTGAAGGTGTACTCCAATCTCGCCCCGGACGCCTACGCAGCCATCCTTGCCGCTGCGGCGGAGCTGGGCATGAGCGTCATGGGCCATACGCCCGAAGGGCCACGCCTCGACGGCATACCGGCACAGCGCCCTTTCGTGATTCCCTTCGCATCGGTGCTCGATGACGAGCTGGCCAGCATTGAGCATGTGGAAAGCATTGTCTGGCACGGACTCGGCGAGCGACTTGACGAAACCGCGATGTGTCAGCTTGCGGAAGACATCGCTACTGCCGGTGTACCCGTGACCCCGACGCTGGTGGCTCACCATAATCTCCTGCAGGTTGCACGCAGTGATGGCGCCTATCTGCAGCGTGAGGGTGCAGATACCCTGAACCCGTTCATCGCGCAGATGGAACAGCCGGTGTATCAGTTCTGGAGCGCCCAGCCTGCGGATTACCGGGTAGAACAGGATGCGTTTTACCTGCGGGCGACGAACTGCCTTTATCAGGCGGGTGTGACCCTGCTGGCCGGTTCCGACGCAGGCATTTTTGTCAACGTGCCGGGCCTGTCGCTGCTGGATGAGCTGGAACTCCTGCAGGCGTCCGGCCTGCCGTCGGCCGACGTGCTGCGTGCTGCTACGCTGAATCCCGCGCAGGTGATGGGTCGCGCCGACAGTCATGGCCGCGTGGCGGCCGGGTTCGAGGCCGATCTGCTGCTTTTGCCCGGCAACCCGTTGGAGGACCTGTCGGTGTTGCGCCAGCCGGTGGCTGTGATCAGCGATGGGCGCTGGTATGATCGCGATGCGCGCTCGCGTCTGCTGCAACACGCTGCGGCAGCGCGTTCCCTGCAGCGCAGCGAACAGCGTGTCCTGCAGGCGATGGCCGCGCAGGGTACGTCATTGGAAGGTATATCAATGCCATGAGTAATCTGCCGGCCTGCCCCGAATGCCATTCACCCTACGCCTACGAACAGGGCGCGTTTCTCGTGTGCCCGGAATGCGGACATGAGTGGAATCCCGCCGACGCCGCTGACCCCGCCGATGAGCAGCAGGTCGTCTACGATGCCAACGGCAACCCGCTGGCGGATGGCGATACGGTCACGGTCATCAAGGACCTCAAGGTAAAAGGCTCTTCGCTGGTGGTGAAAGTCGGGACGCGCGTGAAGAATATTCGCCTGGTGGCGGGCGACCACGACATCGACTGTAAAATCGACGGAATAGGTGCAATGAAGCTGAAATCCGAATTTGTGAAGAAAGCATGACGGCCCCGCCTGAAGCCGAGCGTTTCATGCGCCGTGCCCTAGAACTCGGTCGCCACGCGGCAGATACCGGGGAGGGTGGTCCCTTCGGCGCGGTGATCGTGCGTGACGGGGACATTGTGGGTGAGGGCTGGAACCGCGTGATTGCGTCCAGCGACCCCACCGCACACGGTGAGGTGATGGCCATTCGCGACGCCTGCGCACAAGCGGGCCTGTTCAGCCTGGAAGGCTGTGATATCTACACCAGCGGCGAACCCTGCCCGATGTGCCTTGGCGCCATTTACTGGGCCCGCCTGCGCCATGTGTATTTCGGGTTTTCCATTGAGGACGCGGAACGCGTGGGTTTCGACGACAGGCGTTTCTACGCCGAACTGGCACTGCCGCCTGCGCAGCGTGCTGTGGGCCAGACGCAGGTTCTCGGCGAGGAGGCCTGCGAGGTACTGGACGCCTATCTGGGCCAGCCTGATCGCGTGCGCTACTGAGGCAACAGTCTGTGTCAGAACTTATCCTGCATCACTACGCGCTGTCTCCCTTCAGCCAGAAGATTCGCAGCATGCTGGGCTATACCGGGCTGGCATGGCAGTCCGCCCTGACGCGAGAGATGCCACCGCGCCCCGGGCTGGCGCGCCTGGCGGGTGGCTACCGCAAGATTCCGGTGGCGCAATGTGGCGCCGATGTGTTCTGTGATTCACGCACCATCGCAGCTGAAATTGCCACCCTGGCAGGCAACCCGGCACTGGCGCTGGAAAACCTTGATGAGGAAGCCACTGCCTGGGCGGCGCGGGCAGATGGCGAGCTGTTTTTCCCCTGCGTGCTGACCGGCGGCACCCGTACACTGCAACGCAAGGTGCGGGAGCAGATGTCCTGGCTGGATATCGGGCGCTTCATGCTCGATCGACTGTCCATGGGCCGCAAGGCGGCGGTCAGGATGCCCGGGCGCAGCGAAGCGCGGGCGCTGGTGATGCAACACCTCGCCGCCATCGAGGCGCAGCTGCAGTCGCACTTCCTGTTCGGTGCCGAGCCCAATCACGCCGACTTCTCCACGTACCACGGCCTGTGGTTCATGCGGGAACTCGGTCAGTCGCCGTTGCTGGAGGACTTCCCGCGTACCCTTGCGTGGATGGCGCGCATGGGGCGCTTCGGCGTTGGCAGCCCTCACGAGATTACCGTGGATGAGGCCCTGCTGGCGGCCGCAGCGGCGGGGCCGCGTCCGATCCCGGCGGCACAGCGGCGCGGCGCGGATGTGGGCAAGCCAGTGCGCATTGCGCCGCAGGATTACGGCCAGACGCCGACGGATGGCGTGCTGGTGGGTGTTGCGGCCCAGCGCTGGATTCTGGCGCGCGAGGTGCCTGGCCTCGGCACTTTGCATGTACACTTTCCACGGCAGGGTTATACCCTCACGCGCGTGTAAGTACGGACAGACGAGCAGGCGATGGATGACAGGAATACAACCCGGCTGAAGCAAAGCCGCGCCTACGCCCGCGCCAGCCGTCGGGCGCGGGTGGTTATGGAGCAGCCGGGTGGGTTGTCGGCGCTGGCGGCGTCCGCCGGCAAGAAGGCGGCGGCCCGCAGCGGCGCGCTTGCCGGGATCTGGCAGTCGGTCCAGGATGCCCTGCGGCTGGTGCGCGCCTATGCCAGCGGCACTTACCGGGAGATACCGTGGCAGTCATTGCTGATGCTGGTGGCCGCTGTGGTGTACTTCGTCATGCCGGTGGATGCCGTGCCCGACATACTGCTGGGCTTTGGTTTGCTGGATGATGCGGCGATCTTGGGCTGGACACTGCGCACGCTGGACGGTGACCTCAAACGCTTCCGCGCCTGGGAGGCACGCAACGAACCCGCGGCGTCCGCTCCCGGCGCTGACCGAAGTGCGGCGGGGTATACCGATATCTGAAACGCAGGTACGCTCGCAGTACTGCCAATCTATTGAACCAGCGGTCGATGATGCGCCTGCAAGCGCGACACATTTGATCGTCGCTGGCTACCATGCAGGCTTCACGCCGACAGGACTCCACTATGACACTGGCCATGCTCCACCCCGTTCGCCTCGGGGCGATAGAACTTAAAAACCGCATCATCATGGCGCCCATGACCCGTGCCCGTGCGCCCTCCCGCGTGCCCACGCCGTCGATGGCCGAATACTACCGTCAGCGGGCAGGTGCGGGCCTGATCATCACCGAGGCGACGCAGATCTCACAACAGGGCACGGGTACCCTCGCCACACCGGGGATTCACACGCCGGAGCAGATTGCGGGTTGGCGCGCGGTCACAGAGGCGGTGCATGGCGCTGGCGGCCGCATCATCTGCCAGATATGGCACTGCGGGCGCGTGTCGCACAGTGTATTCCAGAAAGACGGCGCAGCACCCGTGGCGCCCTCCGCGGTACGGGGAACCATTCGCACCTTCACGGAAGAAGGCTTTGTGCCGACATCGCAGCCGCGCGCACTCACACTGGATGAAATCCCCGCCGTGGTGAACGACTTTCGCCAGGCCGCCCGCAATGCCCTGGACGCGGGCTTTGACGGCGTACAGATCCACGGCGCCAACGGTTATCTCATCGATCAGTTCCTGCGCGATGGGGTTAACCAGCGCGAGGATCGTTACGGTGGCAGTATCGAGAACCGTTGCCGGTTTTTGCTGGAGGTCACGGACGCCGTCATCGACGAGGTGGGCGCGGACCGCACCGCGGTGCGCCTGTCACCCTTCTCGACCACCTGGGATTGTCATGACAGCCAGCCGGCACCGCTGTTCCAGCATGCCATCGCGCAACTTGAGCCGCGCGGCCTGGCGTTTCTGGAAATTGTTGAGCGTGTCTATGAATCCTCCGTCAGCGGCAGTGCCGTAGAAGTACAGGAGGGTTTCGGCATTGATGACCTGCGGGCGGTCTATCGCGGCCCGCTGGTGCTGAATGGCGGCTACAACCGCGAACGCAGCGAAGCGGTGCTGGCGGCGGGCGGTGCGGCGGCGGTGTCCATTGCGCGGCCCTATATGTTCACGCCCGACCTGGTGGAGCGGTTTGCGATCGACGCGCCGCTCAATCCTCCGGGGGACGACGCCGCGGTCTACGGCGGCGGCGATGCGGGTTATATCGATTTTCCGACTCTGCAGGGCTGACGGCGGCCCTGTGGGCTCTGTCGCCACTGGGTGACCGTCGTTTGTGCTAGAGCGGTGCAGGGGAGCTGAATGGCAGCGGTGTTTGACGTGTTCTGGCGCTTTCTGCTGCTCGGCTGTGTCAGCTTTGGCGGGCCGGCGGCGCACATCGGCTATTTCCAGCAGGTTTTTGTCCAGCGTTTGCACTGGTTGAGCGCCGCTGACTACGCGCAGCTGGTCGCCCTGAGCCAGTTCCTGCCCGGGCCGGGGTCCAGCCAGGTCGGCTTTGCGCTGGGTCACCGGCGCGCCGGATTGCCGGGTGCACTGGCGGCATTTATCGGATTTACGCTGCCGTCCTTTTTGCTCATGCTGGGCGTGGCCCTGTTTGCAGCGCAGTTTGCCGAGGCCGGCTGGCTGGATGGCCTGGTGCGGGGCCTGAAGCTCCTGGCCGCGGTGGTGGTGGCAGAGGCGGTGCGCAGTATGGCGGGGATGTTCTGCCGTCACTGGCTGGGGGCCGCGCTCGCGGTTGCCACGGGTCTGTTGCTGCTGTGGAGTACGGCGGCGTGGTTACCGTATCTGGCGCTGCTGGCGGCTGCCCTGTTGGGGGCCGCAGTGCTGCCTGCGCAGGTCGATCCGGCGGCGCGGCCACCCGCAGCTGTGGGGCCGCGCTGGCCACCGCTGGTCGTGTTTTTCCTGCTGTTCGCGCTGCTGCCCGTGCTGGCCGATGTCAGCGCGGAGTGGCGGCTGTCCAGTCAGTTCTATCACAGCGGCAGCCTGGTGTTTGGCGGTGGCCACGTGGTGTTGCCCCTGCTGCAGCAGCAGGTGGGTGACGCGTTGGGCGAGGACCGTTTTCTGCTGGGGTATGCCGCGGCGCAGGCGGTGCCCGGGCCGATGTTTTCCCTGGCGGCATTCCTCGGAGCTGAACTGCTGCCTGCGAGGCCGGTATGGGGTGCCTTGTTGGCCACCCTGGCGATTTTCCTGCCGGGATTTCTGCTGGTGTTGGGTTTGCAGACGGCCTGGCGCGCGGTGGCGGCACGCCCGCGCGTGCTGGGCCTGGTCGCGGGGGTCAATGCGGCGGTGGTGGGTCTGCTTGCTGCCGCCTGGGTGAACCCGATTGCCGGCAGTGCCCTGCACGGCTGGCTGGATGTGCTGCTGGTCTCGGCGGGCTGGGCAGTGCTGCTGCGCTGGCGCCCGCCGATACTGGTGCTGGTGGCGGGGTTTGCCGGCATCGGCCTGCTGATGGGGGCCGCATGAGCTGCTGTCGCAGGCCGCGCTTTGGCACTGGCCCCATCCCGCGTTACACTGGCCGAACATGGTTGTGAGCAGCGTTTGCTGTTGTCTTTAACTCTACAGGAAGCCCATTATGTCCAACGAAGGTTATCACGAACCCATTGCTGAACTGAGTGACGAGACCCGCGATATGCACCGCGCTATCGTGTCCCTGATGGAAGAGCTGGAGGCGGTGGATTGGTACAACCAGCGTATGGATGCCTGCAAGGATCCGGAGCTCAAGGCGATACTGCGACACAATCGCGATGAGGAAAAAGAGCACGCGGCCATGGTACTGGAGTGGATTCGCCGGCGTGACCCGGTGATGGATAAAGAGCTCAAGGACTATCTGTTTACCGACAAGACCATCGCGCACGAGTAAGCCGGCAGCGTCCCTGGCTGCCGGCGCGGCAGTCAGGGCATTGAAATGCCCATCAGCTGCCATTCACCCGTCTGGTCATCGTGTTCTGTGTAGCGGTATTTGACCTTCGCGCCATCGGGCGCGTTTTCGATCATGGCGTTCTTGGGCTCCTTGAACTGGATGCGGTTGCGGCGCTCAAGCTGGCACTTGCTGCCGGATTCAGCCCTTTGCGATGAATGGAACGCCACATAGACGTCGCGCCCCATCTGTTCGGCCTTTTTCTTGTCCACGGTCCCTTCCAGGATGCAATCCTGTGTCACTTCTGCGACGCTGACTACGGAAAACAGGGGCAGGCTGGCGATGATCAGTGCCTTGCTGATGAACTTCATGGTGTACCTCCTTGCGGCGTTTCCCAACGCCATTGTTATAGTGGCAGGCAACTGTGCCGCAACCTGCGTGATCATGTACTTAGCTTAGAGCGAATACTGCCTGTTCATCTATCGCTGTCACCTCAATGTCACAATAAATTCACATTTGTAGTGTAGGCGGTATTGCGCAGACGCGGGGGTTTCAGGCAAACAGGCCGTGCAGGTACCAGCAGCGCTGGCGGCGGTCGTGGAAAAGCCAGTAATACTGACCGCCACGGCCCCGTGCAATGTAGTAGTCGCGGCTGACAGGCTGTTGCCACCAGAGGTCCTCGATGCGCTCGGGGCCCCCCACCAGCTGCAGTCGCCCTCCCCAGTACAGTTCGCCACCATTGCGGCGCGGCAGGGGCTGTGGTTCGGGCAGCAGCCAGAATGGCCGGTGTGCACCCGTGGGTGCTGTTGTGGGCACCTCGCCGGGGTCGGTGCTCACATGCAGGGCGCGTTCCGGCAGGTGTTCATCGCGACAGCCAATGGCGCATATCGCCTGCAGGCCCAGCCGGCTGCGCAGTCGGTCCAGCAGGGCATGCAGGGGTTCGCGCTGGTTGCGCGGACTGAACAGGTCGATGTCTGCGCTGTGCCCGGCGAGCAGTTCATGGCACTCCAATACCAGCCCTTCGATGCCGGTGCGCAACGTGAGGGTGTCCAGCTGCAGGCGGGTGAGCTGGTACCAGGTGCTCCAATCGCTGTGACGACTGCTGCTGCGCACTTGCAGGCTCCGGGACTGGCGGTCCACGGCCACCAGCCGCCAGTCGATGCACCCACTTTGCAGCTGTGTCTGGCGCAGGAAACCGCACAGTGCATGCAGTAACTGCTCCACGGCAGGCAGCAGTTCCGCCGTGTTTTTTACCTCATAGCCGAACCAGTACTGGTCGCTGAACTGCTGTGGCGGCTGATAATCCGGCTCAAGGTCGTTTTCCCGGCCGGTTACCTGACGCAGGTAGTGTACGAACGGCTGCCCGCAGCGGCGCGTGAGCGCTGCCTCGGGCAGGTCCAGTACGTCGGCGAAACGGCGCAGCCCGGCGCGTTCCAGTGCTGCGACAGCTTTCGGGAATTCGTCCAGCAGGCCCAGGGGCAGGTTGCCGATGCGTTCCTGCCAGGCCTCGGTGTGGCGCGTGTCACAGCCTTCCTCATGAAACGATAGCAGCCAGGCGGCCTTGGGTGTGGGTGCGAGTCCGGCCTCGACCTGGTAGCCGCGGGCCTGCAGGGCGCGCTGTACCTCCTGCAGCAGGTTGTTCAGGCCGCGGTGCAGGGTGAGGCAACTGCCAATTTCCAGTTGCAGGCAGTCGTCTCGCCAGGTGTACAGGCGCGGGCTGACACTGTAAGCCCAGCAGCATAACTGTTGCAGGCAGTCCTGCTCGAGGGCACGGTTGCGGGGCAAAAGCTGTACGGGCAGGTCCTGCGCCAGTGCGCGCACGCTGGCGGTTGTCATGCCGGCCCGCACACCCAGGCTGCTGGCGCAGTCGTTGGCGCGCAGCACACGCTGCTGCTCCAGCACCACGACGGGCTGTGTTTCGTCCAGTGTCTGGCACTGCACTGGCAGCTGTGGAAAGCGCAGGCACAGCCAGAGGCTCACAGGACCTCCGGGCGCAGGTGCAGAAATGGGAGGGGCAGATACCCCAGACTAATGCTGTGCATATATACAGTATTGCGCAGCCCCCGGCCCCCTGTCCAGCCCGAAGTATGTTTGGCCTTGGCGGCCAATTCCGTCATCATGGCGCCCATTTCCTGCACCCGGCGGGTCGCGGGAGCCCCTTTTCACCATTATTGAGGTTGCAATGACACTACAGAAATACAAGCTTGCCGTGCTGCCCATGGCGCTTTCCACACTGTTGGTAGCCTGCTCGCGCGATGAAGCGCCTGAACAGGCTGCCGCGCCAGAGGTTGTTGATGTCGCCGCCGTGACACCGGACGCCGTGCCGGAAGCCGCCGAGACGGCAGCATTTCGCACCTACCTTGAGGAAAACTATGCGGTGGATATGGCGCGCCTGCCGTATACCGCCAGTTACCGGGGAATCAAGACCAACCACGACCAGTGGGATCCCGTATCCGAAGAGTTCCTCGATGAAACCCTGGCGATCAACGAGGCCCGGTTGCAGCAGCTGGCTGACTTCGACCGCGCAGCGCTGTCACCCGCGGAGCAGATCTCCTACGACCTTTACAGGCTTGACCTGGAACGGCGCATTGCCGCGGATCGCTTCCGTCACCACCAGTTCGTGATTGACCAGTACCGCGGCCCCCATACCGAGGCGGCGAGCAGGTTGGTGAATATTCATCGCGTGGGTGATCTGGCGGACGCAGAAGCCTATATCGGGCGCCTGAATAACATCGCAGTCTGGTTTGATCAGGTGATCGAGCAGATGGCCATCCGCACCGAGAAGCAGCTGCTGCTGGCCGACTGGCAGTATCCGCAGATCATTGAGGCGGCGCGCAACGTGATTCAGGGGGCGCCTTTTACCGATGAAGGGGGTGACTCCACGCTGTGGGCCGACTTCCAGGGCAAGGTCAATGCGCTGGACATCATCCCGGAGCAGCGCGCGCGCCTGCTGGCCGAGGCACGCAAGGCCCTGCTGGAGTCAGTGCAGCCGGCCTACGAGCGCCTGATTGCTGCGGTTGAAGCGCAATCCGCGCTGGCCAGCGGTGACGACGGGGTGTGGAAGTTCGATAACGGCGAAGCCTTCTACGCGGAACGCCTGCGCTGGTTTACCACGACTGACCTCAGCGCCGAGCAGGTGCACGCCATTGGCCTGCGGGAAGTTGCCCGCATTCATGACGCCATGCGTGAGGTGATGCAGGCGGTGGCGTTCGATGGCGACCTGCGGGCGTTCTTCGAGTTCATGCGCAATCACCCGCAGTTCTACTACCCGAACACAGAAGAGGGGCGCGCGCAGTACCTGGCGCAGGCCGAGGCGGCGATTGATGCCATGTACAAGCGGCTACCGGAGCAGTTTGGCCTGCTGCCGCAGGCGGATCTGGTGGTCAAGCGTGTGGAGGCCTTTCGCGAACGCTCGGCAGGCAAGGCTTTCTACAATGGGCCACCGACGGATGGCTCGCGCCCCGGCATCTATTACGCCAACCTGTATGACATGAACAGCATGCCGATCTACCAGCTGGAGGCCCTGGCCTATCACGAAGGCGTGCCGGGCCACCACATGCAGCGCGCCCTGTCGGCTGAGCGGGAAAACCTGCCGGAATTCCAGCGCTATGCCAGCTTTACCGCCTTCACGGAAGGCTGGGCGCTGTACACGGAGGAACTGGCCAGCGACATGGACATGTATTCGGATGCCTATTCCGAGTTTGGTCATCTGGCCATGGAGCTCTGGCGCGCCTGCCGGCTGGTCGTGGACACCGGCCTGCACAGCAAGCGCTGGACGCGGGAAGAGGCCATTGAGTATCTCGTTGAGAACACGCCGAATTCGCGTTACGACTCCACCAAGGCGATTGAGCGTTACATCGCCATGCCGGGCCAGGCCACGGCGTATATGATTGGCAAGCTGCGGATTCTGGAGCTACGGGAGAAAGCCCGTGCGGCGCTGGGTGAGCAGTTTGATATCCGCGCGTTTCATGACGAGATGCTCAGGCATGGTCCGGTATCCCTGTCCATTCTGGAGCAGAACATAGAGCGCCTGGTGGCCGATACGCTGGCGGCAAAGGCCTGACGCAGGCACCCTGTTCGCCGGCGTCGCTCAGACGCCGGCGTTCTCCAGCAGCCAGGTTATGATGACCTTGATCAGGAAGCCAAAGATTCCCATCGCCAGCCCCACGTACAGCATGATGGTGCCGAACCTGCCGGCATTACTGCGTTTCGCCAGATCCCAGACGATGAAAACCATGAATGCGATGAGCGCGCCAACGCCCAGAGTGACGCCGTAGTCGCTTAACCACTGGTCCACGCCGGGCTACTCGCTGTTTACAGCAGGCAAGCGTTCAGCGGCGCTGTTCAAGCGGCTGTGTCGACGCTGGCGTGCAAGTGCATGTTGCTGTTCAGAGAGTTGCTCACCAGGCAGTTGGCTTCCGCTTTTTCCAGCAGTTGTTTGGCCCGTTCGGCGTCGGTGCCCGCAGGCACGGTGAGCTGTGCGGTGACGGTAATGTCGGTAAAGCGTGTGACGCGGTCAACGCGGTCCAGCGTGCCTTCGGCGCTGCACTGCAGTGCCACCCAGTCCAGCTTGGACGCGCGGGCAATGGCGCGGAACGTGAAAATAAAGCAGTCGGTCACGGCTCCAACCAGCAAGGCCTCCGGAGACCAGTTGCCACCGGGCCCGCCAAACTCCTTGGGTGGTGCGGTGTCCAGCGCCGGGACGTCCTCGCCGGACAGTGTGACGCTGCCTTCAGCTGTGGCTGTAGCGGCAACCCGGTAGTGGTGAGGAAATTCCTGCATGCGCGTTCTCCGTGACAAGGCTGTACAAAGATGACTTCCCGAGGGCAGTTCATCCACAGGCCCCTATGCTAGCGGTCAGCCAGTCGGGAAACAATTGACCTGCCTCAACCGGCACTCATTGCGCTGCTGCCCGCCACGGTGGCGGGCCAGGCCGGCAGTTCCCACAGCTGTGGCTGGTGCGGCAGTTCGTCGCTGGGTGACAGGTTCACATCCACCTGCTGCTGGCCGCCGCGCTGTTTGAGGATATGCACCTTGCGGTATTCGCGCATTTGCAGGCGCAGGCCCACGGGCGAGCTTTCCGCAGCGGCCTGCTGTGAACGAAACAGTACACACAGGGTGTCGCTGTCCGCTGCGGCCAGTTGCAGTTTGCGCAGCTCGCTGTAGCGGTACTGGCTGTTGCCCAGCCAGCTGAAAACAGCGCTGCAGGTGCTGCTGCGCAAGGCCTGTTCAATGCTCCAGAGCAGGTCCTCGCGGCTGCGGGGGTGCACCAGCAGCACCTGCTGTGTGTCAATACCGCGGGCGGCCAGCAGGGGCGCATAGGGCGTCCAGGGGGGGGCGATAAACGCCTGCCAGCGCCCCTGCGCGCTGAGCCGCTCCATGGCGGGCAGGAACAGGCCCATGGCCCCCATGCCGGAGCTGTCGCTAAGCACTTCGACGGCAGTGGCTTCCGGCCACCCGCCCTGCAGCAGTGCAGCATCCAGCGCCCGGTAGCCTGTTTCCAGGCCACCGCTGTGGGCATCGCTGTTGGCTGAGTGTGGTAGCCCGCCGAAGTGACCGCTGCGTCCGCGCCAGGTATCGCGGCGGAGAATAACCTGTTCCAGTGCTTCGTTCATGATGGCTTGCCTCCGAAGATTCTCCTACTGTATGCATGTACAGTAGTTGCCCTCCGAAGGGAATGCAAGTGAATCTGCTGGCTGGTGACAGAGGGGTAGCCTGAACCTGCCTGTCTGGGCGACAGGTCGACACGTTGTACTACTGTCTTCGCCAGACGGATGGCGACAGGCCAAACCAGCGGCGGAAGGCGCGGCCGAAATTGGCCTGTTCCCGGTAGCCCAGAATGTCTGCCACATCGGCCACGCTGTAGCGCGCATCGCGCAGCAGTTCTGCGGCGCAGTTCTGGCGCAGCTGTTCCAGAATGTCGCGATAGCTCGCCCCGTCCTGTTGCAGGTGGCGGATCAGGGTGCGTGGCGTGAGGTGCAGGTGGTCTGCCAGCTGCGCCAGTGTCGGCGGCGGGGCAGGCTGCAGGCGACTGGCCTCGAAGTGGCTGCGCAGCAGCATCTGTACCCGCTGTGACGCACCCATCTGGCTGGACCTGCCCGCCAGGGTATCCTGGCAGCGCGCGAGGTTACTGCGGTATACCGCTTCGTCGTACAGGGGCGAGGGCAGGGGCAACCACGTGGCGGGTACCGACAACGAGGCGACTGGCGCAGCAAACTGCACCCGGGCCGCATAACAGGCCGCCAGCGCCTGTGGATCCCGTGGCGCTGCACCGCTGAACGCCAGTATCACGTTGTCCCCCACCGGGTGACCGAGGATGGCGCTGAGCAATGATTCCAGCACTTTGAACACAATGGCCTCGATCCAGTGGGCAAACAGCGGGTCACCGGTTTCATCCTGCATCGTGAGTAAAAAGCGGTCTGCCTGTGTTGCGGTGGTCACTGTCACCGTGGTGATGCGCACCGCGGTGTAGCGCGCCATGACATCCAGCGCCGCGCCCAGCGTCGGCGCGCTCAACGCAGCGAAGCCCAGTGGCCCGTGTGCCGCCATGCTGAACTGTTCGCCGAGCTCGGCAGGCCAGGCAGGTTGCGCCTGCTGGTGGGCGAAGTTGCGAAACAGGCGCGCCAGCAGGCGCCAGTCGATGTAGTCCTCACGTGCCAGCTGCGCTGCATTCAGGCCAGTGCCCTCCAGCAGCAGCGGCAGCGGGCAGCGGTCCGAGTGCAGCAGCAGGCGAGCGTAGGTGGCAGATACGTCCAGCGTGCGGGTCACAGGGCACCAGATGTCATTAAATGACTAATGATATGTCATTTAATGAAAGTCTGCCCGGGCCGCTCCCGTACTACACTGCGTGCAAATAACAGTAAGGATAGAGCAATGAGCGTCACCTACCGGCTGCAACACCCCGAGCAGGGGTTGATTGAATACACCGACCACAAGCGCTACCTGTGGATGTCGTCCCTCTTAATGCCGCTGTTCCCCCTGTTGGGCGTCGGCCTGTATTTTTACTGGGGCTCCGAATGGCTGCTGCTGGTGCCGCTGCTGTTCTCCTATCTGGTGATTCCCGTGCTGGATTACGCACTGGGTTCCGACACCAACAACCCGCCCGAGGAGATCGTGCCGCAGCTGGAGGACGATCGCTATTACCGGCTGCTCACCTGGTTCACAGTGCCCATGCACTTTGTGGTACTCATCGTCATTGCCTGGTTCGTGGGCACCCAGCCACTCAGTGCCTGGTCAGTGATTGTCATGGCAATCACCGCCGGCAGCTACAGTGGCCTCGGCATCAACACTGCCCATGAGCTGGGGCACAAGAAGCCGGAACTGGAGCGGCTGCTGGCCAAGATCGTGCTGGCGGTGCCGGCCTATGGCCACTTCTGCATTGAGCACAACCGCGGCCACCACCGCGATGTGGCGACGCCTGAGGATCCTGCCAGCGCTCGCATGGGCGAATCCATCTACCGGTTTGTCTGGCGCGAGATCCCCGGTGCTTTCCGGCGCGGCTGGGCGGTTGAGAGCGAGCGCCTGCAACGCCTTGGCAAAAGCCCCTGGAGCCTGCACAACGATATCCTGCAGTCCTTCGCCATCAGCCTGCTGCTGCAGGGTGGACTGTTACTGGCCTTCGGCTGGGTGATGGTGCCGTTCCTGGCTGTACACAATGTCTGGGCCTGGTTTCAGCTGACCAGCGCCAACTACATCGAACACTATGGCCTGTTGCGCCAGCGCGAGGCCAATGGCCGCTACGAGCGCTGCCAGCCGCACCACAGCTGGAACGCGAATTATATCTTCAGCAATATCGTGCTGTTTCACCTCGAGCGCCACTCCGATCATCACGCGAATCCCACCCGGCGCTACCAGAGTCTGCGCAATTTCGCTGACATTCCCGAGTTGCCCAACGGCTATTACGGCATGTATCTGCTCGCCTACATTCCGTGGCTCTGGTACCGGGTCATGGACCCTCGCCTGTTGGCCCTGCCGCATATCCGCGGCGACCTGAGCAAGGTCAATATCGATCCTCGCCACCGGGCGGCTATCGAAGCCCGTTACGGCGATGCCTCCGCGGCGGTGGACGTAGCCTCCGCGGGCTGAGCCTCCTCCAGCACATTGACCGTGCGGTCAGCCAGCCCGATGCCGGCCTGGTTCATGGTGAGGTAGGTGTGCGTCGCCCCGGCGTCGGTGATGCGCTCGACGTGATCTTCGTGCAGCGCGTGGGAGATGATCGGCCCGGTGAATCCCTTGGCGCGCAGGCTGCGCGCCGCTACCACCTTGGAGCCGATGTCATCCATGGCCAGTACCGCGGCCTTGATCTGACTGATATCCACACCGCGCCAGAAGTTGCTGTCCTCGGCATCGGCAAACACCACGTTGCGGCCGGCCTCCGCGTGAGCCCGTGCCTTGTAGGTATCGCCATCCAGCCCGGCGGGTTGCAGCCCCTGTTTTTTCAGCTGATCGTAGGCGGCGGTGCCGGTGCGGCCCATACCGAAAATCAACACGTCCGCATCCCCCAGGCTGGTGGGCTGCTCGTCGGGGTGTATGGTGATGCGCTCAAAGGGCTGCAGACGGGGTTCCAGGCGCGCGTAAAGGCGATGAGCCGTGCGGTTCAATGGCGCCGCGATGACGAAGGAGACCGACACGGCTATGGCCAGCGGCACAATCCACTCGGGCAGCAGTATCCCGGCGACGATGAGGCCGAACTCACTGTAGGCGGTCAGGCTGATGGCGGCGAGGAACGAGGTGCGCGCGCGCAGGCGGAACGCCGTGAGCAACAGGAAGAACAGCTGTAGTGGTCAACTAATCCCGGACAGTAGTTTAGGATTTTCCTCTGCTTCAGCAGGGGGTAATCCGTCGTTGTATTGATGCGGTCGCTGCCAGTTGTAGTAGCCCATCAGGTATTGGCCAATATCCTGCTTGGCGTCGGTCAGCGATGTATATCCCGTAGCGGGCACCCACTCAGATTTCAGGCTGCGCAGGAGACGCTCCATCGGAGCGTTGACGCTCCTATGTCAAGAAACGGCCTGTAGCTCACTCAGCTCCGCAGTAATTATCGGATACAACTCTCTAGCAATATATCGCTTCAGACAACGATGAATCTCTTTGGTAGAAAGCCCTTCCCCTGTGCGTCGTTGTACATAAACCCTTGTTCTGGGATCACTACGCATGCGAACCATGGCGATGGTCCAAAGTGCATTGTTCGCTGCCCTGCTTCCCCCTCGGTTTAGACGGTGTCGAACGGTTTTACCTGATGATGCTGGGAGCGGGTTCACACCGCATAGCGCCGCAAGAGAAGCTTCACTCTTCAGGCGATCTGGATTATCGCCGGCAACAGAAAGGAGAGTCGCAGCAGTATTGGGCCCAACCCCAAACCGGGATCGCAGTTTGCTCGCATGGATTCTTGTTAAGCGATCTAGTTCTGCATCCAGGTGGGCCACTTCTTTCGACAGAAACTGCCATCTCTTGGCGATGGATTTCAGAGCAACGGCAAGTGTCGATAAGTGGGGGGTGATACCCAGCCCACGCATTCTCAAACAGGCATTTACGCAGTCCTGGGCTTTAACCCGCCATAATTTCTCACGCACGTCCTGTGGCGCACTGACCAGCAATGCGCGAATCTGGTTTATCGCTTGCGTTCTAGCTTTCACAGCGCTTCGTCTGGCAACTGAAGCAATCCGCATTGCTTCACATGCTCCCGAGTGATTCTTCGGTGTTGCCGTAGCCGTACCTGATAAAACTGCCCTGGCTGCATTCTCTGCATCAGTGGGGTCGGATTTACCTTGTAGCCGTCTCTTTGCCCGATCCGACCGGTTAACTTCAAAAACTGTTATCCCATGTCCTTTTAGCGCGTCGGCCAATGCAGCCCCATAGGTGCCTGTTCCCTCAACACCCGCACGCCGAATATGGCCCAATGAAGATGCCCAATCAATGAGATCTAAATACCCTGTTGAGCTAACTGAGATAGATCGAGTGCCAAGCAACGTGAATTCAATTTGTAAGGTAGTGCACCATTCTTTCTGTAATTTTCCGGTGGCGTTGAAGAGCTGAGCCACCCGGTTATCCTTTCGATTGTGAATTTGGCGATTTACAAATCTAGAGGAAAAAACTGAATGGCTCAGCAATCACAGGATAGTGCGATTTACGATGCAGTGGAACTGCTCAAGGACAATGGATTCGACGGGGTTGCCGAGGCAGTCACCGTGCTGATGAACGCCGCGATGGTGGTGGAGCGCAGCGAATACCTCGGGGCCAGGCCCTACGAGCGCTCAGACGACCGCCGTGGCTACGCCAATGGCTTCAAGGGCAAGACCGTCAAGACCAGACTCGGGGAATTGCCGCTGAAGGTGCCGCAGACCCGGGACTGTGAGTTCTACCCCCAGAGCCTGGAGAAGGGATTGCGTTCGGAGCGGGCGTTGCTGCTCTCCATCGCGGAGATGTACGTCCAAGGGGTCTCCACGCGCCGCGTGAAGCGGATCGTCGAGGAGCTGTGCGGCATGGACGTCAGCTCCACTCAGGTATCACGGGCCGCTGCTGAACTGGACGAGTTGTTGACCGCGTGGCGCGAGCGCGACCTGGGACGCTATCGCTACGTGGTGCTGGACGCCCAGTACGAGAAGGTCCGCCAGGGTGGCCAGGTGCTCGATGCCGCCGTGCTGATCGCCTGTGGCGTGGATGCCGAGGGTCGGCGGGATATCCTTGGCTGCTCCGTGTCCCTGTCCGAGGCGGAGGTGCATTGGCGAGCCTTCCTGAGCTCGTTGAAGGACCGAGGGCTGTATGGCGTCGAGTTGATTGCCAGCGACGCCCACGAGGGCTCCAGGCGGCCCGCAGGGCGGTGTTCCCCAGCGTGCCATGGCAACGGTGCCAGTTCCATCTGCAACAGAACGCGGGGCAGTATGTACCTTCAGTGGCAATGCGTTCACCTCTTGCAGCGGATATCCGGGCGATCTTCAACGCCCCAGATCAGCATGAAGCCGAGCGCCTGTTGGAAATGTTTGTGGAGCGCTACCAGAAGACGGCGCCGAAGCTGGCGAACTGGGCCGAGGAGGCACTGCCGCAGGGCTTCACCGTGTTCAGCCTACCGCCCGCCCATCGGCGCAGGCTGCGGACCACGAACCTGGTAGAGCGATTGAATGAGGAAATCCGCCGGCGAACCCGTGTGGCCCGGCTGTTCCCCAACGAGGCATCTTGCCTGCGACTGGTGTCGGCGGTACTGATGGAAATTGCTGAGGACTGGCAGACCGCTGAGAAGCGGTACGTCATTTGTAAGTGCAACTCTTGACGAGTTGGTTAGAGGGCAAGCTGCTGTACTATTGAGCTTTCTCTCACCGACCAAAGTTAGAGGAGCACAATGAAATACAAACAGCTTACCCAAGAAGAACGATACCAAATTTCAGCCTTGTTGAAAGCAAATCATGATCGATCCGAGATAGCCATGATATTGGGGCGTAACAAATCGACCATCAGCCGCGAAATTCGGCGCAATACAGGGTTGCGAGGCTATCGCCCGAAACAGGCTCAGCGCTTGGCTGAAGAACGCCGTGTGGCGAAAAGCAAGCCCCGTATTAACAGTGAGACCTGGATCGCTGTCGAGTACCTGCTTACCCTCGATTGGAGCCCAGAACAGATCAGCCTTTGGCTCAAGACATTCTGTAGAGTTTCTATCAGTCATGAATGGATTTACCAGTTTGTCCTCCAGGACAAAGCCAATGGCGGGGACCTTTTTAAACACTTACGCTGCCAGAAACAGCGCCGCAAACGTTATGGCAGTTACAACCGTCGAGGTCAGTTGATCGACCGCGTCAGCATCGATGAGAGACCCGCCGAGGTTGATTTACGTTCCCGTATTGGCGATTGGGAGCTCGACACAATTATTGGCAAAGGCCATCAGCAAGCGATCGTCTCTCTGACTGAGCGTAAATCACGCTTCACGCTGATACAGAAGGTGGAGCGTAAAACAGCACAGCTCGTTTCCAATGCCATTATACCTGCGCCATTTATCGCTGCTGCCACATGAATATCCAGGTGGGTATCAACCCCCAGGATGACTTCGCTATCGATGTGTTTCCCTCGCATGGGTCTGCCTCCTGATTATCGGGGCATCACCAGTTCTGGTCGCAGGACAGGACACTCACGGTGCAGTACAAAGCTCCTATTAGGTCACAAGCGCCAGGCCCGGATACACCCGGAGAACATCAATACCAATCGACAGGTCAACGCAAAGGCATAAAGAGCCAATCCCAGCACGGGTCAGATCGGCATGATGTTCATCAGCATAGTAGACTGAGTGTCCCAGCAATTCCCGCGGCGGCTCATACTCTGTCGCATCCGGTAGCGCCATAACCGCTGTCGGAAGATGCGACTGGCGTACTGGCAGCCCTGGTCAGAGTGGAACAGCACACCTTCCGGCCGCCCTCGCTGCTCGTAAGCCATGTCCAGGGCCGCGGCCACCAGATTGGCATCGGGACGCCTCGACATAGACCAGCCAACAACACGGCGCCGGTGAAGATCCAGCACAACAGCCAGATAGTGCCAGCGTCCTTGGGCCCAGATATACGTAATATCACCACACCAGACCTGGTCTGGGTCCGCTACATCGAACTCCCGATCCAGACGATTCGGAATGTCCGGCCGCTCAACCGTCGCCTGCTTGTACTTATGCGGCCCCGGTTGTTTGCAAACCAGCCCTGATTCACGCATCAAACCGCGAACCTTGAATCGGCCAATGTGCGTACCCCGATCCCTCAGCATCGCCACGATACTCCGACTTCCGGCAGCGCCACGGCTGTCGTTAAACAGTTTGTTGACCTGGCTGCGCAACCGCAGTCGATCAACATCTATGATCTTCTGTCGCTGCTTGTAGTCGTAGTAGCTGGAACGCGGAATCTGGAAGGTACTGCAAATAAAATCGACCGATTCATGCTCTCTTAACTTGTCGATCAGCGCGAGTGATTCATCTCGTCGGACATCAAGAGAGCGGTAGCCTTTTTTAGTATCGCTTTCTCCCGCTCCAGTCGGCTCACCTGCCGTTCCAGTTCCTGGATGCGTTGCTGCTCCGGGGTCAGCGCCTTGGTCTTGGGCGTGACGCCGCCACGCTCGGCCCTGAACTGGTCGACCCAGCGCCTGAGCGCCGTCTCGCCGACATCCAGTGACCGGCAGGCCTCGGCTATCGAATACCCCTGATCAACCACCAGGGCAGCCGCCTCACGCTTGAATTCTGTTGAAAATGATCGTCTTGGTCTTGCCATTGAACACCTCTCTGGTGGCAATTTTACCACCCATGTTGGTGTCCGGTTTCATTAGACCACTACAAGCAGGCCCTTCAGCGGCAGCATCAGGCCTACGCCCAGCGCAAACAGCAGTGCATCGGCATCCGGCAGGCCAGACATGCCGATCTGCAGGAAGAAACCGACAAGGAACACCTCGCGCAGCCCCCACAGTGATTCGGCCAGTTCCTGTGAACGACGATGGTTGGATAGCAGGACACCCATCACCAGCGCACCGATTTCGGAGCTTAGGCCCATGGCGGTGAAACCCATACCGCCGATGACCAGAGCCAGCAGCATGCCCATCAGTACCAGCAATTCATCGTGACCGGCGAAGTCCAGCAGCCAGTACAGCAAGGGGCGCACGAATGGCAGCAGGAAAATACCCAGTGCCCAGATATTGGGACTCTGCCCGCTGAATACGGCGAGTACTACCAGGGCGATGATATCCTGCACGATGAGAATGCCGATGGCGGTACGGCCGTGAAACACCGCCAGCTCCCGGCGCGATTCGAGCAGCTTGGCGGCCAGTACAGTGGACGAGAAAGACAGCGCAATGCCCAGCAGCAGAGAGGTCTGCCAGTCGGTTTCCAGCAGCAGGTGCAGCCCCGGCGTGAAAACCGCAACACTGATGCTGAAGTGCAGCAAGGCACCGCCGAGCACCTGGGGCTGGGCGATCTGGCGCAGCTTCAGTTTCAGGCCCACCGTGAACAGCAGGATCAGCACGCCCAGATGGGCGACGTGGTTGAGAATGTCGCCACTTTTGCTGGGCATGCCGAGGCTGGGTCCCAGCAGGTTGATGGCAAAGCCGGCGGCGAGGAAGCCGACCAGCGGCGGCAGCCCCACCTGGCGCACGGCCAGGCCAAAAAAGAAGGCAAAGGAAATACAGACGACTTCGAACACGCAGTGGTCCCGGCGGCACTTTTTCGATGTTTAGGCCGCGATACTACCGTACTTTCAATAGCCCGTGTTCTTCCAGCTCCAACATCAGGAGCTGCTGCACGATAAAGTCGCGACTGCTGTCGGGGTGCATGAGGTGGATGCGCTCCAGCCAGGGTCTCGCGGCTTCCTTGTCGCCGCGGTGCAGCAGCGCGCGCAGGACTTCCCGCAGGAATGTCGCCGGCTCATCACTGAGTGCCTTGATGCGCCGCAGGCTGGCGCTCAGGGTCAGCTCTTCCGGGGTGAGGTCGGTGCCGAAGGGGTAGGCGGGCAGGCGTCCGTCTGCGATGTGTGAACTGAGGGCCTTGGCGATGCGGTAGGGCGTGTTGTTGCGCGCCGCCGCCGGCACTTCGTAGTCTGCCGGCAGTTTGCCCTGTTTGATGGCCCAGTCGGCCAGCTCCTGCTGGAAACGGCTGTCGGCGACGGCGATCAGGCGCCGAATAACCTCGGCGTCAGTCTGACCACGCAGGTCTGCAATGCCGTACTCGGTGACGATGATGTCACGCAGGTGACGCGGAATGGTGGTGTGCCCATAGTGCGTCACAATATTCGAGCGCAGTGCCTTGCCCTTGCCGCGGGTGCTGCGTATGCACAGCACCGAGCGGGCGCCGGGCAGGTCGTGGGCCATGGCGACAAAGTTGTACTGGCCGCCCACGCCGCTGATCACGGTACCGTTCTCCAGCGCGTCGGAAGTGACGGCGCCGCTCAGGCTGACCATCATCCCGGTGTTGATGAAGCGGGCATGGCGTCTCTGGGCGCAGTACAGCGGGTAGTCCAGCAACAGCTGGTTGGTGCGCAGTACGCTGGTCATGCAGATGCGTTCCTGCCCGGTGTCATCCAGGTCACGCAGTTTCTGGTAGAAATCCCGCGGCCCGAGGAAGAAGCCGCCGTGCAGCACCCGGCCATGACGCAAGCGCTGTCCTTCTCCGGCTTTCACGAGGGCGGCCCGCGTGGCAGGATTATCCATGTCATTGGCCAGAGTGGCACCTTGCAATGACAGCACACCGTCGTTGATCTGCAGCGTGTCCGGCAGAATGCCCCAGTACTGCAGGCTTTGCAGGCACTCCGGAGTCAGCTGCCCGGGCAGCACATTGCAGCGGCGCAGATAGTCCAGCAGGCGAGCATCGACGTCTTCTGAAATCAACCCGTCATTCAAACCCTGTTGTAACGCGAGCAGGTCGTAGACCCGGCGCTTCACGACCCCGGCTTCCATCAGGTGCAGCATGCCGTTGACGAACATCTCTGTGGAGACGTAGAGGCCCTGCTCGAACGGGCCGTGTTCGGTCTGGCAGCCGCTGTCGATACGGGTCAGCCTGTCGACTGCGTCCTGCCAGGCGGCGGGTTGTTGCTGACGCAGGATGAGCGCATGGGCAACCGCATCGCCCAGGGCACCGATACCGATTTGCAGGGTACCGCCGTCCACCACCAGCGTGCTGGCATGCAGCGCCGTGGCGTAGTCCGCGGCGGGCACAGCGGTGTTGGGCACCGCAAACAGAGTGCGGTGGTATCCCGGGTTTTCAACAACCCCGTCGAACAGGGTGGCGGGTACTTCTGCATCATGGCGCATGAAGGGGAGGTCCCGGTGCACCTGGGCAAAACAGAGGAAATCATCCCGCCCTTGTGCGCGCTTGTTGCGAATGACATCCAGCGCCACATCCGGATTGCAGGACAGGCTGAGTGACAGGCCTTCGTCTGTATCGCGCGCGGCCACCAGCTGCAGCAGCACGTTCACCCCGGCGGCCATCATGTCGCGGGCGATGTGCGTGTAGTTGCTGGAGATGTACTGCTGCTGCGCCGCGGGCATGTTTTTCATTGCGCCGGCCTTGAAGTACAGCTCGCTCACCTGGATGTTGGGCGGCAGGCCGCCGGCGCGCTGGGCCTCCATATAGGCCAGCGGTTCATAGTCGCCAAAAATACGCTGCACAATGGGGCCGGCCAGCTCCGCCTCGATGTGGCTGGCGGGCTTGGGCACTTCCAGCGAGAGTGCGGTATAGATATGCAGCTCGATGTCCGGGTCCTGCTCGGCACGCCGGAAAAATGCATTGAGCAGCTGCACCGGTTTGCCCAGACCGAGCGGGGCGCCGAGTCGAAGTGTTTTACCCAGCCTGGCGATTGTGTAATCGACGCAGGCTTCAGCTGTTGCAAACCGCTCTGTCATGGTCTTCTCGCTCTTTGCCGGTTTTTTGGTGCAGGAACAAGGCTATCAAAGCACAGGCGTCCGGGGGGTGTCTTGATCTGGCGCAAGGCCGGCAGCGGCCGTGTGGCCGGAACGGGAGATCAGCCGGCGAGGGTCAGCAGGAGGCGATCCAGGCGATCCCAGGGGTCACCGGCGGCATAGCCCTTGATGCTGCCATCCACCTGCAGTGCATCCTGCAGCAGGTCGCCCAGGGTACGGCTGCTGTGGCGTCGCAGGGCGCGGGTTACAGCCGCTTCGCGGCTCTTCCACACCCGGTGACTGTTGAGTACGGTGCTCAGCGGCTGGCCTGCCTCGATCTCCAGCTGCAGGGCATACAGCGTGCGAATTTCTCGCGCCACCGCCCACAGCAGTGGCACGGCATCGGTGCCCTCGGCACGCAGGCCGTGCAGCATGCGCAAGGTCGCTGTGGGGTTGCCGGCCAGCGCGGTATCGACCATGGAAAACAAGTTGTAGCGGGCGTTGTCCAGCACGGCGGTAGTGACTGTCTGCAGGCTGACGTTATCCCCGCCGGCCAGCAGTTTCAGCTTCTCGACTTCCTGCACGGCGGCATACAGATTGCCCTCGAGGCGCTCGGCCAGCAGCTCCAGCGCATCCTCATCGATGCCCAGACCCGCCTGGCCCAATCGCTGGCGCAGCCAGCGGGGCATGTCACCTGCGGTCACAGGCCACACCTGAACCACGGCGCCGGCCTTTTCCAGCGCCTTGAACCACTTGCTGTTCTGGGATTGGCGGTCGATTTTGCCGCTAATGACGAGGAGTACGTCGTCGCCGCTGGCCTGCTCCAGGTAGGCACAGAGCGCCTTGCTGCCCTCGGCGCCCGGCTTGCCGTCCGGGAGACGCAGCTCAATCACCTTGCGCTCGCCAAACAGGGACATTTCCGCGGCGCTGTGCAGCAGGGCTTCCCAGCTGAAGTCCTTGGGTGCTGTATCCAGCACCTCGCGCTCCGTGCATCCGGCGGCGCGCGCCGCGCTGCGCACCAGGTCGGCGCACTCCTGCAGCAGCAGGGGCTCATCGCCCGTCAGCAGGTAAACGGGCAGGCACTTGTCCTGCAGGTGTTTGGCGAGTTGCTCCGCCTTGAGCTGCATTATTGGGCAGCGGCGTGGAATCCGATCCGGCGCAGAATCTGTTGCGCCAGTTCGCCCCGCATCTCCGCCTGCAGGATGCGAATTTCTTCCGCTTTGCCCACGACATTGCTGGGATCGTTTTCCATCTGTTTGGTGACTAAGGCCTCCGAGGGTTCCATAGCGATCGACCCGTCCGGTGCGCGCACCGTAAAGCGGGTTTGCAGGGTGAGCTCGAACTCCGCCGCCCGCGCCTCTCGGGTGAGCGACAGATTGCGCTGGCTGAAGCGCTCAGGCTCTAGCTGCAGGATATAGGCGGCGTCCTTGCGGTCCACCCATTCGATGCCGTTGGCGGAGAAGCGGGAGCGGAGCTCCCGGGTGAATTCGCTGTTCGGGCTGCCGGTTTCCAGGTGCAGCTGTCGCCACTCGGCGGGGAGTCCGGTGGAGCTGGCAGCGCCCCGCAGCTGGAAACCGCAGGCGCTCAGCAGGATGGCCAGAAACAGGGTCGATGCTATGCGTACCATGGGTAACGTCCCGGCCATCAGTTGGCCACTATGTTAACGAGTTTCCCGGGCACCACAATCACCTTGCGCACGGTCACCCCCTCCAGGAAGCGCTGTACATTGTCCTGGGCCATGGCTTCTGCCTCCACCGCAGCCTTGTCCGCGTCCGCCGGCACGGAAATCTGTGCGCGGACCTTGCCATTGACCTGTACCGCCATATCAATGCTGTCGCGCACCAGCGCGGACTCATCCACAGCAGGCCACGGTGCGTCCAGCAGCGGGCCGGTACCATCCAGCAGCGGCCAGAGGTGGTGGCAGATATGAGGCACAATGGGGCTGAGCATCAGTACCACGGCCTGCAGGGCCTCGCGCACAACGCTGCGCGCCTCGGCGTGCGACTGGTCGAGTCGCGCGATGTCGTTGCACAGTTCCATGATGGCAGCGATCGCCGTGTTGAAAGTCTGCCTGCGACCGTAGTCGTCGCTCACCTTGGCGATGGTTTCGTGGGTCTTGCGACGCAGCTGCCGCTCCGCGTCGCCGGAGACTGCCGCGGGTTGGCCCGCCACTGCGCCCGCTTCGAGGTGTGCATGCACCAGCTTCCAGAGCTTGCGCAGAAAGCGGCTGGCGCCCTCGACACCGGCATCGTGCCACTCCAGCGTTTGCTCCGGCGGTGCCGCAAACATGGTGAACAGGCGCACCGTGTCGGCGCCGAAGGTCTCAACCGCGGAGTGTGGGTCGATACCGTTGTTCTTGGACTTCGACATCTTGGTCACGCCACCGGAGATTACGGCCTCGCCGGTAATGCGCTCCACGGCGCGCACCACGCGTCCGCGCTCATCGCGCTCGACCTCGACATCGGTCGGTGCCACCCAGACCCGGCTGCCACCGGGGCCCTCCCGGTAAAACGATTCCGCCAGCACCATGCCCTGGCAGAGCAGGCGTTCGAAGGGCTCGCTCGAGGTGACCAGGCCTTCGTCACGCATCAGCTTGTGGAAGAACCGGGCATACAGCAGATGCAGAATGGCGTGTTCAATGCCGCCGACATATTGGTCAACCGGAAGCCAGTAATTGGCCAGCTCCGGGTCCAGCATGCCATCTTCGAAATCGGGGCAGGTATAGCGGGCGTAGTACCAGCTGGACTCCATGAAGGTGTCGAAGGTATCCGTTTCACGCTCCACGGGCCTGCCGTCGAGCTCGTCCTGGCGCCACGCCGGGTCGGCCTTGATCGGTGAGATAACGCCGTCCATCTGCACGTCTTCGGGCAGCAGTACCGGTAATTTATGCGCTGGTACCGGAATTTCCCCGCCCTCGGGCAGGTTGAGCATCGGGATGGGCGCCCCCCAGTACCGCTGTCGGGAAACGCCCCAGTCACGTAACCGGTAATTCGTGGTGACCCGACCGCGCCCGGCTTGTTCCAGCCGGTCGGCGATGGCCGTAAACGCTTGCTCCGACGTCAGACCGTCAAACTCGCCGGAGTTGATCAAGGTGCCCTTGACGGTGGCCGCGGCCTGGCTGAGGTCGGCTTCGGCGCCGTCTTCTGCGGCTATCACGGGCCGTATCGGCAGGTTGTAGGTGCGGGCAAACTCCCAGTCGCGCTGGTCGTGCGCCGGTACTGCCATGATCGCACCCGAGCCATAGTCCATCAGCACGTAGTTGGCCACCCACACGGGCACCTGTTCACCGTTGAGCGGGTTGATGGCGCGCAGCCCCGTATCCAGTCCGCGCTTTTCCATGGTGGCCATATCGGCCTCTGCCGAGGACTGGGTCTTGCAGGCTTCGATAAAGGCCTGCAACTGCGGGTTGTCCTCTGCCAGGGCGCGGGTGACGGGGTGCTCGGCGGCGAGGCACATGTAGGTGACGCCGAACAGCGTGTCGGGCCGCGTGGTGTATACCTCGATGCGTTCCATGCCGGCGACCGGGGCGGTGAGGTCAAAGCCCAGGTCAACCCCGCGACTCTTGCCGATCCAGTTGCGCTGCATGGTACGGACCTGTTCCGGCCAGTGTGGCAGTTGCTCAAGGTCCGCCAGCAGTTCCTCGGCGTAGGCGGTGATGCGAATGAACCATTGGGGAATCTCCCGGCGCTCCACCAGCGCGCCGGAGCGCCACCCGCGGCCGTCGATCACCTGCTCGTTGGCGAGCACGGTCTGGTCCACCGGGTCCCAGTTGACCGTGGCCATTTTCTTGTACACCAGCCCTTTTTCGTAGAGCCGGGTGAAGAACCATTGCTCCCAGCGGTAGTAGGCTGGCTGGCAGGTGGCGAGCTCGCGCGACCAGTCGAAGCCGAATCCCAGGCTCTGCAACTGGCCTTTCATATAGGCGATGTTCTTGTAGGTCCAGGCGGCGGGAGCCGTATTGTTTTGCACGGCCGCATTTTCGGCCGGCAACCCGAAGGCATCCCAGCCCATCGGGTGCAGTACGTTCTTGCCGAGCATGCGCTGATAGCGGGAAATCACATCGGTGATGGTGTAGTTGCGCACGTGGCCCATGTGCAGTTTGCCACTGGGGTAGGGGAACATGGCGAGACAGTAGAATTTCTCCCGGCTGTCATCCTTGTGCACGGCAAAACTCTGCTCGGTCTGCCAGTATTCCTGGGCCGCCTGTTCGAGGATTTTGGGCTGGTAATGGGGGTCCATTGCTTCAGTGTACTCAACTGGTCCGGGCACGGGGCCCCTGGCAGCCGGCATGTGGCGGCTGCGGGTCCGGTGCAAAAAAACGCGATTCTATCAGTATTCAGTGCGGGCGGCGAAGGCCGCGGTGCGGGGTGTGCAGCCCGCGCCGCACATCAGGCGAGGTGCAGCAGAGGCAGTCGGTCGCGCAGTGCAGCCCCATCGCCGACAAGATCAGCGAGACTTGTATCATCAAGCTCCCGGTAGAACGCCTCCACGCCCCGGTGGAAAAGCCCCGTTAACTTGCAGGCTCCTGCCAGCGGGCAGCTGTTGGTGGCGGGGTTGAAGCACTCTACAAAGTCGCCGCTGTCCTCGAGTTTCCGCACCACCTCGCCAACCCGTATCCGCTCCGGGGCCATCCCCAGTTGAATGCCACCATGTCGTCCGCGCATGGTCGACAGGTAGCCCAGTTGCCCCAGATGCCGTGCGGACTTCAGCAGATGGGCTCTGGAGATATCGAAGGCGGCTGCGATGTCGGCGATGCGCACCAGCCGCCCTGGGTGGCTGGCACAATACATGAGAATGCGCAGGGAATAGTTGGTGTAGGCAGTGAGGCGGATAGCGGCGACTCCTGAAAAATTTATATTAGTGGTTGCTTATGTCGGCCGAATTATAAATACTATATTAAATATCACTTAATGCCGAAGCAAGGGGTTAACCGTGTTTGAATTTTTCGACGCATCGATGCTTGCGCGAATCCAGTTTGCCTTTACTGTGTCCTTTCACATCATTTTTCCCTCGTTTTCCATTGGCCTTGCCAGCTATCTGCTGGTGCTGGAGGCCCTGTGGTTGAAGACGGACAACCCCGTGTATCTGAACCTGTACAAATACTGGCTGCGGATATTTGCCGTGGCATTTGGCATGGGCGTGGTGTCCGGTCTGGTGATGTCCTACCAGTTCGGGACCAACTGGAGTGTATTTTCTGACAAGGCAGGGCCGGTCATTGGCCCGTTGCTTGCCTATGAAGTGCTGACAGCGTTTTTCCTCGAGGCGGGATTTCTGGGCATCATGCTGTTTGGCATGGAGCGCGTAGGTCGGCGGCTGCATTTCCTCGCCACAGCCATGGTTGCGTTTGGCACGCTCTTGTCAGCAACCTGGATCCTGTCGGTCAACAGCTGGATGCAAACGCCCACGGGCCATGCCATGAATGCGCTCGGGCAGTTTGTGCCCGAAGACTGGCTGGCGATAATCTTCAATCCCAGCTTTCCGTATCGTCTGGTCCACATGACGCTGGCTTCGTACCTGACCGTCTCGTTCGTGGTGGGTGGTGTTGGGGCGTGGCACCTGTTGCGGGACACGGCTAACCCGGAGGCGCGCAAGATGTTCTCAATGGCCATGTGGATGGCGACTTTCGTCGCACCGCTGCAGATTTTTGCCGGCGACCTGCACGGTCTCAACACACTTGAGCATCAGCCCATCAAGGTAGCCGCCATGGAAGGGCATTGGCAGCGACAGACCGGTGCACCGTTTCTCCTGCTGGCCTGGCCTGATGCGGCGGCAGAGGAAAACACGTTTGAGCTCGGCATTCCCTACGCGTCTGCACTGGTGCTCACCCACGATATCAACGGTGAGACTCCGGGCCTGACTGACGTACCGGTAGCGGACAGGCCACCGGTCGGGATGGTGTTCTGGTCTTTCAGGGTCATGCTGTTTATTGGCACGCTGATGGCACTGATCGGTGTGTATTCCGCCTGGCTGCGCTTGCGTGGCCGACTGTACGACACGCGGTGGTTGCAGCGCGCTGCCGTGTGGATGGGCCCTTCCGGCTTTGTCGCTGTGCTGGCGGGTTGGATTGTGACTGAGGTCGGGCGGCAGCCCTTCACCGTGTACGGGCTTCTGCGCACCAGCGAATCCCTCGCACCTGTGGATGCACCTGCGGTAGCGGCCTCGCTGTTGGCCTTCATCGTCGTGTATTTCGCCCTGTTCGGGGCCGGTACCTATTACATTATTCGCATGATGCATGCACCGCCTGATGGTCAGGGGCCCGAGGCGGGGGCTCCGCTGCGTGCTGCAGGCACAACCCCCGTGGCCTCCCTGAAAACAGCTGCCAGCAAAGGAGGCGCCTGATATGTTGGATTTACCCGTGATCTGGGCCGGACTGCTGGCTCTGGGCATCTTTATCTACGTGGCGCTGGATGGTTTCGATCTGGGAATTGGTCTGCTATTTCCATTCCTTGCCACGGACCAGGACCGGGATACTGCGATGAACACGGTTGCGCCGGTCTGGGACGGGAATGAGACCTGGCTGATCCTTGGCGGTGGCGGCCTGTTTGCCGCGTTCCCACTGGCCTACGCGGTTGTCATGCCCGCGTTGTACGCGCCATTTATCGTCATGTTGCTGGCACTGGTGTTTCGCGGCGTGGCGTTCGAATACCGCTGGCGCGACAAGGCGCATGAGCGGATATGGGACGCCAGCTTTGTCTTCGGTTCCGTCGTTGCAACCTTTATGCAGGGTGTTGTTCTGGGCGCATTTGTCCAGGGCATTGAAGTTGAAGGGCGCGCCTATGCCGGCGGCTGGTGGGACTGGTTGACCCCCTTTACACTCACGGTTGGTGTGGCGCTGTGTGCGGGTTACGCCCTTCTGGGGGCTGGCTGGCTGGTGTTGAAAACGGATGGAGCGCTACGCCAGCAGGCGTACCGTCTGGTTAAAAGAGCCGCCATGGGCACGTTCTTCTTTGTCGGCGTGGTCAGTCTGTGGACGCCGTTTCTGTCTCCTGACATCTTTGCGCGCTGGTTCACATTGCCCCATTTTTATTGGTTGGCACCCGTGCCATTGCTCACGATCGGCATCGCGGGCCTCGTGGCCTGGGGCATCCAGCGGCAGCGGGATGCGGTGATCTACCCGGCGACCCTGGGGCTTCTGGGGCTGTGTTTTATCGGCCTCGGTGTAGGCTTCACACCCTATATTGTGCCCCGCGCGATTACCGTCCACGAAGCCGCTGCACCTGATTCCAGCCTGCTCTTCATGCTGCTGGGCGCAGTGATCATGTTGCCGCTCATACTCGGTTACACCGCGTATTCCTACTGGATTTTCCGCGGCAAAGTGCGTCATGGCGACGGAGGCTATCACTGATGCGCGACATTGAAACGCGGCCTGAAGAGGGCAGCCTGGGCAGAAAATGGGCCTGGTTTATAGGCCTCTGGCTCTGCGGTGTGCTGGTGGTGGGCACTGTATCGGCTCTGTTACGCTGGATTTTGCTGCCGTGAGCACACGGAAGAAGGAGGCAATGTGAATATGAGGCTTTGCGTGATGGTGTTTCTGGGTGCCTGCGTCGTACCCCTGGCAAGCGCTGCACAGAACACTGTGGAGGTCGCCGGGCGGTCGGCCGACGCGGCGCTGGATCAGGCCCGACTAACAGCGGGCTTTCAGGCGCTGGAGTCGGCGTGCTTCAGTTGTCATAGCCCTGATGCGTCTGCAGGAAACCGCGTGGCGCCGCCCATGGCGGCGATCAAGAAGCATTACATTCAGCCGGGAACCTCCTACAAGGCTTTCCGGGATCGTCTGGTGAGTTTCGTGCAGGATCCCTCCGCGGAGAATGCGCGCATGCCCGGTGCCATCGACCGGTTTGGCCTGATGCCCAAGATGCCTTTTGACCAGGTGATGGTGGAGGAGATTGCCTACTACATCTACCACAGTGCGTTGGAGGCCCCGGGCTGGTTCGAACAGCATTTTCAGGCCGAACAGCAGCAGCGTCGGCGCCTGGGGCAATCGACGCTGGTGACAGACGCGGATTACCTGCGCCGCGGCAGAGAGGTTGCGATGCGTGCCAAGTCGACCCTCGGCAGTAGCCTCAAGCAGGCTATCAGCGCCGGCGGTCCGGTCGCGGCCATCGATTTCTGTCACGACAATGCGATTCCGCTGACCGAAGGGGCTGCGGCGGAACAGGGCGTTGCGGTTCGACGCGTCAGTGATCGCCCACGCAACCCCGCGAATGCGGCCACTGCCGCGGAGCTGGCCTACATGGCAACGGCGCGGTCTGCGCTCGCGGCAGGCACCGAACCGGCACCCGCCGTGCAGCGGGTGAAGCATGAGGTCGTGGCGTATTATCCGATCGTCACCAACGGCCTGTGTCTGCAGTGTCACGGCAGGCCGGGAGTGGAGTTGCAGGCCGAGACACAGGCCGCGCTGCGGGCGCGTTACCCCGACGATCAGGCGGTCGGTTACGGGGTCAACGAGTTGCGGGGTATTTTTGTCGTGTCCATGCCAGCGCAGTAGCTAGGGGCGGGAATCGCGGGTGGCCTGGCCACCCGCAGGGGCTGCCGGTCTCAGTGCGTGTAGGCTCGGGGCAGCGATGTGGCGGTTGTCAGGTAGCGATCGCGCAGCTCCGTCTGCCGGCTGCGCATTGGCTGCAGGCGGCCGCCGAGGATCACCTGCTCGGCCGATTCCACCAGCTCCAGCGGGTCTCCACTCCAGATTACCAGGTCGGCCGGGGCGCCGCGTTCGAGGCGGCCGCCGGGAAACCCGAATATCTCCGCCGGATTGCGTGTCAGTGCGGCCAGCGCGGCTTCGGGCCCGAGGCCATTGGCCGCGGCAACGCCGGCCAGCTGTCGCTGCTTGCGCGCATGGTGGGTGCCGGCGCCGGAAAAGCTGACTGTCACCCCAGCTGCGTGCAGCCTTGCGGCGTTGTCCAGCCGTGCGCCCAGCATGTCGAAACTGTCGGGCAGATTCTGCAGGGGATCCAGCAGCACCGGCACCTGCGCCTCGGCCAGGGCGTCTGCCACCATCCAGGCTTCGGCACCGCCTTCAATGACGGCACGCAAACCGTGGCGCTCGGCAAACGCGATGACCTGCAGAATATCGCTGGCGCGATGTGCGCTGAACACCACGGTCCCGCTGCGCTGGAATGCGTGCAGCGCGGCGCGGCCTTCTCGGGTCAGCAGCGTGTGGTCGCCGTGACGCGGCGTCGATTCGCTCTCGGCGATGGCCTGTTCCAGCACCATCCATTGCGCGGCGCGTGAACCGCCAGCGAGAGTGGACGCGCTTTCGCCCAGCGCGATGAAGAGCACGGGCTCGCCAACGAAGCTCCGGTAGCCGCCGTCCAGAACCACGGTGCGTCCCTGGCCGCCGATGATCGACCCACCGGCCATTGCGCCGAGGAGGCTGTAGCCGAAGCCCTCGATGCGGGTAATCGGAATCGGGCTGGAGTGCGGGTTGTAGGCACTGACCACGTTGAATTCGGGGCGCATGGGTGGTGAGCCCACCTGAGTGACCGCGGAGTCTACAGAGGGCCAGACCATATCGATTTCGTTCAGCCCCAGCGCCGTGATGCCGGCAAACAGGGCGGGGGTCACTGGTCGTCCGGCGGCGTCGAGCTCGGTGCTGTCTGCGGGCGCCCGCAGATGATTGCCAAGTTCCGCAATGCGCCCGTCGCGAATCAGGATGTCCGTAGCGGGCAGCGTACCGGCATCGGTCATCGTGTGTACCAGGGCATTGCGAATCAGTAAGGTGTTGCCGGCGGCCGCGGCCTGGCAGCAGAGCAGCAGTGTGGCGACGATCCATTTGAATCCATTCATGGCTGCACCTCCTGCAGCTGCCCCAACTCAAAGTCGGACACCGGTTGCCGGGCGGGGTCCTTGCGGTCATACAGCAGGGCCCCATCGATGAACACCAGGTCTGCCTTGCTGTAGATACTGAAAGGGTTGTCGCTCCACACAACCACATCGGCCATCTTTCCCGGGGTCAGGCTGCCGGTCATGTGCTCAATACCCAGTGAGCGTGCGGCGTTGGAGGTGATCCAGGCAATCGCGTGTTCAGGAGCGATATCCATGCCGGCGCGGCGGCCCTTGCCCATGGCCTTGGCCGCCTCCTGGTTAAGCCGCTGGATACCTTCAGGAGAATCCGAGTGCACGATCGCGCACCCCCCCGGCGGGCGGTCCACCAGGGCGATGTTCTCCTGAATGCCGTCATAGGCTTCCATCTTGAAGCCCCACCAGTCGGCCCAGAGCGCGCCGCAGACCTGCTGCTGTGCCAGTTCGTCGGCAATCTTGTAGGCTTCGACAGCGTGGTGGAAGGTGCCGATGCGGTACTCGAACTCCTCGGCCAGGGCCAGGATGGTCATCATTTCATCCGCGCGGTAGCAGTGCATGTGGACAATGATCTCGCCCTGCAGCACCCCGGCCAGGGTTTCCAACTTGAGGTCGCGCAATGGTGCGGTCGCTTCCTCGTCACCGGCGGCGAGCTGCGCTTCGTAGCGAGCCCAACGATCGATATAGTCCTGCGCGGCGATCCACTCGGCGCGGTAGTGGGCGACGTTGCCCATGCGGGTGGAGGGCAGCTTGTTGCGCTGCCCATACACGCGTTTGGGGTTTTCGCCGCAGGCCATCTTCAGGCCATGGGGTGCCCCGGGGAATTTCATGCCCTGGTAGCTGGTGCTGTAGACATTCTTCAGCGTGACGCCCCGGCCGCCGAACAGGTTGGCCGAACCGGGAAGGATTTGCAGGGCAGTGACCCCGCCGGCGAGAGCCTTGCCGAAACCCGGGTCCTGCGGCCAGATACTGTGTTCGGCCCAGATGTTCGCGGTCACAGGGTCGCTCATTTCGTTGCCGTCCTGGTGTGCATCGACAGAGGGGCTGGGATAAACACCGAGGTGGGAATGCACGTCAATCAGCCCCGGTGTGATCCAGCGCCCAGAGGCATCGATTTCCCGGGTGCCGGGTGGGACATCACCGTTGCCTACCCAGGCGATTCTGCCGTTCTCGAGCAACAGATCGGTCTGTTCGAGCCGCTGCCCTTCACCCGTGAGCAGGGTGGCGTTACGCAGCAGCGTGGGAGCTGAGATGAGCGGGGTGTAGGTGGAAGGGAAAGCGCTTTCTGCCTGCAGGGTGCCGCTGGCACTGAGCAAAAGCAGCGCTGCACAGGCCTGTTTCAGCATGCAGTGGGCTCCGGTTTGGTGGAAAGGGGCGCTTTTTACCAAACCGCAGACGAATATTCCAGTGTCAGTGGCGCTTTCTGTGTGCGGTGTTCAGTCCCGCTCGCGCCACACCGTGTGGTACACAACCAGCATCAGCAACAGCAGCAGCACGCAACCGCCAAGCACGGGTCGCGGACCGTAGATGGCTGCCGGCGTGCTGCCCAGCATGATGTGGGCCTCGCCGCTGAGCAGCGCTTCCTCAAACTGGGGGCTGCGCTGCAGGATCCTGCCCTGGTGGTCGATAATGGCGGATACACCGTTGTTGGTGCCGCGCAGCAGATAGCGCCCGCTCTCCAATGCACGCATGCGCGCCATCTGCAGGTGCTGCAGCGGGCCGATGGAGGCGCCGAACCAGCTGTCGTTGCTGATCGTCACCAGTACGTCCGCGTTGCGTGCGCCCCGAGCGACCAGCCCCGGGTAGACGATTTCGTAGCAGATAAAGGGCGCCACCCGCACGCCATCCGCCAACAGCAGGCTCTGTCCCGGTGGGCCGGCGGAAAAGCTCGACATGGGCATGTCGAAGAAGGCGATCAGGCCGCGCAGCCAGTGCTCCAGCGGCACGTATTCGCCGAAGGGCACCAGGCGCTGTTTGTGATACACGCCGCTGCCGGCGCCGAGTGCGACAATGCTGTTGAAGTAGTCTTTACTGCCCGGCTCCCGCCAGGGAATGCCGGTGATCAGGGTGCTGTTGCGGCTGGCAAAGCCCGCGGCTACCGGATCCAGGTAGTCGCGGGCCTGCTGGTAGAAGCGCGGCAGCGCAGATTCCGGCCAGACCACAATGTCGTGGTCGGCCTGCGCCACAATAGCGCTGCTGTGCTGCTCCAGAATGCGCGGATAATAATCCCGCTGCCACTTCAGCGCCTGTGGGATGTTGGGCTGGTACAACGCGACGCGCAGGGGTTGTTCGGTGGCGGGAACGACCCACTCCACGGTGCCCAGGGTGCGCCCGCCGAGCCACAGGATGGCCACCACGGTGAGGTAGGTGAGCAGGCCTGCAGGCTTTGGGTTGCGCCAGGCCAGGAACAGGCAGGAACCGCTCACCGCCACCGCGAAGGACAGGCCATACACGCCCACCGCGGGCGCCCAGCCTGCGAGCCAGGTATCGATATGGCCGTAGCCCAGGTAAAGCCAGGGGAAGCCCGTCAGCAGCCAGCTGCGCAAGCCCTCGAACAGCACCCACAGTGCGCCGAAACCGGCCAGCATGCCGCCGGGCAGGGGACGCACCCAGCGCGCGTAGCACCAGGCAAAAAGGCTGTGCAGCAGCGCGAGCCCGGCGCAGAACAGCACCGTGAGTAACGCAGCGAGCGGTACGCTGGCATAACCGTAGACGTGAATGCTGACGTAAACCCAGGACACACCGCTGCCGAACAGGCCCACGCCGAACAGCCAGCCGCGCCACAGGGCCTGTCGTGGTGTGCAGGTGCTGAGCAGGTAGCAGTAGAGGGCGCAGCTGGCGATGCCCGCAGGCCAGAGGTTGAAGGGGGCGAATGAGAGGGTGACCAGGCCGCCGGCCAGCAGTGTCAGCAGGGCTACCCAGGCCGGGCGCAGGCCGTGTTCAGGCATGGTTCAACTGCTCAGTGGCCGCATGCGCAGGCTGTGGATCTTGCGCTGGTCCGCGTTGATCACCTTGAATTCGAAGTTATCGATGCAGGTGACCTCATTGCGCGCCGGCATGTGCCCGAAAGCCTGTATTACCAGGCCGCCGATGGTGTCGAATTCCTCGTCGCTGAAGGTCGTGCGGAAATGCTCGTTGAACTCCTCGATCGGGGTCAGTGCCTTGATGAAGTAGTCGCCGTCGCCGATGGTGCGAATGAAATGGTCTTCGTCGACATCGGTTTCATCTTCGATATCTCCGACAATCTCCTCCAGCACGTCCTCAATGGTGACCAGGCCTGCAACGCCGCCGTACTCGTCGATCACGATAGCCATGTGGTTGCGGTTCTCCCGGAACTCCCGCAGCAGCACGTTCAGTCGCTTGCTTTCCGGCACCACAACCGTGGGGCGCAGCAGCGTTTCCATGCGGAACTCGCTGTGATCCTTGTTGAGGATTTCCGGCAGCAGATCCTTGGCCAGCAGTATGCCCTGGATGTCATCCGGGCTCTCGCCCACAACTGGGTAGCGCGAGTGGGCAGAGCGAATGATCTGCGGCAAGATCTCTTCCAGCGTCGAGTCTGCCTTGATCACCACCATCTGGGCGCGCGGGATCATGATGTCGCGGGCCTGCATGTCGCTGACCTTCATGGCGCCTTCCATGATGCTGCGCGCGTCCTGGTCGATCACTTCGTTTTCGGCGGCGATCGCCAGAACGCCCTCCAGATCGCGGCGATTGTGCGGCTCTGACGAGAACAGCAAGGCTATTTTTTCGAGCCAGGAGCGGTCTCCTGACTCGCTGCCAAATCGATCTTCGCTCATGGGGTAACGGGCTCCTCGGAGACGGTGTCTGGGTAGGGGCAGGGAAATCCAAGCGTGGCCAGGATGGCGGTTTCAAGGGCTTCCATGTCGGCGGCCTCGGCCGCTGCAACGTGGTCGTAGCCCAACAGGTGCAATGCCCCATGTACCGCCATATGGGCCCAGTGCGCTTGCAGGGACTTACCCTGCGCGGCTGCCTCCCGGGCCACTACCGGGGCACAGATCACGATGTCTCCGAGCAGTGCCAGCCCCAACCCTTCCGGCAGGTCAGCGGGGAAGGAAAGCACGTTGGTCGGGCCTTGCTTGCCACGGTAGCTCTGGTTCAGGTGGGCCATTTCATCTTCGCCCACCAGGCGCAGGCATAGTTCCGGTGATGGGCTGGGCGCGCGGCCCTGCAGGGTGGTGTGCAGCCAGTTCCTTAAGTCGTCTTCCTCGGGAACCGGCTCGCTACAGGCCGTCTGGATGTCGATGTGGCTGCTCATGGCCGGGTCTTGTCGAGGGTGGTCGCCCTGTCCTCAAACGCGTCATAGGCCTCGACAATGCGCTGCACCATGGGGTGGCGCACCACATCCTTGTTGCCGAACCAGGTAAAGCCGATGCCTTCGACCTCGGCGAGAATATTGCCCGCGTGGGTGAGTCCTGACTGGATGCCCTTGGGCAGGTCGATCTGCGTGGCGTCGCCGGTAATCACCGCCGTGGAACCGAAGCCGATGCGGGTGAGGAACATCTTCATCTGCTCGCGGGTGGTGTTCTGCGCCTCGTCGAGAATAATGAAGGAGTTGTTCAGTGTGCGCCCGCGCATGAAGGCCAGCGGAGCCACTTCGATGATGTTGCGCTCGATAAACTTGTTGACGGTTTCGAAACCCAGCATCTCGTACAGGGCGTCGTACAGGGGGCGCAGGTACGGATCGATCTTCTGGCTCAGGTCGCCGGGCAGAAAGCCGAGCTTCTCGCCGGCCTCTACGGCAGGGCGCACCAGCAGGATACGCCGCACACGCTCCTCCAGCAGGGCCTCCACAGCGCAGGCCACGGCGAGATAGGTCTTGCCGGTGCCCGCGGGGCCGATGCCGAAATTGATGTCGTGCTGCTTGATAGTGCGCACGTAACCCTGCTGGTTCTTGCCGCGGGGCTTCACCGAGGCGCGCTTGGTGCGGATCACCTGAATGGCTTCGACGGGGGCACCACCGGGCTCTTCGCTGAGCACTTCAACGCCCGCCTGCTGCAATTGCAGGTGCAGTGACTCCGGACTCAGGCCCACGCCCTGGCAGAGCTCGGCGTAGAGGCTTTGCAGCAGTCGCTCGCCCGCGGTCACGGCGGCCGCTGGGCCGCTGAGCAGGAACTGGTTGCCGCGCGCGGCGATGCTGATGCCGAGACGGGACTCGATCTGGCGCAGATGGCCGTCGAACTGGCCGCAGAGCATGGCCAGATGGCGGGTGTCATTCGGTTCCAGGGTGAGGCTTGACTGTGTCGACTCGGGGGTCGGAGATTCGCTGTTCAAATCGCTCGCGGGCCGCTAGGGCATGTGATCATGGGGTTAAGGATATACGCCTTGGCCGACTAGTCAACCGCACGCATCCGGGGTGATTGTGCCAGCTGGCCGCGCAGGGAATTGGGCAAAGCATCGACAATCTCCAAATCGGCGAATTCGCCGATCAGGCTCTGGTCGGTGCAGTGGAAGTTCACAACACGGTTGTTTTCGGTCCGACCCTGCAGTTCACCGGGGTCTTTCTTCGATACCCCCGTGACCAGAACCCGCTGCACTGTGCCGACCATGCGGCGGCTGATCGCCTGTGCTTCCTGCAGGATGCGCGCCTGCAGGATCTGCAGGCGCTGCTTCTTGACGCTTTCATCCGTGGTGTCCGGCAGCTCCGCCGCGGGGGTGCCGGGGCGCGCGCTGTAGACAAAACTGAACGAGGTATCGAACCCGATCTCCTCCACCAGCTTCATGGTGGCCGCAAAGTCTGTATCCGTCTCGCCGGGGAAGCCGATAATGAAGTCGGAAGAGATACTGATGTTCGGGCGTATGCGGCGCAAACGCCGAATCTTCGATTTGTACTCCAGCGCCGTGTGCCCGCGCTTCATGGCCATCAGGATGCGGTCCGAGCCACTTTGTACCGGCAGGTGCAGGTGGTCGACCAGCTGCGGGATCTCGGCATAGGCATCGATCAGGGCGTCGCTGAATTCCACCGGGTGTGAGGTGGTGTAGCGGATACGGTCGATCCCCGGAATGCGCGCCACCAGGTGCAGGAGTTCGGCGAAGTCCACGATCTCACCGAGGTGGTTGGCGCCCCGGTAGGCGTTCACATTCTGCCCCAGCAGGTTGACTTCGCGCACGCCTTCTCCCGCCAGATGCGCCACTTCAGCGATCACGTCATCCACCGGGCGTGAGACTTCTTCCCCGCGGGTGTAGGGCACAACACAGAAGGTGCAGTACTTGCTGCAGCCTTCCATCACGGAAACAAAGGCCGTGGGCCCCTCGACACTGGGTTCCGGTAATCGATCGAATTTCTCGATTTCCGGGAAGCTGACGTCGACCACGAGGGTGCCCCCCGGGCCGCGCTGCTCCATCATCTCCGGCAGGCGGTGCAGGGTCTGTGGCCCGAAGACCAGGTCGACATAGGGTGCGCGTTTTCCGATTTCGGCCCCTTCCTGACTGGCGACACAGCCACCCACCCCGATGATCAGGTCGGGGTTTTTCTGCTTCAGGTGTTTCCAGCGGCCGAGCTGGTGGAAGACCTTTTCCTGGGCTTTTTCACGGATCGAGCAGGTGTTGAGCAGCAGAACATCGGCGTCCTCGGGGTTGTCCGTCGGGGTCAGCCCATGGCTGGCCTGCAGCAGATCGCGCATGCGCGCCGAGTCGTACTCGTTCATCTGGCAGCCGTGGGTCTTGATGTACAGCTTTTTGCTCACTGGGCCTCGTCGGCGCACCACAGTCGGTGCCTTGCCGGTTGCTGGAAAAAGGCTGGGAATTATACAGATTCGACCCCGGGAAACATAGCGTCGAGCGGGCCCCGGTAGTGGTAATTTGTGATGGGAGTGTTAACATTGCGCCCCCCCGGATTCCGCGCAACCCCAGCGGGACCGCCCGGCGCAACGCCCCACGAGGACAGCATGGCCAACCAACCGGTGTACAAGGTGATATTCCACAACGCGAACCAGGTGTTCGAGGTGTTCGCGCGCCAGATCTACCAAAGCGATATGTGGGGTTTCATCGAGATCGAGGAATTCGTCTTCGGCGAACGCTCGCAGATACTTGTAGACCCCGGCGAGGAGAAGCTCAAGCACGAGTTCAGCGGGGTCAAGCGCAGCTATATCCCGTTGCAGGCGATCATCCGCATCGATGAAGTCGACAAGGAAGGGACCGGCAAGATTTCCGAGGTCGCTCCCGGCTCGCGCAGCAACGTGGCCACATTCCCCGTGCCCGGTATGCAGCCGCACCACAGCAGCGACGACTGACCTCGCAGGCGGGCAGTGCGCCCGCCGCTGTGAGGTTCCCGCCCCCGGCGGCCTCCGTTCAGCTACCCAGACGCTGCTTGATCGAGGCGATTTTCACGCACAACACAAACACATCCACGCTCGCCTGCACATCAGCCAGTGCCGGGAAACTCGGTGACAGTCGGATGTTGCTGTCTTCTGGGTCCTTGCCGTAGGGGAAGGTGGCGCCGGCGGGTGTTAGCTTTACCCCTACGTTGCCCGCAAGTTCGACGATGTTAGCTGCAAGGCCCGGCAAAGTGTTGAATGATACAAAGTAGCCGCCCTCTGGCGTGGTCCAGTGGCCCATGTCGCTGGACCCCAGCTCGCGCTGCAGGGTGTCGAGCACCGCGTCAAAGCGTGGCTTGAGAATTGCCGCGTGCCTGGCCATGTGCGTGTGCAGCGTGGCCTCGTCCTGCAGGAAGCGCACATGACGCAACTGGTTCACTTTGTCGGGGCCGATGGTCTGGAAGGCCAGGTGTGCCTTGAAGGTGTTGAGATTGCGCTCGCTGGTGCCCAGGAATGCGACACCCGCACCGGCGAAGGTGATCTTGGAGGTGGAGCCGAACTGGAAGATACCGTCCATGGTGCCGAACGCCCGCGCATGGGCCGTGATGCTGTCCAGTGCGGGTGCGTCATCCTGCAGGGTGTGGACCGCATAGGCGTTGTCCCACATCACGATAAAGTCGTCTGACGCGGTCTGCGGCAGCCGTGCCAGGCGTTTGACGGTATCCGGGCTATAGACGCAGCCGGTGGGGTTGGAAAAGCGGGGCACGCACCAGATGCCCTTGATGTCCGCATCAGTGCTGACCAGCGTCTCTATCAGGTCCATATCCGGGCCCGAGTCGAGCAATGGCACGGGGATCATCTCGATTCCCAGATATTCGCAGACAGAGAAGTGGCGGTCATAGCCGGGTACCGGGCACAGGAATTTCACCTGGTCGCGGTTGCCCCAAGCTGACTCGGCGCCGCGCAGACCTTCGCGCAGGGCAAAATCCATGACCTGGTACATGAGCGTCAGGCTGCTGTTGCCGCCAACCAGTGTCTCTTCGGGGGCTGTGCCCAGAACGCCGGCGAACAGCGCGCGCGCCTCGGGCAGGCCCTCCAGGCCACCATAGTTGCGGGCATCGGTGCCGTCCGCGGCCCGATAATTGCCCTGCAGAATGCCGTCCAGTGCGTCGGACAGTGTGACTTGCGCGGCGCTGGGTTTGCCCCGGGTGAGGTCGAGGTTCAGTTTTTTCGCTGCCAGGGCATCGTACTGTTCATGCAGGTCGGCAAGCGCGGCGCGCAGTTCGGCTTCAGTGGCCTGTTCAATATGCACTGTGGACTCCTGTGTCGGACGTGCGGTTAACGGGTCGGGCTCAGCCGCGAAGTATACTCCGCGCGCCGGCCACTGAAAAATGCCGCGGGACCAATCTCTTGAAATACGCGCCCGCGCGCCCATATCTGCCGGATACCCACAGCATTGGACACAGGTAGCCATGAGCAAGCCCCAGCACTTTGCCGAGGACGAGCGCGACGCGAACGCATCGGGCAGCCATGCCCCGGCGGTGGCAAACGATATTCTCCCGGATACGCTGTACGTGATTCCGGTACCGCAGCGACCCTTCTTTCCCGGGCAGATACAGCCGGTCGCGATCAATCCGCAGGAATGGGCTCCGACATTGGAGGCGATTGCCGCGGAGGGCCACGGACTGGTGGGCCTCAGTTATGTTGACCAGCAGGACCCGGACAGCGTGGGTCCCCGCCAGTTTCCCGAAATCGGCTGCGTCGCGCGCCTGCACCGGCCGCCGGGCACCACCGGCCCGGGTCAGTTCCTGGTGCAGGGCGTGAAGCGCTTTCGCATCCTGCGCTGGCTCACCGACAAGGCGCCCTACCGGGTCCAGGTTGAATACCCGCGCAGTACCGGAGACCGCGACAGCGATGAAGTGAAGGCCTACGCGATGGCCCTGATTCAGCAGATCAAGGAGCTGTTGCCGCTCAACCCGCTGTACAGCGAAGAGCTGAAACACTACATGGCAAACTTCAGCCCCAACCAGCCCAGCCTGCTGGCGGATTTCTCGGCCGCGCTCACCACCGCCAAGGGTGACCAGTTGCAGGAAATCCTCGACACGCTGCCCTTGCTGGCCCGCATGGAGAAGGTTCTGCTGTTGCTGCGCAAAGAGCGTGAAGTGGCCGAATTGCAGACCCGCATTACCAGCCAGGTGAATGAGAAAGTCTCTGAGCAGCAGCGACAGTTCTTCCTGCGCGAGCAGCTGAAAGTCATCCAGAAGGAGCTTGGGCTGTCCAAGGACGACCGCAGCACCGACCTCGAGCTGTTCGAGGAGCGCATGGCGGCCCTCAAGCCACCAGAGCCTGTGCGTGCGCGTATCGCCGAGGAGATGCACAAGCTTTCGGTGCTGGAGACAGGGTCACCCGAATACGGCGTGACGCGCAATTACCTCGACTGGGCCACGCAGCTGCCCTGGGGCATCACGTCGGAGGACAGGCTGGAGCTCGCCCACGCACGGGAGACACTGGACGCGCATCACGACGGGTTGGACGACGTGAAGCGGCGCATACTCGAATTTCTTGCCGTGGGAGCATTCAAAGGCGAGATCAGCGGGTCCATTCTGCTGCTCGTGGGTCCGCCTGGTGTGGGCAAAACCAGCATCGGGCGCTCCGTGGCAGACGCACTGGGGCGCGAGTTCTACCGTTTCAGCCTGGGTGGCATGCGCGACGAGGCGGAGATCAAGGGACACCGCAGGACCTATATCGGCGCCATGCCCGGCAAGTTTGTGCAGGCGCTGAAGGATGTGAAAGTGGCCAATCCGGTGATCATGCTGGACGAAATCGACAAGATCGGAGCGTCCTACCAGGGCGACCCCGCCTCGGCACTGCTTGAGGTGCTGGACCCGGAGCAGAATGCGGAGTTCCTGGACCACTATCTGGACATGCGCGTCGACCTGTCCAAGGTTCTGTTCATCTGCACTGCCAACCAACTGGATACCATTCCGGGTCCGCTGCTGGACCGGATGGAAGTGCTGCGACTTGCGGGGTACATTGCCGAGGAAAAACTGGCCATCGCGCGCAACCACCTGTGGCCGCGGCTGTTGCAGCGCCACGGTGTCAGCGCCGACCAGCTCAAGATCAACGATGCCGCGCTGAAAACCGTGATCGAGAGCTATTGCCGGGAGGCCGGTGTGCGCAACCTTGAAAAGCAGCTGGCGCGGATTATACGCAAGTCCATCGTGGATCTGCTTGAGCGCAGTGAGCAGCGCCTGCGCATCGGCAAGAAAGATATCGAAGCGTTGCTTGGCCAACCGGTGTTTCACAGTGAAAAGCTGCTGCGTGGCCCGGGTGTGGCCACGGGGCTGGCCTGGACCGCAATGGGCGGTGCAACCCTGGCCATCGAGTCTTCCAAAGTGCATACCCTGAACAGGGGTTTCAAGCTCACTGGAAGGCTGGGGGAGACCATGCGGGAATCCGCGGAAATTGCCTACAGCTACGTCGTGTCGCACCTGCGTGATTTCGACTGTGACTATGATTTCTTCGACACCAGCCTGGTACACCTGCACGTGCCGGAGGGTGCCACGCCGAAGGACGGCCCCAGTGCGGGCATCACCATGGCGACGGCGCTGATCTCTCTGGCGCGCAATGAGCGGATCAAGCGCCCGTTGGCGATGACGGGGGAATTAACCCTCACGGGACAGGTGCTGCCGGTGGGCGGCATTCGCGAGAAGGTGATTGCGGCGCGGCGCATGAAGATACCGGAGCTGATCCTGCCTGCGGCCAACCGGCGTGATTTCGATGAGTTGCCGGGCTATTTGCGGGAAGGGCTGGAGGTGCGCTTTGCGCGCAACTACCGGGAGGTTTTTGAGTACGTGTTCCATGAGCACCGGCGGGAGAAGGCGTTGCATTGAGCACAGGGCTGGGCTGTGCTCGGGCTTCCGGGCTTCCGGATTTCGGCTTTGGTGTGGTGCGGGTGGGGGCGGTGGGGGCGCTGGGGGGACACGCCGCAAGTACGTCCATGTAGGCTCGGCGGCGGCCATCCATGGCCGCCGACGGTCCCCCAGCGCCCGCACCGCCCCCACCGGCACTTGCGGCTTGGGTGGTGAAGTCTGGCATTGAAGGGGCGGGGTGGGGCAGCGCCCGGGAGTACGTTCTGGCACCGCAACCAGACGAGCAGGGCGACGCGGCGCTTGAGAGTAAGTTCTGGCACCACAACCTGATGAGCAGGGCGGCGTGGCGGATGGGGGCGAGCAGGACTGTAGGAAACAGGGATGTTTCCTTCAAGCCCCCATGGATGGGTTCACGGCGTGTCCTGCTCGCCCCCATCCGTC
>NZ_JAWKZJ010000008.1:0-216003 GCF_041395985.1 Haliea sp.
CGGCAGCCAGTATCACGCCTTTGCGCGCCTGTATGCGCAGGGTTTCACCATTGCGGGTGACTTCGATACCCGTGACCACGCCGTCCTCATCAATGACCCGGCGCATGGGGGTGCTCAGCCAGAGCGGAATATCCCGATCCTGCAGCGAGGCGCGCAGGCGCGCCACGCCGGCACAGCCGGTGGCGAGGCGGCGGTGATACTTGTCCTTCAGGCGCCAGGGAATATCGGCGACGTAGGCAGCCACCAGCTTCAGCGCGGTCTTCCACCAGCCGGGCTGCTGGCCGATCAACAGCGCGGCTTCCACCTGGGTAAAGCCGATCAGCCCCCCGAGGTGCATCATCGGGTGGGTGCGCCGCAGGCGGCGCCATTCCTCACCCAGCTCGCTGGCCGGAAAGGTCTCCGGTTCCATGGAGCGGTGACCCACCATCGCGCCCTCGAGGTTGGTGTAGTAATCCGGGTAGTGCTCGAGCGTCACGTAGCGCACGCGTGTGCGCTCGTGCAGAAAATCCACCATTTTCGGGCCATTCTCGAGGAAGGCATCCAGCTGGTAATCCGGCACCTCCTCCTCGGTAATCAGCTGGCGCAGGTAGGTGCGCGCGTTTTCCAGCGAGTCCTCGGCGCCGGCTTGCCGTGCGTAGCGGTTACAGGGTATCCAGACACCGCCCCCGGAAATGGAGCTGGTGCCACCGTACAGGTCGGACTTTTCCACCACCAGCACATCGCGCGTGCCCATCTCATAACTGCAAAGCGCTGCCGTGAGCCCGCCATTTCCGGATCCCACCACAACCACATCAAAACTGTAATCCCACTGCTGAGCGCTCATGCCATACCTCGTACCAATGCATCGCCCATGGTAGCCCACTGCGCGGCCTTTTCCGCAGTGGTCGCCCCCGTAACACAAGGCAGGTTCAAAAAGTTGGCCGGCGCCGTTGGCCTCGGCAGCGGAATCGAGCGCAGCGCCTGCTTGCCAGCAGGTGGCAAGGCCCTATAGGATGGGTTGACGTCCTGCTAACAAGAGAGCGCACCATGAGCAAATCCGTACTGAAGCCTGTTGCCGCACTGGTCTCGGTTGCCGCCCTGGCACTGTCTCCCCTGGCGTTGTCGCACCTCGACGAGAACGAATTTCACCAATCCTACCGGCAGTCCTATTTTGCGCTGCTGGGGGCCAACTTCGGACCCATGGGCGCCATGGTGAAGGGCGAAATGCCCTGGAACCAGGAACAGCTGCAGGGCTTTGCCGATGATTTCAATGCGGTTGTTTCGCTGAACCTGCTGCGCGGCTTCCCCGATGGTTCCGACAAGGGCACCACCCGTGCAAAACCGGAGATCTGGGAAAACCGCGACGACTTCGCGCAGAAACTCAGTGACATGCAGGCCGCTGCCAAGGACCTGGGCGTTGCCGTGAAAGGGGGTGATCGAGCGGCGATCGCGCAGCAGGTCGGCGCAGCCGGCCAGACCTGCAAGGCCTGCCACGACGAATACAAGTCGAAAGACTACCTGTACTGATCGGGCCCGTCCCTACCACATCCGCGGCGGCGGCGGTGCCTGTTGCAGTATCCACCAGAACAGGCCGCTGACCGCAGCAAGCAATAGCAGCGCCCGCCACCAGCCGACCACGGGCGCCTCCCCTTCCCGCCCACCCGCGCGTCCCAGCCACATGGCTTGCAGCAGCTTTTCACCCAACCGCCACTGGTGCCAGGCCACGGCCAGCAGGTGCACCGCGACCATCGCCAGCAAGGCATTGAAGGCCCATTCATGCACCACACCGAGAAAATCCCGGGTGCTGCTATCCACCGCATAATACAGCGGTCCGTCAAACAGAATCCGGTCACTGTTGAAAAGCCCGCTAACGGCCTGGGCCAGTAACAGCGTGAGCAGCACCACGACCGACCATCCACCCAGTGGGTTGTGACCCGGGCCCGCCGGCACCTGTCCACGGAGATACCCCAGCACCATGCGTGGCCCGCGCAGGAAATCCGTGAAGCGGGAGTGACGGCTGCCTATCAGGCCCCAGCCAATGCGAAACACCACCAGCACCAGCAGGGTATACCCTACCCACTGATGCCGCTCCATCTGGCCTTCTTCCGCGGTCCACCACGCCAGTGGCAGGAGCACGGGGAGCGACCAGTGAAACAGGCGCGTGGGCCAGTCCCAGAGCGGGAATCCCGCGCCGCCACGTTTGCCGTTGTCCAGGGGCTCACTCACGACGATTCAGGGACCAATCAGGCAGGGAAACTCGGCCGCCACGTCCTCATAGACGTAGCGCCAGCACTTGTTTTCAAGCACTGCACGGTGACGGGCGCCGGGGCAGCTGCCATCGCCGCTTTCGTAGCCGGCGTCGCCGCGGAACATGACAAAAACCTGCCCATCGGCATGGCAGAAGCGCGGAAACACCGACTGTGGTGGCCGCGAGCGCTCAATGCGCAACAGTTCCTCCACACTGGCATAGCGCGCCAGGTCACAGAGGGTGATGTAGGTTGGCGGCAATACGCCGAGTTCACCGGCATCGTGCTCCCGCACTGCCTGCGCTACCGCCACCCAGCGCGCCGCGTGAATTTCGCTGCCATCGATTCTGGCCTCGGCGTCGGCCGCCACCGGCGCGGCGTAGATCCAGGTGGAAAACCGTTTGGGCTCGATCACCGGGGTGGTCCAGTGGCTGATGAGTACCATATCCTCCGGCGACGGTCGCAGACCCGCCTCTTCCTCCGCTTCCCGCGCCGCCGCGATGCGTGTGGCACGCTCTTCGTCGCCAGCCGCCTGCTCCAGGTCACCGGCTTCCAATGCCCCGCCGGGAAACACCCAGTAACCACCGGCAAACAACAGGGCCTTGTTGCGCTTGAGCAGCAGTGTTTCGAGCCCGTCAGGGCCGTCGCGCAGCAGCACCACGGTGCTCGCGGGGCGAGCGGGCGCCACAGCTGCTTGCGACGCCTGCTCGTGACCGGTGTTCACAGCGTTCAGCGCTGCCCGACCATGGACAGGTCGTAGCCGAGGCTGCGGGCGCGCTGCACCGCCTGCGGAAAATCCTCCGCAGGGCGAGTCGCCAGCCACAGGTTGATGGAACGGGTGCCACTGCGGCAGAACGCCAGCACAGGACCACTGCCGCTGTTGAAGGTCGCCGCCAGACGCGCCAGATCGGGGCCCGGGAAGTTCATCCCGTTAACCGGGTAATACACGTAGTCGAGGCCACTCGCCGCGGCAGCGGCGGCAAATTCGGCCGAGCTTGGCTGACCGGGGGCCTCACCGTCGGGACGATTATTCACCAGCACCCGGTACCCCGCTGCCGCGATCGCCGGCACATCGTCCAGGTTGAGCTGCTCGGACACCGCGACCTGTGGCGTCACCTCAATAATTCTCATGGTCTCTACCCCTTATCCAGCCGCAGCGGACCCGTCGCGCACGCGGTCGAAGCCGTCACGCAGCAGATCGGCCCAGCGCCGCAGAATGCGGTTGAATTCCGCCCGGTTGGTTACGCTGCTGGTCCATTGCAGCGTCCCTTGATCGATACCCCGGCGACGGTCGACAACACGCGCCTGCACTTCTCCGGTGACGCCGTCGACCATCTCAAGCACCAGCGTCATTTCGCCGGCGGAGGTGGTATAGCTGCGCGTCCGGGCAGCGGACTGCACATCCGGCGCATTGATATCCAGATTCACAATGGCTGGCTTCAGCACCAGGGTATCCTCGCCTTCCGGCGGCGTCTCGACCAGCGAGTAGGCCGGCGGCTTGCTCAAAGCAGCACGAAACTCCTCGTCACAGGCGGCGGCGACGTCGCCGCGAATGCGGTCGGCATCTTCCTGGCTGATGCGCGTGGTCACGCTGCGGCTGCTCTGATTCTGGTCACGCAGCCAGTTCCTGCGGAAGGCCACCTCACAATCGTCCACTTCCACGTGTTGGTAGTGCGCCAGGTCGGCGCCCGGGCGCACGTACACATCGGCAAACCGGTAGCCGTCCACACGGGCCAGGCCATCGTCGGTCACCTCAGGCGACGTCGCACAGCCGGCAAACACAGCGCAGGCCAACAGGATCACAGAGGTCATACGTTGAGACATGGATATCTCCTTTTCAGTCATCGAACCCTGCACGCACTATAGGCAATCGAAAAGCGGTATACCACCGTTTCGTCGCTCAGGCGAGCAGCCCGAACACCCCATCCCACAGGAGCTTCACCCCCAGTACCACGAGGAAAAAACTGATCACCCGGTAGTAGAATTTCGCGGGGGAGCGCTTCACCAGCGCGTGCCCCAACCGGACTCCCAGGGGAGCCAGTGGGACCAGTATGAGTGAATACAGCAGATTATCCAGCGTGAACTGCCCTAACCAGTAATAGGGCAGCAGTTTGACCAGATTGACGACGGCGAAAAACAGGCCGGCCGTACCGGCGAACACCAACGGTGGCAAGCCCTTGGGCAGCAGGTACATGGTCAGCGGCGGTCCACCTGCGTGGATGCTGAAGCTGGTGAAACCCGCGAGGGTACCGAACACCGCGGCGGGAGCGGCGCGATGACGCTGGCTGGCGCGCCCGGCAAAACCCAGCAGCTGCTGCACACCGAACAGCGTGGAGATCAGTCCCACCAACACCCGCATATAATTGTCGTCCATAGCACCGGCGGTGAGAAAACCCAGGCCAATTCCCACCAATGCACCCGGCAGCAGCAACTGCAGCGCGCGGCGATCGAACACGCCCCAGTACGTCCGCACCACCACCGCGTCCATCACCACCAGGATGGGCAGCAGAATCGCCGCCGCCTGGGTCGGCGACATGACCAGCGCCATCAGCGGTACTGCGAGGATCGCCACTGCACCGCCAAAACCGCCCTTGGCGATGCCGTAGAGCATCACCGCGGGAACACTGACGAGATAAAACGCAGGATCGGTGAGCACGGGGTCGGCTCAGGCCAACAGCCCGAACTCACCACCGAGAATGTCCAGGATCTCGCGGCGGGGATCATCACTACGGGGTAAAGGCTGGCCGGTGATTTTCTCCGCGAGCCCGGTATAGGTGGCCGAAACCTGCTGGAACACGTCGGCAGGCAGGTGCGTATCGCGGGCCAGTGCCAGGCGCTCCGGCATGCGGTCCTTGTTCAACAGGATGTCGGGGTCGGGGAAGTGGTTCAGCAACAGCTGGCGAAACCCTTCCTTGGAATTCTCCACAACACGCCCCTCGCGCCAGGCAGGGCCGTCCCAGATGCGCGAGGAATCGGGGGTTCCCACCTCATCCATGTAAATCATCTGCTGCTCGCCGGCGGCGTTGGTCACATAACCGAACTCGAATTTTGTATCGACGAAAATCTGGTCAAGCGCAGCCAGCTCGCTGCTGATGACGTTAAAACCGGCACGCAACAGCGATTCGTAGTGGCTGACATCCGCCGCTGAACGAAATCCGAACGCGCTGAAGTGGTCTATCAGTGCGGCCCTGGCGATGTTCACATCGTCCTGTTCGGGCACACCGGGGATGCCGCGCAGAATACCCTTGGTGGACGGCGTCACCAGCAGATCGGGCAGTTTCTGGTCGCGCTGCAGACCATCGGGCAGGCGGAGGCCGCAGAATTCGCGCTCGCCTTTGCTGTAGGCGCGCCACATGGATCCGGTGATGTACTGCCGGGCAATGGCCTCGATCATCACCGGCCGCGCCTTCTGCACGATCCAGACCAGTGGATGCGGCGTTTCGAGAATATGGCTGGGCGCCAGCCCCCGCTCTCGGAAGCGCTGAAACCAGTGGTTGGAGATCGCGTTGAGCGCCGCACCCTTGCCCGGTACGCCGGCGAGACCCTCTTCTCCTTCCCAGATACACTCGAAGGCCGAGATACGGTCACTGATGATCATCACCGCCAACGGCGTGTCCGCGGCAACAGGGTAAGCCCGCTCGCGGATCAGCCGTGCGCTGTCTGTGGCGGTAAGCCAGTACACGGAACGCACCTTGCCGGAGTGCACAGGGGCACCCACTCGCAGTGGAAGGTCGTTGTTCACCGCCAGCACAGTGTGGGCAAGGCTCATGGCAGATTCCCGTGTTGCGCTCCTACACAGAGCGATCCATTGCCAGGGCCGCCGTGCAGGCGACCCGAAGTGAGCGGCGATTCTAGCAGAGCTGGGCGGGGCGGGGCACCTTGCCTGTCACTGCGGAAACGGTTCCGTTACACTACACGACGATGAACAGTCCGCCCCGAAACTGATGAAGAAGCATTGCCCACCTCTCCTTCTGCTGCTCAGCCTGTCGGCCGCGCCTTCCGCACTGGCGGAAAATTGCGTCAGCATCAGCGACGATCAGGCTCGCCTCGCCTGTTACGACACTGCGGCCGGACGCAGCGCCCCGGGCACGCCCAACACACCCGAGTCGTCACTGGGATGGGGAGCGGACGAAGACGACATCCTGGGTGAAGAAGCCGTGGAACCGGTCAACCTGGCCGAGGAGGAACTGCTGTTCGGCAAACGCATCGCCGAGGAAGCTGAGCTCACGGGCAACGCCTGGGTGATTACCCCCCATCACCGCAACTATCTGCTGCCACTCACCTACGCCGACACACTGAACCGTGACGCCTGGGCCCAGCAGCAGCCCGACGAGGCGATGGACCGGCTGGAAGCCAAATTCCAGCTGAGCCTGAAAACCATCGCCTGGGAGAACATCCTGGGGCGCAACAACCACCTGTGGGTGGGGTACACGCAACGCAACTGGTGGCAGGTCTACAACGAGTCCTCACCGTTTCGCGAAACCAACTACCAGCCGGAAGTATCGCTGTCCTTCGCCAACAACTGGCGCTTCTGGGGTTTTACCAACACCCTCTGGGACGTCGGCTTCGTACACGAGTCCAACGGCCAGGGCGGTGATCTCTCGCGCAGCTGGAACCGCATCGTGGCTGGGGCTGCCTTTGAGCGTCGCCGCATGACATTGAACGTGCGCGGCTGGTACCGGATCCCCGAAAGCAGCGGCAGCGACGACAACCCCGATATCGAGGACTACCTCGGCTACGGCGACCTCACCGGCATCTGGAAGTGGGAGCAGCACGAGTTCGCGGTTCAGGTACGCAACAACCTGCAGGCAGATAATCGTGGCTCGGTGCAGTTGGAGTGGACTTTTCCGGTCAATCGCCGTTTCAAAGGCTACGTGCAGTATTTCAACGGCTACGGCGAGAGCCTGATCGACTACAACCTGCACCAGAGTCGCATCGGCTTCGGCGTATCGATGACCGATTTGTTATAATCCCGAACGTTTATGGCGCAGCCAGCCGCCCGTGCGGGGAGGACTTTCAGCGCCCCGACGCGTACACTGCGTCCCTCACAAAGCCACTATCCACATCGCGACTATGAGCACACCCAACACACCCTATGCGATCCTCGGCGACGACGGCATACGACGCCTGTGTGAGGATTTCTACCGCATCATGGACAGCCGACCCGAGGTGCGGGAGCTGCGCGCCATGCACGCCGACAACCTCGGCCCGGTCACCGAGCGGCTCACCGACTACCTGACAGGCTGGATGGGAGGCCCCCCGCGCTATGCCGAAAAGCACGGCGGTGTCTGCCTGACCGAGCCCCACGCCCCCTTCCATATCGGCCCGAAGATGACCGCGCAATGGCTCTGGTGCATGGAACAGGCGCTGGAGGAAGGCGGTGCCAGCGATGAGCTGAAAACCATGCTGCGCGTGCCCTTCCAGCGCATTGCGCAGGCAGTGCAGAACCGCGACAACGACGACTCACCGCGCAACAACCCCAACATTATCGCCGCAGGATAAACCATGCAGGTCAACAGAACACTGGCGGGCGCTCTGGCCGCCGCCCTCTATGCTGCAACAGCCAGCAGCGAGCCCGTCCTGGAACAGGTCATCGTCAGCGCCAAACGCATCAGCGAAGAGGCCAGCCGGTTGCCACTGGCCTGGTCGGTCATCAACGATGAAGCGCTGATCCTGATTGGACACACGCACCCCGCTGAAATCATGCAGCAGGTGCCCGGCGCCTGGATCAGCCGCGGCAATGGCCAGGAAAGCCTCACTGCCCTGCGCTCTCCGGTGCTGACGGGGGCCGGCGGCTGTGGCTCTTTCTTCATGGCCGCAGATGGCATCAGCCTGCGCGCGCCCGGCTTCTGCAACGTCAACCAGTTGTTCGATGCGAACATTGAGCAGGCCGGCCGTATCGAGGTGATCAAAGGGCCAGCGGGCGCCAGCTACGGCTCCAACGCGATGCACGGTGTCATTAACGTACTCAGTGCGGCACCCAACCCTGCGGCAGGACAGCAACTTGCCGTGGAAGCCGGGCCGGATGATTACTACCGGACAAAGCTCAGCCTCAACCACGCCGCGGGGCGACACGCCTTCAGCCTGCGCGGCAACGTCTCCACCGACGGTGGTTATCAGGACGATTCGGGTTACGACCAGGAGAAACTCACGCTGCGCCACGACTACGCGGGTGACATCTGGAACTTCCGTACGGTGCTGGATGGGGCCAACCTGAACCAGGAGACGGCGGGGTTCATCCAGGGCTTCGAGGCCTACAAGGACGATGATCTGCGCCGCAGCAACCCCAACCCGGAAGCCTACCGGGACGCCTGGTCTCTGCGCCTCTACAGTGAGGCCAGCAGAGACATCGGGCCAGACATGCAGCTCAGCATCACCCCCTACCTGCGCCGCAACCGGATGGAGTTCCTGCAGCATTTCCTCCCCTGGCAGCCCGTGGAGACCAACGCTCACGAATCACTCGGCCTGAGAACCGCGCTGCACGGCGAGCAGGGTAACCTGAGGTGGGTGGGCGGCGTGGACCTGGAGATCACCGAGGGCTCCCTGCAGGAGGTGCAGGAACAGCCCTTCAGCCCCAACCAGCCGCAGGGCGTGCATTACGACTACACCGTGGACGCCAGTGTCGGGGCGGCCTGGAGCCAGCTGAACTATGCGCTGTCCGAGCGCTGGACACTGGATGGTGGCCTGCGCGTGGAGTACACGCATTACGACTACGACAATCGCGGCCCCGCAGGCTCCGTCTGTGCGCCGGAAGCGACCGCGTGCCGGTTCTTCAGGGTTGCCGACCGCACCGACAGCTTCACTGACTGGTCCGTCAACGCGGGCGCCAGCTACCTCCTGCGCCCCGGCCACAGCGTTTACCTGCGCGCCGCTAACGGCTTCCGGGCACCGGATACCAGCGAGCTGTACCGCCTGCAGTCAGGCCAGTCGGTCGCCGATCTTGACTCGGAGGTGATGGACAACATCGAAATCGGTCTGCGCGGCGACAACGGCGCCGGTTTCGGCTACGACCTGTCGCTGTACCATATGAACAAGGACGAGGTCATTTTCCAGGACGCAGACCGCCGTAATGTCAGCGGTGCTCGCACCGAGCACACGGGGCTGGAAATCAGCCTCGACTACCGCAGCCAGGATGCGTGGTATGCACGCCTCGACGCCACAGCCGCACGGCACCGCTACGCCAACGATGCACTGCCGCTGGGCGTGAATGAATCGATTGACGGCAACGACATCGACACCGCTCCGCGCCTGTTCGGCAGTGCGCGAATTGGCTGGGAGTTCGCGGCGCGACACGGCAGCACACCGGTGGCGGAACTGGAATGGGTGTACATGGACGAGTATTACCTCGAGCCGGAAAACGCGTTCGAATACGAGGGGCATTCACTGCTCAACGTGCGCCTGAGCGCCCCCCTCACCCGCAACCTCGGCGCCACATTGCGGGTGACCAACCTGCTGGATGAAGAGTATGCGGAGCGTGCGGATGTCGGTTTTGGCAACTACCGCTACTTCGTCGGCCGGCCACGCGGGGTATTCATGGAGCTGCGCTACAACTGGGGCGTATGACCGGCATCAGCGCATCGCGCTAATGCCAACGGCCTCGCGCACCTGCGCCAGCAACGGTACGCTGAAGGCCCGCGCGCGCTCGGCACCCCGCTGCAGTACAGACTCAATATGGCCGGGGTCGCTGAGCAGGGCTTCGTAGCGCTCGCGCGCCGGCGCCAGAGTTGCATTCACCAGTTCGAACAGCTGTCGCTTGGCCTCGCCCCAGGCGATACCTTCCTCGAAGTCGGCCCGCATACGCGCGGTCTCCTCAGCTGAGGCAAAAGCGGACCAAATCTGGAACACGGTTGAATCGTCAGGGTCCTTCGGCTCGCCGGGCTCCAGCAGGTTGGTCTTGATCTTGTTGATCGCCTTGCGCAGCTGCTTTTCCGGGAGAAACAGCGGAATCGTATTCTGGTAGCTCTTGCTCATCTTGCGACCGTCCAGGCCCTGCAGGACAGCGACATGGTCTTCAACCACAGCTTCGGGAAGCGTGAACAGTGGGGCAAAATGGTGGTTAAAGCGCTGGGCGATGTCCCGCGCCATCTCCACGTGCTGGATCTGGTCGCGACCGACCGGCACCCGATGTGCGCCGAACATGAGGATATCCGCCGCCATCAATATCGGGTAGCTGAACAGCCCCATGGTAACGCCGAAATCCGGGTCCTCACCCGCCTCCTCGTTGGCCTGGATCGCGGCTTTGTAGGCATGCGCGCGGTTCATCAGCCCTTTGGCTGCGTTGCAGCACAGAATCCAGGTCAGCTCGGTAATTTCCGGGATATCCGACTGGCGATAGAACACAGCCCGCTCGGTATCAAGCCCCAGGGCCAGCCAGGTGGCGGCAATTTCCTTGCTGGACTGACGCACCTGGGCCGGGTCCTGACACTTGATCAGGGCATGGTAGTCGGCCAGGAACAGAAAGGACTCTGTCGCCGGGTCCTTTGAGGCTGCAATCGCCGGGCGTATCGCCCCGACAAAATTGCCCAGATGCGGCGTACCGGTGGTGGTGATGCCGGTGAGAACTCGTTGTGTTGTCATGAATATCCTGTCCATTGACGGCCAAACAGCTGCGGCCGCCAGTTTATCCTGTGCACCCGGCAGTGGCTACGCGTGCGCGCCGGATGGGAGGCGGGCTCACGCTGGCGTCAGCCTGCCGGAGTGATTGTAGAAGCGCTGCAAAACCCGACACAGCTGCGCGGCGTCGTCGCGCCCGGCCAGTTCACGAACCGAGTGCATGGCGAACGTGGGGACACCGATATCCAGCGTGCGGATACCCGTGCCACCGGCGGTAATCGGGCCAATGGTACTGCCGCAGCCCATGTCCGAGCGGACCACAAAGCTCTGCACCGCCACGCCCTCCTCCTTCGCCAGCAGGCGAAACAGACCCGCCGTCTCTGCATTGGTGGCGTAGCGCTGGTTGGCGTTAATCTTGATGACCGGGCCGGCATTCAGCAGCGGGCCGTGGTTATCGTCGTGCTTGTCGGCATAATTCGGGTGAATGCCGTGGGCGTTGTCTGCGGAAATCATCAGCGAGTTTGCCACCAGTTGCGCCAGCGTCACCTCATCCGGCACCAGCCGCCGCAGGGTGGAGAGCAACAGAGGGCCCTGGGCTCCCGAGGTGGACAGGCTGCCCACCTCCTCATGATCATTGCAAACCAGGAGACAGCTCTGCCGTCCGTCTGCAGCGAGCAGTGATTGCAGCCCGGTGAAACAACTCAGCAGATTATCGAGGCGGGCCGAGGCGATGAACTCCTCATGCAATCCCACCAGCGCCGGGGGCTGCGTATCGTAAAAGCAGAGCTCGTAGTCCAGCACCTCCCGAACACCGCAGTCCGGATGCTCCACCAGCAGGCGATCGCGCAGCAGTTCGCGGAATGACGGCGTGCCCGGCTCCGCCCGCAGGGCCAGTACCGGCAGGATATCTGTCTGCGGGTTGATGCTGCGCGACTGGTTGGCCTCGCGGTCGAGGTGGATGGCGAGACTGGGGATCACCGCCAGCGGGCGACGAAAGTCCACCATCGCCGTGCGCAGTGCACCGGCCTGATCGGCATAGCTGACGCGCCCAGCGAGCGACAGATCACGATCGAACCAGGGATTGAGCAGCGCACCACCGTAGACCTCCACGCCCAGCTGGAAATACCCCGCGCGCCGCTTCTCCGGTGCAGGCTTGACCATCAGGCAGGGACTGTCGGTGTGCGCACCGACCATACGCATGCCGCGCTCGGGAGCAGCCTCGGCACCGATGGTAAATGCAACAATAGAACTGTCGTTGCGCGTCAGGTAGTAGCGCCCGCCCGGCTCCAGCGACCAGGCCTGGTCTGACCGTAGCGGACTGAAGCCCGCGGACTGCAGGCGGCTCGCCAACGCGCTAACCGCATGGAATGGTGTACTGGCGGCGGCGAGAAAGGCCAGCAACTCGCGGTTGAACTGATCGACATCCATGGATGCTGCGTCTCCTTGAAACAACGTTAAAACAGCCACAGCGCATACAACACCGCAGCCAGGGCAATGCGGTAGTACACGAAGGGCATCAGGCCAACCCGTTCCAGCAGACGCAGGAACAGGCCGATACAGGCGTAGGCAGTGACGGCCGCCAACAGGGCAGCAGAGAGCATCAGCGCCCAGTCCACCGGAGCACTCGCCTGCACCAGTTGTACGCCCTTCAATAACCCTGCACCAGCAATAACGGGTATCGACAGCAGGAAGGCAAAGCGAGCCGCCGTGCTGCGATCCAGACCCAGGAGGAGGCCCGCCGTCAACGTCACACCCGAGCGCGATACACCGGGCACAGGCGCCAGCGCCTGTGCCAGCCCGATGGCCAGGGCGACACCCAGGGTGAGCGTCGCGAAGGACGCGGCATGCCGGGCATGTCGATCCGCCAGCCCCAGAAGCAGGCCAAACAGCAGCGTGGTCGTCGCAATGACAGGCAAGGTGCGCAGCTGCGATTCGATGAATTCGTCTGCGAGGAAGCCAACCACACAAACCGGCACGGTGGCCAGAGCCAGACACAGCACCAGGCGCGTGTCCGCATTCGTTCCCCGACCCCGCAGCAGTCCGAGACAGCTGCCCGCCATGGCGCACAGATCACGCCGGTAATACAGCACCACGGCAAGCAGGGTGCCCACGTGTACCGCAACGTCAAAGGTCAGGCCCTCATCCTGCCAGCCCAGGACCAGTGAGGGGATGACCAGGTGTGCGGAACTGGATATGGGCAGGAACTCGGTTACGCCCTGCAGGAAAGCGAGAAACATGGCCTGTAAGACATCCATCAGCTGCGCGGCCCCTGTTCGGCGAGCTTCTTCCAGCGCACCTCATCGCGTACATAGACCGGGCAAACCGCCTCGGCAGGCTGCCATTCCCCGGCCAGAAAGGCGTGCTGGGCAAGTGGCAGGATGTCCTCTGCACTCGGCAGCAACTCCGTGTGGACGGCGCTGAAACGGGCCCGGCAGGTGTCTGGTATCTGGTCGGCATAGTGCAGGCCACTACCCACCGCGACCAGCGACTCATTCACCGGAAGAGCCAATTCGCCGGGGTGGCAGGCTGACGCCGCAGACGCCGCCTGGGGCAAGCCATCAACGACCCGATACAGGCCCCAGTAGAGCTCGCCGATATGCGCGTCCAGGGTGCTCAACACCCAGTCACCCTCGCCTGCCAGCCCGAGGCGAATCGCAGACTGAACCTGCGCGGCGAGCGTGGACACGGGCAGGGCGGGCAACTGTGCTGCGTAGCAAATGCCCTGCGCGGCGCTGGCGGTAATGCGCAGGCCGGTGAAGGAACCGGGGCCACAACCATAGGCCACGGCGTCGAGATTACCGGGGCCTTGCGGCAACAGTTCACGCAGCATGCCCAGCAGGAGCTGATTGTGGCGGCGCGGCGCATGCTCCAGCAAAACACGCACGGTGTTGCTGTCCCACAGTGCAACGGAGCAGGCGTCGGTAGAGGTATCAATCGCGAGAATACTTGTCATGGGTTCGCTACACGAGACAGGTGACAGCACAGGCCGCGCGCGCGCGAAGCCACTGTGATGTAGGATTATCTCACAGCAAGCGAGTGGCCTGAACCTGGGAGGGGGTGAAACCGTTGAATAATGTGCAGGGCGATACGCGTCTCACCGGTGTGATACTGGCCGGTGGTGCAGGACTGCGCCTGGGCGGCCGGGACAAGGGACTGCTGCACTGGCGCGGACAGCCGCTGGTTGCACAGGTCGCCGCACGCCTTCGCCCGCAGGTGGGTGAGCTATTGATCAACTGTAATCGCAACAGGGATGACTACAAACGCTATGCAGACCGGGTTTTCAGCGACCTTACAGACGTGTCCGGTCCCCTCGCCGGGTTGCACTCACTGCCTGAGACCAGGTCATCGCTGCTACTGGTGACACCCTGCGACACACCCTTACTGCCCCTGAACCTGGGCGAGCGTCTGCGGCTTGCGCTGGACGCCTCGCCTGAGGCTGATATCGCCTACGCTTCAGCAGCGGGGTGCGCGCACTACCTGCATGCCGTCCTGCGGCGACGTGTATTGGCCGGGCTCCCCGACTATCTGGGGTCAGGAGGTCGCTCGGTGCAGGGCTGGTACGCGTCACAGCATGCTGTCACGGTTGAATTCAGCGGCCCTGACTTTCTCAACTGCAACACCCCCGACGCCTTCGACTGAGGCGGGCATGTTGCAAGCAAAAAAAAACCCGCAGCGGGGCTACCGCTGCGGGTCTGGTGTGCGGAGATTACCTCAGGCCGGCTTTTTGGCCGTTGCCTTACGCTTTGCGGGAGCCGCCTTTTTGGGGGCAGCCTTGGCCTTGGCTTTCGCCTTGGTCTGGGCTTTGGCGGCCTTTGGCTTGCTCGCCGCGGCCTTGGTTTTCTTGGGTTTGGCGCTGGTGGCGGTAGACTTTTTCGCGCCGGACTTTGCCGCCGCCTTTCTACCGCTGGACTTACCGGCGCGAGACAGCGCTGAGTCCACGCTGGTTGCTACGGACTTGCGCCCGCTGCGGGCTTTGCCAAACGCAGCCTTGGCAGCAGCTTCGGCCTTTTTCTCCGCTGCGCGCAACTGCGCCAGCACTTTCTTTTCCAATGCCGACAGCTTCTCGGCATCGGCCTTGGCGCGCTCTTTGCTCCACTGACGGGCGTGCTTGGCCAGCGCGCGCGCCTTGTCGGCTTCCGCCTTGGCGGCGAGCTCTGCCTTCTTCGCCAGAACACGCTCCTCGGCTGCTACGCGGTGCGCAGCCAACTGCGCTTCAGCAATCAGTTCCTTCACGCGCTGGCGCATGCCATCAAGCTTGGCGCGCGCACTGTCGAGGCGGGAGTTCACCCGGTCCACCGTTTTGCTTGCCGCTTTATGTGCCCGTGCGTCCGCCTCGCTGCGCGCAGCTTTCAATTTTGCGCGCGCCTCGGCAAGGGCTTTTTTCTCCGACTCAACAGTCGCCTGCAGCTTGGCCAGTGCGTCACGTGCGCGCTTTTCTGCAGCGGCTGCGGTTGATGACTTCTTTGCGGAGGCAGCAGCCGCCGTCTTGCGTGGCGCTTTCTTCGCCGGCGCCTTACGTGTGCCGGTTGTTGCTTTCGCCTTGCCTTTGGCCGTTGCCATACGCGATCTCTCCAACTGTTGGTGTTCCCAATGTTGCTCGCAAAATAGCAACATTCAACTGCGCTGACAACTGCACATTTATAACGCAGGAACACCCCGGCAAGCGCGACGCTGCCAGGGCCTACAGAAAAAGCACTTTCAAGCGCGCTTAAATTGCGCCTGGGGTAAGAGAGCGGCGGTTGAAAATACTCAGCGGCCCAATGCCGCGAACACTTTGCGACGAATGTCTTCCACGCTACCGACACCCTCTACACGATGGCAGGCAGGTGCGCGCGGCCCCGTCATGGACTGGTAGAACTGCACCAACGGACGTGTCTGTTCCTGATAAACCTGCAAACGCTTACGGATAGTGTCTTCTTTGTCATCATCACGCTGCACCAGCGGCTCACCACTTTCATCATCCAGGCCTTCGCGCTGAGGTGGATTGTGCAGCACGTGATACACACGACCGGATGCGGGATGCACGCGGCGCCCGCTCAGGCGCGCCACAATTTCCTCGTCTTCCACTGCGATTTCCACCACGTGATCGATATCAACGCCGGCGTCGACCATGGCCTCTGCCTGCGGGATGGTGCGCGGGAAGCCATCAAACAGGAAACCGTTCGCGCAATCCGCCTGTTTGATGCGTTCCTTGACCAGGCCGATGATGATGTCGTCCGACACCAGTCCACCTGCATCCATCACTTCCTTCGCCGCAATTCCCAGTTCGGTTTGGGCTTTAACCGCAGCTCGCAGCATATCCCCTGTGGAGATTTGGGGGATGCCCCAGGTTTCAGTGATGAACTGTGCCTGGGTGCCTTTACCGGCGCCGGGAGCGCCAAGGAGTATTAATCGCATGCAGGTGAATCCTCGAGGTTATCGTGCAGCTCTGGCCCGTGCCGCTGCGGAGCGTAGCAATATGGCCATACAAACGGGGGCCTAACCATACACAGGGGCGGGTTTTTGCACAAGCCCCGCCCAGACAGCCCCGCTTGGGCAGCCTCGCTTAGGCAGCCCCGCTTAGGCAGCCCCGCTTATTCGCGAGCCTTGGCCGCCACCCACAGCGCCTCGAGCTCTTTGGCCGTCAAGGCCGCAAGACCGCGCCCATCTGCTTCGGCCAGTGCAGCCTCCATCACGCGAAAGCGCCGTTCGAATTTAGCGGATGCGTGGCGCAGCGTGCTCTCGGCGTCAAGGCCGAGCTGGCGTGCCAGGTTCACGCAGGTAAACAGCAGGTCGCCCATCTCGTCCGCAATCGCTGCAGCGTCACCTGTCGCCATAGCCTCCTGCAGTTCGTTGCGCTCCTCCTCGAGCTTTACCAGCACCGCACGAGCATCCGGCCAGTCGAAGCCCACCAGCGCAGCGCGCTTCTGTAGCTTCTGTGCTCGCGGCAACGCCGGCAGCGCCACCGGGACATCATCCAGTACACCGCGCTGTGAGCGTGCGGCGCGCTCCTCACGCTTGATCGCTTCCCAGCTGCGTTTCACGTCGGCAACCTCACACTGCGCGTCCACGCGGCCTTCGATATTGCCGTCGGCAAAGACATGCGGGTGTCGCCGCAACAGCTTGTCTACCAAGGTATGCACAATCTCCTCGAAAGAGAACAGGTCCTGCTCACGACCCAATTGCGCATAAAAAACCACCTGAAACAGCACGTCGCCCAGTTCTTCCGCAACGTGAGGATAGTCGCCGTGCTCGATGGCGGCGGCGAGTTCGTAACACTCCTCCAGCGTCGAGGGGACGATACTGCGAAAATCCTGCCGCAAATCCCAGGGGCAGCCACCGTCGGGATCCCGCAGGCGCTGCATCACACGCAGCAGGTCAGCAATGGTGTAATGCGTATCGGGCATGGCGTGACTCACTCGGACACCCTGGCAACGGACACCACGTTGCTCAAGCGGCTGATGCGCTCGAGCAGCTTGGACAGGGCACCAAGGTCGGGCACTTCCACGGTGAGGCGCATGGTCGCGGTGTGTTTTTTCTTGTTGGTCTGGGTGGAGATGGCGAGGACGTTGATCCGCGCATTGGCGAAGAGGTTGGTGATATCGCGCAACAGGCCCTGCCGATCATAGGCCTCGATAGCGACATCCACTTCGTAGTTTTCGCGTGGCGACTCACCCCATGCGACCTCGATCACCCGCTCGGGTGCGCTCTCCTGCAGACCGAGCAGGCGCGCACAGTCGCTGCGATGGATGCTGACGCCGCGAATGCGTGTGATAAAACCGGTGATGGCATCCCCGGGCAGCGGTTTACAGCAGCCCGCCATGTGCGTCAGCAGATTGCCAACACCCTGCACACGAATCTGTCCGCGGGAGAGCGGATCGCTGCCCGGCCGCGCCACTTGTAACTGCGGCTCAGCGCGTTTTTCCACCAGCGACTGCGCCGCATTCAACACAGTGGAATAGGCGAGGTCGCCGGCACCCACCGCCGCGTACATATCATCAACGGTGGGCATATGCACTTTGTCGGCCACGCGACGGTAATCCACACTGGTCAGGGCCAGGCGACGAAACTCGCGTTCCAGCAGGTGCCTGCCGGCATCCACGTTGTCCTCGCGGGCCTGCGCCTTGAACCACTGCTGTACCTTGGCCCGCGCCCGCGAGGTGCGCAGATAGCCCAAACCCGACTGCAGCCAGTCCCGCTTGGGTACCCCCTGACGGCTGGTGAGAATCTCTACCCGCTCCCCGGTTTGCAGCGTGTAAGTCAGGGGCACAATGGTGCCGTTCACCTTGGCACCTCGACAGCGGTGGCCGATTTCAGTGTGCACGTGATAGGCGAAATCCAGCGGTGTGGCTCCGTGCGCGAGGTTTACCACGTCGCCATTAGGCGTGAATACGTAGACGCGGTCCTGTGCCAGGTCCGAGCTGAACTGCTCAACCATGTCGCCGCTGTCGCCGATAACCTCGTTCCAGTCCAGGACCTGACGCAGCCAGGCAATTTTCTCTTCGTAGCTGCTTGCAAGGTTAGTCGGCACATCCGACTTCTTGTAGCGCCAGTGCGCACAGACGCCCAATTCGGACTCTTCATGCATCTGGGTAGTGCGAATCTGCACTTCCAGTATCTTCCCTTCGGGCCCGATAACGGCGGTGTGCAGGGAGCGATAGCCGTTTTCCTTGGGGTTTGCGATGTAGTCATCAAACTCGTTGGGAATATTGCGCCACAGCCCGTGCACCAGCCCCAAAGTCGCATAACAATCCTTGATTTCCGGCACCAGAATGCGCACGGCCCGAATGTCGTAGACCTGTGAGAAGCCAATACCCTTGCGCTGCATTTTGCGCCAGATGCTGTAGATGTGTTTGGCGCGGCCGCTGATATTGAACTGCAGCCCGGCCTCGCCAAGCACGCGCGTCAGCTCCTCCGTCACCCGGGCGATATAGCGATCCCGCTCGAGGCGCTTGCCGTCCAGCAGGCGAGCAATCTTGCGGTAGGCGTCTCCGTAGATGTAGCGAAAGGACAGATCCTCCAGTTCCCACTTGAGGTGGCCGATACCCAGCCGATGTGCCAACGGGGCATAGACATCGAACACTTCGCGCGCGATCGGCCAGCGCCGCTCTTCGTCATCGTTCTTCACTGCGCGGATAGCACAGGTACGCTCTGCCAGCTTGATCAACGCCACGCGAAAATCGTCCACAAGCGCCACCAGCATCTTGCGGATATTGTCTTTCTGGCCGTGCGGCTGACCGAGTACCGGCGAGTCAATCTGTGTTTTCAGGTCGCTGATGGCCGCCATACGCAACACACCGCTGAGCAGGTGGCTGACAGCGGCCCCGAAACGCTGTTCGACATCCTCAAGCGCGAGGCGCTCTTCCCGCACTGCGCGGTACAGGATGCCGGCCACCAGACAATCAGTACCCACATGCAGTTCCGCGAGAATCAGCGCAATATCCAGGCCTGCGGCAAAACAGTCCGGGTCGTGGGCCCAATCCGGCAGATCGCGCCCAGGCCGGCTACTGGCGCTGCGTACCAGGCGACAGGCCTCGAGCAAGCGGTTCTCGTCATCCTCGCGATGCAGTATCGGCAGCTGTGCCAGCCAGCGCTCGAGATCTATCTCGCCGGTCGGTGTAAGGTGAGATTGCTCCCGGACTCGAACCATACTGCAGCGTGCCTCAGGAAGCGGCGAAAACGCCTGTGGACAGGTAGCGGTCACCGCGGTCGCAGACGATGGCGACGATGACCGCGTTATCGACTTCCGCGGAGACTTTCAGTGCTGCAGCGATGGCACCGCCGGAAGATACGCCGCAGAATATGCCCTCCTCCCGCGCCATGAGGCGCATGTGGTGCTCGGATTCCTGCTGCGAAATATCCATCACCCGGTCGACACGCGCCGCATCAAAAATTGCAGGCAGGTAAGCCTGCGGCCAGCGACGGATGCCGGGGATGCTCGACCCTTCGACAGGCTGCAAGCCGATAATCTGGATGTTCGGGTTCTGCGCCTTCAGAAAAGCGGACACGCCCATGATGGTGCCGGTGGTGCCCATGGATGCGATAAAGTGCGTGACCGTGCCCGCGGTCTGCTGCCAGATTTCCGGGCCGGTGCCACGATAGTGCGCCAGGGGATTGTCCGGGTTGCCAAACTGGTTCAGCACGCGCCCCTTGCCCTCTGCTTCCAGCTTCAGGGCGAGGTCACGCGCACCCTCCATGCCCTCGGCCTGGGTCACCTCGATCAGCTCCGCGCCGTAGGCGGACATGGCCTGCTTGCGCTCGCTGCTCATGTGCGCAGGCATGATCAGCAGCAATCGGTAACCGCGAATGGCGGCCGCCATGGCCAGCGCAATGCCGGTGTTGCCGCTGGTTGCTTCAATCAGCGTATCACCGGGGCGTATGTCGCCGCGGGCCTCGGCCTCGGCGATCATGCTCAATGCCGGACGGTCTTTCACGGAACCCGCAGGGTTATTGCCCTCCAGCTTGGCTAAGAGGGTATTCGACGTCGCACCTGGGAGACGCTGCAGCCGTACCAGGGGCGTGTTGCCGATGCACTGTTCTATTGTGGGATAGTCGGACATGATTCACCGTAGCCCGGGTGGCGGGCCAGTATAGCGATTTTCCCGGCCGCGGGCATGTCCTGCGGCGGATCGGCCTGCCATGTCACTGCAGTGCGGCAAACGCCACCACATAGGCCTGCTCGTCCGCCAGCGAGAGCAACACCCCTTGGCCACCGCGACGCTCGACGACCTCGGCCGCGCCGCCATTGAGCACCACCAGCGGAGCGCCCTGTGCATCGTGTTGTATCTCGATGTCCTGCCAGCTGACGCCGCGACCGATTCCCGTGCCCAGCGCCTTGGCTATCGCCTCCTTCGCCGCAAACCGCTTGGCCAGCAGGCGCACCGGCTGCTGGCTGGCGTGGTACTCGGCGCGCTCAGAGGGGGTGAGGATACGCTGTACGAAACGCTCTCCGAGCCGCTCCACCACGGCAGCAATGCGCTCGATTTCGAGAATGTCCGTGCCCAGGGCAATCACTGTTGACGCCCCGCGTAGCGAAACTGGCGGAACAGCTCGCGGCTGTGCAAAGGCCGCTCACCCAAATGGCTGGCCAGGGCGTGCCGCAGGAGACGCTTGGCCGCCATACTGTATTCACCATCGTACTGCCCTGCGGCAATACCCAGCAGATCGGCCCCGGCAAAACGGGCCCCCGGCGCCGTGACTGCATCGCTACAGGCGACCAGGCCAAATTCAGCCTGATACTGGTACCAGCCCCCCGGCTCTACCGGCAAGCCGCTATGACCGTCATGGGCGGGATCGAAACCGTAACCCAGTGCATCCAGCAGGCCAAACTCGAAGCGGCGCAGGTCGGCTTCCGTTGAAGGGTTGCAGGCCAGGCCGCCGAGGGTCGTGCCATAGAGCGCGAACAGCTCGGGTTGCGGATCGTGTCGCTGCAGCAGCCGCACCAGTAATTCATTGAGATACAGACCGCTGAACAGGCGTTCAGCGCGCAGCGCCGGCAGGGCGCCGGCGGCCTCCACTGCCAGCAACGGTTTCTGCTCGGCGCGACCGGAAAAACTGACCAGCAATGGCCTGAAGGGCTGCAGCAGGGAGGCCTGGCTGCCCCCGCGGCTGCGGCGTTGGGCTCCGCGTCCGATCAGCGCCACACGGCCATATTCTGCGGTGAACATATCCAGCAGGAGGCTGCTGTCACGGTACGGGCGACTGTGCAACAGGTAGGCAGGCTGAAGAGAGACGCGCATAGGGCTGGCAGCGCCTGTCAGCGGTCGTCGTAACCGAGGCTGCGCAAGGCGCGCTCATCGTCGGACCAGCCCGACTTCACCTTCACCCACAGCCGCAGCATCACTTTGCTGTCGAAGAGGCGTTCCATGTCACGACGCGCATCGGTGCCAATACTGCGCAGGCGACTGCCGCCTTCACCGATCAGAATGCGCTTCTGCCCGTCGCGTTCGACCAGGATCAGGGCCGAGATGTTGAGAATTGCACCCTCCTGCCGAAACTCCTCGATCTCGACTGCAACGGCATAGGGCAATTCGTCACCCAGCTGACGCATGATCTTCTCGCGCACCATCTCGGCCGCCAGAAAGCGCTGGCTGCGGTCGGTAATCTGGTCCTCGGGGAAAAAGTGCGTCGCGTGCGGCAGGCGCTGGCGGATTTCGCCTTCCAGCGCATCGAGGTTCTGCCCGCGCAAGGCAGACAGTGGCACAATCGTGGCCTCCGGCATTTTTTCCGCGAGGGCCTGCAGGTGCGGCAACAGCACCTGCTTGTTCTCCAGCAGGTCAACCTTGTTCACCACCAGCAGGGTGGGCACCGCTGCCTGCCTGACACGCTGCAGTACCCACTCGTCCTCGTCTGTCCACGCCGTGCGGTCTACCACCATGACAATCACGTCGACATCGCGGATGGCGCTGCTCGCCGCTCTGTTCATGTAGCGGTTGATCGCCCTCGCCTCGGCCTGGTGCAGGCCCGGGGTATCGACAAAAATGATCTGGCAGTCGTCTTCTGTCTTGATCCCCAACACCTGGTTGCGGGTTGTCTGGGGTTTGCGCGAGGTAATGCTGATCTTCTGTCCCAGGAGATGATTCAACAGCGTGGATTTGCCCACATTGGGTCGCCCCACGATCGCCACATAGCCACAGCGCAAGGCCGTCTGCGTTGCATCAGACATCAGACAGCGCCTCCAGCGCGGCTTGTGCGGCGGCCTGCTCGGCCTTGCGGCGGCTGCTCCCGGTACCCGGGAATGCGCCAGCGGGCACCGACAGCCGACATTGAATGTGAAACCGCTGGTTGTGATCTTCGCCTTCGACGGCCACCAGTTCGTAGGTAGGCAATGCCAACCCCCGACCCTGCAGAAACTCCTGCAGCCGCGTTTTGTGGTCCTTGCGCGCCGCCCCCGGCTGCACGCCCTGCAGGCGGCTGTCAAACCAGCGCAACAGGCATTCGCGACAGGCGTCCACCCCACCGTCAAGCAGAATGGCGCCGGTGACCGCCTCCAGTACGTCCGCGATGATGGAGCCGCGCTGGTGCCCACCGCTTTTACGCTCACCCAGCCCCAGTCGAAGGTATTCGCCCAGCTCCAGTTCCCGGCCCACCTCGGCCAGTGTGTCGCCTTTCACCAGACTGGCGCGCAACCGGCTCAGGTCTCCCTCCCGGGCCTTGGGCAGACGCCGATACAGCGCTTCGGCGATGACGTGGTTGAGGATGGAGTCGCCGAGAAATTCCAGGCGCTCGTTGTTGGTGCCGGATGCGCTCCGGTGGGTGAGAGCCAGCTGTAACAGCGCCGGATCGCTGAAGGTATACCCCAGCAGGCGTTGCAGGTGAGCCAGCTTATCCATGCAAGGTCAGGAGCCGTCCCCGGCGCCCGCCTGCATTTCCAGGTCATCAAAGCGGATAACCGCATCGATTTTGCCAAACAGGGGTATACGTGCTTCGTAGTTGGCGTCTATCCAGGTCTTGCCGTCCTTGCGAAACACATCGATTTCACTCGGCTTGAGCCCGTAGATCTGGTTGGTGTTGAACAGGTTATCGAGCTTGCGACGTATGTCGGCTATAGTGTCGACATCGGGGTTATGTTCATTTGCCACCCGCGTCACAACGTCCTTGACCGTCATGTATTCAAAGTAACTCGGCCCCATCTTCAGGCCGCACATAACGAAGAACCCCACCATGATGGCAACCGTGAGCATTCCCAGAAACGACATTCCCGATTGCTTGTGACGCAATTTCATACCCACCCCCGCGAGCTGGCTGACTTATTGGATAGACCCTACGCGGCTGAAACTGGGAACACTGAACAGGGAGTCCCAATGCATCCAGATCGCGAAGGCCTTGCCTACTATATCCCGTTCCGGGACCTGACCCCAGACCCGGCTGTCACTGCTGTTGTCACGATTGTCACCCATCATGAAATAGTGGCCCGGTTTGACGACCACGCTGAAGTCACGCGCGGGACGCAACTGGTCTACCTGCATCAGGTGCGCAGTCTCGCCCAGTGATTCCTGGCTGACCTGAAAGCGCGCTCCGGCACCCGGCAACACGGCGAGATTCTCCGTCGCGACGGGCTCACCGTTGACCGAGAGACGCTTGTTGCGATAGCTGACGGTATCCCCGGGCAGGCCGATCACGCGCTTGATGTAGTAGGTGTCATTCATGTGCGGCGGGAAAAACACCATGACGTCCCCACGCTGGGGCTCGTTCAGATCCATGACCTTGGTTCTGATCACCGGCAGCCGCAGGCCATAGGTGAACTTGTTGACCAGGATATAGTCGCCCACTTCCAGTGTCGGCACCATTGAGGAGGACGGGATCTGAAACGGCTCGACAATGAATGAGCGCAGCACAAAGACCACGAAGAGTACCGGAAAGAAAGAGCGGGAGTACTCCACCAGCGCCGGTTCCGCAGCCGTACTGGCAAGTTGCGCGTCATAGGCCAGGGCGTCGCGGCTGCCCTCCTGCGCCCATCCGGGAAAAGTGGTACGCAGCGTATCCCGCTGCCGTCGGCGCTTGGGTGCAAAAAGCAACGCGTCCAGCAGCCAGATACCGCCACTGCCAAACACCAGGATCACGAGGATCAGTGGGAAATCTATGGTCATCGTGCTATCCGTCCACCTTGAGCACAGCCAGGAACGCTGACTGCGGTATCTCTACGTTACCCACCTGCTTCATGCGTTTTTTACCCGCCTTCTGCTTCTCCAGCAGCTTTTTCTTGCGACTGGCATCCCCGCCATAGCACTTGGCCGTGACGTTCTTGCGCAGCGCTTTCACGGTCTGTCGGGCGACCACCTTGCCGCCAACCGCCGCCTGTATGGCCACATCGAACATCTGCCGTGGTATCAGTTCCTTCATTTTTTCTGTCAGTACCCGGCCTCGGTGCAGGATATGGTCACGGTGCACAATGACAGCGAGGGCATCCACACGCTCGCCGTTGATCAGCACATCCAGTCGCGACAGGCTGGCCGCCTCGAAGCGGTCAAAGCTGTAGTCGAGTGAAGCGTATCCGCGGCTGACCGACTTCAGCCGGTCAAAGAAGTCCAGCACCACCTCCGCCAACGGAATGTCATAGACCACCGACACCTGGCTTCCCAGGAACAGCATGTCCTTCTGCGTACCCCGCTTCTCGACACAGAGGGTAATGACGTTGCCGAGGTAATCCTGGGGTACGAGGATGTTACAGCGCGCGATGGGCTCGCGCATTTCCTGGATATCACCGGCTTCGGGCAGGCGCGAGGGGTTGTCCACCTGCACGACTTCGCCGTTTTTCTTGATCACCTCATAGATCACCGTCGGTGCCGTGGTGATCAGGTCGAGGTCGTATTCCCGCTCCAGCCGCTCCTGGATGATTTCCATGTGCAGCATGCCCAGAAAGCCGCAGCGAAAGCCAAACCCCAGAGCGTCGGAAGTCTCCGGCTCATAAAACAGCGAGGCATCGTTCAGGGTCAGCTTGGCCAGCGCGTCACGGAAATCTTCATAGTCATCAGAGGAGATGGTAAAGATGCCGGCGTAAACCTGCGGCTTGATTTTCTTGAAGCCCGGCAAGGCCGGCACGTCGGGATGCTGGGCATTGACCAGTGTGTCGCCGACCGGCGCGCCCTGGATCTCCTTGATCCCGGCCACCACAAAGCCCACTTCACCCGCCTGCAGGATATCCGTCTCCAGCCGCTTCGGCGTGAATATGCCGACCCCGTCCACCTGGTGCACCTTGCGTGTGGACTTCGGCATGATCTTGTCACGCTTGCGCAACACACCCTGCTTGACCCGAACCAGAGACACCACGCCAAGATAATTGTCGAACCAGGAATCGATGATCAACGCCTGCAGCGGGGCCTCCCGGTCGCCCTCCGGCGGGGGGATCTTCTCCACCAGGTATTCCAGCGCGTCTTCGATACCCATACCGGATTTGGCACTGACCAGGCAGGCTTCGGTGGCGTCTATGCCGATGATTTCCTCGATTTCCTTGCGCGCCTTGTCGGGGTCCGCCTGCGGGAGGTCCATCTTGTTGAGAATGGGCAGCACCTCAAGGCCCTGCTCAATGGCGGTGTAGCAGTTAGCCACTGACTGCGCTTCCACCCCCTGTCCGGCGTCAACAACCAGCAACGCGCCCTCGCAGGCTGAGAGGGACCGGGACACTTCATAGGAAAAATCCACGTGCCCGGGCGTGTCGATGAAGTTGAGCTGATACACCTGGCCGTCGCGCGCGGTGTAATTCAGGGTGACGCTCTGCGCCTTGATGGTAATCCCGCGTTCGCGCTCGATATCCATGGAGTCGAGCACCTGAGCACCCATTTCACGGGCACTCAACCCGCCGCAGTGCTGGATAAAGCGGTCTGCGAGGGTGGATTTGCCGTGGTCGATGTGGGCAATAATGGAAAAATTGCGGATGTGGCTGAGTTCACTCACTCACGTTGCTCGGTCAGGGTCATTGGGTGCTGGCGAAAAGACGCAAGATTGTAACCCAATGCCCTCCCTGCCGCCATGCCGTCGGCGGAAAGCCGGGGGCATGGCGGGAGTGGCCTCAGTCGCGCAGTTTCAGACCGATGAACAGCGGTGAGCCACGACGGATGAGCCGCAGGGGGACAGAATCGCCAGCGGAGAGCCGCTTCTCTGCGCGCTGAAAACTGTCCACGTCCTTCACCGGGCTGGCGCCGAGCATGGTGATCACGTCACCGGGGATCACGCCGGCGTCCGCCGCCACCGAATCGGGCGCCACCTGGCGCACCACCACGCCCCCGGAAAGCCCCAACCGCTCCAGCGCTTCCGGACTGGCATCATCCACCACCAGCCCCAGCCGCCCTGCCCCGGCGTCGCCGCTGCGCTCGCTGCGCAGGGCGAAACTGTCATCGGCGTCCAAACCCCCTACAGTCACCCGCAGCGTCTTGCGTTTGCGGTCGCGCATCACTTCTACCGGCACTTTCTCGCCCGGCGCGACCAGCCCAACCACGTGCGGCAGGTCCGATGACGTAGGGATATCCTTGCCGTCAAAACGCAATATCACATCACCCGGCTGCAAACCGGACTTGGCGGCGGGGCCATCCTCGGCGATCTGCGCTACAAGGGCACCCTGCGGCCGATCAAGGCCAAACGACTCAGCCAGCGTTTTGTCCACATCCTGTATCGTTACGCCCAGCCAGCCGCGCGTCACTCGGCCTTTCTCCTGGAGTTGGGCAACCACGTTACGCACAACACTGGAGGGAATGGCGAAGGAGAGGCCAATGGACCCACCGCTGCGGGTGAAAATCTGCGAATTCACGCCGACCACCTCGCCCTTCAGGTTAAACAAAGGGCCGCCGGAGTTGCCCGGATTGATGGCCACATCGGTCTGTATGAAGGGGACGTAGTTCTCGCCTTCCTCGGTGGGCAGGCTGCGCCCCATGGCACTGACGATGCCCGCCGTGACCGAGTAGTCCAGGCCAAAGGGAGAGCCGATTGCCAGCACCCACTCGCCCACTTTCAGGGAATCGCCCGCTTCCAGGCGCAGGAAAGGTAAACCCTCGGCCGCCACGCGAAGCAGAGCGAGATCGGACCTTGGGTCGGTGCCAACCACCTCGGCCTCGAACTCCCGGCGGTCAATCATGCGCACCAGAACACTCTCCGCCCCGTCGACCACGTGGTTGTTGGTAACAATGAAGCCATCCTCGGAAATGATGAAGCCTGACCCCATCGACATCCGCTGGCGTTGCGGGGGAACGTCGCCGCGGTACTCGAAAAAACGCCGCAAATACTCGGGAATCTGCTCCATATCGGGTTGCCCACTGGCTGCACGGCCAGCGGAGTGCTCGACGATGATCTTGACGACGGCCGGGGAACCGGTGTCCACGATGCGGCTGAAGTCCGGCAGTGACTGCGCAGACACCCCCGGCGCCAGCAGCGCGAGGCACAGAAAAAAGGCGGTCGACAAGCTTCTACTTGAGATCATTCGTTCAATCCTTGGTCAGTAAAAACGCTTTTCAGGTTACATGCAGCGCTTGCGCAACACCGGTGCGGCGCAGCGGAGCGCCCATCAGTACCGGCTGCAGGCGGTGGTCGTTACGATGGCGCCAGGCATGCCACCGAACGACCAGAAGGCCGATGGCAAAGCCAGCCAGCATGCCCAGTGCGGCGGCCGGGTCGGGGGCCAGGGGCAGCCAGCGTGCGGCCAGCGCGGCCCCCGCCAGCAGGGTCAGCAGCGGCAACAGGTAAACCACCAGGGAGCCCCTCACAATGACTTCATCGGGGATACCGATCTCGACTTCATCGTCAATCTGGTACTCCGCGGGAGAAAACTCGCCGGGCAGCACACGCACCAGGCCACGCTGACCGTCACGGATACGGTTCAGCAGCCCATGGCCGCAGCCCTTTTGCGCCGCACAGCTGCCACAGGTGCTGCGGCGGATGGTCTCCACCCACAGGCTGTCTGCCTCCAGCGCGACGACGCGGCCAGTTTCGGTCAACATTCAGCGCACCACCCGGATTGAGTCGGCCACCATACGTGCGGTGTTCACCGGCACCTCGCCAATGACCGTCACCAGCACCGGCTGCTCGGCCAGGTGCATACCACGCGTGTAGGACAGCGAGCTGCCGAGTCTCGCCAGGCCTTCGCCGGGGCGCAACTCCCGGGGCAGCTGCTCGAGAAACACGGAAAACACCGCGAGTCCGTCAGTGTAGGTACGGCGGGAGCCGGCGGGATCGACATTGTCCGTGGCGGTAAATCCGCCGGGCAGCCAGCTTACGGTCCAGGGCACCGTGAGTCGCGCGCCAGCGGCCGGATAATCGGGATGTGGATGCGCAGCGGGGTGAACCGTCTCCATGCCCTGCCGCGGCTCGAGGGGCTCACCGTAACTCAAATCCGCGAACTGAAAGCGTTCCAGCACCTTGTCGCCACGACCCAGGGTACTGGCGCGCAGCATCAATGCTGTTTCCCTGTCCAACTCAAGCAGGAACCCGTAGCGGTACATATCGCGCGGCTGGATTTCCAGCTTGACCGACTGGCGCCCCGCGATGCGCTCCCCGGGGCTGAGCTGAAAGCGGTAATACCCGGCGAGGCCACAATCACCCGGGTCTACCCGATCTCCCAGGTTCAGCAGCCGCTCCCCCGGGTGCGTGCAGTTGATCGGGTGATGGGAGCGGATAACCTGGGCACCCTGGCCGGTGAGCCGCGTCAGATGTTCAGATGAATACCCGTCGGCAAGTGAGCGGGCCACCTGCACCACCTGCATATCGTCGCCGCGCTGCAGCGTGACAACGCCGTGATAGGCCACCTCGCTGTGGCTCCGGGCCATACGGGCCAGCCAGTCAAGGGCTTCGGCATCTGCCTCAGAGCAGGCCGCGCGCTGCGCGGCGGCACTGGACGCACCAAGCGCGAGGCCACACACAAGACTGGAAGCAAGCAACCAGCTCAGGCACTTCACGCGGGTTTACTCCTCGATCTGGGGAACGCGCGCAAACGGAATAAGACCCTGCGGGGAATTGAGCGCTGCGTGCTCCGCGTGCTCCTGCATGTACTGGTACATGCGTTGACGCGCCAGCTCGCGATAGGCTGTGCGTGCCGCAGGCTCCAACTGCGGAACCGCCTGCGCGCCGTAGCTCGCGCGCATTGGCACGGCGCCAAGGGTGTTGACAAAACCCACAGCCGAAACGCCACTGGCTGCGACCGGCGCGCTGACGGCGTCCGGGCTTCCCGCCTGGTACAGTTGCTGCCCCCCCAGCACAACCACCGCCGTGACGGAGGCGGCTACCGCGAGACTGGCCAGCGGCCGCAGCCAGCGCTCGCGCAGACCGGGACGGCGCTCTCCTGCGCCCGCTTCGGCCGCGAGGGCAGCGCTGACACTGCGGGAAATATCCAGCCCGGCGTGGCTGACTGGCTGTCCTGCCATGACCGACCGGGCGACCTGATAGCGCACCCAGGTCTGGCGCAAATCAGTGTTGTGCTCAAGTTCACCCAGTACGCGATGCAGTTCCAGTTCCGTCGCTTCGTCGTCCATCAATGCCGAGAGAGACTCACGCAGTTGTTCTGTCATTACCCACATCCTCTGCCTGTTGTACCGGCGTTGTCAGTTGCTTCAAATACGCGGGGCAGTTCACACATTGCGCTGCCCGACTTGCCTGTATTGCTCTGGCGCCACTTGCCGTCACGCCACACCATCGATCTGCTGGCGGACCTGCCGGTCTATCGCCTCCCGGGCACGGAAGATGCGTGATCGCACCGTACCGACTGGACAGCCCATGATCTCCGCGATGTCCTCATAGCTGAGACCATCAAACTCGCGCAAAGTTACCGCGGTGCGCAAATCATCCGGCAATTCCGCAATGGCCCGATCGACAACCTGCTTGAGCTCTTCACCGAAAAGTGCGCTCTCGGGTGTCTCAATCTCACGCAGCGCGGCGCCGCCTTCAAAATATTCCGCATCATCGATCTCGACATCGGAACCTGGTGGCCGCCTCGAACGAGCCACAAGATGATTCTTCGCCGTGTTGATCGCTATCCTGTACAACCAGGTATAAAACGCGCTGTCGCCACGAAACCGCGGCAGCGCCCTGTAGGCCTTGATAAAGGCTTCCTGCGCCACGTCCTGCACTTCATCGGCGTCATGCACATAACGGCTGATCAGGCTGAAAATCTTGTGCTGGTATTTCAGCACCAGCACATCGAATGCCCGCAAATCGCCCTTCTGTACACGCGCCACGAGTTGCTGGTCGGTCTCTGCCGCTGTCACTCCGTGACTCCTTTCCTGCTCAATGCCAGCATTTCACTGCTGCGAACCGGCGGCCCGGTAGCGACCACAATTTGGACAATCACACTCACGCCACGATGCCTGTAAGAGGGGCTGTTGCCCAAAAAGTTCCACAATGGTGTATTTCCTTAATCCGGGATACCTCGTTTATACTCGCCATCCCGGTGACCTGCTCTAAACTGTGTTACGTAAGTTATTGAGCAACATAATATATTTCACATCCTGAGGCAGCAAGCACCCACTTATGTCCGCCACGTCCCTGCAACACGATGTCCTGATCATTGGCGGCGGCGCTGCCGGACTCAGCGCCGCACTGCGCCTGCCTGACCACCTGCGGGTCGCCCTGGTCTGCAAGGGAGACCTCAATGAGGGTTCGACCTACTGGGCTCAGGGCGGGATGGCCGCCGTACTGGATTCGTCGGATACCGTGGATTCCCACGTCGCCGACACCCTGGTTGCGGGCGCCGGCCTGTGCAACCCCGAGGCCGTGCACTTCACCGTCAGCCACAGTCGCCGCTGTGTCGAGTGGCTGGTGGAGCAGGGTGTGGACTTCGACCTGCGACACGGGGCGTCAAGCGAGTTCCACCTCGCCATGGAAGGCGGACACAGTCACCGCCGCATTATCCACGCAGCCGATCGCACCGGTCGAGCAATTTCTGAGGTCCTCACCGAGCGCGTGCTTGCCGCGGCCAACATCGACGTGTTCCCGCACCGGGTCGCCGTCGACCTGGTCACCCATGAGGGGCGCTGCGAAGGAGCCTATATCCTCGACCGCGAGCGCGACCGTGTCGACCTGTTCCAGGCTCGTGCCGTGGTGCTGGCCACCGGTGGTGCAAGCAAGGCCTACCTGTATACAAGTAATCCCGACGGCGCCAGCGGGGATGGCATCGCCATGGCATGGCGCGCGGGTTGTCGCGTTGCAAATCTGGAATTCAACCAGTTCCACCCCACCTGCCTCTACCATCCCAAAGCGAAGTCGTTTCTGATTACCGAGGCGATTCGCGGCGAGGGCGGAAAACTGCGGCTGCCGGACGGCAGCCAGTTCATGCACAATTTCGATCCCCGGGCGGAGCTGGCGCCACGGGATATTGTTGCCCGCGCCATTGACCACGAGATGAAGCGACTGGGCGTGGACTGTGTGTTTCTCGACATATCGCACAAGCCGCGCGCCTTCCTTGAAGAACACTTCCCGACCATCACCAGCCGCTGCATGGAGCTGGGCATCGACATCGCACGCGAGCCCATTCCGGTGGTACCGGCGGCCCACTACACCTGTGGTGGTGTCATCGTGGACACCGCGGGCCGCAGCGATGTGAGCGGGCTCTACGTGATTGGCGAGGCCTCCTGTACAGGTCTGCACGGTGCTAACCGGATGGCCAGTAATTCATTGCTGGAGTGCATTGTCTTTGCCGAGTCCGCCGCCGCGGATATCGCCGCCACCATTGCACAGTGTCCGCCACCCCAGCCCGCCCCACCGTGGGACGAGAGCCAGGTAACGGATTCCGACGAGGACGTGGTGATCTCACACAACTGGGACGAACTGCGGCGGTTCATGTGGGATTACGTGGGCATCGTGCGCACGAACAAACGCCTCGCCCGGGCCGAGCATCGCATCCGGCTGCTGCAGGATGAAATCAACGAGTATTACAGCAACTACAAGGTCAGCAATGACCTGCTCGAACTGCGCAATCTGGCGATGGTCGCGGAACTGATGATCCGTTGCGCGCAGGCACGCAAAGAAAGCCGAGGCCTGCACTACACCCTCGACTACCCCGAACTGCTCGAGCGGGCAGAGGACACCGTACTCACGCCGGAGGCACCGGGCGCTGACACGCCGTCCATCGCCCGCTGAAGCGCGCTGCGCCAACCGTCCACCGCGCGGAGAAACCTGTATTAATACCGTAATTCCCGCTGCGGGCACGCTCGCCATCGGGTGTAACGTTTTGTCGGTAGCTGAGGGGTGTTGGCCGATGCAGGGCGTTCACAGAGCAAACAGGTGGTGGCTGAAGGGCTTGGCTCCCCTGCTTTTCCTGCTCGCCTGCGCTCTCGGTAGCGCCCTGAGTTCAGTGGCTGCGGCGAGCGACCCCGGAGCCGGCCTGGCAAGCTACGGCGATGTCATCGATACCTCGCTGTTCGAGGACAGCAAAAGCGAGCCGGCACTGCCCGGTCGCGCACTGGCCGAGTCGCTCGATACCGGATACCACGTTGCTGCCTGCGGTGCCCTGCGCCGACCGGCGAGTGCACTCCCCTATCCCCCCCACAACCCCAGGGCGCCCCCCGTTCGTTGAATCTCTCCGTCACCCTTTTTTCTGACACAACAAGGTCCACGCATCGCGTGTGCCTAGGGAGATATTCCATGGACGCTTACAAATCACTGCACACTCTGCCGCTGACCGAGGTCAAACGCATTCACCAGCCCGAACTGCCGCGCGATCTGCAGCTTTCCAGCCCGGCCAGTAAAGCCCTGCTGGATTTTGACTTTACCGCGCCTCCATTGCTGGAAAGCAATACCGGCATTGCCGAAGCCCTGATGCTGCTGGACCGCGAGCACGCCAGCCTGAAACTGGTCATCAACATGGATGAACAGTTGAAAGGCATTATCACCCGCCGTGACCTGGTCTCATCGCGGCTCATGCAGGTGGCTGTCGCCACCGGCAAGGTGCGCCAGGACCTGACGGTGGGCGATGTGATGACACCGTGCTCAGCACTGCAGGGCGTACGTCACGACCAGGTCTTGCACGCCAACGTCGGCAGGATTCTGCAGACCATGCAGCACCTTGGCCAGGACTACCTGATGGTGATTGCCAACGACGGCGTGAGCCTGCGCGGCCTGCTGGATGCGCGACAGATTGCCCGCCGCCTGCAGGTTGACTACCAGGATCGTATCCAGGCACGCACCTTCGCCGACATCTGCGAAGCCCTGCTGCACTAGCTACGGGCAGGGCGGGCCCGAAACGCAAGCGCGGCTCGGGCTCGCCGCAGGGGATAGCGCTCAGGCAGGCCCGAGTTCAGCGCCTGCTCAGCCGCCGGCCGCCTGCGCGGCGGTGGCGCGCATCTGCTGCATTTGCTGCATCTGCTGCATGATGCGGTCAATCGTGAAACTCGCCGTCGGCTGCCGCGGCGGGAATTCGCGGAACGTGGCCAGCCACTTGCCGACTTCCTGCTGCACCGGCACAAACAACCACAGCTGATCGGCAAAGAAGCGCGAGTACAGGCCGGAATCGATGGACGTTTCGTAGGGGTCGCTGCGCAGGTTGATGATGCGCGGGAAGTTCAGCGCCTCGCGCGGGCCGCTCCAGCCCTGCATTGCCCAGGCGAAATGCAGCTTCCAGTCGCCCCAGCGCAAGGCGTTGAAGTTGGCGTTGTCGTCAAAGTAGAACAGATTGTTGCGCTTGCCGGGGCCCGTGCCAGCCAGCAATTCCGTCTGGTCGTAGCCGTCGAGATACACCTTGAAAGTCTTGTTGCCCACACGATGTCCACGCAGCAGCTTATCCTTGATATCAGATTCACCCACGGCGGTCAGCAGCGTGGGCAGCCAATCGAGGTGGGAGAAGATATCGTTGATGACGGTTCCCGGCTGGACCACACCAGGCCAGCGGATCATTGCCGGCACCCGGAAGCCCCCTTCCCAGGTAGAGCCCTTCTCACCGCGAAACGGCTCAACACCCCCGTCCGGGTAGGTATTGGTTTGCGCACCGTTATCCGTCGAGTAGATCACGATCGTGTTGTCGGCGATGCCCATCGCGTCCAGGGTGTCCAACAGCTGCCCGACGTGATCGTCGTGCTCCATCAGGCCATCCGCGTACAAACCGTAACCGGATGCGCCGTCCCACTTCGGTGCCAGCCGTGTCCAGTTGTGCATGCGCGTGGCATTGAACCAGACAAAAAACGGCTTCTCATCGCGCTGCGCGCGGCTCATGAAATCAATTGCGGCATCGGTGAACTCCTGGTCCACCGTTTCCATGCGCTTGCGGCTCAAGGGACCGGTGTCCTCAATGCGGCCATCGGCATAGGAACGAATCACACCGCGGGGCGCAAAACGTTTACGGAACTCCGGGTCCTTCGGGTAGAAATACGTCTCCGGCTCCTCCTCGGCGTTCAGGTGGTAGAGGTTGCCGAAGAACTCGTCAAAACCGTGATTGCTGGGGAGGAACTCGTCCTTGTCTCCAAGGTGGTTCTTGCCGAACTGGCCGGTCGCATAGCCGTGTGGTTTGAGCAGTTCCGCAATGGTGGGGTCCTCAGCCTGCAGGCCGATTTCTGCGCCCGGCATCCCCACCTTGAGCAGCCCCGTACGCAGGGGGTGCTGGCCGGTGATGAACGCGGATCGTCCGGCGGTGCAGCTCTGCTCGCCGTAGTAGTCAGTGAAGCGCGCGCCCTGCTGCGCAATCCGGTCAATATTCGGCGTACTGCCACCGAGCATACCCTGATGGTAGGCACTGAGATTGGACCAGCCGATATCGTCCCCCCAGATCACCAGGATGTTGGGTTTTTGGCCGGCCGCGCCCACCGAGCCTGCCCCCAGCAGGAACAGTATCGCAAGCAGATGCCGCCAGGCGCGAGTCGGATTACGCGTTATCATGTTATTGCCCTATCAAAAACTGGGCCCGTATTAGCGCACGACAGCACCTCGCGATGCCACTACACCAGCGCAATGACCCCGGCGAGGCACAAATACCCAAACCCGCAGCGCCCCCGGCTGTCCGCTCACGCAGCGGCCTCGAGGCCAGCGGGGTCACCCTTGCGTGCGGTACAGGACTTGATACCCTACGCCCGCCCATTTCCGAGGAAGACCACATGCCCTCCAGTTACATGACGCTGCGATCGCTGCTGGCACCGCTGTGCTTTGGTGCCGTCCTGCTGCTGACCCCACCGCCTGTCACCGCCGATGACAGCGACGACACGGCCGAAGCAGCACTGCCTGTCCCGCCACCGCTGCACGCCGAAAGCAGCGGACGGGTGCGAATCGACGGCAAGCACATCGATTATCGCGCGACTGCCGGCACGCTGGAGATGAAAAATGATGACGGCGAGGTGATCGCCCATTACGGCTACACCGCCTACGTGAGGGCAGACACAGACAAACGCAGCCGCCCGCTGCTTTTCGCCTACAACGGCGGGCCCGGCTCCGCCTCAATGTGGCTGCACATGGGCATACTCGGGCCACAGCGCACCGTGGTTGAGGACACCGCATTCAGCACGCGGGGCCCCTTTCGCTACACCAACAATGAATACAGTATTCTCGACAGGGCCGACCTGGTCATGATCGACCCCGTCGGCACCGGATTCTCACGCGCCGTCGGCAAAGGCAAAGGTGAAGACTTCTGGGGCGTCAGCAAGGATATCCAGACAGTCTCAGATTTTATCGCGCGTTACATTACGGCAAACGGCCGCTGGACGTCTCCCAAGTATCTGCTTGGGGAGAGCTACGGCGGCATACGCAGCGGCGGTGTGGCATGGGACCTGCTTAACCGCCACAGTATTGCGCTGGACGGGGTGGTGCTGGTCTCCCCCTACATGGACTACATCGCCGGCAGCGCGGGCACCCCGAACGACCTGCCCTATGTGAACTACCTGTCCACGTTTGCCGCCACGGCCTGGTACCACGGCGTCAGCGAATTCCGTCCCGAGTCGCTGGACACGATGGTTGAAGAGGCCGAGCGCTTCGCGCTGGAGCAGTACGCCCCGCTGCTGTTGCAGGGCAACGCCGCCAGCGCCGCGGCGCGTCAGGAGGTGCTGCGTGGCCTGCAGCGACTCACCGGCATCAGCGCGGATTACTGGGAGCGGGCCAACCTGCGCATCGATGAGGCGCGCTTCGCCAAGGAATTGCTGCGCAGCCAGCGCAAAACTGTTGGTCGCATCGACTCCCGCTTTGTCGGCGACGGGATCAATCATGTGGCCGAGGACTTCATGTATGACCCCTTTTTCCCCGCCGTCGGCCCGGCCTTTGTCGCCACCTTCAACGACTATTATCGCGAGGTGGTCGGGGTGAAGACTGACCTCACCTACATCACCTCGGCAGACCTCTGGCAGGCGTGGAGCCAGGAACACACCCATCCTGGCCCGGTGGGCACGCAGCCCGTCGCCAACACGGCGGTGGACCTGGCTTTTGCAATGACCCAGAACCCCAATATGCGCGTTCTGGTGCAGCAGGGCTACTACGATCTGGCCACCCCACTCGGCGCCACCCGCCACTTCCTGCGGCATATGGATCTGCCGGAGAAACTGCGCGGCAATATCAGCGAAGCGTACTACGAAGCGGGTCACATGATGTACCTGCACCCTCCCTCCATGGCCAGCTTCAAGGCCGATCTCGCACACTTCATCCGTTAGCGGAAACGCTCCTCGCGAGGGCGGTAGACAAGCCACCAGCGGCGCAGTGCGCGGTAGTCGGCGTCATCAAAATCTGCCGCCCAGAGCCACAGGTAGTGTCGCCGGCGACTGCCTAGCCGCAGCCAGACCAGCACGCAGACACGCGGCAGCAGGACGGCATGGGGTTCAAAAGCGACCGGCGCCAGACGGCTGCAGCAGGGGCCGCTCAGCCAACACTGCTGCGCATGAATCTCCAGACGCCAGCGGTCCCTGGGCCGCGGCATGCCCACCCGGGCGACGAGCGCCCAGGCGGGTAATGCAGCCAGCGCATACTCGCCGTAGCCGCGCGCGGCCAACTCGGTGATGGCCAGCAGAAGCAACAGACAGAACAGACACCAGCAGGGTTGTGGGCGACGGTCAGTCCAGGTCAGGACGAGTGAAGGTGAGTATGTTGCGAACAATGGCGGCCAGCTCCGGGTCCTCGGGCATCTCCCGGCGCAGGAACCAGCCAAACAACTCCTGATCCTCGCAGAGCATCAGTTGGCGATAGCGTTCCCGATCGACGGCATCGAGCTGCGGGTAGCACTGGTTGACAAATGGCTCCAGCACAAGATCGAGCTCCAGCATTCCGCGACGGCTGGCCCAGCGCATGCGATTGTGGTCTTCTGTGTCGAGCATGACAGCTCCCATTGGGTACGCAAACGTCAAAAGCCGCTATTATAGCCTGTCGTCGCCACGCACGGCCAAACCGCGGCCGCACTACACAGACAGGAGGTGCAAAGCATACTGTGACAGACCACCAGAGCCCCGACTGCCCACACACCAAGCTGCTGCTGACGCCGCTGGTTTCCGAAGCACTGCTCGAAGTCAGCGGCCCCGATGCCGTGAGTTTCCTGCACAACCAGGCCAGCTGCGACATTCGGCAGCTCGCATCGGACGCCGCCTGTTACGGTACCTTCTGCAACCCACAGGGGCGCGTGCTCGCCGATTTCGTCGCTCTCGCCGTGGCACCCGACACGCTGCTGCTGCGCCTGCGCGGGGAGATACTCGAGCGCACACTGGACAACCTGCGTCGGTTCGCCGTGTTCTCCAAGGTACAGCTGCGCAATGCGAGCGAGGACTGGCAGCTGCTGGGGATTCAGGGGCGGGAGCTGACCGGCGCGCTGGGCGAGGGGCTTCCGGAGGTTCCCGCAGCCCCGCTGGCCTGGACGCACACAGCAGACGCCATCGCCTTGCGCACCACTGGAGATACAGACGCAGTGGAACTCTGGGTGCGCAGCACCGCCGCGAGCGACCTGCTCAGCTCACTCAGGGCACAGTCGGCCCTGCAGGCGGATGAAACTGCCTGGCAGGCCGCCACCTTGCGACAGGGTGTTGCGCGGCTGTCCGCGGCAACCAGCGGCGAGTTCCTGCCGCAACAGCTGAATTACGACCTCATCGGCCACATCAACTTTCGCAAGGGTTGCTACCCCGGGCAGGAGGTGATCGCACGCATGCATTACAAGGGCAAGGCGAAACGCCGCATGCTGCTTATGACAGCGCCTGTTGGCACCGAGCTGCACGCCGGTGATGCACTGTTCCGGGCTGGCCAGGCGCAGCCCGCCGGCACGGTCATCAATGCCGCACATGCAGACAGTGGTGCGCAGCTGGCCCTGGTATCCACGACCGAGACTGCAGTGGAGGAAGGGCTGCTCACCGCAGCCGAAAGGGGCACCGCACTGGCGGTTCTGCAACTTCCCTATGCGGTGCCGTTTGGCTGAGGTGGCAGCTGCCAGTCGATGGGAGGCTGTCCTTGCCGGGCCAGCCAGGTGTTGGCCGCGCTGAAATGTCCGCAGCCGATAAAGCCACGGTGCGCACTGAGTGGCGAGGGATGGGGCGCGGTCAGTACGCAGTGGCGATCGCGGTCTATCGCCGCACCCTTGCGCTGGGCATAACTGCCCCAGAGCATGAACACAACGCCACGGCATTCGCGGTTGACCAGTTCCACCACGCAGTCGGTAAAGGTCTCCCAGCCCTTGCCCTGATGTGAGGCCGCACGGCCCGCAGCGACGGTCAACACGCTGTTCAGCAGCAGGACTCCCTGATCCGCCCAGGGGATGAGGCACCCCTGCTGCGGGCGGGGTATGCCCAGGTCTCGCTCCAGTTCCTTGAAAATATTCTGCAGGGACGGTGGCAGCGCAACGCCCGGGCGCACAGAAAAGCACAGGCCGTGAGCCTGGCCGGGGCCGTGGTAGGGATCCTGCCCCAATATCACGACCCGCGTGCGCTCCAGCGGGGTGTGCGCAAAGGCCTTGAATATCTCGGCGCCCGGCGGGAACACCTGTACACCGGCAGCCTTTTCCGCCTGCAGAAAGGCACGGAGTTCGCGCATGTAGGGCTTTTCAAACTCCGGGGCCAGATGCCTGAGCCAGCTCGCTTCAAGCTGTACGCGCGCAGCCACGACTCAGTTGCAGGCTGCCATCAGTACCACCTGCTCTGGCGGCGTGACAACGGGCAGATCAGCATGCGGCAACAGCCGTTTGTCACGGGCCAATTTCCCGGCATCGGCGTTTTCTATCGCCACCAGGGGAATCGCTGCATCCGCCGCGATGCGACGCTCCACGGCTGCATCACCATACAGGGTGGTGCGTAACCGTGGGTTTCGGCCGAGTGCATGGATTCGCGCCTCCATCACTGCGGGTGCCCACTCCTGGCCGTGGGCCGCGCCGGCAGCCCGGGTGATGCTCTCGTTCATCAGGGTGCCACCGAGATCATTGGCCCCGGCGTTCAGGCAGACGTCCACGCCCGCCTCGCCCATCTTGACCCATGAGGTCTGGATGTTGTCGATAAAGCCGTTCAGCACCAGCCGCGATACCGCGTGCATCAGCACCGCCTCGCGGAAGGTTGGGCCCCGCCGGGCCTTGCCGCGCAGAAACATCGGGGCTTCCATGTGCACGAAGGGCAAGGGCACCAGTTCAGTAAAACCGCCGGTGCGCGCCTGCAGTGCGCGCAGCTGCAGCAGGTGTCGCGCCCAGTGCTGCGGCTGTTCGATATGCCCGTACATGATGGTTGCGGTGGTACGGAAACCGATGCTGTGGGCCGTTTCCATCACCTCCAGCCACTCCGCCGTGTTCAGTTTGTCCGGGCACAGCGTGGCTCGCACCTCGTCATCGAGGATTTCAGCCGCGGTTCCCGGCAACGTTCCGAGACCTGCGGCCTTGAGTTGCCGCAGGTAATCCACCAGCGGCAGACCCAGTGTTGCGGCGCCCTGCCACACTTCCAGCGGGGAGAATGCATGAATATGCATATCGGGAGTCGCTGCCCGCACTGTGGCCAGAATGTCCAGATAGGTCTGGCCCGTGTAATCCGGGTGAATACCACCCTGCATGCAGACCTCTGTGGCACCGCGCGCCCAGGCTTCGCGGCAGCGCCGCGCGATCTCGGTGGCACTGATATCGTAGGGCCTGCCACGCAGTTCCTCGCTGTGCTTGCCCTTGGAAAATGCACAGAACTGGCATTTGAAGTAGCACACATTGGTGTAGTTGATATTGCGGTTGATGACATAGCTCACCGCATCACCACAGCGCACCCGGCGCAGGCGATCCGCTGCCTCAACGACAAAGCGGAATTCGGGGCCACGAGCCGCAAACAGCCGCACCACATCGGCTTCGCCAAGGGGCTCGGCGCGTTCGCATCGCTCCACCACGGCGCGCAGTTCGGATGCAACCGCAAAGGCGTTCAGGGGCGACGAGAGCAGTGCTGCCTCAACTGCCGGAACGGGCGCCTCCTCTCCCGGAACCCAACTGTCGCGTCGCGCAAACCCGGCGGCATCCTGCAGTCTGAGCACCGGGGTGCGCAGGGCGGGGTCAAGCCACCGTGATGCCTGCTGCACATAGCCGGGGTAGATCGTCAGGCGCTGCTCCAGGAATTTACCGGCCGCTGCCGTCTCCCGGGCGAGATGGTCCAGATGCGGCCACGGAGCCTCGGGATTGACGTGGTCTGGCGTCACCGGTGACACGCCACCCCAATCGTTGATGCCTGCTGCAAGCAATTGCGGCAGAACACCAGGACTGAGATTAGGGGGGGCCTGCAAATTCATCTCGGGGCCAAAGATGATGCGTGCTACGGCCAGAGTCCAGAGCAGGTCCTCCAGGTCGGGTTCCGGCGCACCGGCCATCAGGGTACCGGGCTTGGCACGGAAGTTCTGCACAATCACTTCCTGCAAATGCCCGTGCTGCTGGTGCAGCCGGCGCAGCGCCAGCAGGGACTCTATACGTTCACGCCGGGTCTCACCAATACCAATGAGAATACCAGAGGTGAAGGGCACTGAGGCCTCGCCGGCCAACTGCAGGGTGCGCAGGCGCTCTGCAGGCTGTTTATCCGGTGACCCATAGTGCGGCATGCCCTTTGCACACAGGCGCTCGGAGGCAGACTCCAGCATGATGCCCATGGACGCACTGACCGGTCGCAGCGCGGCAATTTCTTCTGCCGTCATGCAGCCCGCGTTGATATGCGGCAGCAGGCCGGTCTCTTCGAGAATACGTCCAGCGACATGCGCCACGTACTCGAGCGTCGTGGCAAAACCCATGTCGGCGAGTGCCTCACGCGCAGCCCGGTAGCGCAACTCGGGCTTCTCACCCAGCGTCAGCAGCGCTTCCTGGCACCCCTGTGCCGCACCGGCGCGGCACAGCGCCAGCACCTCGTCAACACTCAGGTAAGGCGCCGCGACCTGCCTGGGGGTCGTAGCGAAGGTGCAGTAATGACAGACATCCCGGCACAGGCGCGTGAGTGGCACAAATACCTTGCGCGAATAGGTCACCACCTGGCCGTGACCACGGTCGCGCAGCTCACCGGCGAGTGCTACCAGACCGGGCGTGTCGGTGAACTCCGCGAGGGACAGGCAGACCGCCTCAGAGGGCAGTACACCGCCCATCAATTCGGCACGTAGCGCGGCCAGACCGGAGCGCGGTGGCGCTGCCACCGTCGCACCCGCCAGTTGTTGCGCGCGGGCAAACTGCCCTGCCCAGGCACGGGTCAAAGGCCCAGAAATGGTCTCCGGTGCTGCCCAAAGGCGCTCCAGGTCACGCGGGGTGTCGATGTCGCGAGCCAGCCCGGGGCGCAACAGTGAACCCGCCGCAAGCCCCTGCCGGCGGGCCCACTCGAGGTGTCGCACACAGGAGTCACCGCCAAACGAAAAAGCTGGCCGCAGGTCGGCTCTGAACAGCAACAGGTTGGTTCCAGTGCCCGCCTCATCACAGGCCACCAGCAAGCCACTCCCCACTTCTTTTCGGGCGAGTGCAGCGTCAATATCTTCGGGCGTGAGGAATGGCAGGTCGGCATGCATGACCATGAGCAGGGCATCTGCCGGCACAACGTCGGCACGCAACCGCTCGCAGGCCGCCCCCAGCGCCTGGTTGAGCGCCTGCAGCGGCGCCTCCGCCGCAGCGGGGGTCGCGAGCAGGGAGGATTCCGACCAGAGGCGGACTTTGCCGCCGATGACCAGGGAATCTGCCTCCGGGGCGTCTGAAATGAGGGTGATCGAGGCCACGCCCGGATGGGATGACAGCACACGCACGACATCGCCGGCCATCGCCAGCACCAGCGCCCGTCGCTGTGGCGGTGGCAGCGCATCGGCCAGTCGGGTCTTTGCCGCCTCCAGCTGCTTCAACGGCAGCACCACATGCAGCGGCGACGTCACAGCAGCTCCAGGCAGGACTTCGCCAGCGCCTGTTTGCTCGCGCGCTCCTGCATGACTGTTGATCTCACCTGCACCTCCATTCCAAGCGCCGCAATCTCCGGCGCCAGTGTAGCGTCACTGTGGTCGATAACAAACGTCGTGACGAGGCCGGGGTAATGACGCGCGTAGTGTTCTGCCACGCCGCAGGCGGTTACCGGCATCCCGAGTTCCGCCATCATCTTCGCCGCGGGCCCTTTCAGCGCCTGCCCGGCAACGATAGGAGCAACCGCCACGACACGGGTGTTGCACTGTCTCAGGGTCTGCCAGAAATTGTCCAGCCGCAGTATCGGGTCGATACTCACAAAGGGATTGGAAGGACAAATAATCACGCCAGCCAGATCGGCCGACCTGCAGAGTGCGGCCAGTGAGGGCTGCAATCGAGCCGCATCAATGCCACGAAAGCGGAAACCGCTGACCCGTGGACGACACTGTTCACGCACGAAATACTCCTGGAATGCCAGTTCCCCCGCATCAGTGTGCACCAGGGTAGGCACCGGATCATCGCTCATGGGGTAGACCTGCGCCCGCACACCCAGGCGGCGGGCCAGCTCTGCCGTCACGGCGGACAGTGAGCCACCGCGCGCCAGTTCACCGGCGCGCCAGAGGTGTGTCGCCAGATCCCGGTCGCCCAGGCGAAACCAGGTGTCAGCCTCCAGCGCCTGCAGGGCCTGCAGCACTTCCCAGGTTTCCCCGGCCAGCCCCCAGCCCCGGGCCGAGTCATTGCGCCCGGACAGGGTGTACAGCACCGTGTCGATATCCGGGCAGATGGTCAAACCGAGGTGCTGAAAATCGTCCCCGGTATTGCAGGCGATATGCAGACGCTCCGCCGGCAGGCAATCACTCAGGCCCAGGCACAGCTTCGCACCGCCTACTCCACCGGACAGCGCCAGCACTGAACCCGCCGCAGCCGTCATCACCGGAACATGTCCTGCTCGCGGGGGCGCAGCAGCACTCGCGCGTCCCGCGGAGACGCGCGCAGGCGCGCGCCGCGGGCCAGAACCACCGGCAGGCCCTCAGCCGCCTGGCCTTGCACCAGCGAGGCCGCTGCGGCCAGCTCATCAGCCACAGCCGGCTCCGTCACTTCCAGCCGGTTACCAAACCGGTCGCAATCCCCTATCTGGTTGAACAAGGGGTCGAGGCCCGCGGTGCCGAGCGCCAGCCCCACCGTACCAACCCGCCAGGCCCGGCCAGCGCTGTCGTTGATGATCACCTGTGGAAGCAGCCCGCAGAGCGCACCCAGGTTCTCGCGCAGGCGCGCCGCAGAGGCATTGCTGTCCTCCGGCAGCAGCAGCACGCGGGGGTCGTCGGCGGCGTTATGGATGTTGGAGCGATCGATGCCGGCATTGGCATGCACATACCCCTCGCGATGCTCGACAATGATGACGCCCTTGCGCACGCGCAGTACGTCTCGAGATTCATCGAGAATCAACTGTACCAGCCGCGGATCCTTGTCCGCCTCGCGGGCAAGGTCGAGGGCACGCCCACCGGGTACGACCTCGGCGAGCCGGCGGTAGCGGTTCTCCGCCTTGGAGACAATTTTTTGCGCCAGCACAAGCACATCACCGTCCTGCAACTGCAGGCGGTTGTGCTGGAGGCTGGCGTAAATCAGTGCGGCAAGGTCATCCCCCGGTGCGACTTCGGGAAAGCCCTCCAGGGGAATCAGTTCAAGCCGTGCACTCATCCATGGCTATCCAGGCCGGAGATGCGGATGCCGGCGTGGCAGCTGTACTGTTTGTTGATCGTGATCAGTACCGAGGTGAGCGCTTCGGCCGCAGCGGCATTGGCGATCATTCCGGCGTGGAAGCCGCGCAAACCCGCCGCCTCGACCAGGGTAATGACCGCGGCGCGGGCTTCCTTTTTATTGCCACACACCAGCACATCGCAATCCACCGCGCCTTCATCCTGCAGGTGCGCTGCGGCCACGTTCTGGAAGGCGGACACCACATCCACACCCTCGCCCAGAAGATCCTGGGCAATCTGGCCCGCGCTGCCCTCTGGGGGCAGCTGTACGCGGGCCACGCGCGGCGGCACCAGCGGCACGGTGACGTCGATCAGTATTTTACCCTGCAGGGCCGGTGCGACCAGTTCCAGGGTGCTCTTCTGGTGGCTGAAGGGCACCGTGATCGCGACGATATCCGCAGCCTCGGCAGCCGCCAGGTTCTCCATGGACTCCACGTTGACCGTGGCACCGCGCGCAGCCATCACCTGACGCAGGTCGCTGGCGGCCTGCTCCGCTTTTTCCTGGGTGCGGGAGCCGATGATGACCCGATATCCCGCCTGCGCCCAACGCCGCGCCAAACCTGTGCCGAGATCGCCGGTACCGCCCAGAATGGCGAGTACAGGAAGAGATTCTGTTGTCATAACTGTCTACGTCCTGATTGCTTGATGGAGAGGCAAGCAGTTCAGCAAAGTCTACCGACCGCGTCTCTGTTCGCCCGAAAATGACCGCTTGACCCTCGCTGTTTCCGGTTTTCTGTGGACCGGGTTAGGATGCGCGAGGCCGAGGCATATTAGGCAATTCATACGCCGATCACAAGTTGCCCGCCATCCCTGACAAGGAGCAAGACATTATGCACAACCCGATGGATTTCAGCGGCCGCGTGGTCCTGGTGACAGGTGGCGGCAAAGGCGTTGGCCGCGGCATCAGCGAGCGATTCCTCGCGGCGGGCGCCGAGGTTGCCATCTGTGGCCGCAATCCTCCGGAACAGCTGCCCGCCGCTGGCGGCCGCGAGGCCTTTTTCTTCGCCTGCGACGTGCGCAAATACGACGAACTGGAGGCGCTGATCGATACTGTGGTCGCGCGTTGCGGACGGCTGGACGTGCTGGTCAATAACGCCGGCGGTGCACCGCATGCGGATGCGGCGACCGTCTCGCCGCGCTTCCACGAATCCATCATTGCCCTCAATCTCACCTCGGCGCTGCACGCCGCCCAACTGGCCAACCGGGTCATGCAGGGGCAGGCGTCGGGTGGCAGCATCATCAATATCGCCAGCGTCAGCACGATCAGGCCCTCTCCCGGCACGGCCGCCTATGGCGCAGCCAAGGCGGGGCTGGTCAACCTGGGCCACTCGCTGGCCGTGGAATGGGGGCCCCTGGTGCGCATCAATGCCATCATCGCCGGCCTGGTAGAAACCGAACAATCCCACCTGCATTACGGCGATGCAGCCGGGGTGGCCGCCGTGGGCCGTACCATACCACTGGGCCGCATGGCGGTACCGGAGGATATCGGCGATGCCTGCCTGTTCCTGGCATCACCCCTTGCCTCCTACATCAGCGGCACCAGTATTGCCGTGCACGGCGGCGGGGAGAAACCCGCCTTCCTGCAGGCCGCCAACACCTCGACCGGCTCGTGAACCGTTATCGCGGCCTCGCTGCCCTGTTCGCTGCCCTTGCTCTGGCCGCTGGCTGTCATGCCGCCACCGACGCCGACACCGTGCCGGCACACGCTGCGGCAGCCGGTGCTGCGCCCCAGGGCTGGCCGCATTACGGCGGGAGGGAGGCAGCACAGTATGCCGACCTGACCGACATTACGCCGGAGAACGTCGACCAGCTGGAGCTCGCGTGGAGCCACCGCTCAGGCGATTTCAGCGACGGCAGCGGGGACTGGGGACTGACCTCGCTGCAGGTGACGCCGATCGTGGATGGTGACAGCCTCTATTACTGCACGCCCTTTGGGCGGGTCTTTGCGCTGGATGCAGAGACCGGCGAGGAGCGCTGGGTGTTTGATCCCGATGTGCAGAACCGGCGCAGTGGCCTCTACCCCGCCGTCTGTCGCGGCGTGGCACTGTGGCGGTCCGCGGAGCCCGAGGAGGCTGCCGCCCACTGTGGGACACGCATTCTCTATGGCACCCGGGACGCCGAGTTGATCGCCCTGGATGCGCGCAGTGGGCAACCCTGCGAGGAGTTTGGCACTGCAGGTCGGGTCTCGCTGAAGGAGGATATCCAGGGCGGCGAACCGCTGGTTTACTATCCCACGTCACCGCCGTGGATACAGAACGACCTGGCGATTATCGGCGCGCTGGTACCGGACAATGAACGCAAGGATGTGCCCTCCGGTGTGGTGCGCGCCTTCAGCGTGCGTAGCGGCGAGCTGGTCTGGGCCTGGGAGCCTCTCACCGAGGCCTACCGGGCGCGGCATCGCGACAGCCTGGGCCGCGCACGCTACCACCAGGGCAGCCCCAACGTGTGGGCGCCGATTGCCGGGGACCCGGAGCGCGGTCTGATCTATGTCCCGACCGGCAACCCCGCCCCGGACCTGTTTGGTGGGGAGCGCGATGGCATTGACGCCTACGGGTCCTCCGTCGTCGCGCTGGATGCCAGCACCGGCGAGGTGCGCTGGCATTTCCAGACCGTGCATCACGACGTCTGGGATTACGACGTTGCCTCCCAGCCCACGCTGTTTCGCATTCCCGGCGTGGGTGCCGGCCGCGCGGGGCTGGCGCAGGCCACCAAGATGGGCCATGTGTTCCTGCTTGATCGGGAAACCGGCGAGCCGCTGTATCCCGTCGAGGAGCGGCCGGTGCCGCAGGGCGGTGTACCCGGCGAGACCCTCTCCCCAACCCAGCCGTTCCCGACACATCCGGCGCCGCTGCACCTGCCCGCCAGACTGGGGCCGGAAGACATGGACGGGCTGGTCTGGCTCGACAAACTCGCCTGCCGCAGAACCCTCGCACGCTACCGGTCGGAGGGGATGTTCACGCCGCCAAGCCTGGAGGGCAGCGTGCTCTACCCCAGCACCACTGGCGGCATTAACTGGGGCGGCGCCAGCATCGACCCCAGGCGGGGCCTGCTTATTGTCAACCAGATGCACCTGGCGACGGTGGTGCAGCTCATACCGCGGGCCGAGTACGATGCTCTCAACCCGACGGCGGGCTACCCGATTGAGCACTACCCCATGCAGGGCAGTCCCTATGGCGTGCGCCGGTTTCCGCTCTTCTCCCCGCTGGGCGCACCCTGCAACCCGCGTCCCTGGGGCAGCCTGACAGCCGTGGATCTGCTCTCCGGGGAGGTCGCCTGGACACGCCCGCTGGGCACGACCCGCGGGCAGGCACCCTGGCCGTTCTGGTTCGAGGCGGGCTCCCCCAATGCGGGCGGTCCGCTGAGCACCGCGTCCGGCCTGATTTTCATCGCCGCCACCACCGATGCCTACCTGCGCGCGTTTTCCAGCGCCAGCGGTGAGTTGCTGTGGCAATACGATCTGCCGTACACCGGGAACGCCACGCCACTGAGCTACCGGGCCAAAGCCGGTGGCAGGCAGTTCGTCGTGCTGGCAGCCGGGGGTCACGGCTGGTCCACTGCCGGTGACGCGATCCTGGCCTTTGCGCTACCGGAAAAAAAACCCCGCAGCGCTCTAGATGCCGCGGCCTGCACACCACACCAGCGCTTGTCGCTGGATTTGGTGCAGGTATACTGCGTGCATTCGTTCGCCGCGGCGGGAGCTTCCCCATCCGATACAGAGCTGACATGTCACCTGCCCCCCTTTCCGCGATCCACCTCCGCTCGTCCGCCCGGGACTGCCGCTGCATGGCGCGGCGCGGTTGCCCAGTCGTCGCGGAGAAACCGGCGTGAACACGTTTGACACCTACCGCCAGATCAGCGAACGGGAACTTGAGCGCCGCTTTGCGCGCTTCCTGGAAGAGCTCACAGAAAACCTGCTGCGCTCTGCGCCCTCGCCGCGACAGGGCCAGATATCGCGCACCCAGGTCACTGACGCCATCGGCATTCTGCAAATCCACCAGCGCGGCATGGTCGGCAGTTTCCTGGGGCACTACCGCAGCTTCCACGACAAGCTGACGCCGCCCGCTGCCGAGCTGAACCACTGGTGGGACGTCATGGACGAGAGTGGCACCATGGATCTGGTGGATCTCCACACCTTCGAAAACTACCTGGCCGTCGACCGCCTCGCGCACGTCGGCGAGGACCTGCACCGCATCGGCATGGAAGCCCTGCAGATTCGCGTGGCAGAACTGGTGCGGGTCGATCCGCTGACCCTGCGACTGCCGGAGCACGTCGCCCAGCTGGCACGTGCGCTGCAACTGGTGCTGGAGGAGTACCGCATACCGCAGCAGCTCACCCAGCGCATCTATGATCTCTTTGCCCGCCTGTTTGTCCGCAATCTCGACAGCCTGTACCGGCACCTGAACGAGATTCTGGAGCAGGCCGGGATACGACCGGACCTCGAAGGCCAGATACTGGCCAACGGCTCCCTGCTGCGCAAGGCCGATGAGCGGCCCGATCGCAGCCGACGGCGGCAACCTCCAGGCGACGCCACGGCTGGCACGGGAGGCGGTGGCAGTGCTGAACAGCGTCCAGAAAAACTGTATTCCTCTGTGATCAATGCCCTGAACTTCAAGCGCAAGGTTGAGCAGCCGCCGGCACAGACCGGTGCCGTCATCGACACCGAGAAATTGATCAACGCACTGGCCCTGCTGCAGCAGCGTGGTGAATCGCCACAGGTGGCGCGGGGTGAAACCGCCGTCGCGGATTTCCTGCTGGGCCAGACACCGGAACTTGCAGGCGATGTCGCGCTGAGCGCGGACAACCGCAACCAGCTGGAGATGATCGACAGCCTGTTCGAGACCATCCGCTCACAGCTGGACGTCAGCAGTGAATTGCAGCCTGTGCTGAGCAACCTGCAGTTGCCCCTCGCACGGCTGGCGCTGACCGAACCGCAGTTTTTCCTGCAACCGGACCACCCGGCACGTACGCTGGTGGACAAGCTGGCGGCGCTGGGCAGTTCAGCGAACTTCCCGAACCGTATGCTGGAGAGCCGCGTCGCCGAAATTGTCGCGACGATTGTCCGCGACTATGACGGCGACTCCGCGGTGTTCGCTGCAGCCCTGGAGCATGTTGAACGGCTGTCCCGACAGCAGTCACAGGCGCATGCGCGCAATATCGAACGGGTGGTCAAAACCCAGGAGGGCAAAGAGAAACTGCGCCGCGCGCGTGACGCGGTGGAAACCGTGGTGCGGGATTGCCTCCCGCCCGGGCAGATTCCCCGGATACTGCAGGACCTGATCGATCAGGGCTGGCGCGACCTGATGGTGCTGACGCACGTCAAACAGGGCGTGGACAGCGACGAGTGGGAGGAGCAGCGACGCACCCTGCAGTTGCTGACCACCTGGTTGCTGGAGCAGCAACGCGGCGAGGTCAGCGAGGACCAGTGCGTCGAACGCAGCCTCGAAGCAGAACCCTTCATCGACCTGATGGAGCAGCAGATCAGCAGCGCGCTGCCCGGCAACGTGTCGATTCAGGCCGTATACGATGAACTGCGCGGCGTACTCGCCGGCGACATCCCCGTCGAACTGCTGCAACGTGAAGGCGAGGGAGATTCCGGGGCCGGCGATGAACCGGAACCCACGCGCGAGGAGCGCCTGGCGAAAACCCGGCGCCTGCGCCGCTGGGTGCAGCGGGTGGACAGCCTCGGCAAGGGCATGTGGCTGAACTATCGCGACAAAGCCGGCGTCAAGCACCGCATTCAGCTGGCCTGGATCAGCGACGATCGGGAACGCTTCCTGTTCGTCAACGATCGCGGCCAGAAGGTCGCCGAGCTCAACCAGGTGCAACTGGCACGCCAGCTCAGTCGCGGGGCGCAGCCTCCCGCGCCGGCCGACCGCCTGTCCGTCGTCGACCAGAGCATGTACAACACACTGGAGGACGTGCAGCGCACCCTGAGTTTCGCCCGCAACCACGACCCCCTCACCCGCCTGATCAACCGTGACACCTTTCTTGACCAGGTGGGTCGCGCGCTGCGCCATGCCCATGCGCATCACTCGCAGCACGCCATCCTGCTGCTCAATATCGACCGCTTCGGTCTGGTGAACGAGATCTACGATCGCATCAGCGGCGACCAGGTACTGCTTGAGTTTTCGCGCCTGCTGGCGCAGCTGCATGGGCGCAAGACCTCCTCCGCCCGGCTGGAGGAGGACACTTTCGCGATTCTGCTTGTCGATGGCGACACCGAAAAGGCCAAGGCGCTGGCAGAACAGGTGCGCAGCGATATTGCCAATGGCAGTGTGGACATCGACGGCGAAAAGGTGAGTTTCACCGTCTCCGTGGGCATCGCCCCGATTCAGGACTACAGCCCGGACGTCGATGCGGTGATGACCAATGCCCAGGCGGCGGTCACGCAGGCGAAGCAGCTGGGCCGCAACTGTGTACACCTCTACCAGCCCAGCGAGGATACAGTGCGCAACCTGCGCAGCGAGCAGCGCCGCTCGCGCAAGGCGTTGGAGGACGAACTCTCCAGCGAGCGCTTCATGTTGCGCGCCCAGCCGATTGTAAAGACGGCAATGACCGGCGAGAGCCCCACAACGCGCCACTACGAACTGTTGCTGGCCATGCGTGACAAGAGCGGCAAGCTCAGCTCGCCCCAGAACTTCATCACCTCGGCCGAACGCCACGGCATCATGACCCTGGTGGATCGCTGGGTGGTGCGCGAAGCGTTCATGTGGATAAACTCATTGATGGATGCCCAGAAGGTCGTCCCGAGTGTAGCGATCAACCTGTCTGGGGCCAGCGTTACCGACGATGCCTTCCTGGACTTCCTGTTCGAGCAGATATCGGAGTTCGGTGTAGGCACCAACCGCCTGTGCTTCGAAATCACCGAAACCGGCACCATTTCCAACCTGGTGAAAGCGGCGGATTTCGTGCGGGCTTTCCGCAATATCGGCTGCAAGTTCTCCATCGATGACTTTGGCACCGGGCTGGCGAGCCACAATTACCTGCGCGAGCTGCCGGTGGACTACGTCAAGATCGACGGCAGCTTCATCACCAGCATCGACCAGGACAGCAACGATTACGCCATGGCGCGCTCGATCAACGACCTCGCCCACTTCCTCGGACAGGAAACCATTGCCGAATCCGTAGAGAATGAGAACATCATTCGCAAACTCCAGGAAATTGGTGTTGACTACCTGCAGGGCTGGGGTATTGGACGACCAAAACCGCTTGCGGAGGTCACCATGGATCTGTCGAGTATCGAAAAATGAGCCCGCGGAGCGATCCGCTGGACGTCGCATCGATCGGCGGTGTGCCCGCTGCCTATGATGACCTGGTGGCGGCCCTGTACCGCGGCCCACTGGAAAACCCGCCCTGGTCCTCAGCGCTCCCCCTGCTACGCAGCCTCGTTGAGTGTCAGGTGGTCTCACTGGTCCTGCGGCCACCCGCAGAAGACGATCGCGGCGTCATCCTGAACAGTGTGCGGCCAGCGGCGGACGGCACCGCCGCCCGGCCGCTTTCCGACCCGGCAGATTGGGAGGTCACCGCCTACCGCGAACAGTTTTTCGCGCTGGACCCGTTCGTCAATCTGCCGCCCGACAAGGTGGTGGCACTGGAGGACATTCTCAGCGACGATGAGCTGGTCGCCTCGGAGTATTACGAGCACTACCTGAAGTCCGCGGGGCTGTTTCGCATTCTCGGCCTGGACACGGTGGAGCCCGGAGGGATGCTGGCACGCCTGCGATTTTCCCGGCGCCACACTGAGCCGCCCTTCAACGACGACGAGCGCGCTGCCATTGCCCGCATCGCGCCCCACCTGCGTCTCTCCATCCAGCTGTATGCCACCCTGGGGCGCACCGCCTCGGAGCGCAACCTGTACGCCGGCGCCGTGGAACAGCTGGCGGTGGCCACCATCGTGCTCGACGAGCAGGGCCGCGTACTCAGCGCCAACACCGTCGCACGCGCGCTTCTGGAGGGCGACAACGGCCTCAGCGTACGTGGACAACACCTGGTCATTGAAGGGCGGGACAAGAATCGCGAGCTGCAGACCGCACTGGACACCATCATCAAGGCCCTGCACCGGGGCGAGGCGTCGGTCATCCGTGCCCTGCGCGTACCGCGCGGCGGTGATCGGGCGCAGCTGGGGCTGGTACTGCGCCCGGTCCCGGTTTCAGAGTGGGGTGAGGGCCAGTCCAGCCCCTGCGTTGCCGTGTTCATTTCCGACCCGGACCTGAATGAGCCCAGCTCTCAGGGCACCCTTGGCCAGCTGTTTGACCTCACCCCTGCCGAAGCCAACCTTGCCATCCTGCTGTCGCGGGGACTGAGCCTCGCTGAGGTGTCTGAGGCACAGAATATCTCGCAGCACACCGCCCGTGCCCAGCTCAAGTCCATTTTCGCCAAAACCGGCGTTTCGCGGCAGGCGGAACTGGTGCGACTGGTGCTGAAAAGTGTGGCCTCGCTGGGCTAGGAAATCGTTTTGCGAGCTGGCCCACAGAGGTTCAGTAGCCCTGTCAAATACACTATACTGCGCGTTACAAACCAGGGGAGTCACGCATGTCCATGCGCCTGCAAGATGTCAGTGAAACTGCGCCCTTGCGCTCGTGCACCCACGAGTACAAGGTCAACTGCGAAACCTGCCGCCTCAGCAAAGTCTGCCTGCCACTGGCCATCAACCACCAGGACCTGGAACAGCTGGAAAACATCATCCAGCGCAGCAAGCCGCTGCAGAAGAACGAACTGCTCTACCACGAAGGTACTCCGTTCCAGTCCATCTACGCCGTGCGCTCGGGTGCCGTAAAGGGCTATCGCACCACCAGCGACGGTCGCGAGCAGGTTACCGGCTTCTATTTCCCCGGCGAAATCCTCGGTATGGACGGCATCAGCAACAACAGCCACGCCTCCTCGGCGCGGGCGCTGGAGACCTCGGCCATCTGCGCCATACCTTTTGATTCCCTGGAGCGCCTGAGCGCCTCCATGCCCAGCCTTCAGCGCCACCTGTTCCAGCTCATGAGCCGTGAAATCACCGAGGATCAGCTGCTGATCACACTGCTCAGCAAAAACTCCGCTGACGAGCGCGTCGCCACCCTGTTGCTCAGCATTGCCAGCCGCAACGCGCGGCGCAACCTGAGCGCCAGCCAGTTCCGCCTGCCCATGTCGCGGGTGGATATCGGCAACTACCTGGGCCTGACCGTGGAAACCATCAGCCGGGTCTTCAGCAGGATGCAGAAAAACGGCATCCTCTGCGTCGACAACAAGGAAATCGAAATCCTGGATCAGGAAGCCCTGCAGCTGGCAGCCAACATCGCCAACTGACACCTCAAGCGGGAAGACCCCGCCGATTCTTGATCTGCATCATGGCCGCGGGCGAGCGGCCCGGTACACTTCGCCTGTGCCCGGCACCAGTCATTCTTTGGGGAGAAAAAAAACACATGATCCAGCACACGATCGGTCTTCTGACCAAACCCGGCGCCCAGTGGCGCAGCGTTGCCGGCCTGCCGACCAGCAGCCAGAACATCCTGGTGCTCTACCCCTGGGTGCTCGCCCTGATTCCTGCGGTTGCCTGGTATTTCGGCACCACCGACGTGGGCTGGACAGTGGGCAACGGGCCCGCCATACGCCTGACCTATGACAGCGCGCTACAACTCTGCATCCTGTTCTACTTCGCCATGGTCGGCTGCGTCGTCGCGGTGGGTTACTTCATCCACTGGATGGCGGGCACCTATGGGGCGGAAACATCCTTCGCCAAGGGCATCGTGGTCGCGGGTCTCACCGCTACACCGATGTTTGTCTTCGGCGCGGCGGGGTTCTACCCCCTGCTCTGGGTCGACCTGCTGATTGGGGTGGTAGCGGTGAGCTGGTCTGTGTATCTGCTCTACCTGGGCATCCCCATCATGATGAATATTCCGGAGGAGCGGGGTTTCCTGTTCTCTACCGCCGTGGTCGGTGTCGGCCTGGTTATCCTGGTATCGCTGCTGGTGACCACGGTGTTCCTCTGGGATCTCGGCGCAGGGCCAGCATTTACCGATGTGTAAAGGCATTTATCGAGCGGGCGATCTGCCTGACATTACTGACAGTGGAAACAAGACATGAGTGAACTCAACGCTGCACTGGAGCACTCGACCTACAACTACAAGGTCGTTCGCCAGTTTGCCATCATGACGGTCGTGTGGGGTATCGTGGGGATGCTGGTTGGCGTCCTGATCGCCGCCCAGCTCGCCTTCCCCATCCTCAACTTCGACCTGCCCTGGACCAGCTTCGGGCGCCTGCGCCCGCTGCACACCAACGCGGTGATCTTCGCGTTTGGCGGCAGCGCGCTGTTCGCGACATCGTACTACGTGGTTCAGCGCACCACCCAGGCGCGGCTGATTTCCGACAAGCTGGCGGCCTTCACGTTCTGGGGCTGGCAGGCGGTGATCGTGCTGGCGGCGGTGACGCTGCCACTGGGGATGACCTCTTCCAAGGAATACGCCGAGCTGGAATGGCCCATCGACCTGCTGATCGCCGTGGTCTGGGTCAGCTACGCCATCGTGTTCTTCGGTACCATCGCCAAGCGCAAGGTGAGCCACATCTACGTCGCCAACTGGTTCTTCGGCGGGTTCATCCTCACCGTGGCGGTCCTGCACATCATCAACAGTGCGGCGATTCCGGTCGGCCTTACAAAGTCCTACTCGGCCTACTCCGGCACCGTGGATGCCATGGTACAGTGGTGGTACGGGCACAACGCGGTGGGCTTTTTCCTGACCGCCGGCTTCCTGGGCATGATGTACTACTTCGTCCCCAAGCAGGCTGAACGCCCCGTATACTCCTACCGCCTGAGTATCGTGCACTTCTGGGCCCTGGTCGCCGTCTACATCTGGGCCGGCCCTCACCACCTTCACTACACCGCCCTGCCCGACTGGGCCCAGAGCCTGGGCATGGTCATGTCCATCATACTGCTCGCTCCCTCCTGGGGCGGCATGATCAACGGCATGATGACTCTGTCGGGCGCCTGGCACAAACTGCGCACCGATCCGATCCTGCGCTTCATGGTGGCCAGCCTGTCCTTCTACGGCATGTCTACCTTTGAAGGCCCGATGATGTCGATCAAGACGGTAAACGCCCTGTCCCACTATACCGACTGGACCATCGGCCACGTGCACTCCGGTGCCCTGGGCTGGGTTGCCATGATCTCGATCGGCTGTATCTATCACCTGATCCCGGTCCTGTTCGGCAAGGAGCGCATGTATAGCACGACCCTGATCAACACCCATTTCTGGATGTCGACCATCGGTACGGTACTGTATATCGCCTCCATGTGGGTCAACGGCATCCTGCAGGGCCTGATGTGGCGCGCCTACAACGATGACGGCACGCTGACCTACACCTTTGTCGAGTCAGTCGCCGCGAGCTACCCGGGCTACCTGGTTCGCCTCGCCGGTGGAGCCATCTTCTTCGGCGGTATGTTGATCATGGCCTACAACGTCTACATGACCACGCGCAAGGATGTCGCCGCACAGCCCCTGCCCGCTGGTGCCGCACAGGGGAGTCACGCATGAAGCATGAAGTCGTAGAGAAGAACGTTGGCCTGATGATGATCCTGATCATCGTGGCCATCAGCTTCGGCACCTTGGTCGAGTTGGTCCCGCTGATGTTCATCAAGCAGACCAACGAGCCGATCGCGGGCCTCAAGCCGCTGCCTGCCCTGGAACTGGAGGGGCGTGACATCTACATTCGCGAGGGCTGCAATAACTGCCACTCGCAGATGATTCGCCCATTGCGTGCAGAAACGGAGCGCTACGGTCACTACTCGGTTGCCGGTGAGTTCGTGTATGACCACCCCTTCCTCTGGGGCTCCAAGCGCACAGGACCGGATCTGGCTCGGGTCGGCCAGCGTTACAGTGACGACTGGCACCGCGCCCACTTCTACAACCCCCGTGACGTGGTACCGGAATCCAATATGCCTGCCTACCCCTGGCTGTTCGAACGTGAAGTCGACGGCACGGTCACCGGCAAGAAGATGAACGCCCTGCGCACCGTGGGTGTGCCCTACACCGATGAAGACATCGCCGGTGCGGAGGCGGCGGTTGCGGGCAAGCTGGAAATTGATGCCCTGATTGCCTATGTGCAACAGCTCGGCACGCTGCTGCAGACGAGGCGCTAGGGATTATGGATATCAACGACCTTCGGGGTCTTAGCACTGCCATGCTGCTGTTCGCCTTTATTGGCCTGTGTATCTGGGCCTGGAGCAGCAAGCGCAAGAAATCTTTTGACGAGGCTGCCAACCTGCCCTTCGCAGATGAGGAACTGAGTCAACGTAGCACGCAGGAGGAAGCAAGGAATGGCTAGTTTCTGGCACTGGTGGATCATCATCCTGACCACCGTCACCATCGTCGGCATTACCTGGATCCTGCTTGCCAACCGCAAGCGCGGTGAAGGCACTACCGAACAGACCACAGGCCACGCGCACGACGGCATCGAGGAGTATGACAATCCGCTCCCGGCCTGGTGGTTCTATATGTTCGTGATCACCATCGTCTGGGCTATCGGCTACCTCATCGTTTACCCCGGCATGGGCAACTACCCCGGGCTGATCGGCTGGACCCAGCTTGAGCAGCACCGTGAGGAAGTCGCCGCTGCGGATGAACGCTACAGTGAAATGCGCAGCCGCTACCTGGCCATGTCCGTTGAGGAGATTGCCAAGGATCCCGCGGTGGTGAAAATGGGTTCCCGCCTGTTCGGCAACAACTGTGCACAGTGTCACGGTGCAGACGGCAAGGGGCGCTATGGCTTCCCCAACCTGACCGACGACGACTGGCTCTGGGGCGGGTCACCGGACGCCATCAAGACCGCCCTGCTCCAGGGGCGTCGTGCCGCCATGCCCGCCTGGGCCAGCGTGCTGGGTGATGAAGGCATTGCGGCGGCCGCCGAATACGTGGTCTCGCTGAACGGGCGCACTACCGATCCAGAACTGACAGCGCAAGGTGAGAAGCACTTCCAGATGTACTGTGCAGCCTGCCACGGCCCCGATGGCAAGGGTAACGCCATTTTTGGCGCCCCGAACCTGACCAATGGCATCTGGCTGTACGGTGGCACGCGGGAGCAAATAGCGCACACGCTGCGTGCCGGTCGCAACGGCGTGATGCCCGCCTTCGGCGACAGCCTCACCGAGGACAAGATCCACATCCTCACGGCGTACGTCTACAGCCTCAGCAATTAATCACCCTCGCCGGCCTCCCATCCGGAAGGCCGGCATCACGACGCCTCGCGTCATGTCTCTTCGGTAAAGCGGTATGAACGACAAACAGCTTATTGACGTGCAGGAAGTCGCGCCGGCAGAAGTCAGCGAGATCGACCTCTACCAGCGCCGTGAAAAAATTTACACACGAAAGATTGAGGGCTTTTTCCAGCGCATCCGGCTTTACACCGGCTGGCCCCTGCTGCTGGGTTATTTTTTGCTGCCCTGGCTGTCCTGGGATGGCCGCCAGGCTGTATGGTTCGACCTGCCGGAACGCAAATTCCATATTCTGGGCCTGGTTTTCTGGCCCCAGGACTTCCCCCTGCTCGCTTTCATGCTGATTATTGCCGCTTTCGGGCTGTTCGCCGTGACCGTATTTGCCGGCCGCGTCTGGTGCGGTTATACCTGCCCGCAGACCGTATGGACCAGCGTTTTCATGTGGATCGAGCAGCGCTTCGAGGGCAGTCGCAACCAGCGCATGCGCCTCGACAAGGCGCCGTGGTCGCTGGAGAAAGTGGTTCGCAAGATCCTCAAGCACGGCGGCTGGCTGTTTATGGCATTTCTGACCGGCATGACCTTTGTCGGCTACTTCTATCCGATTCGCGAACTGCTTCCGGACCTGCTGACCCTGTCGGCCGGGCAGTGGGGCGTGCTCTGGACGATTTTCTTCACCTGCGCCACCTACATCAACGCGGGCTGGATGCGCGAACAGGTCTGCAAGTACATGTGTCCCTATGCGCGGTTCCAGTCCGTCATGTTCGACCAGGATACCCTGATCGTCTCTTATGATCCGGGCCGCGGCGAGCCCCGTGGCTCACGCAAGCGCGATGCCGACCACAGGGCGCAGGGACTGGGTGACTGTATCGACTGTAATCTCTGCGTGCAGGTCTGCCCCACCGGTATCGATATCCGCAACGGGCTGCAGTATGAATGCATCGGCTGCGCCCTGTGCATAGACGCCTGCAACTCTGTGATGGACAAGATGTCCTACCCCCGAGGGTTGATCAGCTACACCAGCGAACATCAGTTGCAGGGTGGCAAGACACACTGGCTGCGCCCACGTATGATCGGCTACGTGCTGGTGTTGACGGTGATGGTCAGCCTGTTCAGCTACCGCGTCATCAGCCGCGTGCCGTTGGAAATGACGGTGATCCGCGATCGCAACGAGCTGTACGTGACCACCATGGACGGTAACATCGAGAACATCTACACGCTGAACCTGGTGAATATGGAACAGTCGATGCATGAATTTGAGATTGTTGTCACTGGTATCGATGGTGCCGAAATTATCGGTGATACATTGCACACGCTGGACGGCGGGGAAGTACGCAGTATCAATCTGCGCGTACGTGTAGCGCCGGAGCGGCTGTCTCGCCCCAGCACCGAAATCGAATTCACGGCACGCGCGACGGACCGCGAGTCCCTGCAGGTCAGCTCCGAATCCCGCTTCATGAGACCCTTATGAACAGACCCCGGTACGCCGACGACGACACCCAGCCCTGGTACCGCCAGTTCTGGCCCTGGTTCCTGATTGCACTGCCGGCGGCTGTGGTTGTGGTCAGCATGCACCTGATCTACACCGCCTATAACCACGCCGACGACCTGGTCGTGGACGAGTACTACAAGGTCGGCCTGGCAATCAACCAGCAACTGGGGCGGCAGGAACGGGCCAGGGCGCTGGGCATCAGCGCAAACCTGATGCTGACACCGGGACAGGTGACCGTGCACACGCCCGAGGGTGCGGTGTCCGATGCAACACTCGAGCTGGTGCTCTCGCATCCTATCGAGTCCGACCGTGATTTCAGCGTCAGCCTGCAACGGGTTGGCCTGGGCGTCTATAACGCTGCCCTGCCCGCGCCGGTGGCCGAACGCTGGCACTGGATACTCCGGGACGGTGCCGAGGGCACATGGCGACTGGACGGTATCGTGGAAGCCTCCGACCTGCTGCAACAGGGCGCCCAGGATACGCTGTGAGCCTGTCATGACGGGCGCACAACCCTGCTTTCACTGCGGCGAGCCGGTACCACCGGGCGCCGACTTTGCCGTGGCGATCGACGGCATCCGCCAACCGATGTGCTGTCCGGGCTGTAGCGCCGTTGCCAGCCTGATAGCCGGCAGTGGCATGGGCGGTTTCTACCGCCAGCGCACCGCCTACAGTGAAAAGCCCGCCAGCGATGCCCCGGCAGCGACACCTGATGAATACCTGCTCTACGATGACCCCGCGCTGCGCGCGCAGTACTGCCAGCGTGAAAACGAGCACAGCGAATACGCCAGCCTGCTGCTCGGCGGCGTAACCTGCGCCGCCTGTACCTGGCTGATCGAACAAACCCTGCAGCGCGAAGCCGGACTGCTGGACGCGCAGGTGAACCTGCAGCAGCAGCGTCTCAGCGTGCGCTATGATCCACAGCAGCTGCAACCCAGCCGGCTGTTCGCTGTATTGGAATCGCTCGGCTACCGCGTGCGTCCCTTCCAGGCCAGTGCACAGCGTGCGCAACTGGAACAGGAGTACCGTGCCGACCTGCGCCGAGTTGCCGTCGCCGGTATTGGCATGATGCAGGTGGGCATGTTTGGCATTGCCCTGCACGCAGGCGACCTGCAGGGTATCGCGCAGGAATACCAGATGCTCTTGCGCAGCGTCAGCCTGCTGGTCGCCAGCTTTGTCGTCGCCTACTCTGCCCGCCCTTTCTTTGTGACCGCGTGGCGACACCTGCGACAGGGCGCCCTGGTGATGGATCTCCCGGTCGCCCTGGCCATCGGCCTGGCGTTCGTTGCCAGCGTATGGGCGACGTTCACCGGCAGTGGTGAGGTGTATTTCGATTCCGTCGTGATGTTCACGTTTTTCCTGCTGCTCGGTCGCTTCTTTGAAAAGCGCGTCCGGCGTCGCCATGCGATCGCCTGCCAGGACGCAGAGAGCCACCTGCCGCTGACGGTACTGGTACAGCAGGAGGACGGCCGCTGGCTGCGCCAGTCGCGACGGCAGCTACAGCGCGGCGCTACGGTGAGAGTGCGCGCCGGTGAAATCATCGCGGTCGACGGCACAGTGATAACAGGCAGCAGCGCGGTACGCGAAGACACGTTCAATGGCGAACATGTACCGCGCACTGTTGAGCCCGGGGATTCGGTGTTTGCCGGCACCCTGAACCTCGAGGGAAGCATCGACCTGCGCGTCGACCAGCTCTATGAAAACAGCCGCCTGGCAGCACTGCAGAACAGCGTGGACCGGGCACAGCGTGCCAAGCCGGCACTCGCCCGCATGGCAGACCGGCTCTCCGCCTGGTTCGTGGGCGCCATCCTCATAATCACCGCATTGACCGGCGTGGTCTGGAGCCAGATAGCCCCCGACCAGGTGCTGTGGATCTGCCTTGCGGTGCTGGTGGTCAGCTGTCCCTGCGCCCTGGCACTGGCGACACCCGCCGCACTCACCGCTGCAGCCAGTGCACTGCGGGCACAGGGCATCATTGTGCACGGCGAAAACGCCATTGAAGCGCTGGCACACGCACAGCGTCTGGTCTTCGATAAAACCGGCACACTCACCCAGGGCAGGTTGCAGCTGGAGTCGGTCAATCCCTGCACAGCGGGCGAGAGCGAACCCGACCTGATTGCTGTGGCCACGGCCTTGCAACAGTACTCCAACCACCCTATCGCCAACGCGTTCAGTGGGGACGCTGTTGCGGGGCTCAGCGCGCCACGCTACGTGACAGGTGCCGGCGTGGAGGCCCTGTGGCGTGGTGCGCGCTATCGCATGGGCAGTGAACGTTTCTGTCGGGAACTGGCACCTGGACTGCCGCCACCGCCCGACGAAGAGCTGTATTGGGTCGCGCTCTGTGCCGGTGACAGGCCGCTGGCCTGGTTCGGTCTATCCGATCCGTTGCGACCCGAGGCCGCTACGGTCGTAGTGGCCGCGCGCGAGGCCGGCCTGTCACTGGCGCTCCTGACCGGCGACAGCTCCGCCGCGGGTCGCCGCCTGGGCAGCCAGCTCGGGTTCGACTTCGTTGCTACAGGGCTGTCGCCCGAGGACAAAATGCAGCAAGTGCGGCGCTGGCAGGAGGCCGGTGAGGTGGTCATGGCCGTCGGCGATGGGCTCAATGATGCACCACTGCTGAGCCTCGCCGATGCCTCGTTTGCGGTGGCCAGCGCCACGGATCTGGCGCGCGCGCAAGCCGACTTTGTTGTCGACGATGACAATCTCCACGCCGTTACCCGCAGCCTGGCCAAGGCCCGGAAGTGTGTCGGGGTCATCCGCCAGAATTTTATCTGGGCACTGAGCTACAATGGCCTCGGTATACCCCTGGCTGCACTCGGCTATATTCCACCCTGGGCGGCAGCGCTGGGTATGTCGCTCAGCTCGCTGATTGTGGTCATGAACTCGCTGCGCCTGAACCGGGTACAGCGCTGAGGTAGCGTCGTCTATGGAAAGCCTGTATCTGCTGATTCCAGTTGCGCTGGTGTTTTGCGTCATCGTGATCCGTCTCCTTATCTGGGCCATCGACAGCGGGCAATATGAGGACCTCGACAAGGAAGCTTCACGCATCCTGATGGATGAGGAACAGAACCATCGCAAGAAAGAGGATGCCGATGATCGCTGAACTGGGCAGCGCTTTCGCGCTGGGACTGGCGGGTGCCGGACATTGCCTCGGCATGTGTGGTGGCATTGCCGCAGCTCTACAACTCGGTGGTGTAAAAAGCACCGGCATGACCCTGGCCTACCACGGTGGCCGTATTGCCAGCTACACGGCACTGGGGGCAGCGCTGGGCTTTGCTGCGGGCAGTATCGATATCGCCGGCTGGACGCTGGCGCTGCGCTACCTCGCCGGCATGCTGCTGATCGCCATGGGGCTCTATATCGCCGACTGGTGGCGTGTGCTCACCTGGCTGGAGCGTGGTGGAGCGGTCCTGTGGCGGCCAGTGCAACGCTGGTCACAGTCACTGTTGCCACTGCGCCACTGGTACCAGGGCGCTGCCTTGGGGCTGTGCTGGGGTCTGATGCCCTGCGGACTGATCTACAGCAGCCTGGCCTGGGCAGCCACGGCGCAGGATGCCGGGCAGTCGGCATTGATGATGCTGTTTTTTGGCCTCGGCACGCTGCCGGCCATGCTCGCCACCAGCTTCGGGGCAGGAGCCGTGCAAACGGCGCTGCGGCGCAAGGGCTTGAAACTGGCGCTGGCGTTGCTGCTGATCGCCTCGGGATGCTGGACGGTCTACCTGACCGCGGCACATGCAGGGCACGGCGCCCACGCCATGCAGCAGGAGACAGGCCCTGACGCCATGGATCACAGCCACCATCACTGAATACGGGCCCGCAGCGGAAACTCGATCGGGAAGAAACGGGAAACTGGATCGGCAGAAAGCGGAAACTGCGGGACAGCCGCATTAGCGGAGGTGCACCGGACGCGCACCTCCGCTGCGTCCACCTAGAAGCGGTAGGCGATACCGACGTTGTAAACCCAGGGATCGATATCGACATCAAACGCAACCGTACCAACATCGGTGCGGATCTTCGCCGTGGTGTCGATGTCGATGTACCAGACGGCAGCGTTGATGGCCCAGTTGTCCGACAGCGGGATGTCCACACCGACCTGCGCCGCCAAGCCGAAGGAATCATCCAGCGACAAATCAGCCTCGGTAGCGCCGATCAGGCCATTCAATGCACCCGCCAGTGCCGGATCAACCTTCTCGTCGAAAATTATGGTGTAGTTCACGCCCGCGCCCACGTAGGGCTGCCAGCCTTTTTGTCCACCGCGTGGATACCACTGCATGCTGACCGTGGGCGGCAGGTGCTTGATTGAACCCGCGGGAATACCGACACCGTCGACCGTGATATCGTGCTCAAAGGGCGTCGCCGCCAGCACTTCAATCGCCCAGTTGTCCGTGACCATGTAAACCGGGATGATACTCAGCTGGGTGTCGTTATCGACAGAGACACCGGGCAGCACGGTGGGTGGAGCTGTGGGCAACACGATGCTGTCACTGTCCTCGTCCGGCGCCACCGTCACGGCACCTGCGCGCAGTATCCAATCACCTTGCTCGTAGGCGGCCGCATTCACAGCCATGCCCGCGACAACCGCCGCCAGGGCGAGTTTTGTTACCTGTTTCATCATTCACTCCTCAATATGGACCAGGGTGTCCATCACCCTGTGTGCAGGTTAAGGCAGCTACGGATTACAGGCATTGATGTCGGTCAACGCCGCGCGCATTGCGCGCGGCTGTCAGGGGGGGGGGAGTCAGGAGGCCAGACAGATGGCGCGACCGTGGTCGTGCGGCTCCACCAGTGTGGCGTGCAGGCCGCGAATTGCCTGCTCGTAGTCATCGTCGTTGACGATGAACTGAATGTCCACCTGGCGCATGGACTGGTGAATCGCCAGTACGCTGATGTCGTGTTTGGACAGGGCGGCAACGGTTCGGGCCAACAGGCCGGGCACCTGCATATCGCTGCCGATGGCCGAAACGATCGCCACCTTCTGCTCGCGAATTTCAGCCTCCGGAAACATCTCCTGCAGGGCCTTCTTGATGCGCTTCACCGTCTTCAGATTGACATCCAGGTAATGGGTGACCGTGTTGGCATTGATATCCTTGCCCACGATATGGCCCTTGAAACGCTGCACGTAGCGCAGTATCTCGGTGTCATAGTGGGCAATGATGCCCGCCATGTCCTGATCGAAAAGTTCCAGGGCATACACGCCGCGACAGCCGGCAATGATCTCCACGCAGGCGGTGTCACTGACATAATCACCTGTGATCAGGGTACCTGTGTGCTCTGGCTCGAAAGTATTCTTGACCCGCAGCGGAATACCGTTCTGGCGCAGCCCCTTGGCCGCCTTGGGATGAATGGCCTCCATCCCGAGATTGGCAAGCTGGTCCGCCACATCATAATTGGTGCGTCCGATAGGTACCGCGTTGTCCTCCCCAACCAGCCGCGGATCCGCACTGCTCAGGTGGAACTCCTTGTGAATGACCGCCTCACGGGCGCCGGTCAATACCGCGATACGGCTGAAGGTCATTTCGCTGTAACCGCGGTCAAACTGCGTGATCAAGCCCTCGCTGCAGTGCGCATAGCCCGTCACGACGGGCAGTTCAGTGTCCAGATCGATGTCTGCAAAGGCCTGCTGAACACAGGCGTCCAACGGCTGACTACCGGCCGCCTGCCAGCCGCTCAGGTCGACAAACCGTGTGTTGAGACCGTCACGACGCAACAGCGTTGCCATGTTCCAGGCGCTGTGCACCTCCCCCACACTGGAGAGCATCTCGCGCACCGTCACCAGATGATCTTCCACCGAGAAGTGCCCGTGACCGCAAAGGCTGTGCAGATCCTCCAGGCACTTGCGCGCATTCTCGAGCCGTTCGCCAATGAAGTCGTTGGCTTCCTGCAGGGCCTGCGCGTCACGAAACAGCTCCGCGTTGATGGAAAACATGCTGTCACGCACGGCGTCCAGCGCCTCTTCCCAGCTGCGGTCCTGGAAGCTGCTGGCAAACAGGCCGTAGACGCCGGGCTTGCCATCTTTCTTGTGCTCCAGCAACTTGTTGGTGATGCCGCCATAGGCGGACACCACGAAAATGCGCTGATACGGCGTGTTGCCATTGCGCTGGCCGAAAACAATGCTGTCACGAACGGCGGCGTAGTCACTCATGGACGTGCCGCCAATTTTTTCCACGGTATGCGTGTTCACGGATCCCCCCGTCTTGCGCCCGGAGCGCAGTTCCGCACTGCACCCACCGGGACCGGCCGCTTGGACTATGTTTGCTACCTCACCCATGGGACTCACGCCCCCACGCGGTCAGCGTGCAACTCGTAGGCGCCGTCTGCGTTGTGCACTTCGGTGCCGTGCAGCGGCGGGTTGAACACGCAGGCCATCTTCATTTCAGTGGTCGCTCGCAGCTTGTGTTCATCGTGCTTGTCGAGCACATACAGCGTGCCCGGCGCAATGGGGTACACCCTGCCATCGGCCAGCGTTTCCACTTCACCCTTGCCGGAGATGCAATACACCGACTCGAGGTGGTTCTTATAGTGCATGCGGAAATCCGCACCCGCGTAAATGGTCGTGATATGAAAGGAAAAGCCCATGTTGTCATCCTTCAACAACAGGCGCGTGCTATCCCAATTGCCCGCGGGGTCCTTGATCATGCGGCCTTCCCGGGCCGCCGTATCCAGATCTCTTACAATCATCCTGTAATTCTCCAACTCCTGTACATGTCTATCACCGCTCTTCGCGGCAGCGAGGATCGCAGGCGATCAACTTGCCTTGCGAAAGCGATCGTCGTCCGAGACGCTGTAATCGTCTTCGAAAAAGTCCACGACTTCAGGGATCTCTCCTTCGGAAGCACACACCTCGGCGATCGCCTGCTCGACAATATCAATGCCTCGCTTGAGGTTCTCCCTGGAGATGGTCAGCGGGCACAGAAACTTCACGACCTGATCGTCTGCGCCGCTGGTCTCGATCATCAGCCCCTTGGCAAAGGCCTTGCGGGTGATGCGTCCGGCGATCTCACCGTTCACACAGTTGATACCCTGGAACATGCCACGGCCGTGCGTGCTGAAATTGCCTTCCCCATACCGCGCCACAATAGCTTCCAACCGCTCCGAGACGTAGCGCCCTTTGGCCTGCACCGCTTTGGCAAAGGTGTCGTCGGACCAGAAGTGATCAATAGCAGCCTTGGCGGTGACAAACGCAAGATTGTTGCCGCGGAACGTGCCGTTGTGCTCGCCCGGTTTCCACTGATCCAGCTCCGGCTTGATCAGTACGACCGCGAAAGGCAATCCGTAGCCACTGAGCGATTTCGACAGAGTGACGATATCCGGCTTGATACCGGCTTCCTCAAAGCTGAAGAAGGTGCCGGTGCGCCCGCAGCCAGCCTGGATGTCATCAACAATCAGCAACATGTCGTGCTTGCGGCACACGGCTTCCAGGTTGCGCAGCCACTCAAAGCTCGCGGCGTTGATGCCACCCTCGCCCTGCACGGTTTCTACCAGGACGGCGGCCGGCGCATCAATGCCGCTGCTTGAATCCGAGAGCACCTTGTCCAGATACGCTGTGGTGTCAATGCCATCGCCAAGATAGCCGTCAAACGGCATCCGGCTGCTGCCACTGAGGCTCACGCCAGAAGCGCCGCGGTGGTGCGAATTACCGGTGGCCGCCAGTGACCCCAGGCTGACGCCGTGGAAACCGTTGGTGAATGAGATCACGTTCTCGCGGCCGGCAATGTTGCGCGCCAGCTTCAGTGCGGCTTCCACCGCGTTGGTGCCCGTGGGACCGGTGAACTGGACCACGAACTCGAGATCACGCGGCTTGAGGATTTTCTCGTTGAAAGTCTCGAGGAACTCCGCCTTTGCCTTGGTGTGCAGGTCGAGACCATGGCTGATACCGTCGGCCTCAATGTAATCCAGCAGCGCTTTCTTGAAGGCCGGGTTATTATGGCCATAGTTCAGTGTGCCGGCGCCGGCCAGGAAGTCGAGGTACTGCGTACCGTCCTCATCGTACAGGTACTCGCCCTGGGCCCGGTTGAACACGCGGGGGAAGGAACGGGCGTAGCTGCGAACTTCGGATTCAATCTCTTCAAAAATCTTCATGTGTCATCCTCTCGTTAAATCTGTGTACTGTGACTGCGAAAAAGGTGTGTGGGGTAGACGCCTCGCGGCGCGACCAGGTCAGCGCCCTACAGCGCGCAGAACCGGCCTGGACAGCGGGCCAATGCGCGCGCGGATCTCGCTGTCATGGCTGCCTTTGAAATGGCGATTCCGGTCGAACCAGACCGCCCGCTCCAGCGTTGCGCACCGACGCCCGGCAAAGCTTTCAAACAGCTTCCAGGAGGCGGCGTTGTCTTCGGTGATGGTCGTCTCCATATGCTGGATCCACTCGTTTCCGGGGCGGTCCACGATAGCGTCGAGCATGCGCCCGGCCAGTCCGCGACCTCGGCCACTCTCGCCCACTGCTACCTGCCATACAAACAGGGTGTCAGGCCGCTCGGGAATACGGTGCCCGGAAATGAAGCCCGCGACTTCGCCGTCGGCCTCCGCGACCACTGATGTCGCTGCGAAGTGCGAGCACTGAACCAGGTTGCAGTAGGCGGAGTTGGTGTCCAGCGGCGGACAGGCTGCGATGAGTTCGTGCACTGCCATGCCGTCTGCCGCGGTGGGCACGCGTAATCTCAGGTCGTTGGCCATGATCTATTTGCCCTCTAATATTTAGTGCGCTAAACATTATAACCAAAATTGGCGCATAACGAAAATACCGTTAGTTTCTTTTTACATCTTTTAGCCGCTTTTTATGGCATTTTGATGAATTATTTGTTTTTTGTTTACTAAATATTTACAGTGTGCGGGCACGTTTGCCATTTTTCCCAGAGTCGAGGTGGCCGCTACTAACATCGCAGCGGCTTCCGGAGGTACACTATGTGGATTCACGCAACGGAGAGGAGCCTCCTGTTGGCCCGTATCGATGATGTCCTGGTCGCGCTGCGACGTGTAATCCGAGCCACTGACCTGCATTCGAGACATCTGGCCAAGACCACGGGACTCACTGCGCCACAGATTCTGCTGTTGCAGACCATCCGCCAACGCGGTGAAGTCACCATCGGCGAGTTGGCCACCGACATCAGCCTGAGTCAGGCGACCGTGACCACAATACTCGACCGGCTGGAGAAGCGCGGTCTGGTCTATCGCAAGCGCTCGGATACTGACAAGCGCAAGGTGCACGCTCACCTGACACCCCGGGCCATGGAAGTACTGATCAGCGCACCCATTCCGCTGCAGGAACAGTTCAAGCGCCAGTTCGACGAACTGCAGGAGTGGGAGCAAACCATGATCATCTCCTCCCTGCAGCGTATCGCCAGGATGATGGATGCCGAGCACATCGACGCGGCACCAGTGCTGGACGTCGGCACACTGGACCGACAGGACAACCACTGCAACTCCGAGGCCGGCGAGCCGGGTGACAAAACCCACTAACCCCGCCACCGGCGGAATTTACCTGAACCCACGCCCGGGCTAGAATGCTCGACCTTCACGGCCCGGTGTGGCCGCTGGGAGTGAGGGCAGAGGGTATGGGGAAAAACAACACGTTTGACGTACTGGTGATTGGCTCCGGGCCGGCGGGCGAGAGCGCCGCGCTGAACGCCGCTAAGCACGACAAGCGCGCGGCAGTCATCGAGGATCGCCCGCTGGTCGGCGGCGGCTGCGTGCATCGCGGCACCATTCCTTCAAAGGCCCTGCGCCATGCCGTGAAGCAACTGATCCGCTTCAATACCGGAAAGCTGTTTCGCGAAATCGGCCACAGCCGCCAGATACCTTACCCTACGGCCCTCTCCGTCGCTACCGGCGTGATCGAGCGGCAGGTTGATATGCGCAGCAAGTTCTACGCGCGCAACGCGATCGAACTGCACCTGGGCAAGGCCAGCTTCATCGACGCACACACGCTTGCCGTGCGCCGCCCCGATGGCATCACCGAGCGCCTCACCGGAACCGATATCGTCATTGCCAGCGGCTCCCGACCCTACCAGCCAGACAACGTGGACTTCAGCCACCCGCGCATCTATGACAGCGACACCATACTCGACCTGCAACACACCCCGCGCAAATTGCTCATTTATGGCGCCGGCGTCATCGGCTGTGAATACGCGTCGATTTTCAGTGGTCTGGGGGTCAAGGTCGAACTCATCAACAGCTTCGATAACCTGCTGGCCTTCCTGGACGATGAGATTTCCGTCGCCCTGAATTACCACCTGCGCGATATGGGCGTGATGGTCAGGCATCGTGAAGAGTATGAATCCGTGGAAGCGAGCGACCGCGGTGTGGTGTTACACCTGAAATCGGGGAAGCACCTGCGCGGTGATGCCCTGCTGTGGTGTAACGGGCGCACAGGCAACACGGATGCACTGAACCTGGAGGCAGTTGGACTTGCCGCGGACCAGCGCGGGCAATTGCAGGTGAACAAGCATTACCAGACCGCGGTGCCCAACATCTACGCCGTGGGCGACGTGATTGGTTGGCCCAGCCTGGCCAGCGCTGCCTACGACCAGGGACGTTCCGCCGCCGCCGTGTCCCGCGGCAAGGCGAGCACGCGGTACGTGGATGACGTGCCCACGGGCATTTACACCATCCCCGAGATCAGTTCCGTGGGCAAAACAGAGCGGGAGCTCACGGACAGCCGAGTCCCCTTCGAAGTGGGGCGCGCCTTCTTCAAGGACACCGCGCGCGGGCAGATTTCGGGGGAGGACGTAGGCATGCTGAAAATTCTGTTCTGCCCAGACACCCTGAAAATTCTCGGCATACACTGTTTTGGCGCAGAGGCGACCGAGATCATTCACATCGGGCAGGCCATCATGAAACAGACGGGGGACGGCAACACTCTGCGCTACTTTATCTCCACCACCTTCAATTACCCCACCATGGCAGAGGCCTATCGCATTGCGGCCCTGAACGGGTTGAACCGGCTGACGGGTTGACCCGCGGGCAGCGGCTGTCTCACGCCGCCGCCCTGGGTACGATGTGTCAGGCGCTGTCGCGGGCCCGAGCCATGTCCATGGCCAGATCTTCGATCATGTCTTCCTGGCCACCCACCGTACGGCGGCGGCCCAGTTCCACCAGAATATCCCTCGCAGAGAGACCGTACTTGGCGGCGCTGCGCTTGGCGAACAGCAGGAAGCTGGAGTACACCCCCGCCCAGCCCAGGGTCAGGGAATCGCGGTCCACACGCACCATGTGATCCATCAGCGGGACAATCAGGTCTTCCGCCACATCCATGGCCTTGAACAGGTCGACACCCGTCTCCACGCCCATGCGGTCGCATACCGCCAGGAACACTTCCAATGGCGTGTTGCCCGCCCCTGCGCCCAGCCCGGCAAGGGAGCCATCAATGCGCGTGGCACCGGCCTCCACCGCGGCAAGGGAGTTGGCAATCCCCATGCCCAGGTTGTGGTGGCCGTGGAAACCCAGTTCGGTCTCGGGCTTCAGCTCCTTGCGGGCCAGCGCAACACGCGAGGTGACGTCATCAGGCAGCATGTAGCCCGCGGAGTCGGTGATGTACACACAGTTGGCACCGTAGGACTCCATCAGCTTCAACTGCACGACCAGTTCTTCCGCGGGAATCATGTGGGCCATCATCAGAAACCCCACCGTGTCGAGGCCGCTGATCTGGGACGCCATGCTGATGTGCTGCTCGGAGACATCGGCCTCCGTGCAGTGTGTGGCCACGCGAATCGTCGAAATACCGCAGTCCACCGCCATCTTCAGGTGGTCCACAGTGCCGATGCCCGGCAGCAGCAGTGCGGACACGCGGGTCTTCTTCACCGCCTTGCACACCGCAGTGAGGTACTCCTGGTCGCTGGCCGCGGGGAAACCGTAGTTCACCGACGCGCCCCCCAGCCCGTCACCATGGGTCACCTCGATCAGCGGAATCCCCGCCTCGTCCATGGCCACCGCGATCTCCACCATCTGCTCTACGGTGATCTGGTGTTGCTTGGGGTGCATGCCATCGCGCAGCGACATATCATGCACCTGGATTTTCCTGCCCTGTAAATTCATCGCGTCTCTCCCCCTCAGGCCGCTGCCGGCACAAAGCGACCGGCCAGTATTTCTTCGGCATACATTTCTGCCGTGCGCAAGCCGGCCGCTGTCATGATGTCGAGGTTGCCTGCATAGCGCGGCAGGAAGTCACCGAGGCCGGCCACTTCCATATAGATGCTGACCCGCTTGCCATCGAAGGTGGGCCCGTTCTTCAGGGTGTAACCGGGCACGTACTTCTGCACCTCTGCCACCATCTCGTGCACCGAGCGGGTGATCGCATCCTGGTCGGGCTCATCCACCGTCAGGCAGTGGATGGTATCGCGCATGATCAGCGGCGGCTCTGCAGGGTTGATGATAATGATCGCCTTGCCCTGCTGCGCGCCGCCGATCAACTCAACACCCTTGGCGGTGGTGCGGGTAAATTCATCGATGTTCTTGCGCGTTCCGGGGCCCACGGAGCGCGAGCTGACGGTTGCCACGATCTCACCATAGCTCACTGCCTGCACACGGCTCACCGCAGCGACCATGGGAATGGTCGCCTGCCCGCCGCAGGTCACCATATTGACGTTCATGGCCCGCTCGGCCACGGCGTTCTTGAGATTGACCGGGGGCACACAGAACGGGCCGATGGCCGCCGGGGTCAGGTCGATCATCACCGCGCCCTGGGCATTCACCTTGCGGCTGTTGTCCGCATGGACATAGGCGCTGGTGGCGTCAAAACAGATCTGGATATTGTCTTCGCGCATGTGGGGCACCAGGCCGTCCACCCCTTCACAGGTGGTCTTGATACCCATATCACGGGCGCGCGCCAGCCCGGGCGATTCCGGGTCCACACCCACCATCCAGACCGGTTCGATAACGTCACTGCGCATCGCTTTCATCAACAGATCCGTGCCGATATTGCCGGGGCCGATAATGGCCGCCCTGATTTTCTTACTCATTGCTCATCTTCCACATCAGTGTTCAGTTGGTCACACAAACCGGCAGCTGCATTCACCGATTCCCTCGAGTTCCAGGCGCATGCTGTCACCGGCCACGACAGGGATCAGCGGTGCCAGGGAGCCGGACAGAATCACTTCACCGGCCTTGAACGGGATACCGAACTCGCCCAGCGTGTTGGCCAGCCAGGCCACCGCCGTCAGCGGATTCCCCTGTACTGCACTACCGAGCCCCTCGGAGTGGAACTCGCCGTTCTTCCAGATGCGCATCTTCAGGTTGGGCAGGTCGAAATCCCGCGGGTCCACCGCGTTCTGGCCGAGCACATAAACCCCACAGGAGGCGTTGTCCGCGACCGTGTCCTGAATCTTGATTTCCCAGTTGCGAATGCGCGAATCGACGATCTCGAAACAGGGCATGATCGCTTCGGTGGCGTCCAGGACATCCTGTTCTGTCACCCCGGGGCCCTGCAGGTCCTTCTTCAGGCGAAAGGCGATCTCACCTTCCGCGCGGGGCTGAATCAGGTGCCCCGCCACCGGAATGTCCGCGCCATCCGGAAACTCCATGACATTGGTGAGAAAGCCGAAATCGGGCTGGAACACCCCCAGCATATCCTGCACAGGCTTGCTGGTGACGCCGATTTTTTTGCCGACGACGCGCTCCCCGTCGCGCTCCAGGCGCAGATTCAGCATGTGCAGGCTGATGTGGTAGGCATCGTCGATGGTGATGTCGGGAGCGCGCTCGGTGAGCGGCGCCAGGGTACGGAATTCGCGCAGTGCGCGATAGAGCTCATCGCCCAGAGCCATGCGGCCGGCCTCATCCATGACGCAGGAACTCCACACATTCGCGATTGAACAGATCCTCGTGTTCCACCATCACCCAGTGTCCACACTCGGAAATCAGGATGAGCCGCATATGCTTGAGGTTCTTGGCCATCGCCAGAATCCCGTTCTCCGGCATCATTTTCTCATTCATGCCCCAGAAGCCCAGCACCGGGCACTGGATTTCCGCCAGGCGCGAGGTGAGCACCGGGATCTTCATGCTTGCCATCACATGGCCGTTCATGATCTGCATGATCTGCATACGTTCTTTCACCAACTCGTCGGTGGCATGACGCGGATCGTACATCAGTCCCGTCGCGAACAGGTCCTTCATGACCTCGTGAGTTACCGGCTCGCCAGAACCGAACACCTTGAACACTTTCTGCATGCCAGGCATTTGCTGGTATTCATGCAATTCACTCAGGCCACCCGGCGCCATCAGGATCAGCTTTTCCACCAGCTGCGGGTGCTGCAGCGCGAGCCCCAGGGCCACCGCACCACCCAGCGAGTTGCCGACCACGGTGCAGCGCTCTACGCACACGGTATCCAGCGTCTGTTTGATGCACTCCACGAAAAAGTCGAGCGTGTGATCGACATCGTCGGGCTTGTCGGAGAAACCGTAGCCGATATGGTCGGGGACGATGCAACGATAGCCTGCCTCGACCAGAGCCGGGTAGTTGCCCTTGAAATTGCTGTGGCCGCTCGCGCCCGGGCCGGAGCCGTGTAGAAACACGACCACATCGCCCTGCCCCTCATCGAGGTAATGTATGCGATAGCCGTTGGCGCAGTCCGCGTAATTGCCCTCGGGTAGCAGTCCCTTGTATGCCATGTTGTTCACCCCTGTCACAGATCAGATCGCGTAGTCGCGGTTTTCCTCGCCAAACAGCACGCCGCCCATATTGTCGGCGAAAGGCAGTGAATTGTTGGCCACATGCGCCTGGCTCGCCAGTATATCCAGGTGTCGCGCGAGCAGTTCGCTCCCCAGGCGGATGCCGCCGCTACCCGCCGCCTTCAACATGCGCCCCGAGAGCTCAAGACAGCGGTCGGCCACGACGGCGGAATCGTAGCGATAACGAACGCGATCTTCCACCGGAATCGGTTCACCGGCGCGTGTGCAGGCCATCATGGCATCAAAATTCCGCAACATCGTGAGCTTCATTTCCTCGATGGACGCTTTGACCTCCGCTGCCAGGCGGCGCACGGCGGGATCCGCACTCATGATATTGGGGCCGATACGCCGCGTTTTGGCCACGTCCACAAAATCGTCAAGTGAGCCCTGCAAGGCACCGAGGCTCGCTGTGCACACGGCGCGCACGAACACCTGCATGAACGGGAGCCGGTACAACGGCGCGTCGTTGACCGCGTTGCCCGGATTGTCGCAGAGGTAGCCGTCAATGGAGCGGTGAGTGCGGTGCTCTGGCACGAAGGCGTCCTCCACCACCACATCGTGGCTGCCGGTTCCCTGCAATCCCACCACGTCCCAGTTATCCACAATCCGGTAGTCGCTCACCGGCACCAGGAAAGTGCGGTAATTCATCATGTCGAAGGGCGCTTCTGCTGTGGGCACCACCGCCCCGAGAAACGCCCACTGGCAGTGCTCGCTGCCCGAGGAGAAACTCCAGCGACCGCTGAGCCGGTAGCCCCCCTCGACCGGTGTCACCTTGCCTACCGGTGCGTAGGACGAGGAGATGAGTACCGACGGATCGTCACCCCAGACATCAGCGGCGGCACGGTCATCAAACACGGCAAGTTGCCAATTATGCACCGCAACCACGCCCAACACCCAGGCGCTGGACATGCAGTGCCGGGCAATCTCCAGCCCCACGCAATAAAACACCTGCGGGTCCATGGCATAGCCACCCCACTGCTCGGGCTGCAACATCTTGAAAAAGCCCGCGGCGTGGAAATCGGCGATAGTTGCTACCGGCACCTTGCGTTCGGCGCGGCACTGGGCAGAGCGCTCCCGGAGCACGGGCCCGAGCGCGCGGGCAGCTTCGAGAAGGGCTTCGGCGCGCGCCGAACCCAGACTGTGGGTATCCGCCGCAGATATCGCGCCGGCTGATGAAGTGGCCATGAAAACCTCCTGCTACCTGTTATTGCTATTGTAAGTGACGACTGTACGCCCGAACGGCCATTAAACGCGAGGTACAGGCGAGCGGCATCCTCTATTTAAGGTATGGCTACTCGACCACCGCGTCACCAAAAGTCGTCGGCGGCCCGAAGAATGCGCGGTGTGATGGCGGCTGATTGCCGTTGATGTCCTGCACACCATAAGCCTCCCCGAGTTCGGCACCGATGCACACCGTGCCGCTGTGAACCATTCGCTCCGGGTCGGCCCACAGGGCTGCGATCACACGACCACTGAATTCCGGGTGCTCTGCGGTCGCCATCAGATCCGCGTACTTGTCCGGTTCGGCGTCGAATACCTGCTGCGTGCGCTCGGTCAGCAACAACCCCATCCACAGGGAAATCACGGCTACCTTATGCGGACGAAAGTCCACCGCCATATCGTGCGCCATCTTGTCAATCGCAGCCTTGCCGGCACCATAGGCCGGCCCATGCATGTAGATGCGTCCACCGAAGGACGACGTATTGACAATCAACCCCTCACCGTTGGCGAGCAGCAGGGGGGCAGCATACCAGCTTGCGGTGTAGTGCGAGCGCATGCCCACGTCCCAGAGCGTGGTCAGATCCAGCGGCTTCTCCCAGAACGGCCCGGTCTCGGTGAGCGCCGGGTGCAGGCTGGTCGCGTTATTCACGAGAATGTCCAGCCGTCCATGCTCCTGCTGCACGCGTGCGAACAGCGCTGCAACGTCGGCATCCACGCTGTGGTCGCAGCGGACCGGGACAGCAACCCCGCCCGCCGCCTCAATGGCCTGCGCCGTCTCTGTCAGTGAACCGGGTAGCGCGGCCTCACCCGCGGCCCAGCTGCGGCCGGTGATGTACACGGTGGCACCGGTAGCACCCAGGGCCAGTGCAATCCCCTTGCCAGCGCCCCGGCTGGCCCCTGTCACCACCGCAATACACTGTTTACTCTGCTGCATACTCACCTCTGCTTGCTTGCTCGACCGCATTCGTCGACCATGCTACTGACCCCGATAGCGATGACCAAGCATGCACCGCACAAGGCTGACCAACATGTTGAGCCATTCTGGAAAAAAAGCCCTGGTTCGCACGCTCGCCCTGCAACTGCTCCTGCCCATCTTCGCCAATGCAGCGGGCGAAGACCCTCGGCAGCAACTGTCCGGACAGTCACCGCGCTGGCTATCTGCCATAGGCCAACTCAGCGTGCCCGGCCTGAAAACCGAACAGGGCCACGCCACGCACCACACCGAACGGTGCAGTGCCACGCTGATCGCGGCTGACGAGGCACCTGAGGCTGACCTTATTGTGACCGCCTGGCACTGCCTGGAGGCGTACCGCGACCTCAGCAAGCGCATTACCTTCACCCTCCTGCCCGGGTCCCCGGCGCCGCGCATCATCAGCGCGCGTCCGGTTGCAGACGGCGGCAGCATGGCAGCTGACTGGGCGCTGCTGCGATTGACGGAAGCGGTAGCGCGCGCGGATATTCCAGCACTGGCACTACACCCGGGGCTGGCCGACACGGAGAAAACTGTGCTGATGGCGGGTTATTCGAGGGATACCGGCGTCGGCGCCGGGGGCCGTATTCTGAGTTACGACCCCACCTGCCGCATCACACGCAGCAATGCTGCGCTGGGCTACAGTGACTGCCGGGCACACAAAGGCGCCTCCGGCGGCGCCGTGATACAGCTGAACGATGACGGAGAGCCGCTCCTGAGCGGTATTATTTCGGAAGGTGACGGACTGCAGGACAGCCGCTTCGTCCCCATAGCGGCGGTGCGCAACGCGCTGCCGTCCCGGCTTTCACCACCGCCCCCACCACGCCGCTGAGGCACCGCGAATGCCGGATCAGGACTCCCCGGCAGTCGCGGCACGGCGTCGCTGCCGCAGTGGCGGCGCCGCACCCACATGCTGCTCACCCCGCTGCGCCGCCAGCTCTATCTGCCGCTGACGCTCCGCAAATCGGGCCTTCTGGTCTTCCGTCAGGCTGTCGTAGCACTGCGGGCAGCACACCCCGCGCTGATAACGCCCGGAAGCCTTGTCGGCTTCCGTGATCGGGTGGCGACAGCCGTGGCACTGGTCATACTGTCCCTTTTCCAGCCTGTGATTGACGGCCACCCGGTTATCGAAAACGAAACACTCACCTTCCCAGGTGCTCTCGGCCTCTGGCACTTCCTCGAGGTATTTGAGGATACCGCCCTGCAGGTGGTAGACCTCCTCGAATCCCTCCTGCAGCATAAAGGCAGAGGCCTTCTCACAGCGGATCCCGCCAGTGCAGAACATCGCCACCTTGCGGTGCTTTGCAGGGTCAAGGTTTTCACGCACAAAAGTGGGAAACTCGCGAAAAGACGTGGTTTGCGGGTCTATGGCACCGCGAAAGGAGCCGATACCGTATTCATAGCGGTTGCGCGTATCCAGCAGCAGCACGTCAGGGTCGTTGACCAGGTCATTCCAGTCGTGGGGCGCCACGTAGGTGCCCACCACACGATTGGGGTCGATACCGTCAATGCCCATGGTGACGATTTCCCGTTTCAGCTTGACCTTCATGCGGTAGAACGGCATGGCGGTATCCAGCGACTCCTTGTGCTCCAGCAAGGCAAGTCGGGGGTCGCTACGCAACCAGCCAAGCACGCGGTCAATGCCCTCCCGGGAGCCCGCAATCGTGCCGTTGATGCCCTCTGCGGCGAGCAGCAGTGTGCCCTTGACGCCAGCATCCAGACACACATCCAGCAGGGGTTCACGCAGCGCCCGGTAGTCGTCCAGGGTGACGAAACGGTAGAGCGCGGCAACCACCGTGTCCGTCATGCCTGCGCCCCCTGTGACTCCGCCTTGCTGCCGCCCAGGCAATCCGGTGAAGCCGGTGCCGGCTGCTCCCGCGCCTGCCACTCCGGGGGCGAGTAGGTGTGCAGGGCCAGCGCATGCACGGGCCCCTGTATCTGTGCCGCCAGCAGACCATACACCTGCTGGTGTCGGGCTACCTGGCGTTTGCCGGTAAAGGCATCGCTGACGAGGACCACACGGAAATGGGTCTCTGAATTGGGCGGCACGCTGTGCAGGTGGCTTTCATTCACCACCTCAAGGTGCACAGGCGCCAGACCGGCGATCAACTGTTCCCGAATCTGTTCTTCGACGGACATAAAACCTCCAGAATTGTGGGGTCAATTTTACCCGAGATCGGCGCACGGCGGTACTCGCTTGCGGCAGCGCGTGGGTGGCCGCCAAACGACACCCCACCGGGTGGCGGCCCACCGGGTGGCGCTTGGTCTGCCCGCCGTCAACGCCTATACTCGAATCAGGCAAGGGCAGGCAGGACGACCCATGGATACCCGTTACGATGTCATGTTCGCAGGAGAACTTCTCGATGGTCAGGATGAGGCCACCGTGCGTCGCAACCTGGGGCGCCTGTTCAAGGCCGGCGAACAGACCCTCGACAAGCTGTTCAGCGGCAAACCGCAACTGTTGAAACGGGATTGTGATGCCGATGTAGCGCGTAAATACCGGGAAGCGATCGAGAGTGCCGGCGGCAAACCGATCATCCGGCAAGTACCCCGGGATACCCCCTCGAGCCTGAGCCTGGCACCACCGGGCAGCGATGTCCTGCGCCCGGAAGAGCGGGCAGCGCAACCCAGTGCGATTCCCGAGCCACCCCCGCTCGATGTGGCCGAGGTGGGTGCGCGTCTTGCGGCGCCGAGTGCGCCCGCGCCGCCACCGCCGGACACCAGCCACCTCACACTGGGCGACGTTGGCGAGACAATTCCCACGCTGGAGCGCAACACAGCAGCGGCGCCGATCCCCGACTCAGGGCTGTCGCTGGCAGAACCCGGCAGCGATCTGCTTGAAACGCCCTCGCGACCCGCGGCACGCGACGTGGACGTATCCGGAATCAGCCTCGCGCCGCCCGGCGCCGACGTACTGGAATCGCAGTACCGCAAACGAGACACCGCCGCGGCACCGGATACCAGCGCTATCAGTCTGGCTGATCCACCGCCGGCAGAATAACCTCGACACGCAGCCCCGGCTCATTGTCATCGAGCACAATCCTCCCGGCATGATAATGCACGATCGCCTGCACCAGACTCAGGCCCAAACCGTGCCCGGGCTGCTCGCCACGGCTGGATTCAACACGGAAGAAGCGTCGGAACACGTTCTTGCGGTCCAGCGGGTCGATACCCGGCCCGGAATCGGCCACCACGATCTCGTTGCCCTCGGGCTGTCGCGACAGCCCGACCTCGATCTGTCCGCCGTTGGGTGTGTACTTGATGGCGTTGTCCAGCAGGTTGGCGCACATCTGGAACAGCAGGTCGGTGTCGCCCGGGCAGGAAATGCCTGCCGCAAGCGACAGTCGCAGCTGGATATCGCGCTCGTTGGCCACCGGCTCATACAGCTCAACCACATCCGCCAGCACATTGGACAGGTCCACACGGGCATGCACCGGCGGACGACTGCCTGACTCCAGCGCTGAGATGCGCAGCAGCGCATTGAAGGATGACAGCAGGCTGTCGCAGTCCTCGATAATACGATCAACCTCGTCCTGCCCCGTGGCGTCCAACCGCTGCCGCAGCTGGCTCAACTGATTGCGAATGCGTGTCAGGGGCGTGCGCAGATCGTGCGCGATGTTGTCGGAGACCAGGCGCACGCCCTGCATCAATGATCCGATCTGATCCAGCATCTGGTTCATCGCCCGTGCCAGCTCCCGCGGGTAACCGTGCTTTCCCGCCACCGTAAGGCGTTGGGAAAAGTTCCCGCGCACAATGCTAGAGAGCTCACTGTTCAGGCGTTCAAACCGGTGCAGGGTCGTAGCGGCGCTGAAAAATCCGCCCACAATGCCCAGCAGCAGGGTGGCAATCATGGCCCTGAACAGGGTGTTGAAGACCAGACCACCGCTGGCGATCGCATCGGCATAATTACGCGCGACCAGCGCGTCGACTCCGCCACCGAGCTGCGCCCGCCGGGCGAGAAAATCGACATCTACCGGCTCCCCCCAGTTGAGCAGCGCCAGCTGGAAGCCGAGCCAGCCACCGGAAAATTCACGGTAGCGCGGCGTCTGCGCCAGATCGCCGGCAATCTTGTTGCCATTCCCGTCGACAATCAGGTAGTTGAAGCGCCCGATCGTCGGCAGGTTGCGCTGATCCTCCAGATACTGCTCAACGCCCGGCAGCTGTTGCCCCGCATACACAACTTGCAGGGTCTCCAGTTCATCCAGAATAGACGACCGGAGCTCGCTGAAATAGCCGTAACTGAAATAGGCGTAAAGAACCGCCAGGAGCAGAAACACCGTGGCGCTGAGCGCGGTGACATACTTGGCGATATAGCGGAACGTCAGGCTCTTGACGACATCCAGGAAGCGCATGATGGCCTAGCCCGCGCCCAGGGTGTATCCGGCACCCCGTACCGTGGTCAGCAGCTGGGGCGAAAAATCGCGGTCGATTTTCTGCCGCAGGCGGGACACGTGCACATCGATAACATTGGTCTGCGGATCGAAGTGATACCCCCATACGTGCTCCAGCAACATGGCACGGGTGACCACCTGCCCTTCGTGACGCATGAGATACTCCAGTAACTTGTACTCGCGCGGCTGCAGACTGATCACTTCGCCCTGACGCCGCACCTCCTGGCTGAGCAGGTCCATTTCCAGATCGGCGACCTGCAGGCGCGTTGCCACCTCGGCACCCAACTCCCGCGCGTGTCGCGCCAGGATTTCCAGACGCGCCAGCAGCTCGGCCATGGCGAAGGGCTTTACGAGATAGTCGTCGGCGCCGCAGTGCAACCCCTGCACCCGGTCGTCGACACTGCCCAGGGCACTCAAGAGCAGCACCGGCGTACGCTGACCCCCCTCGCGGAGCCTGCGCAGCAGGGCCAGTCCGTCGAGCCGCGGTAGCATGCGGTCGACCACCAGCACATCGTGCTGGCCGCTGCGCGCAGCCGCGAGGCCTGACTCACCGTCAGCACAGTGGGTACAGGCATGCCCGGCTTCCTGCAGTTCCGACACAATAAAATCGGCCACCGCGCGGTCATCCTCCACCAGCAGCACGTTCATCCGCCTTTCCCCTGCCTGATTGATGCGGCAATGTAGCACTGCCGGGCGCGGCAGAACAATTTACAATCCGGTAATGCGCACGCGGTGCTAGACTCTCCGCGCCTTCAATCCAGCAGGAGCCATCATGCCCGAACAGGAACCGATCGCCCCCCCTTCGCTACTGCGCAGGCTCGCCGCCCTGCTGTACGACACCCTGCTGGTCATACCGCTGATCGGCGTCACCGTTGCCGTGGCCAGTGCAGTGGAAATGTGGGTGCTTGGCATTGAGGAGGGCGTCGACTACTACCAGATGAATCCGCACATCGTGCAGTTGCTGAGCGTCTGCTGTGTGGCGATCTTCTTTACCCTGTTCTGGCGCAAGGGGGGACAAACCCTGGGTATGCAGGCGTGGCGGATCAAACTGGTCGATGAGCAGGGCCAGCCTCCTGGTACCGGGCGCTGCCTGCTGCGCTGCGCGGCCACACTGGTCTCCCTGCTGCCCGCGGGTCTGGGCTACTGGTGGTGCCTGTTCGACAAACAGGGGCGCTACTGGCATGACACCCTGAGCGGCACCCGGCTCCAGCTGCTGCCCAAGGCAAAAAAGTAGTCCGCCAGTACAGGCTCAACGGGTGCGCAGGAGCAGTGCCACACCCGCGCCAATGCACAGCAATACAGGCGCCAGCGCCGCGTACAGCGGCGGAAAGCCAAATACCAGACTCGCCGGGCCCAGCAGGTCTTCGCCGATCTGGAAGGCCACGCCGACGAGCACGCCGGCAAATATGCGCAAGCCCAGGGTGCCATCGCGCAGCGGGCCGAAAATAAACGCGATCGCGACCAGCACCAACCCTGCAATGGAGGCAGGCTGCAACAACTTGCGCCACATGGCGAGTTCGAAGTCGTCGGCATCCAGGCCCTGCTGCTGCAGATAGTGGCTGTACCGCTGCAGATCAAGCAGGGGCAGTCGTTCCGGGGAAACGACTTCCATGGTCAGTAACTGCGGTGTAATGCCGGTGTCCCAACGCAGGGTCTCGGCACGCACGCGGGTCGTCTCCCAACTGCTGAAATCCGTTTTCACCACGTCCTCCAGCACCCAGTGGTCACCGGCGAAGCGGGCACGCTGCGCGGCAAGTGACGACACCATGCGCCGACGCTCATCCAGTTGTACCAGCACCACCCCGCGCAGGGCGGTTTCACTCTCTACCGCATTGAAGTACAGGTAGGAATCGCCTTCGCGATTCCAGATGCCGTAACGGCCAGCGAGCCCGCCAGGCGCACTTTGCGCCAAGGCGCGGCGACTCTCGGCCAGTTGCTCGGCTGGCGGCGCCACCACCTCCCCCAGTGTGAATCCTGCCAACGCCACCAACAGGGCGTACTTCATGACCACCACAACGAGACGCGCGATAGATACACCTGCACCACGCATGACAGTGAGCTCGCTGGCTGTTGCCAGTTGCCCGAGACCGACCAGGCTGCCAATCAGTGCTGCGGAGGGTATGAACTCATAGAGGCGACCGGGGATCGTCAATACGACATAGCGGGACATTTCCAGAAAGGTGTAGGTTTCACTGAGGCTGCCGGATTCATCGATGAACACGGAAACCACGTCGATACCCACAATGACCAGCAGCACCATAAAAATGGAGGCGAGCAGTGTCCGCCCGATGTACCAGTCAAGCAGGCGCATCGACGCCTCCCCGGGATCGACCGCTGCGCAGGCGTCGGCGCAGGGTGTCACCGTAGAGCAGCACCAGGGCGAGCGTAGCGTAGAGCAGGTGCACCGCCCAGAACACCAGCGGGCCCGCGCCCTCCTCCATGGCCGAGCGCGCTTTGGTCAACAAAACCAGGTAGATGAGGTACAGGGCGAAGGCGGGTGCCATCTTGATGTAGCGACCGCGCCGGTGGTCTGTACGACTGAGGGCGAGGGCGATAATGGCCACGATGGGCACGGTAACCGGCAGTGACAGACGCCAGTGCAACGCAGCACGCTCTTCCGCGACCGGCGATTCGAGCAGCGCCCGGGTGGGGCGCGCATCGACCCGCGGTACACTGCGAATACCGCCTTCCGGTTCGGGAATGCGCTCGCCGAAGCGCTTGAACTCCACGACCTCATAGTCAAGCTCGCCTGGCTGCCCGCTATAGCGGTAACCGTCGCGTAATTCCAGGTAACGCGCGCCGGTCTCGGCATCGAGGACAATTTCGCCCTCGGAGGCCACGGTGATCGTCAACCGGGTGCCCCCACCCGGTACCGCGGACTGCTGCGACAGGAAGACAGCGTGCATCACACCACTGTCCGGGTCTATGCGCTCGGCATAGCTGACCACGCCGCTTGATTTACGGTTCTGGAAGCGACCCGCAGCGAGAGTTTGCAGGCCCTGTGATGTTTCCGGGTCATCCAGCAGCGCCGACGAGCGCGCCGCTCCCAGCGGCGTCACCAACAGGCTGAGCAGGGCTACCAGGGTCATCACCAGCAGGGCCGACACCAGCGTGTAGCCGGCCAGCCGGGTGGGGCTGACGCCACAGGCCGAAAGCACGACCATTTCGCTTTCCACATACAGCCTGCCATAGGCCATCAATATGCCGAGAAAGAGACCCAGCGGGAGAATGAGTTCAAGGAAGCCAGGCAGGCGAAAGAACATGACCGGCAGCAGAATATCGCCGGCGAGGTTGCCCACCGCGGCCTCGGCAAGGTACTTGACGAAGCGTCCACTGAAAATGATTACCAGCAATGTAAAACTCACCGCAACGGTGTGTTGCAGGACGTCGCGGGTCAGATACGCCAGGATTTTCATGCAGGCCCAGATTGCAACGTGGCAGGCACCTGATCGGGGCCACCGCCAAAGGTTCAGTTTCTTCGCTGTACATCATACACTAGCGCTCTTTTCCCCGCCCACGAAAACTAGCAGGCACCGATAATGAGCACACTCACCTTTAACATCGCCCGCGCCAGCGCGGACCCGGCCAAGAGCAAAACCCGCTGCGCCATTGTCGCGGTGTTCGGCAATGAGCTGTCCGCCACCGCGGAGGCCCTGGACAGCGCCGGCACGCTGCGCGCCGCACTCAAACTCGGGGACTTCAAAGGCAAGCCGGGGGAGACCCAGCTGTTGCCCGGAATCGGCAATGCCGACCGCGTGATGCTGCTGGGCTGCGGCGAGCGCGCAAAGTTCAACCCGGCCGTCGCGCGTGAAACCGTGCAGGGGCTGAGCACCGCACTGAACGCCTGCAGCACAACCGAGGCGCTACTGCACGCTGCCGATTTGCTGAACGATGATGTGGAGGGCGCCTGGCTGCTGGAACTGGTCGCGCGCACTATCACCGTTGGCAGTTACCGCTACACGCGCACCCTCTCCAAACCCAAGGATCCCCTTGCACTGAAGAAACTGGCGGTCAATCCCGGCAAGGGCCTGTCCAGCCAGCAGGCGCAGGCGGCGCTGGACCAGGGCGCCGCACTGGGCAGGGGAATCAACTATACCCGTGAACTGGGCAACCTTCCGGGCAACATCTGTACGCCCACCTATCTGGCCAGCGAGGCGCGCAAGCTGTCCCGCGGCAACAGCAAAGTGCGCACCCAGGTGCTGGAGGAGAAGAAAATGCGCGAGCTGGGCATGGGCTCATTGCTCTCGGTGTCGGCCGGCAGCGACGAGCCCGCCAAGCTGATTGTCATCGAGTATCGTGGCGGCAAGTCGGGCAGCGCACCCCAGGTTCTGGTGGGTAAGGGAATCACTTTCGACTCAGGCGGCATTTCCATCAAACCCGGGGCAAAGATGGATGAGATGAAGTACGACATGTGCGGGGCGGCAAGTGTGCTCGGCACCCTGCAGGCGGTGATCGATATGGCACTGCCGCTGAACGTCACCGGCATTATCGCCGCTGCGGAAAATATGCCCAGCGGCCGGGCCACCAAACCCGGTGATGTGGTCAAGAGCATGTCGGGCACTACCATCGAGATTCTCAATACCGATGCCGAAGGCCGCCTGGTCCTGTGCGACGCGCTCACCTTTGCCCGCCGTCTCAAGCCCGCCGCCGTCATCGACATCGCGACACTGACCGGCGCCTGCGTCGTCGCGCTGGGCTCGCACGCCTCGGCTGTCTATGCCAACAACGACGCGTTGGCCGAGCAGCTGCTGCAAGCGGGGACCGTCACCCACGACCGCGGCTGGCGCATGCCACTGTGGGAGGACTACCGCAAGCAACTCAACAGCAACTTCGCGGACCTCGCCAACATCGGCGGACCCGAGGGCGGTTCGATAACCGCTGCCTGCTTCCTCGCTGCGTTTGCCGAGGGTTACCCCTGGGCGCACCTGGACATCGCTGGCTCCGCCTGGAACAGCGCGCCCAAGGGTGCTACCGGGCGTCCTGTCGCGATGCTCACCCGCTATCTGCAGGACCGGGCCGCAGGCTGACATGACCCGGGTCGGGTTCTACGTGATCCAGCAGGCTGGCGAGGCACGTCGCCTGCAGGTCGCCGCCCGCCTCGCCGACAAGGCGTTTCAGCGCGGACACCGCATCTATATTCACGCCCGGGACCAGGATCAGGCGCGCGCGCTGGACACCCTGCTCTGGGCCTTTCGCCCGGGCAGTTTCCTGCCACATGGACTGGCCGGAGACCCCGGCTCCGACCTCGTGGCGATCGGCTGGGGCGAAGAGCCTGCCGGGCACGATGACCTGTTGATCAACCTGCAGCTACAGGTGCCGGCATTTTTCGCCCGTTTCCACCGGGTCGCCGAGGTGGTGACCCAGGACGAAGCCAGTCTCGCGGTACTGCGGGAATCCTGGCGCTTTTACAAAGCCCGAGGTTACCAATTGGAAAAGCACGACCTCAGCGGCGTATAATCCCGCGCTTTTCGCACCCGGACAGCTGACGCGATGGACAAGACCTTCCAACCTGCCGCAATAGAATCCCGTTGGTACGACCACTGGGAGCAACAGGGGTATTTCAAGCCCAGTGGCGGCGACCGCAGCTACAGCATCATGATCCCACCGCCGAATGTCACCGGCAGCCTGCACATGGGTCACGGCTTCAACAACGCCATCATGGACTGTCTCGTGCGCTACCACCGCATGTGCGGCGACAATACACTGTGGCAGGTGGGCACCGACCACGCAGGTATCGCAACGCAAATGGTCGTGGAGCGGCAGCTGGCAGCGAACGGCGTCTCGCGCCACGATCTGGGCCGTGAAGCCTTCCTGAGCAAAGTCTGGGAGTGGAAGGGGGAATCCGGCGGCAACATTACCCGCCAGATCCGCCGCCTCGGCTCCTCGGTTGACTGGAGCCGCGAACGGTTCACGATGGATCCGGGCCTTTCCGCAGCGGTCGGTGAAGTCTTTGTACAGCTGTATGACCAGGGCCTCATCTACCGGGGCAAGCGCCTGGTGAACTGGGATCCGGTTTTCAACACGGCCATCTCCGACCTGGAGGTGCTGAATGAAGAAGAACAGGGTTCGCTCTGGCATTTCCGCTATCCCCTGGAGGGCGAGGCAGGGCATCTGGTCGTCGCCACCACACGACCTGAAACCATGCTCGGCGACAGCGCGGTTGCCGTGCATCCGGAGGACCCTCGCTACCAGCACCTGATCGGTAAACAAGTACGCCTGCCCGTGACCGGCCGCCTGGTGCCGATTATTGCCGACGACTATGTGGATCCGGCATTCGGTTCCGGGTGCGTCAAAATCACGCCCGCACACGACTTCAACGACTATGAAGTGGGCAAACGCCACAACCTGCCGCTGATCAATATTTTCGACCGCAACGCGCACGTTCTCGGCGAATTCACCGTACTCACCTTTGAGGGCTACGCCGCCCAACACGGGGAGCAGGCACCCGCAGCGTACGCTGGCATGGAGCGTTTCGAGGCGCGAAAGGCCATCGTCGCCGAATTCGACGCACTGGGACTGCTCGAGAAAATCGAGCCTCATACCCTCAAGGTACCTCGCGGTGACCGCTCCGGTGCCGTGGTGGAGCCGTGGCTTACCGACCAGTGGTACGTCAAGGTGGCAGACCTGGCGAAGCCCGCCATCGCCGCTGTTGAAGACGGCCGTATCCAGTTTGTGCCGAAACAATACGAGAACATGTATTTCGCCTGGATGCGCGACATCCAGGACTGGTGTATCAGCCGGCAGCTCTGGTGGGGGCACCGCATTCCGGCCTGGTACGACACACACGGCAAGGTCTACGTTGGACGCAATGAAGCCGAAGTCCGGGAAAAATACGCCCTGGACGCAGGCACCGAACTACTGCAGGACGAGGACGTGCTGGACACCTGGTTCAGCTCGGCGCTGTGGACCTTCTCCACGCTGGGCTGGCCGGACGATACCGAGGAACTGCGCACCTTCCACCCCACCAATGTGCTGGTGACCGGATTCGATATCATCTTTTTCTGGGTGGCGCGGATGATCATGCTCACCCTGCATTTTCTCAAACACACGGATGGCAGGCCCCAGGTGCCCTTCAGGACCGTGTATGTACACGGCCTGGTGCGCGACTCCCAGGGCCAGAAAATGTCCAAGTCCAAGGGCAACGTGCTGGACCCGATTGACCTCATCGATGGCATAGCACTCGAGCCGCTGGTGGCCAAGCGCACCCAGGGCATGATGCAACCGCAGCTGGCGAAAAAGATCGAGCAGCAGACACGCGCCGAGTTCCCCGAGGGTCTGGCCGCCTACGGCACTGATGCGCTGCGCTTCACCTTCTGCTCGCTGGCCTCCACCGGCCGGGACATCAAGTTCGACATAGGCCGCATTGAGGGCTATCGCAACTTCTGCAACAAGATCTGGAACGCGGCGCGCTATGTGCTGATGAACTGCGAGCAGCAGGACTGCGGCACTGACGCGAGCCTGCCTCTGCAACTCAGCCTCGCAGACCGCTGGATTCTCTCACGCCTGCAGGAGACGGCGGATGCGGTAGCGAATGCAATCAACCAGTACCGCTTCGATCTCGCAAGCCAGGCACTCTACGAGTTCATCTGGAACGAGTACTGCGACTGGTATCTGGAACTGTCGAAACCGGTGCTCTGGGACGAGCAGGCGGCGCCCGAGCAGCTGCGCGGAACGCGCCACACCCTGATCACCGTGCTGGAAACCTGGCTACGATTGCTGCACCCCATCATGCCGTTTATCACCGAAGAGATATGGCAACGTGCCGCGCCACTGGCAGGCATTACCGGTCCCAGTATCATGCTGCAGCCCTGGCCGGAGAGCGATGCCGGCGCCGTGGACAGTGCCGCGAATGCGGAGATAGAATGGCTCAAAGCGGTGATTGTCGGCATTCGGAACATCCGTGGAGAAATGAACGTGCCGCCGGGCCGGGGTCTGGACCTGATGTGTCGCAACGGGAGCGATCTGGATCGCGAGCGGCTGCGGAACAACGCCGGTTTCCTGAAGAAGCTCGCCCGGCTGGACAGCATTGAATGGCTGGATACCGATGCCCAGGCACCGGTTGCCGCCACGGGACTGGTGGGAGAGCTGGAACTGCTGGTACCGCTTGCCGGGCTTATTGACCGCGATGCCGAGCTGGCCAGGCTGGGCCGTGAGGTGGAGAAACTGGAGAAGGAGCGCGGCCGTCTGCAGGGCAAACTGGGCAACAGCAACTTTGTTGATCGGGCGCCGCAGGATGTGGTCGACAAGGAACGGGAAAAACTGGCGGCGCTGGATCAGGCGCTGCACAAGCTGCGCGGGCAGGCGGATTATATCGCGCAGCTGTAACGCACACACTCGGTGCAAGCATTCAGAACCCGTCGCAGACATGCGCCGGGAATAATAAAAAGTGGCAGGAAATACCGAGGAAAGGGGTATGAATGAACGTGTAAGTGGCACGGTGAAGTGGTTTAACAACGCCAAGGGGTTCGGCTTTATAACCCGCGAGGAAGGCAGCGAGGACGTGTTCGTGCACTTCCGCTCGATTCAGGGCGAGGGGTACCGCACTCTCAATGAGGGTCAGACTGTAGAGTTCAGCCTGGTTGAGGGCCCCAAGGGCCTGCAGGCGGAGGACGTACAGAAGCTCTGAATTGCAAAGGCGGTCGCTCACGGCCCCACGCCATGCTTTAGGTTTAACCTGTCTCACACTGACTGCCCGCGGCGACAGCCGCCGCAGGGCTGCTCAATTGCGCCTGGCTCTCCATCACAGGCGTCAACCCATTAACTGACGAGGAACACCATGCGCTTAATGTCCCAATTGATCATCACACTGCTCATTGCACTGGCGCTCTCCGCGCTGGCGGGCTCCATGCTTGACCTACCCTTCCCCGATCCCACCCTGCTGGTGTTGTTCGCGGTGGCCACCACCAGTTCTGCGCTGCTGGGCGCACTGTGGCCGGTGTCGGCAACACAAGGCCCGCGGGCCGCAAACGACAGACAGGAAAAACCAGCGCGGGCTGCCCGGCAATCTGCCGGCAACCGGGAACAGGGCACTGTCAAATGGTTCAACAGCGCCAAGGGTTTCGGCTTCATCACCTGCGACGACGGTCGGGAGGTGTTTGTGCACTTCCGGTCAATTCGCGGCGAGGGCCGCCGCAGCCTGCGCGACGGCGAGCGCGTGGCCTTCCACACCGCCGCCAGCGACAAGGGCCCTCAGGCTGAGGATGTAGAGCTGCTGGAACGGTCGCACTGAGGTGGCGGCAAACAGCAGGGGCCCGCGCACCGAACGCCGCTTCCGCGGCATGATTATGCCGACCGCAGCACATCCGGCGATACGCCGCGTCCGCCGCCGCGGCAACCTGCCAAGCATTCATGGCAACAAGCTGTGGAAGTCGAGCTGCCTGCTGCTGGATTACCTACAGAAACACCCGCCGGCGCACGCCGCCCGGGTGCTGGACGTCGGCTGCGGCTGGGGCATTGCCGGCATCTGGTGCGCTTCCAGGCTGGGCAGTGACGTCACATCGCTGGATGCCGACCCGGACGTCTTCCCCTACCTCGAGGCAGTTGCCGCCCTGAACGGGGTCAGCACGCGTCACCAGGTGAAACGTTTCGAGCAGATCAGCACCCGGGAGCTGGCGAGCTATGACCTGTTGCTGGCTGCTGATGTGTGTTTCTGGGATGAACTGGTGCGCCCGGTTACCAACCTCGTCAATCGCGCCGTGAAGGCCGGCGTGAAGACCATTGTCATTGCCGACCCTGAGCGTTCGACGTTCCTCGACATGGCGCAGAGTTGCGTGGATCGGCACTGTGCCGAGCTTCTGCCCTGGCGCTGCCGCGGCAGTGTTGAAGCGCGCGGTGCGCTCATGGTGATCGAAAACGCCTGATGGCTTCCGGGTCGAGGTAGCGGTAGGTCCGCTCGACACCGGTACTGGCAATCGGCGCACCGTCCTCCAGGCGCGGGCGAAATCGGGTTCTCAGCAGGCCGCGGTAGAGCCGCATGGCGAAGCCCTTGTCGCCCTCGTCGTAGGCTTCGGTTTCGACATCCCGTGCCACGCCCCGCTCGTTGATGCTGAAACGGGCGCTGACCAGCACGCCGCCCTCGCCCGGGTCGCGGAGAAACGCGCCATTATCCGGCAATTCCACCGGGCTGCCGAACCACTCATCGAGCAAGGTCCGCTGACCGGTCGCCTGCAGGTGCGCTGCTACCGCGCGGTAATCCTGCAGTGCATCGCCCTGTGCACCGTTCCAATGACGCCAGTCAGCGAGTGCGAGCCAGGCGCGGGCACGCAGCGCCTCGTCGCGCACATCCTGTGCTGCAATGAACTCAACCAGCAGTTCCGTGCCACGGCCCTCCGCAAGACGCTGTAGGGTGACCAGCCGCTGCTCGTAGACATCCAGCTCCTGCACCGGCTCCTGACGAAAGCCGAAGCCCAGCGCGCTGTCACTGCGCGAAGAAAAAGCGTCAGGACGGGCCTGGGCCTGTATCATGTACAGATTGCGCAACTGACTGTCGACCAGTGGCCAGCGCTGCTCCGCGGGCAGTGTGTCGCGGGCAGCGGTCAACAGCTGTTCGTTGCTCTCATAGAGTTGCACCAGACGCCGGTGGTCGCTGGCATCCAGCCCGCGCCGCAGTGCCTCGCGCTGCCAGCGAAAGTACTCAGCCGCAGCGCGCGCGTCGGGCTGCCGGCCCGCGCCGCCCAGCAAGCGGAAGTAATAGTCGTAGCGCGCATCCAGCGCGCGCCAGTCGCCCAGGCTGCGATGCACCGAAAACAGCTCGCGAATCAGCGGCAACTGGTTGTCACTGTAGAGGCCCTCATTCACGCGCAGCACGTGCAGGGCGCGGTTGTAGGCGCGCGCCGCGCCGACGATATCCCCGGACCGGGACAGGCTGCGTCCCAGATCGGCGAGTGGCTCAGTCAGGCCGGGGGCATAAGGCCCCTGCTGCATCTCCAGTTCATCGAGCCGCTGACGCTGCAATGCGGCCGACTCCGGGCGGGTGGTCGGGTCAACATCCACACGGCGCGCAACCGGTGCCTCATCGGGCCATGCCTTGCCGGCGCGGATGAAATCATGGCCATAGCTTGCGCCGGGAGCGGCATTGACCACAGCGAACGGCGCTGCCCCCAGCAGCACGACACAAAGCATGGCCAACCACTCCCGGCCCACTGCAGACTCCTCCTGCCTCATCGCCTACCTCGCTGCCACGTACGTCATACGGCGCTCGCTAGAGCATCCGAACCAATGATGATATAACGGCTTCCACGCAGACACATCTTCCATCCGTCATCAGCCGGCAAACCGGAGCCCACGATGAAACAGCTAGGTATTCTGGACGCGGCCTTCATCAACCTTGAACGGGGCAACACGCCGCAGCACATTGCCAGCCTGGGTATCTACGACCCTTCGACAGCGCCGGGTGGCAAGGTTCGCTTCAAGCAGGTCATTGCCACATTTGAGCGACGGCTGGACAACCAGCCGCTGTTTCGTACCCGGCTGGTGCAGGTACCCGGTGGCCTGGATCGTCCCTACTGGGTCAAGGACGAGCGCTTCGACGTGGAGTTCCACCTGCGGCATATCGCCCTGCCCAGCCCGGGAGACTGGCGCCAGCTCTGCATCCAGGTTGCCCGCCTGCACTCCCGTCCGCTGGACATGTCCAAGCCGCTGTGGGAAGCGTACATCATCGAGGGGCTGGATCGCATTCCCGGACTCCCGAGGGGCAGCTTCGCGGTCATGATCAAGATCCATCACTCGCTGGTTGACGGCATGGGCGGCAACAGCATCGCCGCGCTGATACACGACCTGGTGCCATCCCCGGACCATGCCGCCAGCCCCGAGCCGCTGCCACGCCTGGTGGACATCACACCCGGCATGGCGGAGTTGCTGTCCCGCGCTACCGTCAACGGTATCAAGAATGTCGCCGGCGTGGTCAGTGGCGCCGCGAGCAACTCGTTGAAGCTGGCGCGCTATGCGGCAGGGGTGGTCAAGGGCGATTATCCCGGCCTGGACATGCAGGCCCCCAAGACCCGCTTTAACGCACCGGTGAGTCCGCACCGGGTATTCACCGCCGCTGAATTCAAGCTGCAGGACTTCAAGGCGATCAAGGATGCAGCCGGAGTCAAGCTCAACGATGTTGCGCTGGCCGTGGTCGGCGGTGCACTGCAACGCTATCTCGAGCAGTGTGGAGAAGCCCCCGACGCCGCGCTATCCGCCGCGATTCCCATCAACATGCGCGCCCGTCGGGCGTCGAGCGAAGATCATAACCAGGTCGGTTCGGTCTTCACATGCCTGCACACCGACATCGCCGACCCCGCAGCCCAGTTACAGGCCATTCACCACAGCTCCTTGGATGCACAGAAAGCCGGCAGCGTCAGCCCGCTGGTCGACATGCTGAAACTGGCTGGGGTGTTCACCCCGGCCCTGACCCGCCCGGTAGCGAATTTCTGGGCGCGCAATCATCTCTCCAGCTACCTGCCGCTTAACGTGTCGACCGTCGTCTCCAACGTCGCCGGGCCAGACCAGCCGCTGTACTGTGCGGGAGCGCGCCTGATGGACTACTACGGGCTGGGGGTACTTACACCCGGTATGGGCATCTTTCACATGGTGTTCAGCTATTGCGGCAAAGTCACCGTCTCGGTGCTCGCTGACCGCGCCATGCTGCCAGACCCGGAACGCTATCGGGACTGCCTTGAGGAGGCCTACCAGGCACTGGCCGTCGCCGTAGTGCCCGCAACGAAACGCCAATCGGCGCCGCGCAGGCAAAAAAAACCCGCCAGACGGCGGGTTTGAAACTGTCACTTGCTGGACCTGGATGGGCGCTTCCGTCACTGAGGACGCAAACGCTCATGAGATAGGCGAAGGATAGATAGCCTCTCGATATATATCCAATGTATTTTTCTTATGTTTGCCATGAAAATGATTCATAATTGAGCGGTGGACACCCTCAATCTGCACAAAACCGACCTGAACCTGCTGGTGGCCCTGCATGCACTGCTCGAGGAACGCAGTGTATCGCGGGCGGCAGAACGCCTGCACATCACGCAACCGGCCATGAGCAAAACCCTGAGTCGCCTGCGCACCCTGTTTGGCGACCCCCTGTTCACGCGCAGCCAGCGCGGCATGCAGCCCACGCCGCGCGCGCTGGAGCTTGCGGCAGAACTGGGCGGGGTACTGGACGATATCAACCGACTGGTCTCCGGCTCACGCTTTGACCCCTACACCTACACGGGCGAAATCACCGTGGCCCTCTCCGAGTACGTGGGTATCGCGCTGCTTCCCGAATTCATCCAGCGGCTGCATCGACTGGCACCGCGACTCTCCATACGCACGATCACGCGCCTTGAGCACCAGCTTGAGGCACTGGCGACCGGCAGTCTGGATTTTGCAATTCATATCGCCCAATCCCATTACCCCGCTGACTATCGGGTGCAGCAACTGGTGAGCGCGCCCACCGCGATTCTGGTGCGCGCAGGGCACCCGCTGACCCAGGGTGAGATCAGCTGGGACCGGCTGGCCAGCTTTCCGCTGATCCGTGTCTATATCCCCGACCTGGAGCAGGCCGAGCTGGCGCGCAGCTCAGATGCGTTCATGCGCGTGCGCAGCCCCCTGCAGGGATCGCTGGAAACCTCGCACCTGATGACGGCGATGGAAGTGCTGCGCAGTACCGACTATTTCCTGCCCGGCCCGGCCTATGTTCTGCAAAACACCCATATCACCAGTGGCATCGTTGCCCTGCCGACGCCGCCGGGCAGCGATTACACGCTGAATTACATGCTGGTAGCGCACCGCCGCACGGATCAGTCACCCCTGCACCAATGGCTATGGGAACAGATCACAGACACCATCACCGAACTGGAGACACGCGCGCCGGACGGCAGCGGCGGCGGTCCCGCACTCTCCAGGCGGCCCGCACGGGCGCCGCAAACCCGCACTCGGAGGCCGCATGAGTAACAGCAAACGCCGCGACATACCGCTATTCGCCACGCCGCTGATCGAGACCCACTGCCATCTCGACTACCTGGAACCGGAGGCACTGCAGGACACCCTGCTGCGCGCTCGCAGTGTCGGCGTTGAGCGCATCGTGACCATTGCCGTGTCCGCCGCCAACCTCGACCGCGTGCTCGCGTTAACCCGCACGGCCCCCGATATCTGGGGCACCCAGGGTATTCATCCGCACGAAGCCGAGGGCTTCAATGCCAACGTAGCAGCCAGGATTCGCGAGCAGGCACAGGACGCCAGAATCGTGGCGATTGGGGAAATCGGCCTGGATTATTACTACGACCACGCCGACCGGAGCGTGCAGCGACAGGTGTTTGCCGCGCAGCTGGCACTGGCCGCGGACCTGAACCTGCCGGTCGTTATACACACCCGTGACGCCGATGAAGATACCCGTGACATTCTCGCCGAGTACGCACCGCAGCTGCGGCGCAAGGGCGTGATCCACAGTTTTACCTCGGGTCTGCCGCTGGCCGAGTTCTGCCTGGAGGCCGGTTTCATGCTGGGATTTAACGGGATCACCACCTTCAACAGCGCCGACAACGTGCGCGCCGTGGTCGCCGCAACGCCGCTGGAGCAACTGGTGCTGGAAACCGACGCACCCTACCTGACCCCGGTGCCTTACCGGGGCAGGCCCAACGCCCCGTTCTACCTGCCCTTCATTGCCGAACGTGTGGCCGACGTGCTGGATGTGCCCGTCGAGACCCTGCTCCAGGCCGCCTATCGCAACAGTCTGGCGCTGTTTTTCCCCGAAGAGCGGGCATAAACGCGGCAATTTCGGCGCAGAAGCGCCGCAAGCCTCAACCCGGCTGCCCGTCAATGGTAGACTAGGCGTCTTTTGCGGGCCGTAACCTGGGGCCCGGCAGCAAACGGGACACCATGGAATACATCGTAGGTCAACGCTGGGTCAGCCATGCCGATGCGCAGCTGGGTTTGGGGATCATCGTCGAGGTCGAGCCGCGACGCGTTACACTGAGCTTTCCGGCGGTGGGTGAAGAACGCACCTACGCCGCTGACAGCGCACCGCTGACCCGGTTGCGCTTCAAGGTGGGCGACCACATTTCGACTGTGCACGGCAGCGAGCTGGCAGTGACGGCAGTCACCGAGAGCGCTGGACTGCTGCTCTACACCGGTACCGATCACCACGATGCAAGCGTGACGGTTTCCGAGCTGGAGCTGGACCCTTTCGTACAGATTACAACGCCGCAGCAGCGCCTGTTGAACGGCCACTTCGATAAAACCAGTGACTTTGCCCTGCGGGTTGCCACCCTCTCGCATATAGACCGGCTACAGCGCTCCCGTGCACGGGGGCTGATGGGCTCTCGCACGAGCCTGCTGCCGCACCAGGTGTATATCGCGAACGAAGTGGGGCAGCGCTACTCGCCGCGGGTCCTGCTGGCCGATGAAGTCGGCCTGGGCAAAACGATTGAAGCCGGCATGATCCTGCACCAGCAGCTGCTTACGGGTAGGGCCTCGCGAGTGCTGGTGCTGGTGCCACAAACGCTGCTGCACCAGTGGCTGGTAGAGATGCTGCGCCGCTTCAACCTGCACTTTTCACTGTTCGATGCCCAGCGCCTGGACACCTCGGATCCACTCGAACTGCTGGACGAAGACCCGCTCGCGGAAGTCGATGGCGAGAATCCCTTCGAGGCGGAGCAGCTCGTGCTGTGCAGCCTCGACCTGTTCCGGGACTCGCAAGCGCGACAACTGCAGGCGTTGCAGGCGGACTGGGACCTGGTGGTCGTGGACGAGGCGCATCACCTGCACTGGTCCCCGGAGCAACCCGGTGAGGACTACCGTTTCGTGGCCGCACTGGCACGCCAGAATCCGGGGCTTCTGCTGCTCACCGCCACACCTGAGCAGGTCGGTCTGGAGAGCCACTTCGCGCGCCTGCAACTGCTGGACCCGGAGCGCTTTCACTCGCTCGAGGCTTTCCGCGAGGAAGAGCAGCAGTACCGTCGCTGGAGCGACCTCACCCTGAGCCTGGAACGCGGCGAGCGGCCGGCTGACCTGCCCGCAGGACTGGACCCGGCTGCACCCACCGACACCCTGATCGCACAGATTCTCGATCGTCACGGCACCGGGCGGGTGATGTTCCGCAACACACGCGCTGCCATCAGCGGCTTTCCCCAACGCGTGCTGCACCGCTACCCACTGCAGCAACCCGACCCGTACCGTCATGCCAACAGCGACCTTGCCGAGGCACTGCACCCCGAAGCCCCCTACCACGATGACAGCTGGCTGGGGTTCGACCCCCGCGTGGCCTGGCTGGAGCAAACCCTGAAAGCCCTGCGCCCGGCAAAAGTGCTGGTGATTTGCGCCCGGGCCCAAACAGCCGTGACGCTGGAGCATTATCTGCACCTGCGCGCGGGCATCCGCTCCGCGGCGTTCTACGAGGGCCTGTCCATCATCGAGCGGGACCGGGCCGCAGCCTACTTCGCCGACGAATCTGCCGGGGCACAGACCTTGGTCTGTTCCGAAATTGGCAGCGAGGGGCGCAACTTCCAGTTTGCCCACCACCTGATCCTGTTCGACCTACCGCTCAATCCTGACCTGCTGGAACAGCGTATCGGCCGTCTCGACCGCATCGGCCAGGCCCAGGATGTACAGATTCACGTGCCGTATCTGGCTGACAGCGCACAGGAGGTGCTGCTGGAGTGGTACGACCGGGGCCTGAACCTGTTCCAGGAGAGCTGCTCCGCGGGCACCATGATTTTCGACCGCTTCGCATCGCGCCTGCTGCCGCTGTTGCAGAAACCGGACGACAGCCTGGAAACGCTGATCGCCGATACCGCGGCCTTCACCCGGGATACACGACGGGAGCTGCGGGAGGGACGCGACCGGCTGCTTGAGCGCAACTCCTGCAAGGCCGAAGTGGCTGGGGAATTGATTGCGGAAATCAGCAGTCAGGAGGCCGGCGACGAGCTGCAACACTACCTCGAACTTCTGTGTGAGGCCTATGGTGTGGAACATGAGCATCACTCAGACCACACACTGGTGCTGCGCCCAACGGACCATATGCTGACAGGCCACTTCCCGCACCTGCAGGAGGACGGCACCACCGTCACCTTCTCGCGGAGCAAGGCCCTCGCACGCGAGGATATGGCCTTCCTCACCTGGGAGCACCCAATGCTGGTTGAGGCCATGGACATGGTCCGCTCCACCGAACTGGGCAACGCCGCCCTCGGCACCATAAAGCTCAAGGGCATCGCCCCGGGCACCATGCTGCTGGAGTGCGTATTTACCGTCAATTGTGTCGCGCCCCGCAATCTGCAGCTGGAGCGCTTTCTGTCGTTATCGCCCCTGCGCCTGCTGGTCGATGCACGCGGCAAGGACCTCGCAGCACTGGTGCCGCACGAGCGGCTCAACGGCCTGGTCGAACGCGTCAACAAGAGCACGGCCCTTGCCATCATCAAGCAGGTACAGCAGGAGGTGGACAACAAGATGCTGCTCGCCAGCCGCCTGGCGACAGAGCGCCTTGCACCGCTGCTTGCCGATGCCGAGCAAAACATGCGTGCAGAGCTGGGTGCCGAGCTGGAGCGCCTGCAGGCCCTGCGTGCGGTGAACCCGTCCATACGACAGGAGGAGCTGGACCATCTCGCTTACCGGATTGACGAGTCCGCACTGCACATCGCCCATGCCAGCCTGCAACTGCAGGCGTTGCGCCTGATCATCACCACCTGAAACCAAGGAGAACTCTCCCACCATGAAGACTATGCTTCGCTACTGCGCAGCCGTCGGTCTGCTGCTCGCCACCAGCCTTACACAAGCCGACTACCTGGAAACACAGAACCTGTTCAGCGAAACATCACCTGCCGAGGCAGATACAGTGGTGGTGCTGGTGCCACTGTTTGCAGACGGCACTCCCGCTGCACCCGCTGCATGGCCGGCAGAGACGGTGGCCCAGTTTCAGCGGGCGATAGATGCCCAGGCGTTTACCGGTGCCCTCGGCGAACAGTTCGAAGTGCTTGCTCCCGCGGGAATGCATGCGAAACGACTGGTCGCGCTGGGGATGGGCGACGGCGCGACGCTGCAACGGGCAGATGCAGAGTCTGTGGGCGCGGCCCTGGCACTGCATCTGGCGACGCGACCTTCGCGCATTGTCGCGGTCAACACCGGACTGTTGCCGCAGAATGCCAGTCACAGCGCCCTGGTCGCAGCCGTGGCACACGGCGCTGACCTGGCGAACTACCGCTTTGACCGCTACAAGTCTGCCCCGGAGCCGCGTCCGGCACAAACCTATCATTGGCTGGTCTCCGACCCGAAGACGACCGAGGCGCGCTATACACAGCTGCGTGCCCTCGCGGAGGGCGTCTTTACCGCCCGGGAACTGACCAACCTCCCGGGCAGTGACGGCTACCCCGCCGCCTTCGCAGACCATGTCAGGCAGCGTCTGGAGCCCCTCGGGATAAAAATCACCGTGCTGACACCCAAGCAGGTTCTTCAGGAGGGCATGGCGGCATTGTACGGCGTCAGCCGCGGCAGCCAGCACGGCTCGCACCTGCTGATCGCGCAGTGGCGCGGCAGCAAGGACGCGCCCATCGCGCTGGTCGGCAAGGGCATCACCTTCGACAGCGGCGGCTACAACCTGAAGCTGGATGCCGAATCCCTGCTTGCCATGACCGGTGACAAGGCCGGTGCCGCGGCAGTGGCGGGCACGCTGGAGGCACTGGCGCGCCAACGCGCACCGGTCAACGTGGTCGGCGTTATGCCGCTGTCACAGAACGCCGTCTCGGGCACAGCACAGTTGCCAGGAGACATCGTGAAATCGGCGAGCGGTATCACCATCGAAATCGCCAACACCGACGCCGAGGGGCGTCTCGTACTCGCGGATGGCATCTGGTACGCACGGGAGAAATTCAAACCACGGGTCATTGCCGATATCGCCACCCTGACCGGCTCCAAGGTGCGCGCCCTGGGCCGCGACTATGCCGCCGTGTTCAGTGCCGACGATACACTGGTCGACAGTGTGACCCAGGCTGGAGAGCTGACCCGGGAGCGGGTGTGGCGCCTGCCCCTGGGCCCCTATGAAGAAATCATTGACAGCACGGTAGCTGACATCCGCAACACGGGCGCCCCTGGCGCGCAGGCGGGCGCTGTTTTCCTGCAGCAATTTGCCGGCGATACGCCCTGGGTGCATGTCGACATGGCCGGAAACGGCCGTTATGAAACCACCAGCAAACCGCCGCTGACCGGCGCGACCGGCTATGGCGTGCGACTGCTGACCGAGTGGGTGACGCTCTACGCGAACACGACGACGGAGTGAGCCCAGGCTCCAGATCCTGCCGCCGGAACGCGCTGCGGACCGGCGGCGGGCACCTCAGGCTTCGGCAACCAGGCCACCATCCAGCACCAGTACGTGGCCGGTCACCCAGGCAGCGGCGCGTGAACTGAGGTAGATCGCAGTGCCCGCCGCATCCTCAGGGGACCCCATACGGCTGATTGGAAAGCTCTTCACCAGTTCCGCCTCATGCGGTAGCAGATGCGACGTCATCTTGCTCGGGAAGAGCCCGGGGGCAATGGCATTGACGTTGACGCCCTCCTTGGCCAGGTCAGCACCCAGTTGCCGGGTCAGCTGGTGTACCGCCGCCTTGCTTGCACTGTAGCCGTAGTTATTGCCGTGGGCATTGGTAATACCGTTCACCGAGCCAATATTGATCACGCGGGCCGGGTCGTCTTCGCGGCGCGCGGCGCGCAGCAATGGCAGCATCTGCTGGGTGAGGAAGAAGATTGATTTGACGTTCAGGTCCATCACCTTGTCCCAACCACTCTCCGGAAATTCGTCGATAGCTGCGCCCCAGGTTGCCCCGGCGTTATTGACCAGAATGTGTAGTGCAGACTCACGCTCATGCAGCGCCGCAGCAAACGCGGTAATCCCCGACAGGGTGGAGAGGTCCGAGGAGATCGCAATACACTCCCCGTACGCGGAAAGACGCTCCGCGGTGGCTTCAAGCTCCTCGACCTTGCGCGCTGTGATGTAGGTTTTAACACCGTTGGCCACGAAACCCTCGGCAATCATCGCCCCAATACCGCGCGAACCGCCGGTTACTACGGCCACTTTCCCACTGACGTTAAACAGGTTCTGCATGGTATTTCTCCAACTTGTGTGAAAACAGGGTTTATGGCGCCGCTGGCCCTGGGGCGGCAGGCTGCGAACAGATGCCCGCAGCCCGCAGGGCACGCAACACTTCGGCCCGGGTATCCGCCGGGTCAATAACCGCGTCAATCTCCAGAAAGGATGCGGCCTCCGTGGCTTTGCCGGCCTCGTACATTTTCGCCAGCAGTTGCTCGAACAGCTGCTCGCGCTCAGCGGGATCTTCCACCGCCTCCAGTTCCTTCCGGTAGCCCAGGCGCACTGCGCCTTCGAGTCCCATGCCACCGAACTCCCCCGTGGGCCAGGCAGCGGCGTAGACCGGCGCAAGGAAGCTGCCCCCGGTCATGGCCATGGCACCCAGCCCGTAGCCCTTGCGCAGGAAAACCGCCACCACCGGCACCTGCAAACGGGCCCCGGTGGTAAACAGCGAGGACATGCGGCGCACCGCTGCCTGCCGTTCGCTTGCCGGCCCCACCATGAACCCCGGGGTATCCGTCAGCGACAATACCGGCAGGCCAAAGGCATCGCACACGCCCAGAAAACGAGCCGCTTTTTCCGCCGATTCGGCATCCACCGCCCCACCCAGCTGCTGACAGTCGTTGGCAATCAGCGCGACCGGCAGACCCTCGAGCCGGATGAATCCAGTGATGATGCTGCGCCCGTAGACGCGACGCAATTCGAGGAACGACCCACTGTCCGCCAGCGTCTCGATGACCTTGCGCACCGGGTAGGCCCAGCGCCGGTCTTCCGGCACGGCAGCGCGCAACGCGCTCTGGTCGACGCAGGACCACTCGCGCACTGGCCCCTGGAAATACCCCAGCAGCTGCCTGGCCAGGGCGGTGGCATGCGCTTCGTTCTCGGCGGGAATATCCACGACGCCGTTTTTTAACTGCTCTTCCAGCGGGCCGATGTCGGTGGCGGCGACCTTGCCCAGCCCACCGCCCTCGATCATGGCCGGACCGGCCATGCCTATCCACGAAGCCCGCGTGGCGATGGTGAAGTCGGCACAGCCAAAAAGCGCCGCGTTACCGGCAAAGCAATAACCGTTGTTGACTGCAATACGCGGCACCCGGCCGGCCAGTCGAGCCCAGGTTGCAAAGGACTCCACATGTAGCCCGGCAATGTGTGTCAGCACATCGGTGTCACCGGGACGGCCACCCCCTCCCTCGGTAAACATGACCACCGGCAGGCGGTGCTGCTCCGCAAGCTCACACAGGCGGTCCAGCTTGCGATGATGAAAGAAACCCTGGGTACCTGCCAGGACCGCGTAGTCGTTGATCACCACCGCAGCGCGAGCTGCCTGCACCCCGACCTGATCTGCGTTGATGGTTGCGGTACCGGTGATAATGCCATCGCCAGCGGTGCTGCTTTGCAGCTCCAGATAGTCGCGCCGCGTGCGCTGCGCCGCCACCGCCAGCTGCCCATATTCCTGGAAGCTGTCTTCGTCGACCAGGTCGTAGAGGTTTTCGCGAGCCGTGCGATACCCGGCGGCATGCCGTCGGGTCCGCGCCTCGGCGCGATTATCGTCCTGGGTGCGTTGCAGTCGCTCACGCAGCGCCAGTAGCTCAGGGCGCAGCTTTTCCGTCATGCGGTGACGGCGGGCACGGGGCCCCGCCTACTTGCCCTGCCAGACAGGTGCACGCTTGCCAATGAAGGCTTCGACACCCTCTTTTGCGTCAGCACTGCCAATGCAGATTTTCTGCAGTCGGGCCTCCTGGGATATCGTCGCCGACAGATCCTGCTCCAGGGCAAAATTCAGGGATTCCTTGGCATATCGCAGGGCCAGTGGCGCCTTGGCAGCGAGTTCCTGCGCCCAGGCGAGTGACTCCGCGACCAGCGCATCCGCAGCAACCACCCGGTTACACAGCCCGAGTTCCTGACAGCGCTGCGCAGGCAGCTTCTCACCGGTGACAATCAGCTCGTAGGCACGTTTGCGCCCCAGCGTCCTGGCCAGGTGCCAGGTGGCACCGCCATCGGGGACCAGACTGATCGCCGCGAAGGCCTGGTACACGTAGGCATTGTCGGCCATCACGGTGAGGTCGCAGCCCATGGCGAACGCGCTGCCCACGCCTGCCGCAGCGCCATTGACCGCGCTGATCCAGGGTATCGGCGCCTCGTGGATGGCCAGCAGCACCGGCTTGTATTCGCTGTTGAGCTGGTGCTCTACATCGAAATCTGCACCGGTCACTTCGCCCAGGTCTGCGCCCGCCGAGAACGCCCGCCCGGCGCCGGTCAGCACGGCGACGCGGATACCGGGGTCCGCATTCACGTCATTGATCGCCAGCAGTATGTCGCGCCGCAGTGCCGCGTTGAACGCATTCAGGTTATCCGGCCGGTTCAGGCTGACCAGAGCCACCTGGTCGAAGCGTTCTACTGTCACCGTTTCGTAATTCGCCATGGTTCCTTTCCTCGTTGCGCTCAGGTTCAGCCAATCGTGCCCGCGTCGCGTAATGCGTGAATCTCACTCTCGGCGAACCCCATGGCAGCCAGTGTAGCAGCCGTATCCTCGCCCAGGGCACGCGGCCCGTGCGCCACGCTCGACGGGGTGCGGCTGAAACGCGGCGCGGGAGCCGGCTGCGTGACGCCGTCCACCTCGATGTAGGTGTTTCGGGCGACGTTGGCCGGGTGGCTGGGCGCCTCGGTGAAGGACAGTACCGGCGCAAAGCACACGTCAGTGCCCTCCATGAGTTCGCACCATTCGGCCTGTGTCTTCTGCTTGATGATCGCCGCCAGCTTTTCCGTCAGCTCGGGCCAGCGCGCTACATCATGCTGGTTCGCGAAGTCCGCTTCAGGAAGCTCCGCGAGTTGCATCAGCAATGCATAAAACTGCGGCTCAATCGAACCCAGGGAAATGTAGCGACCATCGGCACACTCGTAGGTGTCATAGAAATGGGCTGCGCCATCCAGCAGGTTGGCCTCACGCTGGGAGGCATCCCAGGCACCAACGGCCTCAAAGCCATGGAACATCCACATCAGCTGCGCCGCACCGTCGACCATTGCCACGTCAATCACCTGGCCCTTGCCCGAGTTGGCCGCTTCCAGCAAGGCCGCCAGCACACCGTTTACCAACAGCATGCCGCCGCCACCCATGTCGCCGACCAGATTCAGCGGCGGCACCGGCTTTTCGTTGCGTCGCCCAGTAGCAAATAGCGCGCCGGTGAGAGAGATGTAATTGATGTCGTGTCCTGCGGCGCGCGCCAGTGGCCCGTCCTGGCCCCAGCCAGTCATGCGTGCAAACACCAGGCGGGGATTGCGCGCCATGCAGGCATCAGGCCCGATGCCGAGTTTTTCGCAGACTCCAGGGCGATAGGGATCAATGAGGACATCCGCATTCTCAACCATGCGCAACAGCGTCTCGACGCCTTCAGGATGCTTGAGGTTCAGCACGACGGACTTCTTGCCCCGCGCACTGACGTCTTTCAACTGTTTCAGATCGGCACCATTGGCACGCTCAATGCGAATCACCTCGGCACCCATGTCTGCCAGCATCATGCCCCCCATTGGAGCAGGCCCGATGCCGGCCAGTTCGATTACGGTAAATCCGTTCAAAGGTCCCATGGTGACGCCCTCCTAGCGCGGCTGCATGCGAATGGCGCCATCCAGCCGGATGCATTCGCCATTCACATAGTCGTTCTCGGCGATGAAAACCGACAGATGCGCAATTTCCTCCGGGCGACCAAGCCGACGCGGGTAACAGACACTGCTGGCCAGAGAATTGTAGGCCGCCTCCGGCAGGCTTTCGAACAACGGTGTGTGAATCAGGCCCGGTACGATGGTGTTCACGCGGATGCCGTAGCTTGCCAGGTCACGCGCCATGGGCAGCGTCATACCGACAATACCGCCTTTGCTGGCGCTGTAGGCCAGCTGGCCAACCTGGCCCTCCATCGCCGCGATGGACGCCGTGTTGATGATCACACCCCGGCCGTCGTCGCCGTTTACCGGCGCGTTTTTCGCCATCTGCTCGGCGGCATAGCGGGCGACATTGAAGGTGCCCACCAGGTTCACATTGATCACCGGCAGGAACTGATCCAGCGGGAACGGCCCATTCTTGCCCAGGGTCTTGCAGGCGCTGCCGATACCGGCGTAATTGTTGCAGATGTGCACCGCGCCGAAGGTGTCGACGACGCCCGCCACCGCCTCGCGCACAGAGTCTTCGTCGGCCACGTTGACACTCCAGAAGGCAACGTTGTCAGCGCCCAGCTTGCTGATCACCTCCTGCGCGTTGGCTTCATTCAGGTCGAAAATGGCGACCTTGACGCCCTTTGCCACGTAGGCTTCTACCGTGGCACGGCCCAGGCCGGAAGCCCCCCCGGTAACAATGGCTACTTTTCCTTTCAAATCCATGATGTTCTCCTGCTTGAAAAAGTCAGTGTTGCTGTGATCAGAAATTCCGCGTGTTGAACGGCGTATAGTTGTCCGAAAGACAATCACGGCTGATGATGATCTTCATCACCTCGGAGCTGCCCGCGTAAATCGTCGCGATCTTGGCGTCTGTGCACTGGCGACTGATCGGGTATTCATCCATATACCCGGCACCGCCGTGCAGTTGGACACCGAGGTCCGCAGCGGCAATCTGTAACTCACTGGTGACCAGCTTGGCCTTGGCGGCGTCCACAGCCGTCAGCGCGCCATTATTAAACGCGCGCACGCACTGGTCGACAAAAATCTGTGCAATATCGAGCTGGGTACGCATTTCCGCCAGCTTGAACTGGGTATTCTGGAACGCCGCCAGCGGTTTGCCAAAGGCCTTCCGCTCGCGCACGAACTCTGCGGTCAGATCCCAGGAGAGCTGCGCCGCCGACAGGTAGCCGCAGGCCCCGATCAAGCGCTCTTCCGCCAGCCCCTCCATCAGGTAGATGAACCCCTTGCCAGGCTCGCCCAGGACATTGGCCTTCGGCACCTTGACATCGTTGAAGAACAGCTCGGCGGTATCCTGGGCCTTGAGGCCCATCTTTTTCAGGTTGCGCCCGCGCTCAAAGCCCTCCATGCCCCGTTCAACCAGAAACAGGGTCATATGATGGGGGTTGTTTTCGGGGTCAGTCTTTGCCGCAACAATCACGACATCGGCGTTGATACCATTGGAGATGTAGGTCTTGGAACCGTTCAGCACCCAGTGATCACCCTGCTCTACGGCGGTAGAGCGCATACCGGCCAGGTCGCTGCCGGCGTCTGGCTCGGTCATGGCGACGGCAAGAATGCACTCTCCACTCACACAGCGCGGCAGGAAACGCTGGCACTGCTCCTCATTGCCGAAACGGGTGAAGTAGGGGCCGACCAACCGGCTGTGCAGCGTGCTGTACCAGTCACCGACGCGCGCATAGGCCGCTTCTTCGATGATGATCTGCTCGAAGCGGAAATCCGGGTCTCCCATACCGCCATACTTCTCTTCCGGCCACACCATCAGGAAGCCCTTTTCACCGGCCTTGCGGAAAGCGGAACGATCGACAATACCTGCCTCTCGCCACGCCTCCATATGTGGCACAATCTCCGCAGCGAGAAATTTGCGGTAGGCATCACGGAACATAATCTGTTCGTCCGTAAAGTCGCGTTGCAACATGATCAATTGCCTCTGGTAGCTACAGGAATAACACCACAGTATGGTGAGCAGGGGACAGTGCAACAATGACCCCTGCAAACAATTTTATTGACTTAAACTGACAGCCCTTGGCGGCCGAGCCCTAGCCCGACATGACGAGTAGCCTGTTCGATACGATCAATTCCCTGCACTACGGCGCACTGTTTGCGCTCGTCGGGTCTCAGCTGTTCATTCTGCACGTGCTGAGTGGCGTGCGGCCACCCCCCGGAGGGCTGGGCCTGTTCACCCTGTATTTCCTGCTGGCACTGTTCGCGGGTGCTACTGCCGCAGTGACCGGTCTCACAGAGTTCTCTGTGCCGCCGTCCGTACCCTTCATCGCATCACTGCTGAGCAGCAGCCTGTTGCTCCTCGCCGGCATGTCGCGCAGCGCTATGGCCGGGGGCCGTGTGCTGCTCGGGCTGCTGTTCGCGGCCAGCAGCCTCGGCGTCCTGACGCTGGAGCCACCGCATTCCGCCCAGGTCTATGCGGCAGGCAGCACCCTCCTTGGTGGTGCACTGGCGGTGCTGCACGCGCAGCGCAGCTGGCGCGAACATAATGCGGGGGATGCGCTGGTCGCAGTGGCCGGGCTCATCCTGTGCCTGGCGATGCTCGAGTCCTTGCGCCAGTTGCACACGGGAACACCGCAGCCCTTTGGCGGCGCTGCGGCGGCACTGCTCGGGGCCGCGCACGTACTCATTGTACTGGGCTATCTCGCTGCAGTGCTGCTCGAACAGCAAGCGCAACTGCGGCGCATGAATACACTGGACCCATTGACCCGCCTGCTCAATCGACGCGGCCTGGAAAGCGCATTGCACGTCACCCTGGCCAACGCCGCCCGGCATGGCCAGCCCACCGCAGCGATCATGCTGAACATCGATCACATGCGCCAACTGAACAACAATTTCGGTGACGGCGCAGGTGACCGGGCACTGCAGCAGGTGGCGCGCTGTCTGGAAGCGGAGTGCCGCGCCAGCGACGCCATTGCCCGTTACGACGACGATACCTTCCTCGCTGTACTGCCCAACTCCACCCTGGACTCGGCCCGCAAACTCGCCGAGCGCATCCAGCAGCACCTTGCCACCTCGGGTCTGCACATCGATGACCACCCCATTCCCCTCACGGTGAGTCTGGGCGTCGCCGACACGCGGGCCGACGGCTCGCTGGAACAGCTCTGCGCCGACGCTCGACGGGCACTGACGCTGGCCAAGCACACCGGGCGGAATCGCGTGGCGGCTGTCGAGCACAAGCCCGTGCAGATCTCGCGCAATGGCAGACCCGCCTGATGCGTGAGCTGTCGATCTCGGTGTACTTTGCGCGTGCGGTGCTGCGTAACGCGGTCGCGATTGGCCTCGACCCGATGGAGCTGCTGCGCAAGAACCGCATCTCCCCGCGACTGCTGCTGGAGGACGGAGCGCGCATTTCCATTGAGCGTTACGCCGACCTGCAGGTGAGCACCATGCTCGCCATGCAGGACGAATCCCTCGGCTATGCCTCACGCCGGCTGCCCATCGGCACATGGTCCATGATGTGCCACGCGGTGATCGGCTGCGAAACGCTGGGGCAGGCACTGAATCGCTACTGCCGCTTCTTTCAGCTGTTCGACTCGTCGCCCTGGCCCGGTTTGATTGAAGAGGCTGACCAGGTTCGGCTGCGCCTCCACGCGCAAAGCCTGACATCGCTGGAGGCCTGGCCCGTGGAACTCATGCTGTTCAATGCCCACCGGTTTTGCAGCTGGCTGGTGCAAGAGCACCTGCCGATACAGGCGGTCAACCTGAGTTACGCGCCCGCCGCGCGGCCAGAGGACTATCGGCACATGTTCCTCGCCAATCCGGTTCACTTTGAGGCCGACCACTGTGAACTGGTGTTCTCGGCGGCCCTGATGGACAAGCGCATCACCCAGTCGGAACAGGGACTGCGCCACTACCTGCGCCACCCCGTCCTGATGATGCTGACCCAGGACTTCCCGCGCAACAGCTGGACGGCGCGGGTTCGCGACCAGATCCGCCACAGCCTGCACGAAATGCCAGAGTTGAGTACCGTTGCCGAAACCCTGGACATTCACCCGCAGACACTGCGGCGCCGACTCTCTGCAGAGGGCACTACCTTCAAGGACATCAAGAACCAGCTGCGACGCGACACCGCACTGCACTTCCTCGGCAAACAGGGCATTTCGATTGAGGAAATTGCCCACCGCTCGGGTTTCTCGGAAGCCAGCGCGTTTATCCGCGCGTTCAAGGGCTGGACCGGCCTGACACCCTACACCTACCGCAAGGGCCTCTAGACACGCCCTGCGATCGCAGCGGCATTTGCCGTATAGTAGGCAGCTGACCATGACTTCTGGAGGTCAATCCGTGTACAGCGTCGTGAAAGGGCTGTTGATTGCCTATGCCGTGTACCTTGCCTGCAGCGTACTGATTGTGCTGCCGGCACTGAACATCCTGCCCCACCGCTTCCTGCAGGATCACTACGGTCGGCAACTGGGTACCGAACTGATTCTCTTCAACCCCTTCACACTCGCTGTCGAGGTGCGCGAGGCAACGCTCAGCGAGCCAGACGGCAGTCCGTTTCTGGCCTTCAACCACGCCGAGGTGAATCTGTCACTGACCTCACTGGCCGGGAATGGCGTGGTACTGGATAGCATCACCCTGGAGGGCCTCGAGGTACACCTGAGACGGCAGGCAGGTGGCGAGCTTAACATCGCCGACTTCCTGTCACAGAACGACGAGAGCGAGCCGGCGGAAGAGGACGCTGCGCTGCCCGGCATCACTATCGGAGAACTGTCGCTAGACGCCACACGCATCGCGGTAACCGATCACCTGCATCCCGATGCGTACAGCACGCACCTGGACGGATTCAGCCTCACGATAACGGATCTGTCGACGGTAAAGCCGGAGGGGCAGCCCTACCAACTGCGCGCCGGCACCGAGGGTGGCGGGCAACTGCGTTGGGAGGGCGAGCTGTCTATTCCCACCGGCCGTAGCAGCGGCCACCTGCAACTGCACCGTATCGACCTGCAGCCCGCGCTGCGTTTCGCCAGACCCTGGGTGGCCTTCGAGCTGCTGAGCGGCCAGCTTGACCTGGGGCTCGATTACACAGTGGACTGGTCAAAGGCCCTGCACTACACCGTGGCAGACGGCACATTGACGCTCAAGGACATCACTCTCGCACCCGAGCAGGTGGCGCAACTGCCAGATACCGGAGTGGCGTTAAAAGCCCTGCAAGTGACCGGAGTTAAGCTGGACAGCGCAACGAAGGCGGTCACCCTGGACAGGCTGGGCATCAACGGTCTGGCGGTCGAGGGCTGGAGCGAAGGCAAGCGCGTGAGCCTGACCGAGATGCTGCTGCCCGCTGTCGCGCAACAGCCGACAGCCGACACGCCGCAAACCTCCAGTGAACCCGCGGGTAACGGGTGGGCACTGCGCCTCAACCTCGCCGCCCTGGAACACAGCGAACTGCGCTGGCGCAGTGAGTTCACCGACCCGGCGCTGCTGCGCATCGCGCCAGTGACCGCCGAGTTACGGGACTTGCATTGGCCCGCAACGGCGCCTTCGGCGCTCTCCTTGTCGCTCGAGGTCAATGATGCGGCCCGTTTGGACCTTGCGGGTGCGCTGCACGCAGGAGACGGCTCGGGGAATATCGCCTTCGCCCTGGACGCACTCCCCCTGGCCTGGTTCGCCCCCAACCTACCCACCGTTTTGCAGGCCCGGATCAGCAGCGGCGAGGCGCGCACCAGCGGCACCGTACAGCTGCTGAACTTCTTCCCCCTAAGCGTTGCTGCAGACGGGGCTGTGAGCGATTTTTCCATGCGCCTGCTCGGTGCGGAGAATGCGCTGACCCGCTGGGACAGCGTCTCATGGACTGGTCTGGCGGTGCAGCCTGAGGCACGCAGCGTCAGTCTCGCCGAACTCCACATCGAAGGCTACGAGGGCCGCCTGCACATTGAGGAGGATGGGCAGATCAACGCCCAGCGGATACTCGCTGAAGATGCCGCGAAGAGTGTGGAGGCGCCGGATCAGGGCGCGCCGCAAGGCGAGACCGACGACGTCGCCGCGGACCTGCCCGAAGCAGCCTGGACAGCTGACCTGCCCGCGATCTTTGTATCCGACAGCACGCTGGACTTCCTCGACGAGTCGCTGCCCATTCGCTTCCGTGCGGTGATCGGCGACCTGGATGGCACCCTCAGCAACCTCAGTACGCGCCCCGGTCAGGCGCTGGCGGTGGACCTCAAGGGCTCAGTGGACGGCTATGCGCCGGTAACACTCAGGGGCACCGCGAGCCCGTTACAGAGCCCGCCCGCACTCGACCTCACCCTGCACTTCCGGGGCCTGGATATGTCGCGTCTGACACCCTATTCAGGCACCTATGCAGGTTATGCGATCGAAGATGGCGTAATGACCGCCGATCTGCAGTACGCTCTGGAAAATGACCGTCTGCAGGGGAACAACCAGATCGTCATCAAGCAATTGCAGCTGGGTGAACGGGTAGATAGCAGCAAGGCAATGGATCTGCCCCTGCGGCTTGGCATTGCCCTGCTCACCGACAGCAACGGGGTTATCGATATTGCCGTCCCCGTCAGCGGCGACGTGAACAACCCTCAGTTCAGCCTGGGCAGCGTGATTGCCGGCGCTTTCGTCAACCTGTTGACCAAGGCAGTTACCGCGCCCTTTGCCCTGCTCGCCAAGCTCGTGGGCAGTAGCGAGGATCTGGACACCGTGGATTTTGCGGCTGGCAGCAGCGAGCTGGACGCCCACGGCCAGGGCAAGCTGCGTGACCTCGCCGCCGCCATGCAGCAAAGGCCGGACCTGCGGCTGCAGATCACCGGCCGCGTGGAACGGGACAGCGACCGCACGCAGTTGCAGCGCCAGCTGTTTGAAGCCGCCCTGCTTGAGGCCGGCCTGGCTGCCGAGGATATTCGCGATCGCACCCGGGCCTGGGAAGATGTCATAAGCGACCTGTACGGCGGGCTTGCACCGCCCCCACCGACCGGTCAGGAGACAGAGCCGGCGAGCGAGGCACCTTCCGTGTTACAACAGGCGCGCATCATCCGTGACCAATGGCCAGTGCCTGAGGCAGCGCTGGCGCAACTCGCGCAGCAGCGCGCCGCCACTGCACGGGATATTTTACTGCAGGCAGGTATCGCTGAGCTACGACTGGAAATCACCCCGGTAGACAATGATGAGGCCGCGGAACCGTTCAGCGGCGTGGAACTCGCCGTTACGGTGAACTAGTGCAACACTACTGGTCAAACGGCACCAAGGCGCCCTTGCAGTAACGACACAGGTAGCGGGCTCGACCCTCCCGCATCCGGTTGTGGCGCACGGTTGATACCGCATGCTCACGACAGCCGCAGTGATAGGGGTGGCGCTGCTGGCGACGCATCGGCACCCCGTCCAGCGCCAGGTCGAAAGTCACCTTCGGCGGCACGCCGAACAGCTGCATCATGCGCCGCCATTGCGGCCCATGCGGTTTCAGGCGCCGGTTCGGGTAATGCACATGCACCGCGTAATGCGCCACCTCGTGAGGCACCGTGTGTTGGAGGTTCTCCTGAAAATGCCTGGCAAAGATCCACGGGTTGTAGCGGATGCTGCACAGCCCACGCTGCACCCGGAACATGCCGGCCGTGCCGCCACGCAGGTCGAACAGGACCGCAGGCTGCGGCAGCGAACGCTGTAGCAGTAGCGCGGCCTGCTCCACCCAATGCTGTGTTGCCTGCACCACCTGCGCGCGCTGCACCGCATCAATCGGTTCAATGGGCGCCTGCCCGCTGTTATCCGTATTCAACATGTGCGTAGTGTACCCGCCTTCGCGACGAGTGTTCACTGCGCCTGTTCATGGCACAGTGCCAGCCACTGGCGCAGGGCAGCGGTGTGAAACTTCTGCCGGTGCAGGACGATCTGCAGGCGCCGCGTGAAATCGCGCCCGGGGACGCGCAACGGGACCAGGGAACCCCGGGCAAAAGCCTCCACCAGACTGATGCGCGACAGGCACCCCACCCCGAGACCTGCTTCAACGGCGCGTTTGATAGCCTCGGTATGCTGTAGCTCCAGAACAACGCGCAGTGCGGGCAAAATGCCGTGCATGGCGCGGTCGAATGTTTGTCGGGTACCTGAGCCAGGCTCACGCACAATCCAGTCCAGCCCCAGCAGATCGTCATCCGTGAGCGCCTGTTTTCGCGCCAGTGGGTGGCCCGGAGCGGCGAACACCGTCAGCTCATCCATCTGCCAGGGTTCACAGCTCAGGTCAGGGTGGCTCAGTTCCCCCTCGACCAGACCGATATCCAGCGCATAATGCGCCACCCTGTCGGCAATCGCTGCCGTATTCGCAACGCTGAGAGCCACATCGGCTGCTGGGTAGCGGGCGCGGAAGGCGGCGATCATCGGCACGGCGAGGTAATTGCCAATAGTGAGCGTGGCCCCCACCTGCAAACGACCACTGACCTCCTCGCCTGACAGCGCCTGTTCCAGAGCCCGCGCGCGTGCCAGCAATTCCTCTGCCGCCGGACGCAACTGGCGACCCAGTTCGCTCAGGCGCAGCCGTTTGCCCACCCTGTCGAACAACTGCACATCAAATTGCTGCTCGAACTCGCGCAGTGAACCACTGGCTGCGGACTGGGACATTGCCAACGCCGAGGCCGCGCGGCTGATGTTTTCATGTTGTGCCGTGGCCACAAAGACCTCGAGCTGCCTCAGGGTGTAGCGCATGCCGGGCACCTATATTGGTAAATTCGATATTTTATATTTATAAAACCCGTTTTACCAATATATAACTGACGCCTACAGTAGGGCTGTTACTTCACCTCTGGCAGGAGATCAGCAATGGCCACGCTACTGCGGGAACGGGTCACCGATGTACATCACTGGACGGACCGCCTGTTCAGCTTCAAGACCACGCGCAACCCCGGGTTTCGCTTCGAGAACGGCCACTTCACCATGATTGGGCTGGAGCGGGAGGGACGCCCCCTGCTGCGCGCCTACAGCATGGCCAGCGCCAACTATGAGGAGCAGTTGGAGTTCTTCAGTATCAAGGTCGCAGATGGCCCACTCACCTCGCACTTGCAGAACATCCGTGTTGGTGACGAACTGCTGGTCAACAGCAAGGCGACAGGGACACTGGTGCTGGACAACCTCCTCCCTGGACGCAACCTGTACCTGCTGGGTACCGGCACAGGGCTGGCCCCCTTTCTCAGCATCATCAAGGACCCGGCCATTTACGAGCGTTTTGATCGTGTCATTCTGGCCCACGGCTGTCGCAGCGCCAGCGAACTCGCCTACCAGGACACCATCACCCGGGAGTTGCCCGAGCACGAGTATCTCGGCGAGGAGATTCGCAGCAAACTGACCTATTACCCTACCGTGACCCGGGAACCCTACCGCAACACCGGGCGCCTGACCGACCTCTTGAGCAACGGTACATTACCCGCGGATGTCGGCCTGCAGAACATTGATCCGGAACACGACCGCTTCATGCTGTGTGGCAGCCCGAGCATGCTGAAAGACATGGGGGCGCTGCTCAACGCACGGGGCTTCCACGAGTCGCGCCACGGCAAGGCGGCACACTACGTGATTGAGCGCGCCTTTGTGGAGAGCTGATCACTGCGCGTCCTCCAGTCGCAGTGTCTCGCGGAGCTCCCGCTTGAGAAACTTGCCATTGGCGTTTCTCGGCAGCGGCTCCGGCAGAAACCAGATGTAACGTGGAACCTTGTACGGGGCGAGCTGACCGGCACAGTGGGCACGCAGCTGCGTGGCGTCGAGCACTGCACCCGGGTGTAGATACACGGCGGCTCCCACCTCCTCGCCAAGTCGTTCATCGGCGACGGCAAACACCACACACTCTGCCACTGCATCGTGGGCGAAGAGGGCATTTTCAACCTCCGCACAGTAGACGTTTTCGCCGCCACGCAGCACCATATCCTTGGCGCGGTCGACCAGGAAAATAAAGCCATCTTCATCAATCCGCGCGATATCGCCGGTATGCAGCCAGCCCTCCGTGATGGTTTCCGCTGTCGCCTCCGGTCGATTCAGATACCCCTTGATCACCGGTGCGCCGCGTACCCACAGCTCGCCAATGGCATTGACACCCAGGTCCTCACCGGAAGGCCCCACACACCTGGCCTCGAGGGTAGGCATGGCTGGCCCGACACTGGCCGGCTTGTCGACGAAGAAATCGGCGGAAACCGCGGCGATGATGCCGGAGGTTTCTGTCATGCCATAGCCGGTATTGGGGCGGGCGGCGCGCGACCGGGTCTGGATTTTCTCGACCAGGTCAGGCTGCAACGCTGCGCCTCCGCCGCCCAACACGAGCAGCGACGAGGTATCCCGATGGGCGAAATCCGGGTGCATGAGGATTTCTCGGGCCATCATCGGCACCCCATTGAAGGTGGTTATCGCCTCCTCCTCGATCAGGCGCAGCGCCTCGGCCGCATCCCACTTGTACATGTGCACCAGCTTGCCGCCAGCCAGCGTGGTGGCATGGGCAACACAGTTGTTGGCGGTCACGTGAAACAGCGGGGTTGCCAGCAGGGAATTGGGCGCGGGCGTGGAGCCGGGCGCCGGCGGTGGCTTGCCATTGGCCAGCGCCACCGCCATGGGCTGTACCGTGTTGATAAACGCCACGTTCATGACATTGGCGACACAGCCCCGGTGCGTCAGGCGAGCCCCCTTCGGTCGCCCGGTGGTGCCGGAGGTATAGAAAATACAGGCGTCATCATCCGGATCAATGCTCACAGCGGGCAGTTCCGGTGCCGCATTGATCACCTCGGTCCAGTCAGTGGCCCAGGCCGGCGCCTCATCCTGCAGGCGCACGGCGACCACCTTGAGCGCGGGGAAGTGCTCACGGATTTCGGAGAAGCGCTGCAGCCGCTCACGGTCACAGATGAGCAGCGTCGGCGCCGAGTCCTCCAACGCAAATGCCATTTCCTGCCCCACCCACCAGGCATTCATGCCAACGACCACCGCCCCCATCGAGGTCACGGCCCAGTAGGCGAGCATCCATTCGGGAAAATTGCGCATGGCAATCGCCACTCGATCACCCGGGCGCACCCCGGCATCGTGCATCCAGCGCGCGATGCTCGCGGTAAAAGTGTGTGCTTCGCTGTACGTGCAGCGCTCGCCGCCGTACACCAGATACTCCCGGTCCGCATGGCCTGCGGTGCTCAACCAGATTTCCCGCAGCGAGGGTGGCGCATGGCGGTAGTTGCGGATTGGTACCCCACAAACCGTCACGGTCTCGACTTCAAACGGCTGCCCGGGTGCTGTCAGCTGTTGCCATGCCTGCTTCAAATGCTCGTACACGCGTAAACCTCTGTTAGACTTGTTTGCGGGAGGAAGCGGCAGCATACCCGGACGGGAACGCGCGCTCAACGCTCCCGGCCGGGTGTCGGCGCGGGTCAAGATTTTTGTCGCCCCGCGTCATTGTAGCTGTGGCCACCCCTCGCCAGACTAGCCGGTTAACCGATCACAACAGGGAATATCATGAGCTCGCAGCAACTCGATACCAAACGCCTCGCCGCTTACCTGGCTGATTACCTGCCCGGCATGAAGAACGGCCTGACCGCGGAGAAGTTCCCCGGCGGACAGTCGAACCCCACGTTCAAACTGACCGCTGACGGCCGTTCCTACGTCTTGCGCCGCAAGCCCCCGGGTGAGTTGCTGCCGTCAGCGCACGCAGTCGACCGCGAGTTTCGTGTGATCCGCGCGCTGCAGGATACCGACGTGCCGGTGCCCCGAACCCATGTACTCTGTGAGGATGAATCCGTCATCGGCTCCATGTTCTACGTCATGGAGTTCATGGAGGGCCGCATCCTCTGGGACCCGCTGCTGCCGGAGGCTGCCAGCAATGAAGAGCGCGGTGCCATCTACGATGCCATGAACAAGACCATGGCAGCCCTGCACTCAGTGGATGTGGATGCCGTAGGACTCTCCGACTACGGCAAGCCGGGCAACTATTTTGAACGTCAACTGGCACGCTGGACCCGCCAGTACCGCGCCTCGGAAACCGGAACCGTGCCCAACATGGAGATGCTGATGAGCTGGCTGTCTGCAAACATGCCGGAGGATGACGGCACGGTGAGCCTGGTACACGGCGACTACCGGCTGGACAACATGATGTTCCACGCGACCGAGCCGCGCGTCATCGCCCTGCTGGACTGGGAGCTCTCCACCCTGGGCCACCCCCTGGCCGATCTCGCCAACCAGTGCATGGCCTGGATGCTGCCGCGCGACAGCGCAATGAAAGGCCTGGGCGGTGTGGACCGTGCCGCACTGGGGATACCCAGCGACGAGGAATATATTGCACGCTACTGCGAGCGCACCGGACGTGCAGGCATCGAAAACTGGAATTTCTACCTGGTATTCTCACTCTTCCGCCTCGCGGCCATCGTACAGGGCATCAAGAAGCGGGCCCTGATAGGTACCGCCTCCAGTCAGGAGGCGGACGCCAGGGGCAACCTGGTGGAGCCGCTGTCCCAACTGGCCGTTGACCTGATCCACTAGGGTAAGCCGTGCCGCGCGCTGGCGCCTCGGTGTCGAGGCATCCAGCAGCGCCAAACAGACGTATTGTCCGGCATACGTTTTCAATACGGTGAGTGCCCTGCATGCCTGACATACTCTACTACGATGGCCAATGCCCGCTGTGCAACCGGGAAATGGCGAAACTCGGGCAACTGTGCGATGCCGACCTGCAGCTCACGGACATCCACAGCCTGAACGACAGAGAGGACCTGCCGGACCGGGAAACGCTGCTGAGAACGCTGCACCTGAAAACAGCGAACGGTGAGTTGCTGACGGGTATCGATGCCAACGTCATGGCCTGGCAGCACACCCGACTGGGACCCTTATGGCGCTGGCTGCGCTGGCCATTGATTCGCCCGCTGGCCGACAGCATCTACCGCCTCTGGGCAGAGCGCCGCTACCGGCGCCTGTACCTCAACTAGGACATTCACATGCACTTCACTGCAAGCGACATCGCCGCCATGGCGTCGCGCTACCGCGCCGCCCTGATCAACTCCCTCAGCGGCTTCAAACCGGCCAACCTGGTGGGCACCGCTGACGCTGCCGGCAGCAGCAATCTCGCCATTATCAGCTCGGTCGTACACCTCGGCTCTCATCCGCCCCTGCTGGCAATGATCATGCGACCCAGCCCGGTTGAGCGTCACACGCTGGAAAACATCCTCGACACGCGGTGTTACACGATCAACCACGTCGCCCAGCACTTCATCGAAGCCGCACACCAGACGGCGGCGCGTTATCCTCGGGAGCAATCGGAATTTACAGCGACGGGGTTAGGCGAGTACTGGATGGAGGGGTTTGCCGCACCCTTCGTGCAGGAAGCCAGCGTGCGCATGGGCCTGCAGCTGCGGGAGCATCAGCAGCTGCGCATCAACGATACGCACCTGCTGATCGGGGAAGTGGTGCTGGTGGAGGTGCCTGATGACTGCGTGGCCGATGACGGCTCGGTAGATATCAGCGCAGCGGGCACCGTCGCACTCAGCGGACTGGACAGCTACTACAGCACCCAACGCCTGCGACGCATGGCCTACGCAAAACCCGACCTGCCGCCGCGCGCCGTCGACTGAGGTTTCAGTCTTCGGCCTGGGCAAGCTCCTGCACCTGATAATCGAGTTCGCCCATCTTTTCGGTAAACAGGCTCATGGCGTCAGACAGACCGCGATTGTAGAAATACGGGCCCAACTCTTCGGCGATGAAATCGACCAGGAACTCGGCATCGAAACTGCCGATGTCCTGCTGGAGTTCCTCGTTGAGGTAGCGCTTGACCTTGCCCGCCATGCGCTCTTTCTGCTCCCGGGAGAAATCCAGGGGTTTCACGCAGCGGCCCGCATCATGACGGGGAAATCAAGCCACCGCACGCCCAGGCTCTCCCGTCGCGTCCTTCTTGCCGGACGCTGAAGGGCTCTTACGCCGCGACTTGACCCGCGCCTTGGCGGCTTTCCGCGGTGGCTTCGACGCAGCAGCCTCCAGCGTCGTGAAGTGTTCCCGCTGGGCTTCCCGATCGGCCCGGGTCGGCGGCGGCCGGCGCCGCGACGCCCGGGGTCGCCGGTACTGACCACTGTCCGGCCGCAGATCACCGTACTCAAAGCGATTCAGTATCTCTTCCATGACCCGGCTGATCTTGGTACAGATGCGGATTGCCTCGATGTTGGGAAATGCCGAGTGCGCGCCCCCCTCCATCAGTGCCACCAGTTCCTTTTCAGACAGGTGGGAAAGAATCTTTGCCGGGTTGTACCAGCGGAAGCTGGGCACGATATTGATGTCGCCGCTGTACTCCTGATCGATCAGGGAGTGGATACCGTTCATCAGCAGGTTGAAACGCGGCCAGTTGTCACCGTTTTTCTGGACCATGCCGCGGTAGAAGTTCAGCACTTCACGGCCGATACCCACACCCAGGCTGCCCAGGGCGGCACTCAGGCCATTACTCTTACGATTGCCGCGCAGAAACGGGGTGGCTATCGGGTTCACCATGCTCACGATGTAGTGGTTGGTGCTGTACAGTCGCGACAGTCGTTTTGCCGGCAGATCATCGGCAATGGACCCATCCACCCACTTGCGCGTAGGCAGGTAGGGCTGAGCCTCTCCGTGCACGTTCTTCGCCATCAGCATCACGGGCGGGAACACCCCTGGCACGGCGCAGGACGCCATCACCGCTGAACGCACATAGACGTTGGGCGATGTGATGGCATTCAGCAACCGGGAGCGCTGGTGAGTTTCTGCCGGCGCAACGGTGATACTGATCTGACGCCCGGTTTTTTCATAGGCTTCCTGGAAGGTAATCTCCGGGATAAGCCGGGCGATGATGTTCTCCAGATCCCGCACGTCAATTTGCGGGTTGCGACCGAGAAACATGCGTGAGAACACGCTGGCTTCACGCTCCGCCTCGAAATGGACGTTGCTGGGGTCAAAAAAGTGCCGCAGCTCCTCATCCGTATGCGAACCGACCACGCCCGCGACCAGCGAACCGGCACTGGAGCCGGAGATCACCCGCGGCAACAGGCCCTGTTCGAGCAGCGTCTTGACCACGCCGAGATGATAGAACCCAAGCACACCGCCGCCGCTCAACATCAGCGCCGAGCGGCCAAAACAGATATTGGCACGGTAAAAAAAGTCGAGCTTTTGCTGCAGCGTGACATCGTCACTCTCCAGTTCGGCGAGGTAACGCAGCGAATCCGCAACCTCGTCGATATACTGCTCAATCAGGTGTTTCGTGCCGAATTTGGCATTCTGGTACAGCGAGCTGCGGCCCATGCCGCCCATATTCCCGTGGATCCCTTCGTTCAGGGTGAACAGCAGACCCTGATAGTCATGCCGGGAACGCAGACTGCGCAGACGGTCGAGGCGGAGGCGGATCTGGCTGTAATCGTACTGCGTGGTCTGGTCTACCTCACGCCAGCGGCGCTTGCCGGAGAGCTCATCGTGGGCAATGGCGGCCTCGCGCCACTCTTCATACGTTGAACAACTCGCCATCTGGCGTTCCAGTTGGGCAAGTTTACGTGATGTTCTCATTGGCTACCTCGTTGCCGGAGACCTTGCTCCAAGCATACTGCAAAGACCACACGCATTACAGGTTAATTCTGGCCACCCCACCCATCACGAAGGCGGGTCGTTTTCCCCGGTTTTGGGCAGATCACGGTGCGCCCCGCGGTATTCCTCGACCAGGTGCCGCTTGTAGAGCTTACCGTTGTCCATGCGCGGCAGCTGCTGGTGAAAGTCCAGCGAGCGCGGCAGCTTGATATGGGATATGCGCTCACGCAGCCACTCCATGATTTCGATAGCCACCTCGTCCGTGGCATCCGCCCAGTTCACTGGCTGTACAACCGCTTTCACCTCTTCACCGAACTCCTCATTGGGAATGCCAAACACCGCAACGTCCGCGACCTTATCGTGGGTGATCAGCAGATTTTCGATCTCCTGCGGGTAAATGTTTACCCCACCGCTGATGATCATGAAATTCTTGCGGTCCGTGAGGTAGAGGAAGCCCTCTTTGTCGACATATCCCACGTCGCCCGTTGTCGCCCAGCCGCGCTCATTGAAGGCTTCTGCAGTCTTGCCCGGCTCCTTGTGATAATTGAACTGGGCCTGGTCGCCGCTGAAATACACGGTACCGATTTCCCCGGGGGGCAATTCGTTACCCTCATCATCCACGATGTGTACCGCGCCCACCAGTGCGGGCCCCACAGAACCCTTGTGCGTAAGCCAGTTCGCAGAATCGATGATGGTGATGCCAATGCCCTCGCTGGCCGCGTAGTACTCGACAATGACCTCGCCCCACCAGGCGATCATCTGTTCCTTGACCTCCACCGGACAGGGCGCCGCGGCGTGGATTGCAAACTGCATGCTGCTCACGTCATAGCGCTTGCGCACCTCCTCGGGCAGTTTCAGCATGCGCACGAACATGATCGGCACCCACTGGCTGTGGGTGGCGCGGTGCTCTTCGATGAGCGCCAGCGCGGCTTCTGCATCAAATTTTTCCATGACCACCGTGGTGCCGCCCTGGTACAGCGTCATCATGTTGTAGTGTAACGGTGCGGCGTGATACAGGGGTGCCGGCGACAGGTAGACAGTTTCCTCGCCAAAGCCGAACACGGCGCCGAGAGTGCCCGCCAGGGGGTGCGGCGCATTGACATCGTCACTGGGCGGCGGCAGGAATACGCCTTTGGGTTTGCCGGTTGTGCCCGATGAGTAGAGCATGGGCACCCCGTTGGCCTCGTCCGCGATGCGCTCTGTCGGCTGCAGGCCAATGCTGTCATCCCATGACTCATAGCCATCGGCAAGGCCATCCACCATGTAAAAGTGGCGGATCGCCGATGAGCCCAGTGCGAGAATTTCACCGGCCACCGCTGCCAGCGAGTGGGACGCGATGAACAGTTTTGCCCCGCAGTTCTCCAGGATATAGGCGGTTTCGTCCCGCTTCAGGTGGGTGCTGATCGGCGTGAAGATCAGGCCGGCTCGCTGCGCGCCCCAGCAGATCTCCAGAAACTGGCGACAGTTCACCAGCATCATGCCGATGTGGTCGCCTTTCTTCAGCCCCAGGGAGCGGAACAACTGGGCCGCCTGATTGCTGCGCTCGTCGAGGTCGGCATAGGTGACCACCTCGCCGGAGCCACCCATGATGATGGCAGGCTTGTGGGGATAGGTTTCGGCAGTGATGGCGGGGTGTGGCATGTCACGATCCTTGCTGCTGTCTACGCGATGTGGCGGGCCATCATAAGATGCCCCATGCAACGTGGCAACGTATCAGCGCTGCCGCATCAGGCCTTGCTGGGACACGGATGCCACCAGTACACCGTCGCGGTTGAAGAAGCGTCCGTGCGCAAGGCCGCGACCCGCCGTCACGCGCTCCGCCTCGACCGTATGCAGCAGCCATTCATCGGCATGCACCGGCGCATGGAACCAGAGGGCATGGTCGAGGCTGGCCACTTGCAGGTCCTTCTGCAGGAAGGAGCGGCCGGTCGCGGCGAGGCACACATCAATCATCAGCGTATCGGAGAAATACGCGAGCAGGCTCGCATGCACCGAATCCGGGTGGTCTACCCGACCATTGGCCCTGACCCAAAGCGACAATGACGGCGGCAGCGGGCGCGGATTGTGCCAGTCCACGGGCGTCAGCATGCGCACATCGAGGTCCTCCCCGGTCACCAGCGGAAACGCGTCGTCCATGTCACCGGATTCCAGGGCTCGTTGCCGTTCGCTGGGCAGGCTTTCCGGCGGCGGCACCTCAGGTGCCGAGCGCTGGAAGTCTTCGCCGGCACCGGGGGTCTGGAAGGATACCGAAGACACCAGTATCGGCTTGCCACGCTGCAGTGCCACGACACGCCGCGAGCTCAGGCTGCCCCCATCGAGCGCCCGATCCACCTCCAGTCGTATGTCCTCAGTGGGGTCACCCGGGCGCAGAAAATAGGCGTGTTGCGAATGCACGGCGCGTTCGGCACGCACCGTGGCGGCCGCCGCCTGCAGTGCCTGTGCCAACACTTGCCCGCCAAAGACGCGGGGCGCCCTGGGATGCATGTTGTCAGCGACAAAGACATCTTCACTGACGTATCGCGGGGTCAATACCTGTAACAGCTGGTCGAGCATGAGGCGAATCCACTATGATGTTACCAACGGGATGAACATTATCCGGGATACAGCGCGCCGGCTCCACACGCCTATCCTGTTTGACAACCGAGGACTTCAATGGATTCGTCACTGACCCCTGCGGCACTGCGTCGGCGCATTCGCGCCGGGGAGCACACGGGCAACACGTCGGGCTGTGCGCCCGGCTTCGTGCAGTGCAACATCGTCATTCTGCCGCAGGAATGGGCGCATGATTTCCTCCGGTTCTGCCAGGCCAATCCCAAGCCCTGTCCCCTGCTGGCGGTCAGCGCAGCGGCGGGCGACACAGCGTTGCCGCTGCTGGGCGATATTGACATCCGCAGCGACGTACCCCGTTACCGCGTGTTCCGCAACGGTGCCTTCGAGGAGGAACGTGCCGACCTGCATGCACTGTGGCAACCGGACCTGGTGACCTTCGCCCTTGGCTGCTCCTTCTCCTTTGAGGAGGCCCTGCTCGCAGACGGACTGGACGTGCGCAATGTCTCGGAGGGCGTCAACGTGCCAATGTACCGCAGCAGCCTGCCCTGTACAGCGGCCGGCCCCTTTGCCGGCAACATGGTGGTGAGCATGCGCCCGATGCGGGCTGCGGACGCGATTCGCGCAATCCAGATCTGCACCCGGTTTCCCGCCGTGCACGGTGCTCCGGTTCACCTGGGCGATCCGTCCCTGATCGGCATCGCCGACCTGCACCACCCCGACTACGGCGACGCGGTGACTATTGCCGAGGACGAGCTTCCGGTATTCTGGGCCTGTGGGGTAACCCCGCAGGTGGCGCTGGAACAGGCGAAACCACCTCTGGCCATCACCCACAGCCCCGGCTGCATGCTGGTTACCGACCTGCGCAACAGCCAGCTGGCCGTACTCTGATTGACCAGCCCCCCGACAGGAGTCGCTTGCATGTTGCTCAACTGTGATCTCGGCGAAAGTTATGGCAGCTGGCGCATGGGCCTGGACGACGCGGTCATGCCACATATCGACCAGGCCAACATCGCCTGCGGCTTCCACGCCGGCGACCCACTGACGATCGACCGCACCCTGGCTCTGGCAGCGCGTCACGGGGTCAGCGTGGGCGCTCACCCGGCCTACCCGGATCTGGTCGGCTTCGGCCGGCGCAGCATGGCACTCAGCGAAGACGAGTTGGCCAGCAGCCTGCGCTACCAGATCGCCGCACTGGACGGCATGGCTGCCTGCCACGGCCTGCAGATCACCTATGTAAAGCCACACGGTGCCCTGTACAACGACATGATGGCCGACGATGCCGTGCGCACAGCGGTCATGCGCAGCGTGGCCGGCTATCACAGACCGCTGGCATTGATGCTGCAGGCAACGCCCGAGGCGGACAGCCATCGCGAGGAGGCCAGGAAATACGCCCTGACCCTGCTCTTTGAGGCGTTCGCCGACCGCTGCTACGCCGACGACGGACGCCTGCGGTCCCGGCGCCTGCCCGACGCCGTGCACGCGCGAGAGCGCATGCTGGATCAGGTGAGGCAGATCCTCGAACACAGCACCGTCACCACCCACGGCGGCAAATCACTGGCACTGGCCATAGACTCGCTCTGCGTACATGGCGACAATCCGGACGGTGTAAATGCCATTCAGGAGATCAGGCAGCTGATTGCAGGGGGCGCATGACAGCCATGCAGCTGCGGCACGCCGGTGAGAATGCGATCCTGATCTCCTTTGCGAATGAGGCGGGGGACGAACCTGCCGGCCCGCGCGAGGCGGCACAGGTACGAGCGGCCGCGGAGGCTGCACGCGGCACTCTGGGCGATGACCTGATTGACCTCGTCCCATCCTACGCATCATTGCTGGTGATTTACGATGCCCTGCGCACAGACCATTTCAGCGTCTTGCGGCGGCTGCAGGCCCTGCAGCCGACAATCGCCAAAGCCATCGCCGCCGAGGGCGGCCGGGAAATCGTATTGCCGGTGTATTACAGTACCGAGAGCGGCGCAGACCTGGAGCGACTGGCGAGGGAGTGCGGGCTCGCCATCGAGGAGGTGATTGCGCTGCATAGCGCCGCCGCGTACACCGTGTATGCCATTGGCTTTGCCCCCGGCTTCGCCTACCTCGGCCACGTCGACTCCCGGATCGCCGCACCACGACTGGCTACACCCCGAAAGCGTGTGCCCCGCGGTGCCGTGGCCATCGCCGACCGCCAGACCGCCGTCTATCCCGCCGTGTCGCCGGGCGGCTGGAACCTGATTGGCAACTGCCCGCAACGCCTGTTCGATCCGGAACACAACCCGCCCATGCCGGTTGCCGTAGGCGACCGGGTGCGCTTCGAGCCGATTGATCGGCAGCGTTTTCTGGCACTGGGCGGCGAACTGTCATGAGCCTGCGCGTCCGCCAACCCGGCGTGCTCAGCCTGCTGCAGGATCGCGGGCGCTTTGGCCAGCATCACCTGGGCCTCACCACAGGCGGGCCCATGGATCTGGAAGCCTTTCTGCTCTGCCAGCGGCTGCTCGGCAACAGCGCCGACTGCACGCTGCTCGAGTGCAGTTTTGGCGGCCTCGAGGTGGAGGTGGACACGGACACCCTGCTCTGCGTAACCGGCGCTGACGCCCCCCTCCTTGTCAACGGAAAGCCCGCAGACCTGTGGACCACCCACCGGGTACACAAGGGCGACCGGGTGCAATTGGGCCATCCGCAGCGGGGTTGCCGAAATTACCTCGGTGTGGTCGATGGCTTTCAGGTTACCCCGCAGTTCGGTAGCACCGCCACCGTACTGCGCGAGGGCATCGGGGGGCTGCGCGGAGAGAAACTGGCACCCGACGACGTCCTGCCCTGCCGCAGCGATACCCGGCGTCCACGCCTGTGTGTACCGCCGGCCGAGAGACCCCATTACGCGGGACAACTGACTGTTCGCGTAGTGCCGGGTTACCAGCAGCAGCATTTTGACCGCCTGCAACAGCGACGCTTTTACAGCGCGACCTGGTCCGTATCGCAACGTGCTGATCGCATGGGCTATCGTCTGGAGGGCCCGGTGATTCGCTGCGACATCGCAGGCATCGTCTCCGAGGGTATCTGCCTCGGCGCCATTCAGGTGCCGGCAGACGGCCAACCGATTGTGCTGCTGAACGACCGGCAGACCATCGGCGGCTATCCCAAGCTGGGCTCGGCGATCTCCATCGATGCATCCCGCATGAGCCAATTGAGCCCCGGGGGCACGGTGCACTTTGCGGCAATCAGTCCCCATGCGGCGCACAATGCCTTGCATATGCATCACTGGCGTTTACAACACCTGCCCCTGCAGCCCCTGCCCGAGGAGTGAGAACCGTGGATGAACAGGCCCTGAGTGAAGCCATTGAAAGCCTGCTGGTGGCGCGCAATCCACGGCAGATGCAGGTTGCCCGCGCGGCACTCCCGCCGGGCTATTACCTGCGCGCCGCACGCCGGCTACACGATATCCGCGGCACGGTATTGATTGGCACCGGCTTTCCCGTGGCAGGCACTTTCGAGACCGATGGTCCCGTCGGCGCCATCGCCCTGTATAACGGCCTGCAGGCACTCGGTGCACGGCCAGTGATTGCCTGCGCCACACCACTGGCACAGGTGCTGGCCAGCAGCTATCGTATCCTGCCCCTGGAGCGGGACCCCGCGGATGATGGCTCGGCCAGCGCCGCCCGCTGGCTGGCAGATAACCAGCCCAGCGCCATTATCAGCATCGAGCGACCGGGACTCGCCGCTGATGGCCGCTACTACAATATGCGCGGGGAGGATATCAGCGCCCAGTGCGGTGTATTCGACCCTTTTCTGACCCTTGCACACTGCCCCACCATTGCCATCGGCGACGGGGGCAACGAAATCGGCATGGGCAATATTGCCGAGGCCATCGCCGGTCTCGATATTCGCGTGGCCGTTACGCCCTGCGACGAATTGCTGGTGGCGGACGTCTCCAACTGGGGCGCCTACGGGCTGCTGGCCTTTCTGGGACTCTGGGCAGAGCGCGACCTGCTGTCAGAATTCTCAGCCCTGGAGACGCTGCGCTACCTGTCAGAGCGCGGCAGCGTAGACGGCGTGACGCGAGCGAACACGCTCACTGAAGACGGGCTGCCCCCCTCCGAAGGCGAGGCGGTGATTCGTGAGCTGCGCACGCTAACAGGGTTCCTTGAGGCGGCGGCATGAAGGTATTTTTCTTTAACCCGGCTAAGGTACGACTATGAGTATCGTGTATCTGAATGGCACTTATCTGCCCATGAGCGAAGCCCGTATTTCTCCCATGGACAGGGGCTTTCTCTTCGGCGACGGTATCTACGAGGTGGTGCCCTCCTACGCTGGAAAGCTGGTGGGTTTTGGCCCGCACATGCAGCGCATGCAGCAGGGCCTTGACGCCATCGAGTTGAAAGTCACGCTGGACGAGGCGGAATGGCGGACCATTGCCGATGAGCTCGTGCAACGCAATGGCGGTGGCAACCTCGGCCTCTACTTCCATATCAGCCGCGGTGCAGACCTGCGGCGCAATCACGCCTACCCGGAGGACATCACAGCGACTCGCTACGCCTTCGCTTTCGACATTGCCCCACCCCCAGCACCGGACAAGGCGGCGGCACGCTGCTTTCACGTCTCCACGGCGGAAGATCTGCGCTGGCGACGCTGTAACATCAAATCCACCGCCCTGCTGGGCAACGTCATGCATTACCAGCATGGACACAGCCGGGGCCACGGTGAGACGCTGCTCTACAATCAGGCGGGTGAGCTGACAGAAGCTGCCGCCTGCAACGTCTTCATTGTCGCCAACGGCGCGGTGGCAACACCACCGCTGGATCATCAGAAATTGCCCGGCATTACCCGCCTCATGCTGCTCGACATGCTGCGTCGACACAGCAGCATCCCGGTTGCCGAGCGGGTAATCACCATGGATGAGGTGCGTAGCGCGGACGAAGTCTGGCTCACCAGTTCGAGCAAGGAAGTGGCACCGGTGCTGTCCATCGACAACCAGCCCGTCGGTGACGGACAGGTGGGTGATGTCTGGCTGGCTGCCCAAACCCTGTTTGCCCGGCATCGGTACGACTACTGATGGCCAGACCCTGCGAGGCACGGCTGGACCTGTCAGCGCTGCGCCACAACCTTGCCCTCGCACGCCGGCTGGCACCACGATCCCGGGTGATGGCGGTGGTGAAGGCAAATGCATACGGGCACGGTGCCACCACCATGGCCCGGGCACTGGAGCCGCTGGTTGACGCGCTGGCGGTCGCCTGCCTCGAAGAGGCACTGGAGCTGCGCGATGCGGGCATTCGCGCGCCCGTCCTGCTATTACAGGGCGCCTTTCATCCCGATGAGGTGCCTCTCGCCGCGCAACACAAGCTGTGGCTGACCATAGAGAACGCCACACAGCTGGTCTGGCTGGAGCGGGCGACACTGCCGGCGCCGCTGCACTGCTGGCTGAAAGTGGATACCGGCATGCACCGTCTGGGCGTGGCGCCGGAGCAGGTCGCCGAATTTCATCAGCGACTGCTGGCCTGCGGCAAGCTTGCGGGGCCACCGGTACTGACCACGCACTTCGCCTGTGCCGACCAGTTGGATCACCCCGCAACCCTGCAGCAAATCGCACGCTTCGAGCGGCTGACGCAGGCACTCCCGGGAGAGCGCAGCGCCGCAAACTCGCCGGCGACCCTGGCCTGGCCCGACAGCCACTACGACTGGATCCGACCCGGCTTCATGCTCTGGGGCAACTCACCCTTCGCTGCCCCCCACACCGCGGCGGATACGCTGCGTCCGGTCATGACCCTGGTCTCGCGGGTCACCTCGCTGCGCGATATCGCGCCTGGCGAGGCGGTAGGTTACGGTGCCACCTGGCAGGCGACACGGACCTCACGTATAGCCACCGTGACTGTCGGCTATGGGGATGGCTACCCGCGCGGCGCAGGCAACGGCACGCCGGTACTGGTCAACGGCCAACGCGCGCCCCTGGCGGGCCGCGTCTCCATGGATATGATCAGCGTAGACGTGACCGACCTGCCGGGCGTCGCCCTGGGCGACCCCGTGGTTCTGTGGGGCGCCGGCCTGCCGGTTGCCGAAGTGGCCGAAAAAGCACACACGATAGGCTATGAACTGCTGACCCGTATGCCAGCGCGCGTGCCGCGCCGGGTGGTGATCGGGTAGCCCGGAGCATCTGCGCGCCAGCTGTGGTACACTGTCCGGCCGTCCAGCTTAAAGAGACCCGGTTATGTCTGCCAAGCCCCAACGCGCACCCGCCAAGAAAAAGCAGCCCGCGGCGGTGGAGACCTCCAACTCCATAGAAGAACAAACGCGCGCTTTCCTGAAGACCGGCGGCAAGATCCAGAACATCCAGTCAGGCATCAGCGGTCAACCGGGCGGGTACGCCGCACGGCCCTCGGGCGCAGGGCGTAAATAGCACCCCCCGGGGAGCGGATCCAGACGCCGCTGAGGCGCGTACAATCTCCATCGGTCTTACCTGAGCGGGAAGCACCATGGACAACACGCTAGACACCACCGTCTCCGCCAAGGGCGGCATACACCCCCGAAACGTGGCGCTTGCGCATGCTGCGACCGTCGCCCTGCTGCTGGCAATATTCGCGGCAGCCAATGACTGGTTCCGCAGCTCCGCACTCCCTATTGCCGCAATACTGGGTGTACTCAGCGGTGCAGCTGCCGGCGCCATCATCTGCACCCTGGTTCATGAATGGTTCCACTACCTGGGCGCTATCGCCACGCGGGGGCGCTACCGGCGTCCGTCCCGCCTGGCCCTGTTCGCTTTCGAATGGGATTTCAAGCACAACAGCCCGCGCCAGTTCCTCGTTATGAGCTATGCGGGCACGCTGGGGTCCCTCGCAGCCATTGCCCTGTTCATGCTCAGCATTCCGGCAGAGACACCCTGCAGCATTGCACTGTTGGCGGCCAGCGTTGGCAGCCTGGCCTTCGCCGGTGCCATTGAGTGGCCGGTCATTGCCCGGGTGCAGCGCGGCGGGGATCCGTTAGTCGAGCTTTCGAAAACAACGCCGAGAGTGGTGCTGACCAGCGCCGGCATCGGCTTCGTCACCCTGCTCATCGTGGCCTACGCACTCACCTGATCACGCCGTTCTCCGTGCGCCAGCAGAGGGCATCCGCTATCATGGAGGCCTCCGAACACGAGCACGGGACATCACTGCCTTGTCGCACCCTGTACAACCGCCTCTCGCCGACGGCAGCCTGCTGGCAGCCGTCGACCTGGGAAGCAACTCCTTTCACCTCATCGTCGCCCGCGTCGAGCATGGCGAAATGCGCCCGGTCGAGGCACTGGCAGAGAAAGTCCAGTTAGGGGCGGGGCTGGTGGATGGACGACTGTCCGCGGACGCCATCGCACGTGGCCTCGACTGCCTGGCTCGCTTTGCACAAATGCTCGGCAGTGTCGATCCGGAGCGCATCCGCGTGGTCGGCACCAACGCCCTGCGCATGGCTGACAACCGCCGGGAGTTCACCCTGCCCGCCCAGCGGATTCTCGGGGCGCCGGTCGATGTGGTGTACGGCGGAGAAGAAGCTCGCCTGGTTTACCTGGGGGTGGCCCACACGCTGGCCGACGACGCCCAGTCACGGCTGGTCATTGATATCGGCGGCGGCAGCACCGAGCTGATCATCGGCCAGCGGTTTGAACCCCAGCGGCTGGAAAGCCTGCAAATGGGTTGTGTCTCCTATTCGGACAGCTGCTTTCCCGCGGGCAAAGTGAGCCGTAGTCACTACCGCGCCGCGTACGAGCGGGCCCGGCTTGAGGTTTCCCACATCCGCTATCACTTTCACTCACGCCACTGGGCAGAATGTGTGGGCTCCTCCGGCACATTGCAGGCCATTGAATCGGTGCTGGTCAGCCAGGGCTGGAGTGAGGGAGGGATTACACGCAAGGCACTGGCGAAGCTGGAAAAGCGCCTGTTGCAGTTCAAGCACTTCGATGCCATTGATCTGGAGGGGTTGAGCAGCCAGAGACGCAACGTCATCGCGGCCGGTGTCGCCATTACCAGCGCCCTGTTCGATGAGCTGGGCATCACGCAGCTGCGAACTTCACGGGGTGCACTTCGCGAAGGTGTGATCTACGACCTGATGGGGCGCCTTGGGCACGAAGATGTGCGTGAACGCACCATCAATGCGCTGATGCAACGCTACGGCGTGGACACGGTCATGGGGGAGTTGATGGCCCGTCGAGCGCGCACCCTGTTCAACGCCAGTCGCGATGGCTGGTCACTGCGCAGAACCGACCGCGACCTCCTGGAACGGACGGCATTGACGCATGAGATCGGCATGGCCATCTCACACAAACACTACCAGCGCCATACCGCCTACCTGCTGCAAAATGCCGACCTGCCCGGGTTCTCCCAGGAAGAGCAGGAGCAGATGGCGCTTCTCGCCGCCACACAGCGTGGCAAACTGGACCATCCGCTCTGGGCTGGCGTGGCCGAGAGCGATCGCCCCCGTCTGCTGCGCCTGGTCACCTTGTTCCGGCTGGCGCTGCTGTTCAAGTACGTCGAACAGCTGGAGGCCCTGCCCGACTTTGCCGTGCATGCGCACGAGGACGGTATCAGCCTGGAGTTTCCGCCGGCGTGGCTACAGCGCCACCCGCTTACGGCGCGGGAACTCGAGCAGGAGGTGACGTTGCTCGGCAAGGAAGGCCTGCACCTCGCTATCCACTGACGTAGACGGCCTCGTGGCCGCTCACGGCGACAGTTGGGCGTCCTGACTGACGATATCAGCGAGGTAGTCGAGGAGGATCTCGTTTACCGCATCCGAGGCCTCCAGCTGGACCATGTGTCCAGCACCCGGAATCATGCGCACCGCACGCAGCTGTGGAAAGATGGCCCGCATCTGGCCGATCGGGTCTTCACCGTGAAAGCCCTCGAGATCGACATCGTGCTCGCTGCCCAGGAAGTAGGCAGGCACCGCACTTTGCACCCCTTCAAACGGCTTGCGCTGCGCCCACTTGAGGTCAAACGCACGGTACCAGTTGAGTCCCCCGGTAAAGCCAGTACGACTGTATTCGGCGACGAAGAACTCCAGCTCGAGCTCCGACAACCACGGCCAGGGCAGCGGTGGCGGCTCCTCCATGGCATCAATATAGGACGTGCCCGGCGGGTGACGGAACATGTCAAAGTAATTGCAGGCCCCGCTCAGCGTATGGAACACCTTGTGTAAAAACCGCCGGGGCTGCGCCGCCAGTTCCCGATCTGCGCGCGGCGGTTCACGGAAATACTCGATATGCAGGAAGTGCTGTTCGCCCATGCGCCGGTATTCCGTGAGCGGCGGCTCATCCGGGTTGTGCGGCGCGGCCGGGTTCTCCAGGCCAATCACGGCAATCACCCGCTCCGGGTGACGCAGGGCAAGGTCGTAGACGGCAAAGGCCCCGAAATCCAGCCCAGCGAACACGGCCCGAGGCTCGCCGATATGCTCCAGCAGGCCGACCAGGTCCGCCGTGATGTGATCGATATCATAGGCCTGCAGCGGCAGCGGCGCCTCGGTCTGCCCCATACCGCGCATATCCGGCGCAATTACCCGATAACCGGCCTGCGCCAGTGCACTGATCTGGCGATGCCAGCTGAACCAGAGGTGGGGAAAACCGTGGCAGAGCACCACCGGCACGCCGGCTCCCTGCTCCACATAGTGCATGCGAATGCCGTTGATGGTGGCATGGTGGTGTGTCCATTTCATGGCAGAGAGGCCCTCCCGGTCGCTGATGCCCGCCAGCAGCCGATTGTCTGTCAGTATTATCCGTCGCTTCGTGTTGCAAACCGGGAACCGGGCCCTGCAGTATGGCGAAAAGCAGATCCTGACCCTCTATGCAGTGTACTCTCCATCAAGGAGTGCTGTGAATCGTGTCGACAACGGCGATCACAGGGGACGGATAACACACATGGGGGTGGGGCACATGCGGTTGACAAAGCGTTGGCAATGGCTGCAGCGCAAGGTTTCGCGTAAGCTGTGGCTGATCGCCCTGCTCTACACGGTCGCCGGCTTTATTTCAGTGTTGCTGGGCATCTGGCTGACGCCGGTAATCCCTCCCGGCATGTCCGATCTGGTGACAGCGGATGCGGTCGGCAGAATCCTGAACATTCTCGCATCCAGCATGCTTGCGGTCGCCACATTTTCGCTGGCCACCCTGGTGACCGCCCATGGCTCCGTGACGGTAAGCACGTCGCCGCGTGCGACCGCGCTGGTGATGGACAACGAAGTCTCCAGGCACGCCCTGAGCGTGTTCATCGGCACCTTTCTGTTCAGCCTTGTCGGGCTTGTGGCGCTGAATGCCGGCGTATACGGAGAGCGCGGACACGTGGTCCTATTTCTGACCACCGTGCTGATCATCATGTTGATTGTCATTGCGCTGATACGCTGGATCGAGCACCTCTCCGAGCTGGCCAAGGTGACGGAAACCGTCGAGCGGGTGGAGGACGTCGCCACCCGGGCGCTGGTGGGGCGGGCGCGCTTTCCCGGAATCGGCGCACGCCCCTGTGAGTCAGTGCAACAACGTATCCCGGTCGGTGCAGGCAGGGTTCTGGCGAACAGAGTAGGCTACGTGGAGCACATCGATATGGCAGCGCTGCTGCAGTGCAGTGCGGAGCACGGGCTGGAGATCTTCGTCTTGGTGGAACCCGGTACCCTGACCAACCTGCAGACACCGCTGGCCTGCGTGGCGGGGGGCGACTGCCCGCAGACAGTGCTCGAGAACATCCAGGCAGCGTTTTCCCTCGGCCGCGCACGCACCTTCGACTATGACCCCCGCTTCGGCCTGATTGTGCTGGGGGAAATCGCCTCACGCGCACTCTCACCGGGGGTGAACGACGCCGGCACCGCCATCGATGTGATCGGGCGTGCCACGCGCGCACTGTCAATCTGGGCCACGACGGAGGCGGAAACGGACGCCGAGGGCGAAGCGCCGAAGGCACAGGTCTGGTTCCAGACACTTGCAGTGCACGATCTGCTGGACGATGTATTCACGCCGATTGCCCGCGACGGGGCGGGCAATATCGCGGTGCAAATCAGGCTGCAAAAAGCCTTCGCCGCTCTTTCACAACTCGACCACCGGGCGCTGCAGCAGGCGGCCCGCGACCACTCACAGCTTGCCTGGGAGCGCGCTCGCGATGCGCTGCCCATGGATTTCGAGCGCGCTGCACTGCTCCCTCTGGTGTTATAGCGCCGCGACTGAAGCAGCGTTTCCGGTTACAGGTTGACCCAGCTGTTCAGTGCCCGCAAGCGGAACTGCTCGCCCTCGTGGCTGAGCACGACGGAGTCGGGCAACACCTCATCCACCCGCACGCCGCGGCCGACCGACTGCCCGGCCGACGCCTGCTGACCGTTGATGGTCACACTGGAGCCGCCTTCCGCGCGGTAATCATGCTGCAGGTACATCAGGGTGGGTACCGCGTCCTTGCGCTGCTGGGAAAGCTCGGCAAGAAAAGGCGCAGGGTGCTCGGCAAGTCGCACATCCTCCAGCGCCTGCTCCGCGGCGGCCGCCAGGGCGGCGATATCCACACTGTTCTCGGCTCTGGGCTGCGGGTCTTCGGCGCCTGCAACACTGTCCTCCGCGGCGGGTGCTGGTTGCACCTCGGGCACTTCGGTTGCGAGCTGGGCGGCACCGGCATACAGGGCGGCCACATCCGGGCTGGCCTCGCGTTCTTCGGGCATTGCCGATGCGGTCGCAGGCGCAGCCGTCTCCACCGGGGTAGGCATGACCGGCGCTATCGCCTCAACAGCCACTGGGGGTGCTGTTGCCTGAGCCGTGGGTGCGACCTCTGTCGATGCGCTGGGCGGCGGCAACAGCGGCGTCGCAGGCTGCACCGGAAACTGCACGGCGGGCCCGGCAAACCGTGTGACATATCCGCCGAGCAGTATGCCGACCACCAGAACCCCTCCTGCGGCCAGCAGGAACCAGGCCCAGCGCTGTCGGTGCTGCTGCGGTTCAGCCTCGAAATGTATGCTGTCTACACCGGGCACCGGCGCGGCATTCTGCTGCTCGCGACGCGCCCGGTTGAGCGCTTCCAGAATCAGCGACACGCTAGGCGCTCCTGTACTGCCGGGGTAAGAATCATTGCGCCTCAGCCCCCGCCGTCAATCGCTGCAACGCCGCCGCCGCGGTCAGATCGCGCCCCGCGGCGATGTTCAGCCGCAGCAGGGTCTGTTCGCCAACCACCCCGTCCGCACTGAGCTGCTGGCTGGCCTGAAACAGGCGCACGCGCTCCGCCAGCAGCGGAGAGTAATCCTCCAGAGCCAGCGGCTCGGCCTGCCCGTCCAATTCGGCAAAAAGTCCCGCGATATCTGCGACGACCGGCCCCGAGTCCGAGCGTCCTACGGGCCCCGAGAAGCCCTCAGGCGGGCGCCAGAGCAGTCGGTAGCCGCCGCGCCAGCGCTCTGCCAACTGCACAAACGGCACACGCATCAGGCCCTTGTCGGACCACAGCAGGGCATTGCCCGATGACTCACCGAGGAACACGGCAGCGGCCGCAAATCGATCAGCAGTCACCAGATCCAGCAAGACGGGCCGGTTGAGCGCTATCACCTCCTGCCAGGTATCGGCGCTGTCGCGCAGGCAGCTCAGGGGAAAGCGAATGCTGTTGTCACACAGCAGGTCGAGTGGTGGCGCCGGACCCGGCGCCTGCAACTGCCACAGGGTTTGCAGCGCTTCCGCCGGCGACAGCTCCCAAACAGGCGCCTCGGTCTGCACCGGTGCGGCCACTGCCTGTGTTGGCGGTGGTGCTGCCAGAGCCGGCTGTGTGGCGGCTGCCGCAACCGGAGGCGTGGCTGCCGGTGCTGAGGCCGCCGATGGCGCCGGCGCTGCGAGCCGACTCACTCCCGCCAGCCACCACACGCCGACCAGCAGCACCAGTGCCGCCGCAGCCAGCGGCCACAGCTGCAGCCAGCGGCGTGCACCAGTGACCGGCTCACCCAGCACCTCCTCAATGGCCTGGGCCAGCACCTGCCGATCCGCCACCGTGCGATTGCGGCCGTAGGTACCCAGCAGTACGCGGTCGCACACCACGTTGATCAACCGGGGTATCCCGCGGGTCGCGCGGTGAATACCGCGCACCACCTCGGGCGGAAACAACTCGCGCCCGGCAGGAAGCCCGGCGACCTGAAGCCGGTGGCGGATATAGGCCGCCGTCTCAGCCTGATTGAGGGGCGCAAGGGTATATCGCGCTGTGATGCGCTGATTCAGCTGACGCAGCTCCGGACGCTGCAGCAGTTGCGCCAGCTCAGGCTGGCCTATCAGCACAATCTGCAAGAGTTTTTCGCTGTGTGTTTCCAGGTTGGTGAGCAGGCGGATCTGCTCCAGCACCTCAAAATCCAGGTGCTGGGCCTCATCGATCAACAGCACCGTCTTGCGTCCCTGGGCATGGTTCCGCAGCAGAAAGGCGTGCAGGCTGTCGGTCAACGCCTTCAGCGACAGCTGGTTGGCGTCATACTCGATGCCGAGTTCATCGCAGACGGTGGCGAGTAGCTCCTGCGCATTCAAGGCCGGGTTCAACACGATGGCGATATCAGTGTCGGGGGGCAGCTGCTCCAGCAGGCAGCGGTTGATCGTGGTCTTGCCGGTGCCCACCTCCCCGGTGAGCAGTATGAAGCCACCGCCGCTGCCCACGCCGTAAAGCAGATGCGCCAGCGCATCGCGGTGACGCGGACTCATAAACAGATAGCGTGGGTTTACCGCAATGGAGAACGGCGTTTCACTGAGGCCGAAATACTGAAGGTACATAATTGCCTGCGCTGCCCCGGGACCTGGGCACTGTCATCCTGTGGACACCTCCGGCAGCGTCAGCGACGCCCCGTGGGGACGTGGATCAGGGACAGAGCCAGGCGGTGTAATCGCCCGTTCCCTCGTGGATGGATTCACGCACGACCGCGTTGCCGCCCATACTGAGCGCGCGCTCACGCGCCAGATTGTCGAGTTCAACACGAATCTTGTTTTCACCGCGCTCAATGCCGGCCACTTTCCAGGCGACGTTGGTGGTGATGTTGCCCAGGCGCTTGCACTGCGCAACCTCGGACGCCTCCACCAGCGGCAGGGCACGCGCTTCATCCGGGATCTTGACCCAGGTGCAGCCCGCGACCAGTGCAGTCAGCGCACCCAGCGCCACCGCGCGAAAAAGACTCTGCCGTTTCATGTCCCATCCTCTGCTGTACACCGCGGCAGGTTAGCACAGGGCTGCCGCCGCCGGTACCACCACGCACGCGCTGCGGGGCCGGTTCACGGCCAACCCGCCCCTGGAACACTGACACGCATGCTGGCTACCTGCCCTCCGATCTGCTCGGGATCCCCGAACACCTCCAGAGACGCCGCGGTGAGACAAAACAATGTGCGGCGGTCATCACCGCCCAGCATGCAGGCAATCGCAAACCGTTCGCCCGTGTCCACACGCTGCAGCAACTCACCGCCGGGGCGGATGTGCAAAAACTCATGGGTCATCGGCGAGGCAACCCAGACACAGCCCTCAGCATCCATACACAGGCCATCACAGACCCGCCCCTCCGTCAGAGCCGCATAAACCCGCCGGTTGGAAAGATTGCCAGCGTCGTCCAGATCGAAAGCCAGCAGGTCGGACGACGCACTCTGACCCACGACCAGGGTGCTGCCGTCCGGCGTAATCGCCATACCGTTGGGACAGGCAAGATCGTCAGCGACCACCGCCACCCTGCCTCGAACGTCAACCCGAAGCAGCACAGTGGAGCGCATGGCCTCACCCTCACTGAAGTCAAAACCCAGGTTGCCCACAAAGGCGTTGCCGAATTGGTCCACCACCATGTCGTTCGCGGGGCCGCCGCACCAGGGCGACAGGTCGGCGAGGGTCTCCAGCCTACTCCCGGTCCAACGCAACAGCCGGTGATCGCGCATGGAAACCACCAGCAGACTCCCGTCGGGCAACCAGCCCAGCCCGGAAGGGTCGCCTTCCAGCCTGAGCACGGTCTCCTGCGTACCGCAGGGGCGTACACGCTTCACCGCGCTGTCCCGCATATCGGAGAACCACAACCAGCCATCGCGCCAGCGCGGCCCTTCACCAAACCTGAGTGCCCTGCTCACGATCTCCATCTGCTCCCTCCCCGGTGATTTTCTTCGTTTACCCGTCCAGCATCGGCGGGTCGGCGCCGGGCGCGACTCGCGATGCGTCGAACCGGGCCTGCGGGGCGACGTGCCGACCGCAAAATTGCCTGTCGCCAGGCTTCGATAGTATATTCCTGCGACTCGCAGCAGAGGAAGTTGACATGCACACACCTGAAGTGGTCATCATCACCGGCGCCGGCGGCGGTATTGGCGAGGGCCTGGCTCGCGTCTTCGCCCGCAATGGCTGGACGGTAGTCGTCGCCGAAATCGACCGCGACAGAGGCCAGGCTGTCGCCGACGCGCTACCCGCCCTGGGCGGCAAGGGGCTCTTCATCGAAACCGATATACGCGATCTGGCCAGCGTACGCGCGATGGTCAATCAGGCGCTGGACGCTTTCGGTCGCGTAGATGTACTGGTCAACAACGCCTACCCCACCGGCAGCGCGGGCACCACGGTGAGCGGCATCAGCGATGAGCGCCTGCAGGGTTCAATGATGGCGGGGTTTCATGCCGTCGCGGCCGCGATGCAGGCGGTGTATCCGGTGATGGCAGCGCAGCGCTGGGGACGTGTCATCAACATGTGCTCGCTCAACGGTGTCAATGCCCACGCCGGTACGGTTGACTACAACTGTGCCAAGGAAGCGGTTCGCACCCTGACCCGCACCGCCGCCGTCGAATGGGGGAAGGACGGCATCACCTGCAACGCGGTGTGCCCGGGCGCAGCGACCCCGGCGTTCCGTGCGCGCATGGCGGAGATGCCGGAAATGATGGCCGGCATCCAGAAGATGATCCCCATGGGCTACAGCGGAGACCCGGAGGAAGACATTGCGCCGGTGGTGCTGTTCCTCGCCAGCGAAGGGTCGCGTTACCTCACCGGCAACACCCTCTACGTGGACGGTGGCGGGCATATCAACGGCGTGCCCTGGAAACCCTGACGCGGCGCGCCGCCGCTACAGAATCACCGTGCGTTGACCATTCAGCTGCACGCGCTCCTCGCAGTGCAGTCGCACGGCGTGGGAAAGGGCGATGGCCTCGGTGTCGTGACCGAGATGAATCATCTGCTCAACCGACACCTGGTGGTCAATCGCCTTGACCTCCTGGGCAATGATCGGCCCTTCATCGAGGTCACGGGTGACGTAGTGGGCCGTGGCGCCGATGACCTTTACTCCGCGGTCATAGGCCTGGTGATAAGGCCGGGCGCCCTTGAAACCGGGCAGGAATGAATGGTGGATGTTGATCGCGCGGCCCGCGAGCTCGGCACAGAGCGCATCGGAAAGAATCTGCATGTAGCGCGCCAGCACCAGCAGGTCCGCCCCCTCCTCGCGGAACACCTGGAGCAGCTTCGCTTCCTGCTCAGCCTTATATTCCGGGGTCACCGGCAGGTAGTGGTAGGGCAGGCCGTACCACTCGACCAGTTCACGGCAGTCCTCGTGGTTGCTCACCACACCCACCAGGGTCGCGGGTAACGCACCTGCGCGCCACTTCGTGAGCAGGGCCACCAGGCAGTGGTCGTAACGGGACACGGCAAGCAGCACACGTGGCAGGTCGTCGGCGGGGCGCAACCGGTACTGCATACCCATATCGTCCGCCAGCAGCGCAAAGCGGCGGCAGAACTCGGTATAGGGCACCGTCATGGCGCGGTCGTCGAAGACGCAACGCAAATGGAAAGTGTTGCTGACCGGGTCGCTGAAATTGGAAATCTCCGTGATGAAGGCACCGGCCTCAAGAAACAGCTGGGAGTAGCGAGCCACAACGCCCAGCCGGTCTGGACACTGGAACGACAGGATATAGGCGCGCGGCGCGGCGCCCGGTGTTGAATCAGTCACGGAAGTCCTCGTTGTCTATCGAATGTACGCTCTGGACCCGACAGTCAGAAATTGAAACCGTTGCCAGAAACCACCGGCACATTGGTCCACAGATCATTGGGGTCACGATACCAGCCCGCCGCCGCGAGCGCACCGCCATCGAGATTTATCGTCGTGCCCGTCACCCAGGCAGACAGTTCGGAAGCGAGGAACAATGCACAGCCTGCGGCATCCTGTGGCCTGCCGAAGCGCTCCAGCGGTATCCAGCGCCGGATGTGCGCCTGATGCTCAGGCGCGATCAGTTCAGATGGACGCACCTGGTCGGTCTCAGTGGTTTCAGGTGCAATAGCGTTGACGCGAATTCCGTCCGGTCCCAGCTCCAGCGCCAGGCTGCGGGTGAACCCGGTAATCGCGTGTTTAAAGGCACAATAGGTGGTTACCATGGGGATGCCGCGAAAGGCCTCAATGGACGAGATACTGATGATGCTGCCGCCCCGTCCACGCGACTGCAATAGCGGTATGGCAGCACGCGTCACGGTGAAGATATGCTTCAGGTTAACAGCATAAAGCCGGTCGAGATCCTCGTCGGTACAGGCCGCGAAGGGCTTGATGAGACCGAGGAAGTCGCCAACGTTATTGACCAGCACATCGAGCCCGCCGAAACGCGCCTGCACCTCGGCCATCAGGGCGTCGACTGCCGCGCGGTCGCAGACGTCGGTATTGGAGACCAGTGCATCGGTTGCGCTGGCGGCCAGGGCCTCCCGCAAATCGGCACAGCGCTCGGCATTGATCTCCGCCACCACCAGTCGCGCGCCGCGCGTCGCAAACGCCTCAACGATGGCGCGACCAATGCCAGCACCGCCGCCGGTAACCAGTACGATCTTGCCTGTGAAATCGAGATCCTGCATGGCCCACTCCTGTTCGTCTGTGTTGGTATTCTTACACCCGATATAACAGAAGCCTCCGCGCAATGCATGCCGACGCACTGCCCCACCCCCGACCATCCCAACCGGGTTTATGTAGTTAGGCCGGGCCGCGTAGGCCGGGCCGCGCAGGCCGGGCCGCGCAGGCCGGGCCGCTACTTGTAGGTCACGACCAGGTAGCCGCGCAGGGGCTCATCGCCCAGTGACCGGATGCTGTGCTCCACATCCGCGCGGTAGTGGGCCGAATCACCGCTGTCCAGGCGACACTCGGTGGTTCCCGCCACAACCCGCGCCGCGCCCGCCGAAAGTGTCAGCAACTCCCGCGTGCCGCTGAAGTGTGCCGAACTGTCCAGACTGGCACCCGGCTGCAGCTGCAGTTCATAGAACTCCACGTGCTTTTCCATGTGCAGGGGCGACAGTGTGCGAATCTGGCACTCGCTGTCGGCGCGAAACAGGCTGGAGGGGTCGTTGGCGCGCACCACTTCAATCAAACCGCTGGCCAGGGGATCATCCACCAGTTCGCCTATACTCAGACCAAAGGCCTGTGCAATGCGGAAGGTCACTGCCAGCGTCGGGTTGGCCTGCCCGCGCTCGATCTGGCTCAACATGGAGCGGCTGACCCCGGAGGCGGCGGCCAACTGCTCGAGGGTGAATCCGTGCGCCTGGCGAAGCTCCGTCACGCGTTCGCAAAGCACCTTGCTGGCCGGATCGAGAGAGGATTTCGACATACGATTTCCAGTTTAGTAGAGAATATTCTTGTATCGAGGATTCTAGGTCTCTACTATACCGGATAATTTCCATTATGGTGTAGATACTCATGAAAGCACTGGTCAAGAAAGAAGCCCGTCCCGGCCTCTGGCTGGAAGAGGTTCCCGAGCCCGCGTTCGGCATCAACGATGTGCTGATCAAGGTTAAACGCACTGCCATCTGCGGCACCGACATGCACATTTACCACTGGGACGCCTGGGCCCAGAAGACAGTGCCGGTGCCAATGATCGTCGGCCATGAATTCGTGGGCGAGATTGTTGCTGTCGGCTCGAATGTCGTCGATTTCCGCCCCGGCCAGATCGTCTCTGGCGAGGGCCATGTGGTCTGCGGTCGCTGCCGCAACTGCATGGCGGGCAGACGCCACCTGTGTGCAAAGACCAGCGGCATCGGCGTCGACCGCTCCGGCGCGTTTGCCGAGTACATGGCGCTCCCCATGTCCAACGTGTGGGAGCATTCCGCCGGTATTGATCTCGATGTAGCCGCCCTCTTCGACCCTTTCGGCAATGCGGTACACACCGCGCTGCAATTCGACCTGCTCGGCGAAGACGTCCTCATTACCGGTGCCGGCCCCATCGGCGCCATGGCGGCGGCCGTCTGCAAACACGCCGGCGCGCGCCACGTGGTGATCACCGATGTCATCGACAAGCGCCTGCAGCTGGCGGCCACCCTGGGCGCCACCCGCACGGTCAACGTGAGCCGGGAGAGCATTGCCGAGGTCCAGAAGTCACTGGGTATGGACGAGGGGTTCGACGTGGGCCTGGAAATGTCCGGTAACCCCCAGGCCTTCCGCGACCTGCTGGCCAACATGTGCCACGGCGGCAAGGTGGCCATGCTCGGCATCCCCAGCGAAAACACCGCCATCGACTGGAACACGGTGATTTTCAACATGCTCACCCTGAAGGGGATTTACGGTCGCGAGATGTACGAAACCTGGTACAAGATGTCGGTGATGATCGAGTCCGGGCTGGATATCTCTCCGGTTATCACCCACCGCATGAGCTTCCGCGACTTTCAACAGGGCTTTGATGTCATGAGCTCGGGCGAAGCGAGCAAAGTCGTATTGAACTGGGAGGACTGAACCACCATGTACAGCGCATTTCGCGAACACCTGGCCGGGCAGCTGGCGGAGATTGATGCCGCCGGCCTGACCAAGCACGAGCGACTCATCACCACACCCCAGGGTGCCCATGTCGGCGTGGCGCAAAGGGAGCTGCTGAACCTCTGCGCCAACAACTACCTGGGGCTGGCACAGCACCCGGCGGTGAACGCGGCTGCAGCGGAGGGCCTGCGGGACTGGGGCTATGGCATGGCCTCAGTGCGCTTTATCTGTGGCACCCAAACCCTGCACAAGCAGCTGGAGCAGCGGCTGTCGACATTTCTCGGCATGGACGACACCATACTCTATCCCTCCTGCTTCGACGCCAATGGCGGGCTCTTCGAAACACTGCTGGGCGAGGAGGACGCGGTCATCTCCGACGAACTCAACCACGCCAGCATTATCGACGGCATCCGCCTGTGCAAGGCCAGGCGCTTCCGTTACCGCAACAACGACATGGCGGACCTGGAAGCGCAGTTGCAGGCCGCGGATGCGGCGGGCGCACGCTTCAAGCTGATCACCACCGACGGGGTGTTCTCCATGGACGGCTATATTGCGCGTCTCGACGAGGTGTGCGACCTGGCGGACCGGTACGGTGCCCTGGTGCATTTCGACGACTGCCACGCCACCGGCTTCCTGGGTGCCACCGGCAAGGGCACACACGAGTACCGCGGTTGCATGGACCGGGTGGATATCATCACCGGAACCCTGGGCAAGGCGCTGGGCGGCGCCAGTGGCGGCTACACAGCGGCGCGCCAGGAAGTGGTCGACCTGCTGCGGCAGCGCTCGCGCCCCTACCTGTTCTCCAACACCGTGGCGCCGCCGGTGGTGGCCGGCGCGATCAAGGCACTGGAGCTGGTGGAGTCCGAGCCGACCCTGCGCACCCGGCTGGCCGACAACACCACACGCTTCCGCGAGGGCTTGCAGGCACTGGGCTTTGAGTTGCTGCCCGGGGAACACCCGATTGTGCCCGTGATGCTGCACGATGCTGGCGCCGCAGCGCGGTTTGCCGAGGCGATGCTCACCCGGGGCGTGTACGTGGTGGCTTTCTCGTTTCCCGTGGTACCGAAAGGCAGGGCGCGCATCCGCACCCAGATGTCCGCAGCATTGAGCACTGGGGATATCGACGCGGCGCTGCACGCATTTGCAGAGACAAAAGCAAGCCTCTGAGAGGAGGCATGCCCCAGGCTGCAGGCTACCCGATATCCCCCAACATCGCCTGTGCCTCATCACACCAGGCGAGAAAGTGCTCGCCCTGGCGGATACCCGCCAGCAGCGCCAGATAAACGCCCTTGCGCCGCACGGGCAGTGCGTCCGGATCCGCGTAGTGACGCCGGCGGATTTTTTCATAAAGATACAGCCGCTGCATCATCTGCTCCCGCCGCTGCCCGATCTCGACCGCCAGATGCGCGGCGTTGGCCTCTGACAGGTTGTACAGTTTGACGTACAGATCATCCTTGCCCTCCTGCACCCGCGAGTTGCCCAGCACCCACTCCGCCATGGCATCGCGGCCGGCCTGGGTCAGCGCATAGACGATCTTGTCCGGCTTGCCGGCCTGGGCGACGGTCTCGCACTGCAGCCAGCCGCGGTCTGCCAGTTTGTGCAGCTCCTGGTAGATCTGCTGGTGACTGGCGCGCCAGAAAAGGCCCAGTGAAATATCAAAGGCCTTGGCGAGCTCGTAGCCCGACATGTCATCTTCCAGGAGAGCAGTCATGATTGCGTGAGAGAGAGCCATGGCTGCGACTGTTAACCTTGTGTGACGGTCTGACCGGAGTTCGTCAGCTTACTCCTGGTGCGCGCTCCATGCAAAAGGTTGCATATTGACCAAATATGCAATAAATTGCATAAATTCATCGGTCAACCGGAGCCCCTTCCCATGGCACTACCCGCAATTCTAAAGGATAAACTGCGCTTGCCGGCCGTTGCCGCGCCCATGTTCATCGTCTCCAACCCGGACCTGGTCATCGCCCAGTGCAAGGCGGGAATTGTCGGCTCTTTCCCCGCACTGAATGCGCGGCCTGCCGAGCAGCTGGACGTCTGGCTGGAGAAAATCACCCGCGAACTGGCGGCCTGGGACGCCGAACACCCGGACACCCCGGCGGCACCCTTTGCCGTCAACCAGATCGTGCACGGCTCCAACGACCGCCTGCAGCACGACCTCGAGATGTGCGTAAAGTACAAGGTACCCATCGTGATCACCTCGCTGGGAGCAAAGGAGATGGTCAATGAGGCGGTGCACAGCTACGGCGGCATTGTCCTGCACGACATCATCAACAACCGCTTCGCGCGCAAGGCAATCGAGAAAGGCGCGGACGGCCTTATCGCGGTGGCCGCCGGCGCCGGCGGTCACGCAGGCCCTCTGTCACCGATTGCGCTGATTCAGGAAATTCGCGAGTGGTTCGATGGCCCGCTGCTGTTGTCCGGCTCCATCGCCACCGGCGATGCCATACTCGCCGCACAGGCAATGGGCGCCGACCTCGGCTACATCGGCTCGGCGTTTATCGCCACACAGGAAGCCAACGCCGAGCAGGCCTACAAGCAGGCCGTCGTCGACCACGGCGCGGCGGACATCGTCTACAGCAACCTGTTCACCGGTGTACATGGCAACTACCTGCGTCCCTCCATCGAAGCCGCCGGGCTGGACCCGGACAACCTGCCCGAGAGCGATCCTTCGGCGATGAACTTTGGCTCGGGCGGCAACAGCGATGCCAAGGCCTGGAAGGATATCTGGGGTTGCGGCCAGGGCATCGGGGCGGTCAAAGAGATCCTGCCTGCAGGCGAGCTTGTCGCCCGCCTGCAGCGGGAGTACGCGGCTGCCCGGGAGCGCCTGCTGGGCAGCTAGCGCCGGCGGCCGGGCAGTGTTCCCAACTCGCTGAACTTGACCACGCGGGCGTGCACCGGCGGGTGCTCGCTCGCGCCGATCCAGCGCCAGCACAGGGTACCGCTGTGATGGCCCGCAGTTTCCACCCAATTCGCCTGCGGTGGCTGCTCGTGGGCCACCACGATCACCACACCACCGCCGTCTTCATAGGTCGCGGTGTGCTTGTTGAAGTGGATCTGGTGGTAGCGGAAATCCAGTGATTCCATCCACCAGTTCTGCAGCACGAAGTTCCAGGTCTGGCAGGCGGGTACAACCGGCGCCTCAATCAACAGTGCTTCGTCCGGCGCCAGGGCCCAGGCGCTGTGGAAGTAATAAATGTTCGGGTCGCCGCCAATGGCCTGGCAAAATGCCTGATCCGCCGGCGCCACCTGATTCAGCGTGGGCAGGAAACTCGCAGCCCAGCCTTCAAACAGCCCCGTCGTACTGCGTATGAACTGCACCGCGCCCTGCAGGGCGCGATCCAGCTTCTCCGGCGACAGGGGGTCGGGACGTTCGTGCTCCGCGCCCAGGCGCTCTATGCGGATCTCGGCGCGGGTCTCGTTGCGGCGATCCTGAAAGGTCTGGCGCACATTCAGCGAATTGGTCTCCGGCCCCATCGGCAGCCAGTTGCCGGGCTGTTGCCGCTGGCTGACAATAATCTCCAGCGTGCCGTCCGGGTTGATTTCCATGTCCCGCGAATCCAGCCAGCCGTCGGTCTTCATGCCGCCGCCACTGCTGTAGCGATTGATCACCGTGCCAAAACCCAGGTAGTTCACAGTGCCGCGCGTACCCGTGATGCGATAGTCATACTGCGGATCAATGGTCGCCGTCTGGTAGTGATTGTCGGGATTGTCAGCCCCCAGTTTGATGGTTTCGTGGGCCGGGCAGCGCAGCTCTGGAAACCGCGGGTCACCCGCCTCCAGAAAACTCTCCAGCCCGGCGCGCAACATGCGCGAAAGGTAGCGGTAGCCCTCGGCCCGGGTAAACGCATCCTGGGGCGCTTTCTCGGCGTCGACCAGCGCGCCCGCGGCTTTCAGCGCATCGCAGAAATCGCTCCAAGTGCTGCCGTCCATGACGCGCTGTTCAGCGTTTACAGATTCATTCATACCGTTACCTCTTCATCCAGTCTCAGGTGATAGCGCCGCATATAGTCGGCAAAGAGCGCGGCCACTTCATCGCGACTGATGGCGTAGTCCTCCAGCCGGTAGCGGTGCACGCCGTGCTTGCCACGCGGGTGGGCATCCAGCCACGCCTGCATGCGCGCACGCGCTGTCTCATCCAGCGGCATGTCGCGCAACGCATACAGCTGTTCGATGAGCTGCCAGGGGTTGGCGACAAAATCATCGTGGTAAACATCGAGAAACTGGCCCGGGTGAGTCGGCTCCAGCGCTGCACGATCGGCCTCGAAGGTGCGCGTGTAGGCGGTGAGCATGGTCATCCAGTCACGCCCGATTTCTGCCCGGTCAATGACATCGCTGCTGCTGCGCCGCAGCACCTCGCTGAAGCTGCAACCGGAGCCAACGAACGCCAACGGTGCACGGTGCGTCTGCACGATGATCGCGTCGGGATAGACGCGCAGTATCTCGCGCAGGCCAAGCTGGTGAAACGGTGCTTTGAGCACCCACTGCCCGGGGTGGCGGGACTGCAGCAGCTGCAGCTGCCGACGGTGGTAGTCATAGCTGTCGGAGCGACACAGGTTGGTATACAGCCAGTTGGCATAGCTCGGCACGTGAAACAGCGCCGAGTATTCCACCGACATGAAATTGCGATTGAGCAGCATATAGCACTCGTCCGGCTCTTCTGCGTCAATCAGGTGTGTCTGTTTGAAACCCGGCAGGAAGGTCTCGGTGAGCGCCACCCCTTCGGCACGCGCGGCAATGCGCGGGTCGCTGGTGTACGTTGCGGTTTCCGGCGGCGGCACGGGCTGCTGGGCTTCCCAGAGACGCAGGGTGCGATTGCGCGGATCCTGGTTCAGCAGATGGTGTAATGCGGTGGTGCCAGTGCGCGGCAGGCCCAGAATGAACACCGGCCGCAGCACGGTTTCCTCCGCCACCTGCGGATGGCGCGCCAGATAATCTTCTATCTCCAGACGGCGGGAGAGCCCTTCCAGAATGGTCATTTCGGCGCGCAATCTACCGAAGTCGTTCAGACGGGCCTCGCTGTGCAGCGCTTCCAGCAAGCGCTCCAACGCCTCGTAAAACGCCGGGTCGCCAAAATCCTCCAGCCCGGTATCCAGCATCGCCTGCTGGCGTAGTGCTTCCAGTTCCAGCACAGGAACATCCTTTCCATCGTTATTATTATGGCGTTACTGCCTGCGCCCACTCTACAAAGCCGTGAGCCGGCAGGCATCCCCGAGGCTGCGACTGCCGGCTGCTGGTATAACAAGCGAGACCAGCGCCCGCACTGGGGCCTCAGATGGGAGAGCCCGGCGGGGCCTCGAGGGTACGCAAACCTTCGATGGCGCCCGGCGTGTCCAACAGCTGCGCGATCTGCAGTAACGCAAAACGGTAGTGCGCCCGCCACGCGGGAGGGACCACCGACACACGCTGCTCCAGCCAGCCGCGCAGGGCCAGCAGGGCATCCAGGCTCTCCGCACGCACCTGCGGCTCAATCTCGCCGCTGCCCACAAGACGCAGCAAGCGCTGCAGTGTCTCCATATTCACCACCCGCTGCAGTGCGCCTGCGTTGCCCTGCTCGGTGTCCGCATACCAGCTGCGTTTAAGCAGGGCGTCCAGCAGCTCCGCATAACCCGGCTGGGCGGCAGAGCGCGCCTGGTTGTTGTTCATGCGCACGGCCCGGGTCGGGTTCAGCAACAGGTCCAGCGTCAGGCCCGCTGCCGTTGCCGCCGCCGCGAGGGGATCAAACACGTAGCCGGTGTCACGCGGGAACAGTTCACGACTGTCGCTGTAGCCCGGCGGACGCGGCGGTATCTGCGCCAACAGGGCGGGAGGCAGGGCCAGCGCCTCCGGGGCCAGCGTCGCAAGCAACGCCTCCAGCGCAGCGCGCTGTTGCGCGGGCAGCACCGCAGCCACAGGCACCTGTCCGTCACCGCGCAGGGCATAGGTAAACACCTGCCCACCCAGGAGGGTGGCGGCCGCCTGCAGTTGGTAGCGGTGCAACAGGTACATGGGCACCAGCACATCCTCCAGCTGAGCCAGGGGGCGCCCCAACCGCACCGTGCGCTCGGAAAAGCGTGCCAACACCGTCGCACGCAGGGTCATCAGCCGATTCAGCTCGGCCACCGGGTCACTGCCGTTATCCCAGAGGCTGCCCAACGGGTGCGCCGGGCCCGCCGTGACGGCAAAGGCATCACCACGGGCATGTGCGTCCGCCACGTAGTGCAGCCCGGCAGCGTAGGTATCCCGGATAATCTGCTCACGTGCGTCGTTCGCGTCTACCGCTGCGGGGAAATGCTGGTAACCGTAGATGATGGCGCGTTTATCCCACTCGCCGATCCCCGTTGCATAAGCTGCAGAGAGGTTCGGCTCGCCAGACGCTGTGAGCGTCACATACGGATGCGGGTAGTCCATCACCGATGCCCGGTTGTCTGCACTGGCGGCAAAATTGTGCTCCAGTCCGAGGGTGTGGCCCACTTCGTGAGCGGCCAGCTGGCGTATACGCGCCAGCGCGAACTCCAGCATGTCTGCAGGTACATGACCGTCTTCCCCGTAAGGCGCCAGTAAACCCTCGGCCAGCAGGTAGTCCTGACGCACCCGCAGTGAGCCCAGCGTCACATGTCCCTTGATGATTTCCTGGGTGCGCGGGTCACGCACGCTGGACCCGTAAGACCAGCCGCGGGTTGAGCGGTGTACCCACTGAATAACGTTGTAGCGCACATCCATCGGGTCTGCGCCCTCTGGTAGCAGCTTGACCTGAAAGGCATTGTCGTACCCTGCCGCCGTAAACGCCTCGTTCCACCAGGATGCACCCTCCATCAGGGCACTGCGCACCGGCTCCGGCGCGCCGCGGTCCAGGTAATAGATTATGGGTTCCACGGCTTCGCTGCGCTCTGCCTCGGGGTCTTTCTTCTGCAGCCGGTGCCGCCAGGCGTAGGGCTGACGCACGGGTTCACCGATGGGAACAGCGTAGTCAGCAAGTTGCTGATCGTAGTCCGGGTCGATAAACCCGGAGCGCGGGTCATAAGGCAGCGGCTCGTATCCCGGCTCGGGAAGGCGCACAAAGGAGTGATGCTGGTGCACAGTCAACAACCGCGGGTCCGGGGTTACCGTGGCCAGCTGCTCGCCGGCAGGCTCGCCGGCCAGCGTCACCAGCGCATCCACCTCGGTATTGTCTGGAAACGTGCGGGTACGCGGCAGGTAGACCGCCGAACGCGCCGGGTCTGTGCGGTATTCGCCCTCATCCCGGTCGCGCAGGCGGCGCGCGACGCCATGCACATCGCTGAGGAAGTAATCTGTGCCGTCGACAAGCACGCGCCCGGCACTGCCTGCCACAATCGGGAAACTGGCCAGCGCAGAGCGGGCGAAGGCCTCATCAACCGCGCGGCGCTCGTCCGCATTGTTGCTACGGGCGGTGTAGAGCGGGTTATCGGCCATCAACAGCACCTTGTCCCCTACCCGGGTGAAGCGCGCCAGACGGGTGCTGCCCAGCTGACCGCGATCCAGGCCGAGATCATTGGAGCCAACCCCGCTGGACAAACTGCTGACGTAAATGAAGGGCTGTTCGAACTCGCCAATCTCGAGGTACAGGCGTCCCCGCTCCTCATCCCAGTACAGGCTCTGGAAGCCCTCCATGTACTGCATGCCAGCGGTGTGCTCACTGATCGCTGGCAGCCCGGGGCCAGCCTCCTCGCGCGCACCTTCACCGCAGGCCGCCAGCAGGACCATGGCGAGTAGCCAACACAGACGTCTGAACATGGTTCCTCCCGTTGGGCGTGGTGGGCCCGGTTACTGTGCCCGCCGGGCGCGCACAGCGGCGGCCAGCTCGACCAACAGATCTTCTGTATGGGGCCAGTCGATGCAAGGGTCGGTAATGCTCTGGCCGTAAACCAGCGGCTCCCCCGCCACCACGTCCTGGCGGCCCGCCACGAGGTTGCTTTCGATCATCAGTCCGAAAATGGCACGATTGCCCCGCGCCACCTGCGCGCCGATATCACGAATCACGTCCACCTGCCGCGCGGGGATCTTGCGACTGTTGGCGTGGCTTGCATCTACCATGATGCGGGTTGGCAGGCCGGCCTTGCGCAGCATGGCAGCGGCATCATCCACGGAGAACATGTCGTAATTCGGGTGCTTACCCCCGCGCAGGATAACGTGGCAATCCTCGTTGCCGGCAGTCTGGAAAATCGCCGAGTGCCCCTGCTTGGTCACCGAGAGGAAGTGGTGCGGCTGGGAGGCGGATTTGATCGCGTCTATCGCCACCTGGATGTCGCCATCCGTGGCATTTTTGAACCCGACCGGGCAGGACAGTCCCGACGCCAGTTCGCGGTGCGTTTGACTTTCGGTGGTACGCGCACCAATGGCACCCCACGCCACCAGGTCCGCCACATACTGCGGGCTGATAAGGTCCAGGTACTCGGTGCCCGAGGGCAGACCCATGGCGGCCAGATCTGCCAGCAACTTGCGAGCAAGGTGCAGGCCCTTGTTGATCTGAAAGGTGTTGTTCAGGTCCGGGTCGTTGATCAACCCCTTCCAGCCTACCGTTGTGCGCGGCTTCTCAAAGTACACCCGCATCACCACCTGCAGGTCAGCCTGCAGTACCTCGGCGACACGCTTCAGGCGCGCCGCGTAATCACGCGCCGCGTCCGGGTCGTGAATGGAACAGGGGCCCACCACGACCAGCAGGCGGTCATCTTCTTCGACGAGAATGTTGTGGATCGCCTGCCGCGCGGCGGTCACGGTCTGGGCCGCCGTGTCACTCACCGCGATGTCGCTGATCAGCTGCTGCGGTGCGATAAGTTCATTGGTGCGCCGAATGCGCAAATCATCAGTATTGGTTGTCATGGATGTCCCGGTGGCAAATGCAAAGCCGGGTACTATAGCACCGGCGAACCGGCGCTTGCAGCTTATGCAGGGCCCGTAGACCAGCCGCCGAGATCGTCCGGATAGTCAATGTCGCGCAGGATACCCGCATCAGTCACTGCGAGCCTGTCGCACAAGCCTCCCGCCTCCTGAACCAGCGCCCGCGCACCGGCGTCGCCGGTCGACTGCCGCAACCGGGGAAACCAGTCACGGCCGAAACCGACCGGGTGCCCGGGACGCCCGCGGAATTCCGGCACGACAATACGCTCAGGGGTCAGCGCGGCGGCTGCCTGACAAAATGTGTCCACCCGAATCCCGGGCATGTCTGCCAGCGCAACAAGCACGCCTGCCCAGGACGGCAGCTGTGCCACGCCTTCTGCAAGTGTGTGGCCCATACCGCCTGCAGCCTGCGTGCAGACGAGCACCTCACCTGACTCCAGCCCGGACTCCTCCGCGAGGCTTGCCTCCCCGGGGCGAAGGCAGACGCGCAGCGGCAAACCTGTCCGGCGCACCGTGTCGACCACGACGGTCAGCAACCGGGGGCCGTGCGGCAGCCGCGCACGGCGCTTGTCGCTGCCAAAACGCCGACTTTCCCCGGCGGCCAGCAGCAAGACCCCGACAGTCACGCGACGACGCTCTGGCGGCGCAGGCTGACCAGCTCAGCCATGATAGACACCGCGATTTCCAACGGTGTCTTGCTGCCGATATCCAGCCCGACAGGGGCATGCAAGCGCGCCAGTTGCGCAGCATCCAGACCCAGCTGCCGCAGCCGTTGCAAACGCTTCTCGGTGGTTTTCCGCGATCCCAGGGCACCCACGTACCAGGCCTCGGTAGTGAGGGCTTCCATCAGCGCCATGTCATCAATGCGCGGATCGTGCGTCAGGGTAATAACGATGCTGTGGCGGTCACTGGCGTATGCGCGTACGGCGTCGTCCGGCATCCCACCCAGCAGCGAGACAGCCGGGCCCTGCCACTGCGCACGCAATCCCTCACGCGGATCGACGACCAGCACATCGTAATCCATCGCCAGTGCCAGCTCGGCGAGGGACTGGCTGAGTTGCCCCGCACCCACCAGCAGCATGCGCATTTGCGGACCAAAGGTCTGGCACAATTCGCCGGGCTGCAATTGCAGTGGCACGTGGGACACCACGGAGCACCACTGCGTGCTGCCAGCGGGAATGGCGACGCTCCGCTGCAAGCACTGCCGCGCCGCGATCGCCTCCAGGGCTGCAGCCAGCCAGGGCAGGTCCCGGGCCGGTTCGAGCCGCTGCAGCAACACCTGCAACAAGCCTCCACAGGGCAAACCCAGGCGCTCATTCTGTTCCGCCGTGACGCCATAGGGCACCAGCTCGGCACCCGCCACCGGCAGCGCTTCGGAGCGCAGGCGCTCCAACAGATCCTCTTCAATGCAGCCGCCAGACAGCGACCCCAATTGATCGCCGCGGGCATTGCACACCAGGAGCGCCCCCGGCGGTCGCGGCGCAGAGCCCTGCACCGAGGCCACCGTGCATAACCACACCGGGATCTCCGGCATCTCCTGCAGCCAGGCGAAGGCCGCCTGCAGAACGGCCTGGTTGGCACTCTGCATGCGCTAGGTCTCCCCCGAGGCGAGGGCCCCGGCCGCCCAATGCGCGTCCAGCAGGCCACCGATGGTATTGGGCACCACCAGATGGGCCGCATACCAGGTGTGCAGGCAGCGTATGCGCTGGAAATCGGCGATACCGCCGATCCCGCGCTGGCGCAGCACCTCGACAAACCCCAGGCGCTGCAGGGATGCCCGCTCCTCAGCACTCAGGTAGGCATCGCGGAGTCGGATGTGGGCGGCGTGGTCAGCGGCCATACCCTCCTGCAGCGCGCTATCACCATCGACCTGCTGCTGCAGGCGCGCAATCAGTCCGCTCGCCTCTTCCCGGTCGATGCGGTAGTTCAGTGCCGGATCCACCAGCCAGAACAGGGTAGGAAACGGCGTGCTCTCGACCAGGGACGCCACGCGAATCACCTGCGGCTGGCCCTGCGTATCCGCCACGGCGACCTCCCGCAGCCCGCGGGGCTTTCTACCCAGTAGCTCCGCTACCAGCGCTTCCTGTTTTGCTGACACTGTCATGAACGCTCTCTTTTCGCCTCTGGCTCGTCATTCTACGCGATGCGCGCCCGGGGAACGACGCCTGCATCATGTCGACATAATCTGGACAATTGACAGTCCACGCCGCGCGCTCTACAGTGCGCGACGTACCAGGTGCCTGCCGCCGGTGTCACTCGACACGGCTGGGCAGGTTAAATGGGAAGTGAGGTAAGGCACCGCGCCGATCCCTCCGCTGCCCCCGCAACGGTAAACAGAGCACTCTGTGAGCCCGATACCTGCCTGTTACGAGCAACGATGGAGCGGAGGGCTTCATTGAAGGTTGCATGATGCCTCTCCCGCATTGCGTTCCCTGATTCCCTCCCTCAATCGCCACCTGTGTCACGGCATTGAGGACTACCTATGAAAGCAGTAAAACTCGCCGGCGCCGTTGCGTTGGCTACCACTCTGCCCGCCCTGGGCAATACCACCAATCCGGCCCTGGAAGAGATTGTCATCAGCTCTTCGCGCGTCGCCATGCCCCTGCGCGAAGTCGCCACTTCGGTATCGGTCATCAGCGCCGAGGACATTCAACGCCTCGGCTTTGCCAGCCTGCAGGACATCCTGCGCACGGCACCATCCGTGGCGGTGACCAACAACGGGGGTGCCGGTAAAGTGTCCTCGCTGCGGATACGCGGTGAGGAGGCGTATCGCACCCTGCTGTTGATTGACGGGATCAATGTGTCCGACACCACCGCACCGCAGTTCGGCCCGCGCCTGGAGCATCTGCTGAGCAGCGGTGTGCAGCGCGTGGAAATCCTGCGCGGCCCCCAGGGGCTGATGTACGGCGCCGATGCCGGTGGCGTCATCGACATCAGCACCCGCGCCACGCAACCCGGTGCGGGTGGGCAGCTCGCCGCTGAAGCCGGGCGCTATGGCACCTCGCAATACAGCGCGGAGTTCCACGCCGGCAACGAGCAACTCGATGGCAACCTGTCAATCGCTGACTACAGCACCGACGGCTTCAATTCACGCACGACCGACACAGATCCGGCAGACGACGACGGCTACGACAACCGCACCCTGCATACCCGGGCGGGCTGGAATGTCAGCGACCAACTGCGTCTGGAACTGGTCGGCCGCGATGTCGACAGTGACAATGCGTACGACAACTGCTTTACCGTGGATACCTTCGCACCCAGTAATCGCTGTGCAGACAGCTACCAGCAGCAGGCGCTGCGCGCCGCTGCCAGCTTCCGCGGCGAACAGTTCCAGCATGAGCTCGCCTACAATCGCAGCGAAACGGAGCGGCAGCTGTTTACCGCTGGCCTGCCCGGTTTTGGCACCGAGGGCGATCTGACCCGTGTGACCTATCTCGGCAGTTACGCATCCGGAGACAGCCTGCAACTGGTGTACGGCGTCGACCACGAGACGCAGTCACTGAACGATGGCACTTTCGACACCGAGCGCGACCAGACCGGCTATTACCTGGAGTACCAGGGCCGCGTCGCCGACCAGCTGTTCTTTACCGCCGGTGCACGGTACGACGACAATGAAGACTTCGGCAGTCACGACTCCTATCGCGTCAGTGCCGCCTACCTGCTGCCGGCCCTGAATGCCGGTGAAGTGAAGCTCAAAGCCGCCTGGAGCACCGGATTTCGCGCGCCCAGCCTGTACGAAATCGCCTATAACAAGAGCTTTTTTGCCAGCCCGCCCGCCACAGGCAGCGTGCTGCAGGAAGAACGCAGCGAGGGCTATGACCTCGGTGTCGGCTGGTACGATAACAGCGGGCTGGTACTGGAGGCGGTGTATTTCAGACAACAGGTGGAGGACGAAATCTACTTCGACCTGGAGAGCTTCTCGGGCTATCTCCAGGACAGCGACAACAGCGATTCCAGCGGCGTTGAGCTGATGGCTGACGTCCCGCTGCCCATGGGGCTGAGCCTGCAGGGTAACTACACGTACAACGACACCGAAACCGCGGCCGGTGGCCAACGGGTGTATCGCCCCCGACATCTCGCCAATCTGGGATTGCAATGGCATTCGCTCGGGGAGCAGCTGTTACTCAGCCTGAATCTGCGCGCATCCCGTGATGCCCAGGAGTTCGACGGCTCGAAGCTCGACGACTACGACGTGGTCGATATGAACGTGCGCTACCGTTTCACGCCGCGCCTCGAAGTGTATGGCCGGGTGGAAAACCTGCTGGATGCGAGCTATGAGGAAATCCCCAGCTATCGCAGCAGCGAACGCGCCGCCTACACGGGCTTGCGCTACAGTTTCTAGGAGCACCACCATGACAGATGACCGCAAGAACGAACGACACAAGAAGGCCATGCAGAAGCAGAAGGCGAATGTTGATGCCAGCATCAATGCTGCCAGCACCGAACGTGGCGTAGGCATACTGCTCACCGGCAATGGCAAGGGCAAATCCAGTTCCGCCTTCGGCATGGTCATGCGCGCCCTCGGCTACGGCTACAAAGTCGGCGTTGTGCAGTTTATCAAGGGCGAGCAGCTCTCCGGCGAGGAGATCTACCTGCGGGAGCACTGTCCGCAGGTAGACTTCTATCAGATGGGCACGGGGTTCACCTGGGACACCCAGGATCGCAGCGCAGATATCGCGGCCGCCAAGCGCACATGGGAGCAGGCCGCAGCGATGCTGGCCAACCCTGCCTACCACCTTGTCGTACTGGACGAACTCACCTACATGCTGGCCTTTGACTACCTGCCCGAAGAGACGGTGCTCGCGGCCCTTGCCGGCAGGCCGGCCGAACAGAGCGTGGTGGTCACGGGCCGGGGTGGCGGCAAGGCGCTACAGGACATCATGGACACCGTGTCCGAGGTCAAGGAAATCAAACACGCCTATAATGCCGGCATCAAGGCCCGGCTCGGCGTTGATTACTAACGTCATCGATCGACGGCGTCGGGCGCAGCGGCTGCTGTTGCTCCTCGCTGTCACATTGCCTCTGGCCATGTTGCTGGCACTCGGCACGGGTGCCGTACACATTGCGCCCTCGGATACGCTGGCGGTCCTGCTCGGAGGCGACCGCGGCCAGGCCACTCTGATCGTGCAGCAGATTCGCCTGCCGCGGGTCCTGCTGGCCGGCATTATCGGTGCCACTCTGGCCATGAGCGGCGCGGCCATGCAGGGGCTGTTTCGCAACCCCCTCGCGGACCCATCGCTGATTGGCGTCACCGCTGGCGCATCACTGGGCGCCTCTGTGCTGATTGTGGCCGGGGGCAGCAGCCTGTCCGGCCTTGCCGGCCTGAGCCTGGTATCACTGGGCGCCTTCGCCGGTGGTGTCCTGGCGGTGTTGCTCGTCTATCGACTGGCCAGTTCGGAGAACGGCACCTCTGTCGCCACCATGTTGCTGGCCGGTATCGCTATTACCGCGCTGGCCGGCGCTGCCGGCAGTCTGCTGGAGTTTTTCACCGACAACGAGCGCCTGCGCCAGATCAGCCTGTGGAAAATGGGCGGGCTGGACGGTGCCAACCTGCCGCGCCTGTTGCTGGCCTCGGTAGTCGCCGGGGCCGTGCTGTTGGCGCTACCGCAATACGCCCTGCCGCTCAACACGCTTTTGCTGGGTGAGTCGGAAGCGCGCCATCTGGGTATACCGGTCAACCGCACCAAGTTGGCACTGATCGCCTGGGTGGCTGTGGGCGTGGGGACATCGGTCGCGCTGGTGGGCACCATCGCGTTTGTCGGCCTGGTGGTGCCGCATATCGTGCGCCTGCTGATCGGGCCCGATCACCGCACCCTGCTTCCCGCCAGCGCACTCGCCGGGGCCATCCTGCTGGTCTGCGCCGATGCACTGTCGCGTATCGTGCTGGCACCCACAGAGCTGCCGGTGGGCATCATCACCGCGCTGATCGGCGTGCCGTTCTTCATCTCCCTGCTACGTCAGCGCCACCAGTACGGGATGCAGACATGAGCCTGCTAGCGTTGCAGAGCGTGGATGCCGCGCCCTGGGGTGACCCCGTACTCACGGACATCAGCCTGAGTCTTGCGCCGGGAGAAGTGATGGGCCTGATCGGCACCAATGGCGCCGGCAAGTCCAGCCTGCTGCGGCTGCTCGCGGGGGACTTTGCCGCCACCAGCGGCAGCGTGCTGTTTGCCGGTCGCGCGCTGGAGAGCTGGCCGCGGCAGCAACTGGCTCAACAGCGCGCGTTTCTGCCCCAGCTCTCACTGCTGAATTTTCCCTACACCGTCGAAGAAGTGGTGCTGCTGGGACGCACGCCACACAGCACCGGGTTACGCGTCGACCAGGACATTGTGCGCCAGGTGCTGCGGGCCACGGATACACTCTCCCTGCGCAACCGGTTGTATACGCAGCTTTCCGGTGGCGAGCGGCAGCGTGTGCAACTGGCCAGGGTACTGGCGCAGCTGTGGCACCCCGACGACATGCGCGGCACCCTGCTGTTGCTGGATGAGCCGACCGCGGCACTGGACCTGGCGCACCAACAGCAGCTCGCCGCAACCATCGCCGGTATCGCGGTGCGCGGCTGTGCGGTGATACTGGTGGTGCATGATGTCAACCTGGCCGCCAGCGTGAGCCATCGCCTGCTGGTGCTGGACCGCGGGCAGGCGGTGGCCAGCGGGAGCCCGGAAACGGTGCTTACCCCGGCCTTGTTTCGCGAGTTGTTTCATGCCGAAGTTCTGGTACAGCCACACCCAAACGGGCGCCAACCCCTGGTGATCGGCCTGTGATGCGCAGCCTCACCCTGTGCTGGCTGCTCGCCCTGTACGCCGCCGCGAGTGCGGGCCAACCGGTAACGGTGGTCGATTTCGCCGGGCGCACCGTGACTCTGTCGCAACCTGCGCAGCGTATCGTAGCCCTGGCACCACACATCGTGGAGAACCTGTACAGCGCCGGTGCGGGTGACCGCCTGGTCGGCGTTGTCAGCCACAGCGATTTTCCTGAAACGGCGCGCGCACTGCCGGTGGTGGGCTCCTTCAATGCATTCAGCCTGGAGCAGATTGTCGCCAGCCAACCGGACCTCATCCTGATGTGGGGCTCGGGAAACGGCGCCGGCGCACTGGAGAAACTGGAGCGTTTGGGCGTTCCGGTGTATGTCAGTGAATTGCGCTCGCTCGAGGATATCGCTGCCAGTATCCGCCGCCTGGGACAGTTGGCGGGCACTCAGGCGGTCAGTGAAGCCGAAGCACAGCGCGTAGAAACCGGATTCGCGGACCTCGCTGGCGCTTACACCTCAGCCGAACCGCTTTCCGTGTTTTACCAGATCTGGCACCGGCCTCTGCAGACAGTCAACGGAGACCACATGATCAGCCAGATCATCACGCTCTGCGGCGGCAGCAATATTTTTGCGGATGCCGCCACATTGGCACCGCGCGTCAATCTGGAATCGGTGCTGGCGCGCAACCCTCGCGTGATTGTCGCCGGCGGCATGGCCACTGCGCACCCGGAGTGGTTGCAGCACTGGGAAGCCTACCCGGGTCTCCGGGCGCTCGAGGGCGGCCTGGTGTCGGTCAACCCGGACCTGATCCAGCGCCCCACTGCACGCGCTCTGGAGGGCGCGCGGGAACTCTGCGGCAAACTGGCCTGGGTGCGTGCACAGCCCTAGGCTGGCGGTCTCTTCACTGATCTCTGTCCGACTGGGCGCCCTCTTCCAGGCCTTTGAGAAACTCACCCATTTTTCGGCCGGCCTCCTCGGGTGACAGGTCTTCCAGATCCTCGAACTGGCCGCCCATGGCTTCCATGCGCGTCTCCATCTCACGGGAAGCGCGCTCGCTGCCCAGGCTGGTGAAGATGAACAGCACGGCCAGCACACCGAAGACAATCTGTGCGGTTTTCCGCTGTCGCCCATGCACGGCGACGCTGGCCTCCACCAGCAACCAGGCCGCCCAGGCGATCGTCACGATACTGCCGATGTAGGGGATAATCCCCAGCAGGGCGCTGACGGGGTACAGTGCGGCAAGCGCAGCCTGGCAGCGAAATGCCGCTTCGTAATCTTCTGTGGACCCCATCAGCTTCCAAATGACGTACAGCACGGCTGCGCCAATGAACGCCCCCAGAACAGCCATCAGCGGGCCAAAAATCAGGGCACCGAACACACCCACCAGCAGGCCACCCGCAGAGCCGAACAGCGCAAACAGCGCGGCAATGACACCTGCGACGGCACCCATGACCGCGACAAACACCACGGGATCGCCAAACCCGCCTGCCCTGGGCATCGACTGAAAATAACTGACCGGCTGGGTGATTATCGCCCGAACCTGCTCTATGATCTGTTGGATATCGAAACTGCTTTTCTCGTTCATGGCGCCCCCTGTCGGTTATTGCCTTATTGTTGAGACCGCAGGGAAATAGTACGTCCGGCCTGGCACAATTGCCACCGGTATGGCTTTTGCCAGCGCCACTGGTATCCTCAGCGCCTCACCTCACCGATGTCAGGTTGCCATGTCTGCTTTGACGAAAACCCTCCTTACCGCTCTGCTCTGGCTGCCGCTCGCCGCCACACGCGTGCAGGCGGCCGATTATGACATTCTCTACCAGGCTAAGATTGCACCGGACAGCGACGTTGCCCGGGTGGAAATACGCCTGAGCGGCGAGCGGCTACCGAGCCAGCTGACCCTGACACTGGACCCGGAGCGTCACCGCTCGCTGCGGGCAGCGCATGGTTTGACCGTAGAGGGCAACACGGCCGTATGGAAACCGCGCGAGCCGGAAGACAGCCTGCACTATGAGTTTGTGATTGACGAACAGAAAGCCAGTGGCAGCTATGATTCGCTGCTGACAGATGACTGGGCGATTCTGCGCAGTGACAAACTGGTCCCGCCCATCGCCGCGCGCGCGCCCAAGGGCCTGGAGGGCAAAGCCGAATTGCAGTTTATGCTGCCGGAAGAATGGTCGGTTGCCGCCCCCTACCCTACTCGTGAAGGTTCCTCCTCGCGCTACCTGATCACCGACCCCGGGCGGATATTTCCCCGCCCCAAGGGCTGGCTGATCGTTGGAGACATCACCAGCCGGCAGGACATCATCGCCGGCACGGATGTGCGTGTCGCCGCACCTGCTGGCCAGGGAGACCGACTGCAGGACACGCTCGCGTTCATTGCCTGGAACCTGCCCGAAGTCAAACGTGTGTTGCCCGACTTTCCCGAGCACCTGCTGATCGTAACCGCTGGCAAGCCGATGTGGCGCGGCGGACTGTCCGGCACACGCTCCCTGTTTATGCACGCAGATCGCCCGTTGATCAGCGGCAACCGCACCAGTAGCCTGATTCATGAGCTTATCCACGTCGGGACGGGCATCAGCGGAGGAGAGCGCGCAGACTGGATCGTTGAAGGGCTGGCAGAGTACTATGCGGCCGCCATCCTGGTGCGCACCGGGGGTATCAGTGACTGGCGCTATGCACAGGTCATCGAGTGGAAAACGGCGTGGGCGGAAGCGGCTGACACTCTGTTCACACGACGCTCCTCCGGGCCGGTCACTGCGCGCGCCGCCGTGTTCATGCACCGGCTGGATCAGGCACTTGGCCAGGCGACCGATGGCCAGGCGGGCATTGACGATGTCACCCGTGCCCTGGCGCGCGAGCGGGGCCGCGTTTCGCTGACGCAACTCAAGGACATTGTCGCCGGGTTGGCCGGTGAGGCGGTTGATGTCGACGCGCTGATCAAAACCCTCGAAGAGGCCGACTGAGGCCGGCGTCGGGCGTGACTTTTTGCCGAAGATATTTGCTGCCCACCGTCTGTCGCGGAGCATCTGCTGTGCGTATCATCCGTCCTGGTTTTCCTTGCATACCGGTCGCTGCACCCCATGCGTCAACACTCTGCTCTCCTCGACCTGCGCGGCGCACTCTGTGCCGCGCTGCTGCTGGCCTGTGCGCTGCCCACGGCGGCCGCCGACATAGAGCTGCCCCTCGAGCTGGATCTTGCCATTGTTGAAGAGGCACTGGCCGCACAGTTGTTCAACGGTGCTGACCGCAAGGCTGAGCTGTTCCACGATTCCAAGTCCTGCAATGCGCTGACACTCTCCGATCCCAGGGTGGAGGGCACCGAGCAGGGCCAGCTACGCCTGACCAGCCGCATTGATGCGCGGGTCGGACTGCTGCTGGGTGGGCGCTGCCGCCTGCCCGTCGCCTGGAGTGGGCTGATTGAAACCTTTGAGGATGTGCGCGTTACACCCGGCAGCGACCGGGTATCTTTTCGGGTCACGGATTCCAACATGCTCAGCAGTGAGGATGGCAGCCGGAAACTGCCGGGGATGCTCTGGGACTGGATCAAGGATCAGGTACACCCGCGGCTCGGCGCCATCACACTGGACTTCGGCCCCGCACTCACGGAGTTGCGCTCACTGATTCATGATGCCTTGCCGGCGAAGTTGGAGGAGCGCAGCGCGGTCGCCAGTTCGCTGCAATTGCGCGGGGCGCACGCTAGGCCGGGCGCCCTCACCGTGGTGATGTCGATGCGCGCGCCCAGCGTCGTGGTCGCCGACCTGCCCGCAGGAGATCCGGCACCCCTGACCGACGCCGAGCTGGCGGCCTGGGACGCTGCCTGGCAGGCCTGGGATGCCTTCGCCACCTGGCTGATCAAAGACCTTGCAGCACCGGCAGACCCGGAACTGCGCGCGGAATTGCTCGCCTTGCTGATGGAGGCACGCTACGAACTGCGCCATGCCCTGGCCACTGACCCCGCCGGACGCGACCCGGTGCGTGGACTCTTCCTCTCCACCTGGACACGCCTCGCGCCCCTGCTACGAGAGAACGCCCTTGCTGTGCCGGGTGGCCGCAGCCTGGAGCTTGCTGCATTTATCAGTGCCGGCAACGCGCTGCAGGCACTGGATGACATGGCGCCGCAACTCGGCTTTACGCTCGACAGCCAGACCCTGCGCCGCCTGGCCCGCCTGCTGGCCCCCAGCGTCAGTGACGATGAGTTGGCTTACAGCACAGCGGTTGATCCCGAACTGCGAGAGCTGCTGGGCTTGCCGCCTGAACTGGACATTGAAAGCCCGGAGGAGACCGCCGCGTCCGGCCCTTTTGCCTGGCTGATACCGAATGTGCACGCCAGCACGGTGAGCAAGAGTCTGGTGCAACTATTAACCGGCTGGGTACCGGCAACCGCTGACCTCGACCGCTACCTGCTGGCCATGGAGCAACTGCTGGACGAGAGCATTGCGGCCGAACGCGCCCGCGGCACTGTGCCCACCGAGTTTTTCCCGCTGTACCAGGATCTGGTGCGTGCAACTGCATGGCAGGAATCCTGCTGGCGCCAGTTCGTTGCGGAGAACGGCACGGTAGTGCCAATTCGCTCCTCTGCGGGCTCGGTGGGCCTGATGCAGATCAACCAGCACGTCTGGCGCAACATCTACGACCTCGAGGCGCTGCAGAACAATGTTGGCTACAACGCCCGTGCAGGCAGTGAGATTCTCTCGCACTACCTGGTGGACTACGCGATCAAGCGCGGTGAGCACACGGTGAATGGCAACGTGGACGACCTGGCCCGGGCCACCTATGGGGTTTACAACGGCGGGCCACGCCACCTGACCCGCTACCGCCAGGGCAACCGGAGCGCCTACCTGCGCAGCGTGGACGCCGGCTTCTGGGAGAAATACCAGGCGCTACGCACGACGGGAGCCAGTGCCGTCAAACAGTGCTACGGCGCTGCCTGAAGCCGCACACCATGCAGTTCACCCACCAGGAACAGCACCGCACTGCCGGTAAACTGCACGCGGCTTCCCTGCAGCTCGATGCCCAGCTCGCCGCCACGGGATGACACCTGACGGGCCGACAAACGCTCCTTCGCGAGGCGCCCCGCCCAGTAAGGGGCGAGCCGGCAATGGGCGGAACCGGTGACCGGATCCTCCGGCACACCCAGTCTGGGCGCAAAGAAACGGCTGACAAAATCGTGCAGCTGGCCGGGCGCGGTCACGATGACACCCTGCGCAGGCTGCTCGCTGAGCAGCGTGAGGCTCGGCCGCAAGTCACGGACCTCCGCTTCACTGGCATACACGGCAAGCAGATAGTCCCCACCGCGGTGCACCTCTACCGGCGCGCTGCCAAGTGCCGCCACCAAACCCGAGGGCGTGGGGCAGGACACGACGGGCACTGCCGGTAGGTCCATCAGGTAACGCTCTCCCTGACGACGCACCTGCAATTCACCGCTGCGGGTGAAAAACCGCGCGCAGGCCTGATCGTAGCCCAGTTGTGTGTAGAGCACGTGCGCGGCGGCGAGGGTGGCATGCCCGCACAGGTCGACTTCCGCAGCCGGTGTGAACCAGCGCAGTGCGTAGCCCTCCCCGCCGGGAACAAAAAACGCAGTCTCCGCGAGGTTGTTCTCCTCCGCGATCGCCTGCAGCACACTGTCATCCGGCCACGCCTCGAGCGGCACCACGGCGGCGGGATTTCCCTCGAATACCCGCTCGGCAAACGCATCCACCTGATACTGGCGCAGGGTCATGCTGCGGTACTCCTGGACACCGGCGCAAAGAGTCGCGACTGGTCCGCCGCGTAGGTATACACCACGTCCGTACTTGAATTCAGCGCGGTTTCCGCGGAATCCTGTATCACACTGATCACGAAGCCAACCGCCACCACCTGCATAGCCACATCAAGGGGGATGCCGAACAGCGAGCACGCCAGCGGGACCAGCAACAGGCTCCCCGAGGGCACGCCGCTGGCGCCACAGGCGGACAGCGCTGCAATCATGCACAGCAGTAACGCCCCCCCCAGAGACACCTCGATATTCAGCGTGTTGGCTGCGGCGAGCGTGAGCACAGTGATCGTGATGGCGGCTCCCGCCATATTGACCGTGGCACCGATCGGTATGGTCACAGTGTACAACTCCTCGCTGATGCCCAGCTTCTTCGCCAGATTCAGGTTAACCGGAATGTTCGCCGCCGAACTGCGGGTGAAGAATGCCGTGATTCCAGACTCCTCGAGACATTTGAAGACAATCGGATAAGGGTTGCGTTGCAGGACGAGAAACACGAGCAGCGGGTTGACCAACAGTGCCATGACCAGCATACAGCACACCAGCAGCAGGGCGAGGCCGGCGTAGCCGGCCAGGGCCTGCAGGCCGGTGCTGGCGACCGTTGCGCACACCAGGCCGAAAATACCCAGCGGTGCGAGGCGAATGATATGGCGCACGATATCAGCAACGCCGGTGGCCAGGGTCTGCAGGTGCTCGCGAAAACTGGCACTGGCACGCCGGAAGCTTATACCCAGCAGAATCGCCCAGGTCAGGCACCCGAGAAAGTTTCCGGTGAGCAGCGCGTTGACCGGGTTGTCGATCAGCTTGAACAGGACATCGCTCAGCACCGCAGTGACAGCGACCGGCGGACTGCCACTGGCTGCAGCAGACAGCGCGATATGCTGGGGAAAGGCAAAACTCATGCCGACGGCCACCACCGCTGCGCTGACGGTCCCCACGAGGTACAGCAGCAGGGTGAAGGCCGACTTGCGCCCGTCGCTGCCGCTTTCATGTCGATTGGCAATGGCCGACATAACCAGCAACATGACCAGCAGGGGCGCGACCGCCTTGAGCATCCCCACGAAGAGGTCGCCCAGGAGACCGAGCGGCGCGGCAACTCCCGGGGCCGCTGCGCCCAGCACCGAACCCAGCGCGACACCGATCAGAATCTGGGGCACCAGGCCAAGGGACATCAATCGCATGCGGCGGCTCCCCGGTAGCAAACAGACACACCGCGGGATGATGGCCTATACATTAAAATGCCTGCCCAACGGCAGCTCCCGTATACGTTGGCCACACGCGGCAAAAACGGCATTGGCAATGCTCGGTGCGACGGGTGGCGTAGGCGGCTCGCCCACACCGCTGGGCGGCGCCTCGCTGGGCAGGATGTAGGTCCTGATAAGCGGCGGCACCTGCAGCATTCGGGCAACGGGATAGTCATGAAAGTTGGACTGCTGTGCCTCGCCTCCTCCGAAGGTGATTTCGCCATTCAAGGCCAGACTCAGGCCAAAAATCATGCCGCCTTCCATCTGTGCATGGACACGATCGGGGTTGACGATGCGGCCCGCATCCAGTGCACCGTGCATTTCCAGCACGCGAAGTCGGCCGTCGCGCACCTCCACCTTGCTTGCCACGGCCATATTACTGAGGAAACTGTTCGCCACCGAGAACCCCCAGCCCTGACCCGCGGGCAAGGGTGTTTTCCAGGGTATACGGTCCGCGAGTGCGCGAATCACCGCCGCAAGGCGCGCGGTATCGTAGGGGTAGTCCTCGAGTGACCGGCCGTAATTACTGTAAGAGAAGCCTTCCCCGCTGAAGTCGAGCAGTCGGTCGTCACCGATGAGCGCCAGCCAGAATTCGATCGGATCGCGCCTCGCTGCGTGGGCCAACTCGTCGACAAAGCAGCCGACGCCGAAGGCATAGGGAATGTTATAGACGGAACGCAGCCAGCCTATGCGCACGTGAGCGGGCGCCGGATGACTTTCAATCTGCAGATTGGGCACAGCGAAGGGGACACTGGCGAAGGTTTGTGACAGTCCGCCCTCGCTGTTCATGCTGACCGTGGTATCAAAGGTGGCGCCGATGGGTGGTGAGGCTTCCCGCGCAAGCCACGCGGTAACGCGACCTCCGACATCCAGCGCGCCCCGAAAATGCTGCGCGCTGCAGGCGTGGAAGTAATCGTGGCGGATGTCGTCCTCGCGACTCCAGACCACTTGTACCGGGCGCCCGGCATGTGCGGCCAGGCGAGCCGCCTCCACGGCAAAATCCGGCTTGGACTTGCGACCAAAACCGCCGCCGAGCAGGGTCACGTGAACAACGACGGCGTCGACGTCCAGGCCGAGGGCATCTGCGACGGCCTGCCGGGTTGCCTGGGGTGTCTGCGTGCAGGCCCAGACCTCACAGCCGTTGTCGCTGACACGTGCTGTAGCCACCGGGGGCTCCATGGGGGCATGCGCGAGGTAAGGGGTGCGATAGGTCGCGGTCACGGCCTGGTGTGCCGAGGCCAACGCGGACTCGACGTCGCCGCGCCGACGGCGTACCTCACCCGGGCCGCCCTCGACCCGGGACACCAGTTCATCGATATACGCCGCCGAGTCATGCTCGCTGTGCTTGCTTCTCGCCCAGTCAATCTGCAGTGCGCCGCGACCACGCAGCGCGCTCCAGGTGTTGCTTGCCAGCACCGCGACGCCTTCAATGGGGTTGAAACCGGGCGGGCCCTCCACTGCCCTCAGTTCCACGATGTCGCTCACACCGGCCACCGTGCGCGCAGCGTCGGCATCCAGTGCCTTTATTCTCCCCTGCAGCCAGGGGCTGCGCTCAATGCTCGCGTACAGCATTTCGGGCAGATGCACGTCAATGCCATAAGTGGCTTTGCCTACAGTCATGTCTTGCAGGTCGACAATGGGCAGGCCGTGGCCCACATAGCGAAAGTCGGACTCCGGTTTCATGCGCAGCGTAGACGGCTCGGGCATGGGCAGCGTTGCGGCGCGCGCAGCGAGCTCGCCAAAACCCAGCGTTCGGCCGTCCGGGCCAACGACCGAGTGGTTACGCGCTGCGCACTGTGCCGCCGGCACGCCCCAGGCATCTGCCGCCGCGCGCTCCAGCAGAGTGCGCGCGGCCGCACCCATCTGCCGCATAACCGGGTAAAAATCGCGCACCGAGCGAGAGCCGTCAGTGTTCTGGCTCCCGTAAGCAGGGTTCGCCTGCGCCTGAATCACGCGCACGCGCTGCCAGTCGGCCTCCATCTCGTCCGCGACGATCTGCGGCAAGCTGGTGCGAATACCCGTGCCCATTTCCGAGCGGTGCGCAACGATTTCCACCGTCCCGTCCTCCCGGATACTGACGAAGACATTCAACGCGGCACCGCTGGACTGCTCCAGAACACCGGCCAGCGCGGCGCGGCCTGGCAGCGCCGCCCCCAGTACCAGACCGCCGGCAGCAACGCCGGTCAGCTGCAGGAAACGTCGGCGGGATACGCGAGTCAGTACACTCATGGTCAATCCCCCGCCTGGTCGGCGAGGGGAACCTTGCCCTGCGCGCTTTTTATCGCGGCATGAATACGCGGGTAGGTGCCACAGCGGCAGAGGTTGCCGGACATGCCGCTGCGGATCTCATCGTCCGATGCCGTCGGACTCGCCGTCAACAGCGCACTGGCAGCCATCAGCTGGCCGGGCTGACAATACCCACACTGCGGTACATTGTGCTCCCGCCAGGCTTGCTGCAGTGGATGCGTACCATCGGCGGACAGCCCTTCAATGGTGGTCACCGCCGCCGCGCCGGCCTCCGCCACGGTTACCTGGCAGCTGCGCCGGGCCTTGCCGTCGAGATGCACGGTACAGGCACCGCACAGGCCCTTGCCGCAGCCGTACTTGGTACCGCGCAGCTGCAGCAGGTCGCGCAGTGCCCAGAGCAGAGGCATGTCCGGGTCACAGTCCAGCTCCCGCGGAATTCCGTTGACCGTAAGCTTCATGCGCTGCCTCCTTCCGAACCGAAACTGCTACTGTATACACTTCAGCTTGCAGGGCAAGTTGCGCCATGTCACGTGGGTCCGCGGGGCTTGCCAAGCGTCCTGCGTCTGCTAACCTCCAGCCCAACGAAAATTCGACAACAAGTGAGCATGCCACCATGAAACCAGCAACCATTGCACTGCACGCGGGCTACGATGGCGATCCGGCTACAAACGCGGCGACCACACCCATCTACCAGACAACCTCCTACACCTTCAATGATACGCAGCATGGCGCTGACCTGTTTGACCTCAAGGTCCCCGGCAACATTTACAGCCGCATCATGAACCCCACCAACGCCGTGCTGGAAGCGCGGGTGGCAGCACTCGAAGGCGGCATCGGTGCACTCGCGGTTGCCTCGGGAATGGCCGCCATTCGCTATGCCATCGAGGCCATCGCCGAAGTTGGCAGCAACATTGTCAGCACTTCCCAGCTGTACGGCGGCACCTACAACCTGTTTGCCCACACGTTCCCCCGCCAGGGAATCGAAACGCGGTTTGCCAAAGCCGATGACTTCGACAAGGTTGCCGCGCTAATTGACGGGAACACCAAGGCCCTGTTCTGTGAGTCAATCGGCAACCCGGCCGGCAATGTTGTAGATATCGCGCGCTGGGCGGAAATCGCCCACGCCGCGGGCGTGCCCCTGATCGTTGACAACACGGTCGCCACGCCTGCGCTGTGCCGCCCCTTTGAGCATGGTGCAGACATCGTCGTGCACTCGTTGACCAAGTACATTGGCGGCCACGGCACCACGATCGGCGGCGCCATTGTCGACTCGGGCAAGTTCGACTGGGCCGCACATCCTGAGCGCTTCGCGATCATGAACACACCGGACCCCTCCTACCACGGTGTGGTGTACACGGAAGCCATGGGGCCCGCCGCGTTTATCGGCCGTTGCCGCGTTGTGCCGCTGCGCAACACCGGCGCAGCGCTGTCACCCAACAGCGCTTTCCTGTTGATGCAGGGTCTGGAAACGCTGGACCTGCGGATGCAGCGTCATTGCCACAATGCCAAAAAGGTCGCCAAATACCTGCGCAAGCACCCGCAGGTAAGCTGGGTCAATTACGCCGGCCTGAAGGACAGCCCCTACCGTGAAACCTGCAAGAAGATCTGCGGTGGCAAGGCATCCGGCATCCTGAGTTTCGGTATCGAGGGCGGTAGAGATGCCGGCGCACGCTTCATCGATGCCCTGCAGTTGATTCTGCGCCTGGTGAACATCGGCGATGCGAAATCACTGGCCTGTCATCCCGCGAGCACCACACACCGCCAGCTGAATCCTGCGGAACTAGCCTCCGCCGGTGTCAGTGAAGATATGGTGCGCATCTCGGTCGGTATCGAGCACGTGGACGACATCATCGCCGACATCGAGCAGGCCCTGGCAGCCAGCCAGGGCTAAGCCTCCGTCGACACCCTCCCCGCGGGACGCGTCCGCTCATGGCGATAGCCCCGCGCCGCGGGGCTGCGCCATCCCCTGCACGGTCATTCGATCTTCACAGCAAGGCCTCGAAATGGTCAGTGAGCACGCAGTCCCGGCGGCGCGCGTCATACTCACGCAGCCGCTCAACATCCTCCGCCGGGATCAGTTGCTTGCTCACGGCATCCTGCAGGGCCTCGTCCAGCGTTGCGGCGTCCAGTTCACCCTTGCTCCAGGCTTTCTGCAGCGCAACGAAGGGCTTCTCCACGGCCAACAGCATCTGGTAGGTGCTTTCCACCCGCCCCACCGCATCCTCGGGATCAACACTCAGGTGGACCCGCTCGGCAAGCATGCTGCGCACCGGGTTGGGCGCCATCACCAGGTCACCCAGGTTGCGTATGCTGTTGTCGTCTGGCGCCGGGTAGATGCGGCCCAGGGGCAGACACAGGGCACGCAGCGCAAGTCCCAGAGCGCGGGGCTGGAAGTTTGCGCAGTAGGCAACCAGCGCTTCCTGGGCGAGGTGCAGCGCGCGTTGCAGCGCATAGGCCGCGTGCGCATCAGCCTCCTCGCTGCGCGGCTGGGTGGCATGGAACTTCAACAGGCTGCTGGCGATAAGCAACTGGCTGTGCACATCACCCAGTCGGGCGGACAGCAATTCGCGGCGCTTGAGGTCGCCACCGAGCACGCCCAGTGCCACATCGGCGCAGATGGCCAGGGCGGCACTCAGATGATTGATGCGCTGGTACCAGCGCTTGCTGAAGTCATCGGCCCCGGCAGGCACCGCGCTGAAGTACGCGCCGCTCAGGCCCAGCGTGACGAGGCGGGCAAAATTACTCCCCGCGTGACCAAGGTGCCCCATCAGCAACGGTTCAAACTCGCGCAGGCCTTCGTGAATCTCCTCCGCTTCAAGGGTCTGCATCTCATCAAACAGATAAGGATGGCAGCGCATCGCACCCTGACCAAAGATCATCAGGGACCGGGTCAGGATATTGGCGCCCTCTACCGTTATCGCAACGGGCAGCGCGTGGTAGCCCGCGGCCAGGAAGTTGCGCGGCCCCAACTGGATGCCGCGACCGCCCACAACATCCATACCGTGGTTGACCAGCGTGCGCATCAACTCGGTTGCGTGGTATTTCGCCATGGCGGTCATGACCGAAGGCGTGCCATCTTCCAGGGAGCGCGTGACCAGTTCCCGCATTGCCTCCAGCGTGTAGGCTCCCGCCGCTATTTCAGCCGTAGCCTCCTGTACGCCCTCGAACTTGCCCACTTCCATGTTGAACTGCCTGCGTATACGTGCGTAGGCGCCAACCATGAGGTAACACATCGCACCGCTCGCGGTGGACAGCGCTGGCAGGGACACGCCCCGCCCGGCGCCGAGGCACTCAATGAGCATGCGCCAGCCCTTGCCGGCCATTGCGGGCCCACCGATAATCCAGTCGACGGGAATGAACACGTCCTCGCCCATGATGGGGCCGTTCATGAACGGCGCGCCAGGGTTGTGCCGGCGGCCGATTTCAACACCGGGGTGATTCGCCGGCAACAGAGCACAGGTGATGCCATAATCTGACTTGTCCGGGTCACCCAGCAGGCCCTCCGGATCCTGCAGTTTGAAGGCCAGCCCCACCACGGTGGCCACCGGCGCCAGGGTAATCCAGCGCTTGTGGAAATTGAGGCGCAGGCCGATCACCTCCTCGCCTTCGAACTCGCCCTTGCAGACCACACCGACATCCGGGGTGGCCCCGGCGTCCGAACCCACCTCGGGGCCGGTCAGCCCGAAACAGGGCAGCTCGCTGCCGTCTGCGAGACCGGGCAGCCAGCGCTGTTTCTGCGCTTCGGTGCCGTACTTGACCAACAGTTCACCCGGCCCAAGCGAATTCGGCACCATGGCAGTGACTGCGGCGGTGATGGAGCGGCTGGCGATCTTCGCCATGATGCGGCTCTGGGCATAGGGACTGAAATCACGTCCGCCAAATTCCTCGGGAATGATCAAACCAAAGAACCCCTTGTCACGCAGATACTCCCAGACTTCCGGGGAGAGATCCTGCCGCTGGTGTACATCCCACTCCGAGATCATCCCGCACAGGGTTTCTACTTCGTTGTCCAGAAACGCCTGCTCGCTCTCGGTCAGCGCCGGCGGCTGCAGGGCGGCAAAGGCCTGCCAATCGGGCTGCCCGCTGAAGAGCGCCTTGTCCCACCCGGTAGTGCCCGCCTCCAGAGCCTCACGTTCGGTGCTGCTCATCGGCGGCATGGCCTTGCGCAGCAGCCGGTATACCGGGGCAACCAGGTACTCCCTGCGCCAGGATGCAACATTCAGCAGCAGGAGCACGGCCAGCGTGGGCAGGAAAACCAGCCACATCCCGCCCTCGCCCAGCGACAGGACGAAAGCCCCAAGGCCGACCAGCAGCGAGCCCGCGGCCAGCGAGGGACGCAACAGCAACACGGTCAACAGGAGCAGGATAAACAGGACAATCGACAGCAACATGGCAGGACACCTCATGCAAGCGCACCGGGCCGGTGCGAGAAGTTCAGGCCCTCGACCTACCATAATGCATTCGGGCAACCACGCACAATGACCGCGCCTGCGCCGTGGCGACGCGCTGCTCGCCGCAAACTGGCCAGCAGCAGGGCAAAAACGCTATAATCGCGCACCTCGCTGGACCTCCTCCAATAACAGCGGCGGCGTTTCAGTGATGCGCCGACGACACAAAACACCGTCTGGACGATGGACAACCCACGACTTCTGAACATTCCGGAGGCAACAACATGGCTTTTGAACTTCCCGCTTTGCCCTACGCGCGCGACGCTCTCGCACCCCATATCTCCGCCGAGACGCTCGATTACCACTATGGCAAACACCACAACACCTATGTCGAAAAGCTCAATGGCATGGTTCCCGGCACTGAGTTTGAAGGCAAGTCGCTGGAGGAAGTGATCCGGACCAGTTCCGGCGGCATTTTCAATAACGCTGCTCAAGTCTGGAACCACAGTTTTTACTGGGAGTGCCTGAGCCCGAATGGCGGCGGTGAAGCCACAGGCGCGGTCGCGTCTGCAATCAACGCCGCTTTCGGCTCCTTTGCCGAGTTCAAGAAGGCCTTCACCGATGCCGCCGTCGGCAATTTTGGCTCCGGCTGGACCTGGCTGGTGAAAAACAGCGATGGCACCGTCGCAATTGTCAACACGAGCAACGCCGAAACACCGCTCACCGACAGCAGCGTGACACCGCTGCTCACTGTTGACGTGTGGGAGCACGCCTACTACATCGATTACCGCAACGCGCGCCCGAAGTACCTGGACGCCTTCTGGGCCCTGGTTAACTGGGACTTCGTGAACAAGAACTTTGCCTGACCCCGGGGCCGCCGGTCAGCGACCGGCGGCCTCTTACCCCAGCGGCAACGCCGTGGTCGCCTTGATTTCCTCCATGACAAAACTTGCCGAGACGTCAAACAGGTCGGCAGCGATCAGGCGCTGGTACAACCTGTCGTAGCCGGGCATATCCGCAACCACCGCTTTCAACAGGTAATCGAGCTGCCCGCCCAGCCGGTAAACCTCCAGCACGCCCTCCACTTCCTGCACAATCTGTCGGAACTGCTCCACCCAGGCCGCATTGTGCTGGTTGGTGCGAATGGTGATAAATACCGTGAGCCCAAGGCCGATACTGGCCGGATCGAGCAGCGTGACGCGCTGCCGTATCACACCTGCCTCCTCAAGCTTCTGCAACCGGCGCCAACATGCCGACTTGGACAGCGCCACACGCTCGGCGAGGTCACCGACCGACAGCGATGCATCCCCCTGCAGCAGACTCAGCAGCTGTTTATCCTGATTATCGAGCACGACCATGGACAACTCCAGTAAAGGAAAATAATTTCGTATTATGCCCAATTATCGGAATACTATTCCCTTCTATTCGTTTTTTTACGCACATTTTCGGACAATGTACCGGCACTACGGGCGTACACTGGCTACCTCGATCGGGCCCATCCACCACCTGCCAGGAGCAACCCCATGTCTTCTCTCATTGCCCGCATACGCGATGCCGTCATCGGCAGACAGCACAGCATTGCCACGCCCTTCGGTGAAAAGCCGCTGGTGTATGCCGACTACACCGCCTCGGGCCGCAGCCTGAGCTTCATTGAAGACTACATCCGCGACGAAGTGCTGCCTTTCTACGCCAACACACATACAGAAACTGCATTCACAGGCGCGCGTACCACCGCGCTGCGGGAAGCGGCTCGCACCATGATTCGCGACGCGGTCAACGCGGGCGCTCAGGACAGGGTCATTTTTTGTGGGTCCGGCGCGACAGCCGCCATCAACAAGATCATTGATATCCTGAACCTGCGGCTACCGGCTGATCTCGCCGACCGCTACTCGCTCGCGCAGGCTATCCCGCTGGAAGACCGGCCGGTGGTGTTCATCGGCCCCTATGAGCACCACTCCAACGAACTGCCCTGGCGCGAGAGCCTGTGCACCGTCGAGGTCATTCCGCTCGACGCTGCAGGAGGCATTGACCAGGCCTGCCTCGCCGCAGCCCTGCAGAAATACGCCGCGCGCAAACGCAAGATTGGCAGCTTCTCCGCCGCCTCCAACGTCACGGGTATCAAGAGCGATGTCACGGGCATTACTCGCCTGCTGAAAGAGCACGGCGCACTCGCCTTCTGGGATTATGCTGCCGCCGGACCCTACGTCGCCATCGACATGAACGGCGCGGATCCGCTGGACGCCATTTTCCTGTCGCCCCACAAATTCGTCGGCGGCCCGGGCACCCCCGGCGTCCTGGTTGCCAAGAACGCGCTGTTCCAGAACCGGGTGCCGGCCACCGTCGGGGGCGGTACCGTAAGCTGGGTCAATGCCACGGGCCACGTCTACGCCCGGGATATTGAGCGCCGTGAGGAGGGCGGCACGCCGGCCATCGTCGAGTCCATCCGCGCCGGCCTGGTATTTTCCCTGCAGCAGGCCGTCGGGACGGATACCATCGCGGCCCGCGAGGCAGACCTCGCGGCCCGTGCTCTCGCACGCTTCCGCAACTGTGCCAATCTCGAGGTACTCGGCCCGTCATCTGCTGCGCGCCTGCCTATTTTTTCGCTGCGGTTTCGCCACGGTCAGCGTGATTTGCACCACGGTTTCGTGGTGGCACTGCTCAACGACCTGTTTGGCATTCAGGTACGCGGCGGCTGCTCCTGCGCCGGGCCCTATGCCCATAGCCTGCTGGGCATCGACAGCGAACGCAGCCAGCAGTTCGAGACCGCAATCACCAATGGCGACAGCCTGATGCGGCCAGGCTGGGTCCGCGTGAACTTCAATTACTTTATTGACGAAGCGGAGTTGGAATACCTGCTGCGTGCCTTTGAACTGGTCGCAGAGCACGGATGGCGTATGCTGCCCCAGTACGCGTGGCACGCGAGCCACGGGGTCTGGCGCCACCACCGCGCGCAGCAGCAGACGCCGCCGCCCTTCACTGGTCTCAGCTGGCTGAACACGCAACCGCGGCCGCCCGAGACAGCCGCCAGGCCACTGGATACCCACTTGCAGCAGGCAGAACGCCTACTGCAGGAACCACTCGCCAATCCAACAGCTGCGCCGCTGATCTTGAGCGACAGCAACGAAGCACTGCGCTGGTTCGTGTTACCGCAGGAAATTCAACCCGGCGAGCGGCGCAGCCGGTGGAACACTGCCAGCGAAGCCTGATTGGCGGGAATCGCCACACTGCGGGCACAAGCCTCGCGAATGTGTGAAAAATTTACAATCGCATTGCGTCAACGCCGTGACAAACCGTCTGATTAGAGGGTTGCTTACCCGAGCTGCTGGCATGCAGGTGCCAGAACCCGGTATTCGCGAAGCACAGGTGCATGCCATGCCAATAACAATGAAAAGCACACTACTCCCGGTGCTGGTCATCGCTGCCGCCCTCGCGGGCTACGCAGCGCTGCACGCCGCCGCGCCGGAGCCCGAACAGGACACAACACCGGTGCGTCCGATCAGCGTTTTCACCGCTACGGTGCGTGCCGAGCAGACGCAGCTGAGTGTCCGGACACAGGGTGAAGTGCGGGCTGCAACCGAACTCGACCTGGTGACACAGGTAGGCGGGCGGATTGTCGCGGTATCTCCGGAGTTTACCGAGGGCGGCCGCGTCGCCGCCGGCGAGACTCTGCTGCAGATCGAAGATACCGACTACCGACTCGCGCTGAGCGAGGCCCGTGCCGCCGTGGCCGAGGCCGAGGTGAGGGTGCAGCAGGCCCTGGCCGATGCCGATGTGGCGCGCAAGCAACTGCGCAACGAACCGAACGCCTCCCCGCTGGCCCTGAAGCAACCACAGCTCACAGAGGCCCGGGCCATGCTGGAAGCGGCGAGCGCCCGCCTTGAGCAGGCTGAACTCGATCTCCAGCGCACCCGGGTTCACCTGCCATTCGACGGGCGCCTGCTGAGCACCCTGGTCAATGTCGGCCAGTACGTCACCCCGGGCACACCGCTGGGCCGGGCATTTGCCACCAACCGCGTGGAGATCCGGTTGCCACTCAGTGACGATCAGCTCGCAGCCCTCGACCTGCCCATCGGCTACACCGCAGCGCCAGGGCAGGAGCCTCCGGTGATCCTCAGCGCTATCGTGGCCGGTCGACAGCATCAGTGGCAGGGGCAACTACGGCGACTCGATGCCGCCATCGATCCCGGTTCTCGCATGCTGTACGCCATGGCCGAAGTCCAGGAACCCTACGGGCGTGGGGCGTCGGCAGAGGGCATGCCGCTGGCCGCCGGGCTGTTCGTAGAGGCGACCATCCCCGGCCGCACACTGGACGCCGCCCTGCTGATTCCCCCCGCCGCCCTGCGACCGGGAAACAAAGTGCATGTGCTGGATAGCAGTGGCCTGCTGGCTACCCGGGATGTCGAGGTGCTGTCGCGCAGCGCCACGCGCGTAGTGATCGGCAATGGTCTGCAACCCGGCGAACAGGTGATTACCTCGGCCATCCGCAACCCGGTGCAGGGCATGGCACTGTCGGCAATCGCCGAATCGGGGAACGGCTGAATGCGCGCGTTTATCGGCTGGTGGGTACACAATCCGGTCGCTGCCAACCTGCTGATGGTGGGCATCCTGCTCGCTGGCGCCCTCGGTTTCGTGAGTATGGAGCGCGAGGCCTTTCCCCGCTTTGAGATCAACCAGGTCGAGATTGAGGTCACCTGGCCGGGGGCAGCCCCGCAGGAGGTCGAGGAGCAGGTCGTACTGCGTATCGAGGAGTCTCTCGATGACCTCGACAATGTCAAACGCGTCTCCTCTACGGCCTCCGAGGGTCTTGCCAGGCTGGAGGTCAGCACCTGGCCCGGCGTGGACCTCGAGCAATTCCTGAACGATGTAAAGAATCGTGTGGATGCAGTGACTGCGCTGCCGCGGGACATCGAGCCCCCGCGGGTGAAACGCAGCGACTTCCGCGAAGAGATGATCCGCGTGGCCGTGCACGGCGAGGTCAGCGAACGTGAGCTCACGCGACTGGCCGAGGACCTGCGCGACGAGGTGGCCGCACTCCCCTGGATCTCACTGGTCGAGCTGTTCGGCACGCGCCGCGAGGAAGTCACTATCGAGCTGTCCCAGGCCGCCATGTTGCGCTTCGGCGTCAGTTTCGATGAGGTCGCCAGCGCGATCCGTGGCAGCTCCATCAACCTCTCCTCTGGCCAGGTCAGGACCGCTACGGGTGATGTGCGGCTGCGCGCGCGCAATCTTGCCGACAACAGCGAGGACTTCAGCCAGATCGTGCTGCGCCAGAATGCAGAGGGCGCCACCGTGCGCATCGGCGATGTCGCCCGGGTGATTGACGGCTACGAAGAAAATGAAATTCTGGCCACATTGAACGGCGAGCCCGCGGTCCTCATACAGATCCTGTCAACCGACAACATGCAGGTCGTGAAGGCCAGCGCGGCGGTCAAGGCGTGGATGGAGAAAACGCGCCCCACGCTCCCCGCGGGAATCAGCCTTACCCTCTGGTTTGATACTGCAGACATCTATGAAAGCCGCATGGACCTGATAGGCAGTTCGGCCTGGCTGGGGCTGATGCTGGTATTTCTCGTCCTGATCATGTCACTGCGCCCCAAGGTTGCCCTGTGGGTAACTGCCGGTATTGCAGTCGCCTTTGTGGGCACCTTCGCGGTCCTGCCAGCCAACGATGTCTCGCTCAATGTCATGTCCACGTTCGCCTTCCTGCTGGTACTGGGCATTGTGGTGGACGATGCCATTGTCGTGGGCGAGAGCATTCACCAGCATGCCCACGCCGGCGGCGGCATCGACGCGGCGATTGACGGCGCCTATGCCGTCGCGCGCCCCGTGGTGTTCGCGGTGCTCACCACCATGATCGCCTTCGCGCCCTGGTTTTTCGTGGACATCGAAGGCGGCAACATGACGCGCCAGTTCTCCATCGTCATTACCGCGGCGCTGACCATCTCCCTGATCGAGGCATTCTGCATACTGCCGGCCCACCTGCGCCACCTGGAACACCGTGAACACCTCGGCCCCTGGCGGCTGCGCCAGCGACGCTTCGAAGAGGGTATCGTCGCTTTTGCCAACACCCGCTATCGCCGCCTGCTTGCGCTGGGGACCGACTACCGTTACCTGACCGCCAGCCTGTTCACCGCAGCCTTCATCCTCAGCCTTGGCGTGTTCGGTGCCGGCTGGGTCAAGTTCACCTTTTTCCCCGAGGTGCAGAACGAACAGGTTCACATCAATGTGGTGATGCCCAGCGGTGCCCCCTACTCCCGCTCACTGGCCGTCCTGGCGCGGCTGCAGGAAGCCGAGAAGCAGCTGATTGCCGAAGTGGAGTCACAGGCCGCCGCCGAGGGTGGCAGCGGCTCCCTGGTGGAGGGCTGGTATACGCGCTCCCGACGCGACAGTGTCATCGCCATCGTCAGCCTGTCGCCACCGGAAGAACGGGCGTTGTCTGCCCGCGAGACCGCCGAGCGTTTCCGCGAGTTGGTGGGCGACATCCCGGATGCGGAAGAGATCGAAGTCAGCTACACCCTTAACGACCAGGGCGCGGCCATCACCTGGGTGCTGCGGCACCGGGACCTGGACGTCCTGCGCGCTGCGAGCAACGACCTGCAGGCCCAACTGCGCAGCTATCAGGGCAGTTACTACGTGCGCGACAGCCTGCGGGCCGGGAGTGAGGAAATACACCTGAGCCTGCGTCCGGGCGCCGAGAAACTGGGCATCAGCCTTGCCGATGTATCGCGCCAGGTACGCCAGGCCTATTATGGCGAGGAAATTCAACGCCTGCCCAGGGAGCACGGTGATGTCCGGGTGATGCTGCGCTACCCTGCGGAACTGCGCGCACAGCTTGCAAGCCTTGACAGCTTCCGGGTGAGGACCGCGGACGGACGTGAAATCCCCCTGCTCGCCGTGGTAGATGTGGAGGTCAACAACGCTGTGGACCGGATCCAGCGCCAGGACGGCGAGCGCATGGTGCGCATCTCAGCGGAGGCCGCGCCGGAGCTGGTCAGCGACATGAACAAGGACCTCAAGGAGAACTTCCTGCCCGTACTGCAGGAGCGTTATCCGGACCTGGTGATCCTGCGCGGTGGTGAGCAGGAAACCGAACAGGCGTTCTTTGACGAAATCATCGCCCTCTACGCAGTAGCGCTCTTCGCCATGTATGCGCTGATCGCCGTGGCCTTCCGCTCCTACGCGCTGCCCCTGCTGATCATGACGGCGATTCCCTTCGGCTTCATGGGCGCCGTCTACGGACACCTGCTGTTCGCAACCCCCATGGCGCTGTTCTCGTACTTCGGCATCGGCGCCGCGGCGGGTGTGGTGGTGAATGACAACCTGGTGCTGGTGGACTACATCCGCCGCTTGCGTGAGCGCGGCGCATCCGCGGCTGACGCTGTGCTGGAGGCAGGGGTCGCCCGTTTCCGGCCCATTCTGCTGACCACAGTGACTACCTTCGTGGGCCTGCTGCCCATCATGGCGGAGCGCTCCACCGACGCACAATTCCTCAAACCCGCAGTCCTGTCGCTGGCCTTCGGCGTGCTGTTTGCGCTGTTGGTCACGCTGCTCATGGTGCCCGCGCTTTACCTGATCGGGGAAGACTGTGCAGGGCTCGCCCGACGCCTGCTGCCCGGGTTGGGCGAGCGACCCCAGGCACCGCAGAACGTCGCCACCCAGCCAGAGCGGTAAAAATCCCGGCTTCGTACATTGCTTTGTCACACTATGCCGCTATGCTGCGCTCCGCCAGCTGGCACAGACTTTGCTGCAATCCGGAGACGGTGGGCCTTTCGGGCCTCCACAGGGTGCTGAGGGGCTGGCAACGCACGGCGATGGTGCATCGGCGCACCGCAACAGGGCTTGAGCTTTCAGGGAGATCCGCAGAATGAACAGCGAATTTAACGCAGAAGAACGCTTTCGGCGCACCGTGGGCGACGTTGTAGTCGCGGAGATGCTGTTTATTCAGGCTACGGTGGAAAGCGCCTCGGTGATCGGCTCCGGACTGCAGGAGCTCGGGCACCACCTGCTCGCCGCGCCCAGCGATCCCCGCCAGCCCATTGGCTCCATCGCCAGCCTGCTGCAGGCCACTGCCGATCGCGCGCTGGAACCCTACAGCACCCGGTTCGGTTACTTACGCCAGCTCCGGGAGCTCTAGCAGCCTGTCGGACTTAGGGCATCGTCGCGAGGCGTGTGGGAATCGAGGACAGAATGTCGATCGTTTGAGGCGAATAGTGGTGACTATTTAACGAAAACGAGCGGGATTCTGGACCGATTCCCATCAGCCGCAGCAGATGAGCCTAGGTCCGACAGGCTGCTAGGCAGGCTTCAGTCGCGGCGAACGGCCTGCAGCGCTGCCAGTTGCTCCGGCGTCGCCTCGGTCTGGTAGCGCGCCTTCCACTCGTCATAGGGCATGCCGTAGATACGCGCCCGCGCCTCGTCGCGGCTGAGGGCCACACCCTCCTCTGCCGCCGCTTCGGCATACCAGTTGGCGAGGCAATTGCGGCAGAACCCGGCAAGGTTCATCAAATCGATGTTCTGCACATCCTTGCGCTGATCCAGATGGGATAGCAGGCGACGAAAAGCCGCCGCCTCGATAGCGTGTTCCTGTGACATAAAAAAGTAGCCTCCAGAATGACCTAGTCGCCCATTGGGGCGACACTGCTCAGAATCAGTTGTACCAGACGCGTCTGCCGGGTGACACCCGTCTTCGAAAAGATGGCGCTGAGATGGGATTTCCCGGTGTTGCGGGAAATGTGCAGGCGCACGCAGGCTTCGTCCAGCGTTGCGCCCCCCGCCAGTAGCAGGCTCAGGGTGGCCTCGGCACGGGTCAGCCCGAACAGGGTCATCAACACATCCACCGGTGCTTCGCGCTGATATTCCGGATCCGACACAAAAACGGCTACGGACGGATTGCGGCTGCCATCCGGTGCTGCCACCAACGGCAGTGGCCGCATCAGCAGGCCGGGGCCCGGACTGCTGCCACTGTCCAGCCGGAGGGCCTTGACCAGGCCTGGCTCCCCACGCAGGTGCGCCTGCATGACATCATCCAGGCACTCCCGGAATGCCTGCTGGTCGCTACGATGCACCAGGCGCAGCTGCCCCTCGTGCTGCGTCAGCCAGCGGCCTTCAGCCAGCAGGCGCTCGCCGGCGCTGTTGCTGTGTCGAATCCGCGCCCGCCGGTCCAGAATGAACGCACCCAGCGCCATGCGGTCCACCGCTGCCGCGAACAGCGTACGCTCGCTCTCCACCCGCGCGATGCGCGCGTGCAGACGGATCGTCTGCTGAATATGGGGCAACAGGCAGCGGGCGAGCTCGCGCTCCGGTGCCGCGAAATTGGTCCGTCCTGCGACCCGGGCAAAGCGCAGGCGTGCGGTATTGCCGAGTTCATCACCCAGATCTGCACCCATAATATGCCTGATACCGGTGGGCTCCACGTATTGCCGGAAATAGGCTGACTGGTAGTACTCGCCGGGGGGCATAAAGGCATCCACGGTGAAGACCTCACCCGGCGGCAGGTTCACGAAGGGGTCCAGGGCAAAGTAGCTCTCGTTATAGGCGTTCACCGCGTCCGGGGAGAGCACCACGGAATTGATGACCAGCCCGCTATCCCCCTCGCGCGGTGCGCGCAGGATCAGCGTGACGTAGTCGGCATCCAGCGCCTCCCCCAGCAGGCGCAGAAACGCCTGCCAGGGAGGGTCTGCTAGCGGGCCTCGCGAAAGCGCCAGCAGCAGCTCATTCATGGGGGCCGAAATCAGATATTCGCGCATGGTGGGTTCCAGCCGGGTCTGCGCGCATTGTCCCGCCCGCGAGCGAGGCGGTCAAACAGCCCCCAAAACCTCAAGCTCGCAATCTGGCAATGGCGGCGGCGGCCTGTGTATCCTGGGCAGTGTCCTGCGGCATCGGGAAAGTGATGCTGTCGGCAAGCCCGGCATAGCGTGCGCGCAGCACCTCCGCGATTTCCGCGTAAGAACCCCGTGGCACGAAGGCACTGAGCATCTCGTCGGTGACGACGGCGGGGAGATCCTGCCAGCGCCCCTCCCGGGTCAGTGCCTGCAGTTCGGCACCGCGCGCCTGCCAGCCAAACAGCTCGAGGCTCGGCCAGTAGGCCGGGGTTGAATACAGGAACCCCAGCAAACGGCGCTGTTCTTCCCACTGCTGCGCCACCGCCTGCTCATCGACGCCGGTGGCCACCAGCGGCCCCAGAATCAGCCGCAGCGCTGCGGGATCACGTCCGGCGCGCTCCAGACCGTCGCGCAGGCGGGGCAAGCACACTGTCCGGAGGTACTCAGGGGGCGTATTCGTGGGGTGGGTGATCATACCATCCGCGATCCTGCCCACCATGCGCGTCATGGCGGGCCCCACCGCGCCACAAAGCAGTGGGATGTCCGGATGCGCGATAGGGCCTGGATTGAAGAAGGGCTGCAAGCGGGTAAACCGGTAATGCTCACCCTCGAAGCGCAGGGGTGTACCGTGCTGGAAACTGTCGAAGATAGCGCGCAATGACTGCACATACTCGCGCAACTGTGGCACGGGTGAATCCCAACGCGCCGAATACCGCTGTTCGATGTTCTGCTTGATCTGGGTGCCGAGACCCAGCTCGAAGCGTCCACCAGAGAGTTGCTGCAAATCCCAGGCGGCCACCGCGACGGTCATCGGGCTGCGCGGAAACGCCACCAGCACCGAGGTGCCCACACGCAGACGTCGCGTCGCCTGCAGCGCCAGCGCTGCCAGCAACAGACCGTCGTGGATGGCATCGGGGACATGCAACCCATCAAACCCCATGGCCTCAGCCCGGGCCGCATGCGCGGCAATGCCACAGGGGCCCATGGATTCCGGTGTCGTTGCATAAACCTTGAACACGGTGCTGCGCTCAGGCGCTGTGATCGCCAGCCGCAGGCAGGCGAATCAGGGGCAGCAGCGCGAGTCCGATGAGCAGAGCGCCGATAAACCCGACAAATGCACCTGCATAGCTGCCACTGGTGTCGTAGATCAGCCCCGCCAGAGGCGGCCCCACCAGCGTCAATGGCATGATCACCGGGTTCATGAGGCCCATGACGCGCCCGTAATTGGCCGCCCCGAACAACACCGCCAGCAGCGAACCCCAGACCGGCAGCATCCCGCCGGCGGCGAGGCCAAGACTGACGCTGCCTGCCAGTAGCAACGTGTAGGTGTCACCCAACAGGTAGCAGGCCACGCCCACCATCACCAGCATCATGGATGCACCCAGTGCCACGCGCAGGTCGAGACGGTCGGCGATGGTGCCGAAGCCAAGCTTGCCCACAATGCCCGCCAGGGCGATGGCGGACACCAGAAATGCCGCCCGCTCGGCCGGAGAGCCCACACCCAACGCGAACGGTACCAGATTTGCCAGCACCGCCGAATACACGCCGAACAGCAGGCCCATCGCCATCGCCACCAGCCAGAAATTCCGCTCGCGCAGCAGCGCTGCCGTGGACAAAGGCGGCGGCGCAAATGCGGGGCCGGAGGGCGGCGCATCACCGTCGGGGTGCAGGCCACGATCGCCGGGACGGTTGGCCACCATCCACACCGCTGGCAGGGTCACCAGCAGCGTGCCCACGCCGAGGATACGCAGCGCGTTGCGCCACTCGTAGGTATCGATCAGCCACTGCACCAACGGCGGGAATACGAAACCACCGACCGAGGTGCCGACTGCGGCAACACCCAGGGCCATGCCGCGACGACGCGTAAACCAGCGCGCCAGCAGGGTTGAGGTCGTCAACGGGCCGAGCAGGTTGATGCCCAGCACCATCAGCCCGGCATAGACCAGCGGCACCTGCCAGCTGGCGGTGGTGAAGGATAACAACAGATAGCCCGACGCAAGACCCAGCGCACCGATGAACATCATCCCGCGCAGTGATCCGCGGTCGATCATACCGCCCAGAAACGGCGAGATCAGACCACCGGCCAGCGTCATCCCCGTCATACCCAGCATCATGGTCATCCGGCTGGCCTGGAAAGCCTCGCCCACGGGCACCGCAACCACACTGTAGGAATACATGATGCTGCCGTTGCTGACCATGAGCACCAGGAACGCAACGCCGACCAACCACCAACCGTAAAACACCAGCCCGTTCTCCCTGTCAGATCGGCATGAACTCACCGCCATTGACATCCAGCGCAGCTCCCGTCACCACGCGCGCGTAGTCAGAGCCGAGGAATACCGCGGCTTTGGCGCAGTCGCCGTCGTCGGGGATATGGCCCAGCGGAATGCTGCGCGTGACCTCGGCGATCAACTCGTCCTTGCTGCGACCCGACGCCTGGGACTGCCAGTCGAAGTACCCCTCGACAGCGGGCCCCCACATCCAGCCCATGTGGCAGCTGTTGACGCGGATATTGTCGCCCCCCAGTTCCAGCGCCAGGTGCTTGGTGGCCGCGCGCAGGGCGGACTTGGAGGCCCCGTAGCCACCCTGGGTCGCCAGCGGCTTGTGCTCGACCATAGTGGCAATCATGACAATCGCACCACCCCCCGCCGCACGCAGGGCGGGAATGCAGGCCTGTGTCAGCTGCATGGTGCCAAAGAAATTGACCTCCATACTGCGGCGCCAGCCATTCAGGTCGGCCTCCGCAATGGGTTCGAAACTGCCGGGATCGTAGGCGCTGTTGAACAGCACATCGATGCGACCAAACTCCGCCACCGTTGCCTCGGCGAGCGCCTGGCACTGTGCATTGTCGGCGATGTCGGTGACCACCTTGAGCACCCGGGTACCCAGGCCCAGCGCCTGGATTTCCGCCTCTGCGGTATCCAGCTTGGCGGGCGTGCGTGCCGCGAGTACCACCGCGCTGGCACCCTCCTTTGCGGCCAACGTAGACAATTCCTGACCCAGTCCGGGACCAATACCTGAGACGATGACAACCTTATCCTGCAGCAGCATGGACCTGTTCCTCTGTTGTTATGTGGGAAGTGCTTGTTCAGCAACTGGGTCATTCTGGGCAGGCAGCGAAGCCAGAGCAAACGAAACCGGTGAGAGACTGCCGGGCAGTGCAGCAGTTCGAACCGGCTTCCATTGCCACGCGGACAGCGGGATCAGCCGTATTGCAGCGCCACCTGTTCCTGGCCCACACAGTCGCGCAGCTGTTGCAGGAGCTCGTCGCTGGGCGTGACCGACCAGCGCTCACCCAGTCGAATGCGCGCGCGACCAGCGGGCTGTTCATACCACACCGAGACCGGACAGCGCCCTCCCCCGGCTGCGGCAAGCGCCTGCGCCAGCCGGTCTGCCAGGGCGTCATCGAGGGCCGCCTGGCTGACCTCGATGGTCAGCTCCGCTGCGTGGGACTCGCGCACCGCCTGCAGGCTGTGTACGTCCTTGGCCCGCACCGACAGACCGCCAGAATAGTCATCGTGTGCCACGTTGCCCTCGACAATCACGATCTGGTCTTTAACCAGCAGCTCGCGTTTTTCGCTGAGGGTTTCCGGGTAGACCGTCACCTCGATGCGCGCGCTGCGATCGTCCAGCTGCAGAATCGCCATGGTGTCGCCGCGCTTGGTCTTCATGGTGCGGCTGGCGACGATGAGTCCGGCCAGCATCTGGCTGCCCTGCTTGTCGGCGCGCAAATCCGCGATCAGCGTTGGTGCGAAGCGTCGCACCTCCTCCGCGTACTCATCGATGGGATGACCTGTGACGTACAGCCCCAACGTGTCCTTTTCCCCAGTGAGTCGCTCACGCACCGACCAGGGCCGCACGGCGTGGAACGCGGCATAGACATCGCCCGCTGTGCGGGTCGTATCGGACACGACCTCGCCAAACAGGTCCGCGATACCACACTCGCGATTGCTGGCACTCTGCTCGGCGGTTTTCAGTGCATCGTCCAACGCCGCGAGCAACACCCAGCGGTCTGTGCCGAGCCGGTCAAAGGCACCGGCACGGATCAGGGCCTCGATCGCCCGCCGGTTGACTTTGCGCGGGTCGGTGCGCGCGCAGAAGTCGAACAGGTCGCGAAAGGGGCCGCCCTCCTCGCGCGCGCGCAGCAGGTTCTCCACCGGACCCTCACCGAGCCCCTTGATCGCACCGAGCCCGTAGATAATCTCGTTGCTGCTGTCCACCGTGAACATGTACTGGCCCTCGTTCACATCGGGCAGCCGGAGCGCCAGTTGCATGGCCCGGCATTCCTCGACAAACACCACGATTTTGTCCGTGTTCTGCAGTTCCGAGCTCATGACCGCCGCCATGAAGTGAGCGGGGTAATGGGTTTTCAACCAGGCGGTCTGGTAGGACACCAGGGCGTAGGCCGCGGAGTGCGACTTGTTGAAGCCGTAGCCGGCAAATTTCTCCACCAGATCAAAAATACGAATGGCCAGCTCGCCGTCAATGCCCTTGCTGCGCGCCCCCTCCTCAAACACGGCACGCTGCTTGGCCATTTCTTCCGGCTTCTTCTTGCCCATGGCGCGGCGCAGCAGATCGGCTTCACCGAGACTGTAGCCCGCGAGCTCCTGGGCAATCTGCATGACCTGTTCCTGGTACAGGATGATGCCGTAGGTGGGCTCCAGGATGGGCTTGAGTAACACATGCTGGTATTCAGGGTCCGGGTAGGAGATTGTCTCCCGCCCGTGTTTACGGTTGATGAAGTTGTCCACCATGCCCGATTGCAATGGCCCCGGGCGGAACAGCGCGACCAGGGCGATGATGTCCTCGAAACAGTCCGGCTTCAGGCGCTTGATCAGGTCTTTCATGCCGCGCGATTCCAGCTGGAATACCGCCGTGGTCTCCGCTGCCTGCAGCAGTCTGAAGCTCGCGGCATCGTCCAGGGGGATTGCACTGATGTCCAGCGGCTCCTCACCCTGCTGCGCCCGCACGGCGTTGATCATGCGCACCGCCCAGTCGATGATGGTCAGGGTGCGCAGGCCGAGGAAGTCGAATTTGACCAGGCCGGCATCTTCCACATCGCCCTTGTCGTACTGGGTGACCAGACCTCCTCCGGCTTCATCGCAGTACAGCGGGGAAAAGTCGGTCAGGCGGGAGGGGGCAATCACCACGCCGCCGGCATGCTTGCCCACGTTGCGCGTGATGCCCTCCAGCTGTACCGCCATATCCCAGATTTCCAGCGCCTGATTGTCCTCGGCGAGAAAGTCGCGCAGCACCTCCTCCTGCTCCAGCGCCTTTTCCAGCGTCATGCCGACTTCGAAAGGAATCATCTTCGACAGCTTGTCGCCGAGGCTGTAGGGCTTGTTCTGCACCCGCGCCACATCGCGCACCACGGCCTTGGCCGCCATGGTGCCGAAGGTAATGATCTGCGACACGGCTTCACGGCCGTAGGTGTCAGCCACGTAGTCGATAACCCGGTCGCGCCGGTCCATACAGAAATCGACATCGAAGTCGGGCATCGACACCCGCTCGGGATTGAGGAAGCGCTCGAACAGCAGGTCGTACTGCAACGGATCGAGGTCGGTGATTTCCAATGCGTAGGCCACCAGTGAGCCGGCACCGGAACCCCGCCCCGGACCGACGGGGATCTCATGCTGCTTGGCCCAGCGAATGAAATCCATAACAATCAGGAAATAGCCGGGGAAACCCATCTGGATGATGGTATCCAGCTCGAAGTCGAGGCGCGCCCGGTAGCTTGCCTGGTGTTCGGGGAAATCGGGGCTGGCGGTGTCAAAGAGTCGCGCCAGGCGACGATCCAGGCCCTCGTGGGAGAGCTGCCTGAAATAGGCATCCATGGTCAGGCCAGCGGGCACCGGGTAGTCGGGCAGATAGGGCTTGCCCAGCTCCAGTACCAGGTTACAGCGCCGCGCGATCTCCACGGAATTCTGCAGTGCTTCTGGCAGGTCGGAGAACAGCGCCGCCATTTCTTCGGGCGAACGCAGGTACTGCTGGTCGGTGTAGGCCCGCACCCGCCGCGGGTCGTCGAGGGTACGCCCCTCGCGGATGGACACCCGCGCCTCGTGCGCCTCGAACTCGCTGGCATCCAGGAAACGTACATCGTTGGTTGCGACCACCGGGCAGGCAAGGCGCCCGGCCAGTTCCACGGCAGCGTGCAGGTGCGTCTCGTCGCCCTCACGCCCTGTGCGATGCACTTCCAGGTAATAGCGACCGGGATACAGCCCCATCCAGTAGGCCGCGCGTGACTCGGCCTGCGCGGCCCGCTCTGCCAGCAGTGCCTGCCCGACATCACCGGCTGCACCGCAGGAGAGGGCGATGATGCCGTCACTGCGCTCCGCCAGCCAGGCCTTGTGCACATAGGGCTCCCCGAGATACTGACCTTCGGTGTAGGCGCGCGAGATGAGCACGGTGAGGTTGCGGTAGCCGGTATCGTTCATGGCGAGCAGGCAAAGCGGGTAGGCGCGCTCGGGATCGTCCTCATCGAGCACGCGCAAATCCACGCCGAAAATCGGTTTGACGCCGGCTGCCAGGGCGGCCTTGTACACCTTGATCAGTGCGTAGAAATTGCTGCAGTCAGTGACCGCTACCGCGGCCATGCCAAGCGCTGCAACGCGCTCGACCAGCGGCTTGACGCGCACCATGCCGTCTATCAGTGAATACTCGGTATGCAGCCTGAGATGTACAAAATCGGTCATGGGGTCAGTTTACCCCTGGTGCGTCTCCGGCAACAGTTTTTTGACCGGCGCAAAGCTGCGACGGTGTGCCGGCGTCACCCCGAGACGCTGCAAAGCCTGCAAATGCTGGGCCGTGGGGTAACCCTTGTGGCTCGCGAATCCGTAGCCGGGATAGCGCTGGTCCAGTTCAACCAGTTCAGCATCCCGCTGTACCTTGGCCAGAATGGAGGCCGCCGCGATGCAGGCCACCCGGTCGTCCCCACCAATCACCGCATCTGCCCGGTAGGACCAGACCGGCAAGCGGTTGCCATCGACCAGCACGCTGACCGGTTGCGGGTCCAGCGCCTCCACCGCGCGACGCATGGCGAGCAGCGACGCCTGCAGCACGTTCAGGGTATCGATCTCAGCCACCGAGGCACGCCCCAGCGCCCATGCCACCGAATGATCGCGTATCTGTTGCGCGAGGGCCTCGCGGCGTCGCGGGCTGAGCTTCTTGGAGTCGCGCAGGCCGGGAATCGGTAGCGCTGGATCCAGGATCACGGCGGCCGCCACGACGTCACCTGCCAGCGGTCCGCGACCGACTTCGTCCACGCCGGCTACGCCGGGCGCATCGACGTCAATCGCCAGCAGGTCGTTCATCGCGCACGGTCGTCCAGCACCGCCTCAATGCCATCGGCGCAGCGCTCGCCGAAGCCCAGCGCCAGTGACTGGTGAATAGCGGCAAAGGCCTGTCGCTGCTCTGCGGCCACCTTCGCGTTATACAGCAGCGGCTGTACCGCTGCGACCAGCCTGGCGGGGGTCGCATCCTGCTGAATCAGTTCCGGCACCAGCGCGCGCCCCGCCAGGATATTGGGCAATGCCGCAAAGGGAATGCGCACCAGCCGCGATACCAGCGCCCAGCTCAGGGGCGCCATACGGTAGGCCACGGCCATGGGTCGCTGCACCAGTAGCGCCTCCAGCGTCGCCGTGCCGGACGCCAGCAGGACGGCATCCGCCGCCGCCATCACCTCCCGCGAGCGTCCGTGAACCAGCGTTAGCGGAAGCCCCCTGGAGGGCTCCAGCAAGCCGCGTATCTGCGCCTCACGCTCAGCGTTGGCGGCGGGCAGAGCAAACTGCAGTTCCGGGTCTGCTGCGGCGAGACGGCGCGCGACCTCCAGGAACAGGGGCGTCAGCGCCGCCACTTCCCCGCCTCGGCTGCCCGGCAGCAGGGCGAGCAGGCGGCCTTCCTGCGCAAGCCCCAGGCTGGCACGGGCGTTGTCCCGATCGGTGAATAGCGGTATCTCGTCCGCCAGCGGGTGTCCGACAAAGTCGGCCGCTATACCGTGCTGATGGTAGATCGCCGTTTCGAAGGGGAACAGGCACAACATCCGGTCTACGGCACGACGGATCTTGCGAATACGCCCCTGGCGCCAGGCCCAGACCGAGGGGCTGACCAGATGCACGGTCTTGATACCCGCCCGACGCAGCTTCGACTCCAGGCGCAGGCAGAAGTCCGGTGAATCAATGCCAATGAACACATCGGGAGGATTGGCGAGAAAATGCCGGTATACGCTGCGCCGGATGCGCAATAGCTCCGGCAGGCGCTTCAGCGGCTCGACAAAGCCCATGACCGACAGGCGGTCCATGGGAAACAGGCTGTTCAGGCCCTCCGCCTGCATCAGCGGCCCGCCAATTCCCTCCACCTCGAGGTCGCGGTAGCGACGGCGCAGCGCCGACAACAGCCGCGAGCCCAGGATATCACCGGAGGCCTCGCCAGCAAGAATGCCAACACGCAGGCGCTTGCCTGGCACTAGCGGACGATGCCGCGCTCCGAGGCGCGTATGGAGTCGATCATCACCTGCACCTCGGGGGTATCGCGCAACATGGTTTCCAGCCGCTGGATGGCCAGTTCCAGTGTCAACCCCTGCCGGTAGACGATCTTGAAAGCGCGCCGGAGCTGGCTGATCGCCTCGGAGGAGAATCCGCGCCGGCGCAGCCCCTCGATGTTGATGGTCTTGGCCTCGGCGGGCGCTCCACTCACAGTGACGTAAGCGGGCACATCCTTGCCGATGGCGGTACCCATACCACTGAAGCTGTGTGCACCGATCTTGCAGAACTGATGCACCAGGGTATAACCGCTGAGTATCGCCCAGTCACCCACCTTCACGTGGCCAGCCAGCGCGGTGTTGTTGACCAGAATGGTGTGGTTGCCGATGCAGGAGTCATGACCGATGTGCACGTAGGCCATGATCAGATTATTGTTGCCGATGGTTGTTTCCGCCCGGTCCTGCACGGTGCCGCGATGGATCGTCACATTTTCGCGGATGATGTTGTTGTCGCCGATCACCAGATAGGTGGGCTCGTCGCGGTACTTCAGGTCCGGGGTCGCCTCGCCAATCGTCGAGAACTGATAGATGTGGTTACCCGCACCGATGCGCGTTGGGCCTTTGATCACCACGTGTGACTCAATCTTGCACCCCGGGCCTATCTCGACATCCGGGCCTATCAGTGTCCACGGACCTACTTCAACATCGTCGGCGACGCGGGCTGAGGGGTCTACAATGGCCTGACTGTGAATCATGGGTCAGCGGTCGGCGCAGAGAATGGTGGCGGAGGCGCAGAGGGCACCATCAACATCGGAACTGACAGCAAATTTCCAGATGCCGCGCCGGTCCGACAGAATCTTTGCGCGCAACATCACCTGATCCCCCGGCACACAGGGGCGCTTGAAACGCAGATCATCGGCACCGACAAAGTAGTACATGGAACCGTCGGCCGGTGTCTTGTTCATCGACTTGAAACCCAGGATGCCCGCCGCCTGCGCCATGGCCTCAAGCAGCATCACGCCCGGAAAAACCGGCTTCTCCGGAAAGTGGCCGTTGAAAAAGGGCTCATTGATAGTCAGGTTCTTGCACGCGACGATGGACTCGCCCAGGTTCAGCTCCAGCACCCTGTCCACCAGCAGAAACGGATAGCGGTGCGGTAGGTGGTTGCGAATTTCGGAAATATCCATGATCAAGCTGCGGGTCCCCCACGATCACTGTTGTTGCTGTTTTTCCAGTCCCGCAAGGCGCTTCTGGATGCTGTCCAACTGCGCAAACCGCACAGCGCTGCGCTTCCAGTCCCGGGTGGAGGCCATTGGCGTTCCCGAGGAATAGGAACCCGGCTCGGTGATCGACTTGGTGACCATGGTCATGCCTGTGATATGCACGTTGTCGCAGATCTCAACGTGACCGACAACACCAACACCACCCGCGAGCGTGCAGTTCGCCCCTATAATCGTGCTTCCCGCCAATCCGGTGCAACCCGCTATCGCGGTATTTTTGCCGATGTGACAGTTGTGAGCGATCTGTACCAGATTGTCGATGATGGCACCGTCCTCGACGACGGTATCCTCCAGTGCACCGCGATCGATGGTCGTGCAGGCGCCGATCTCGACGCGGTTGCCGATGCGCACACCCCCAAGCTGGTGGATTTTCTGCCAACCCTCGGGGCTCGGCGCAAAGCCGAAACCATCGGCCCCCAGCACCGCATTGGCGTGCAGCGTGCAGTGCTCACCAATCGTCACGTCCCGATAGAGCACCACGCTGGCGTGCAGGCGGGTGCCCGCACCGATCCGGCAGCGTTCACCGATCACGCAATTGGCACCCAGCACCACGTTGGGCCCGATGTCCGCGCCGGCGTCAATCACCACATTCGCACCCACCGAAACGCCGGGTGCCAGCCTTGCCTGTGCTGACACTGTCGCGCTGGGATGCACACCGGCTTCAGCGGGCGTTTCGTCTACGAACAGTGCCGTGGCACGAGCGAACGCCAGGTAGGGGTTGTCGGCCAGCAAACAGGCGACGGGGCAGCGCTCAGCCTGGTCGGGACGCAGGATGACCGCCGCAGCACGGGTCTGCTGCAACTGGCCCAGGTAGCGCGCGCTGGCCAGAAACGACAGCTGGGACGCACTGGCACGTCCCAGCGGCGCTATGCCCGTCACTGACAGCGACGGATCACCGCGCAGCTCGGCCCCCAGGAATGCAGCCAGCTCTCCCAGGGTGCGCATGCTGGCTTACTCGGTGAAGGCCTGGTTAAGCTTGTCTGTCACCTTGGCGGTGATGCTGTAGCCGGCATCCGCATGGATAACGGAACCGCGCTGCAGAAGAAGGCCAATACCTTCCGTGGTGATGAGTTCCTGCAGAACCTCCTGCACCTTGGGCGACATCTCCTGCAGCAGTTGCTGGCCGACCTGTTGCTCGGTCTGCTGCAACTTGCCCGCTACGTGCTCCAGGTCCGCCTGCTTGCTGGCCAGGTTACGGCGTGCGGAGAGCTGCTGATCCTGGCTCATCACCGCGGAGTCTTTCTGGTAATCCTTGACCATCTTGTCCAACTCGTCCTTCAGGCGGTCGAACTCGGCCTTGTCCGACTTGTAGGCATCGTTGTTGCGCTCGGCGGTCAGGCGCTTCTGTGCGTGGTCGGTTTGCAGAATAGCCTGCTCCAGATTGACCACGGCGATCTTGCCCTGCGCCCAACCGAAAGTCGGCAGCAGCAGAGCAGCAGTGAAACATACGGTTTTAAAGACTCTAGACACAATACACTCCAACGTCAGAAAAAATGATCAGAAACCCCGACCCAGTGTGAACTGGAAAATTTCGCGCTCATCTTCGGGGGACTCGTTGAGCGGCTTGGCAAGGCTGAAACTCATGGGGCCGAAACCGGTTATCCACGTTACACCGACACCGACTGAATAGCGGAGTTCACCCGCATCGATGTCGAAGCAGTTCAGCTGGTTGCTGGAGCACTTGGTGTTGAACACGTTGCCCACGTCAAAGAAGAAGGCCGAGCGCAGCTTGCTACGATCTTTCAGGAACGGGAGCGGGAACAACAGCTCCACACTGCCCTCGATCAGGGCGTTACCGCCGAACGGGTCCGGGGTAGTATCCGGCACGCTGAAGGTCAGCTTGCCCGTATCCGGGTCGATGCGGTAGCCAAACTGGGTGCCGTCAGGGCCGCCCACTTCCGTAGGGTTACCGTTCTCATCAATACCGGTGACCGGCTGATTGATGTCGTAAAGGGCGGCCGGGGTACCGCGCGGACCGAGTGTATTGCTTTCAAAGCCGCGCACCGAGCCAAAACCGCCCGAAAAGAAGTGCTCGAAGAAGGGCAGGTTGGTGGTGTCGCCGTAGCCATCACCGTAGCCGAGCTCCGTGCGGAAGCGCACGATCCACTCCTCGGTAATGGGCAGGAATTTCTCGCCGCGGTAGACCAGTTTGTAGAACTGGGCATCCGAGCCCGGCACCGCCACCTCGAAGACCAGCGACTGTGACGCACCGCGGGTTGCCAGGATGCCGCGGTTGAGGGTGGACTGATTCCAGCTCAGTGAGGTGGTCCAGTTGAGGTACTCGTCACCGTTCAGGTCGAGGAAGCCAGGCTCCTCCGGAATCGTGAGGGCGCCATCGGGCAGTTCCTCCAGCGGACGGAACACCTCCGGGGCCGAGAACGTGCCGTCGGGCAGGAGGTTGCTTTCAAAGAAACCCTCAACGCCCTCTACCAGGCGCGGGCTGGCCTTGATTTCCTGCACCGCGAAACGGCCGGCGGTGATGTCCGTATTGGCGACGCCGAAGCTGAACCCGAGGCGCTGGGTCTCCTTGATCGGGTAGCCGAAGTTGAGCGCCGCACCGAGGGTATCGGTGGTGTAGCGTGCCACGTTGATCTCAGACAGGTCGGTCGAACGGTAGAAGACGTTGAAGCCGCGGCTGACACCGTCTTCGGTAAAGTACGGGTTGGTGTAGCTGAAGTTGTACAGATCCTGGTAGCGCGAGGAGTTAAGGCCGATGCCGATGCGCCGTCCTGTGCCCAGGAAGTTGTCCTGTTGCAGGTTCAGGCCGAATATCAGCCCCGCATCCTGCGCGTAACCGAAGCTGGCGCCGATGCTGCCCGACGACTGCTCTTCCACCGTGAAGTCGACGTCGATGAGGTCGTCATGACCGGCGACCTCAGGGGTCTCTACGGTCGCCTTGCTGAAGTAGCCGAGACGTTCCAGACGAATGCGCGACTGCTCGATGGCGGAAGCCGAGGCCGGGGCGCTCTCCATCTGGCGCATTTCGCGGCGCAGCACTTCATCTGCCGTTTTCTGGTTGCCTTCGAAACTGATTCGCCGCACGTAGGTGCGCTTGCCCGGATCGACGAAGAACTTGAGGCCGACCGTGTTGTCCTCTTCGTTGATCTCCGGGATGCCGGTGACCTTGGCGAAGTTATACCCCTCGTTGCCCAGCCGCCGCGTGATGAATTCTTCGGTCGACGTCACCATCTGCTGGGAGAAGGTCTGGCCCTCTCCCACCAGGATGAAGCGCCGCAGATCGCTCTCGGGCAGTACCAGGTCACCGGACAGGTCGACACTGCTGACGGTAAACTTCTCACCCTCGGTCACGTTGGCAGTGATGTACACCGAACGCTTGTCGGGAGACACCGACACCTGTGTCGAGTTGATTGTGAACTGCAAGTAGCCCCTGTCGAGGTAGTAGGAGCTCAGCTTTTCCAGGTCTCCCGTGAGTTTTTCGCGGGAATACTTGTCGTCGTTGGTAAAGAACGAAAACCATCCGGTCGTCTGCAACTCCAGCAGATCGGTGAGTTCCTCGTCGCTGAAGACCTCGTTGCCCACCACATTGATGTGCTTGATGGCAGCAACGGTGCCTTCATCGACGTCAATGTTGATCGCGACGCGGTTGCGCGGCTCCGGCAACACCTCGGTTTCGATGTTGGCGTCATAGCGGCCCTGCTGCACGTACTGGCGCTGCAACTCAAGCTGCATGCCCTCCAGGGTAGAGCGCTGGAACACCTGGCCGATGGCCAGTCCGGCGCCGCGCAAGCCGTCAAGCAGCGCCTCCGTCTCGATCGCCTTGTTCCCCTCGATGTTGATCTCGCTGATACTCGGGCGCTCGGCAACGATGACCACCAGCACGTTGCCGTCACGGCCGATGCGGATATCGTCGAAATTTCCCGTGGCAAACAGGCTGCGAGAGGCGGCGCGGATAGCCTCGGCGTTTACCAGGTCGCCCACCGCGAGCGGCATGGCAGCGAAGACCGACCCAGCCGAGATTCGCTGCAGCCCCTCCACGCGGATATCCGCAACGATAAAGGAGGCGTCCTGCGCCTGGCCCAGGGGAGCCAGCAGCAGCAAGGCGAGTGCCAGTAGCAGATTAATGCGTCTTTTCAAAATAGTCCCAACCACTGGTGAGGCCCGACCCCAAGGTCCTTGATGTGTCAATGCCCGGGTTGCCCAACCCTACAGGCGCGCGAAATCGTTATAGAGAGCCAGTGCCATGACCCCGAGAATCAGAAACAGGCCCAGCTGGTAACCCAGCATCTGCACTTTTTCGGGCACTGGCCGCCCCGCCAGGAGCTCCACCGTGTAATACAGCAGATGGCCACCATCAAGCACCGGAATGGGCAACAGATTCAAAACTCCGAGGCTGACACTGAGCAGGGCCAGAAAGCCGATGTAGGACTCCAGCCCCGACTTCGCCGAGGCGGACGCCACTTTAGCAATGGTGATGGGGCCACTCAAGTTTTTTGGCGAGATCAATCCCTGGATCATCTTCTTGATCGAGCTCAGAGTAAAGCCCACCAGATCCCCCGTGCGCACAAATGCCGCTCCCAGAGACGCTACGGGGCCACGCTCAAACTCGCGCAGCATGCCTTCGGGCAACGCTGGCATTGACACGGCGATACCCACACGACCGATCGTTTCGCCCGCGCTGTCAGTTTCTGCATCCGGCACAATCTGCATTGCTACTGTGTCATTGCCCCGCTGCACCTCCAGGGCAATCGGCTGGCCCGGCCGGTCGCGCACGTAGGCGACCCACTCCAGCCACTCGGCCATGGGCGTACCGTCGGCGCTCAGCACGCGGTCCCCCGGCAGCAGACCGGCGCGCTCCGCCGGACTGTCGGCGACCACCTCGCTGACCACCGGTGGCACGGAGGGCGCATAGGGTGTGATGCCAAGACCGGTCAGCAAATCGGGGGACTCATCGTCTCCCAGCCATTGCTGCAGCTGGCCCTCGGACTCATAGATCATGCCCGAGTCCGGATACTTCACGCTGAACTGCACCGTCCCGGTATCGCCGATGCGATCCAGCAGGCGGAAGCTCAAGGCCTGCCAGGTCGGCGTTTCCTTGCCGTCAACAGCGACGATTTCCTGCCCCGCCTCCAGCCCGGCGATATCCGCCACAGAGCCGGGTTTGACCGCGCCGATAACCGGCGCATAGCCGCTTTCGCCGGCCATGAACAGGAACCAGTAGGCGACGATAGCCAGCAGGAAATTGGCGATGGGGCCCGCCGCGACAACCGCGATCCGCTGCAGCACCGGCTTGCGATTGAACGCCAGTTCCCGCTCGCCAGCGGCGACCTCCCCTTCCCGCTCGTCCAGCATCTTCACATAGCCGCCGAGGGGGATCAGGGCGATGCAGAACTCGGTGCCATGCCGATCCTGCCAGGTGTAGATGGACTTGCCAAACCCTATCGAGAAGCGCAGTACTTTCACACCGCAACGTCGCGCCACCCAGAAATGGCCGAACTCATGCACCGCCACCAGCACGCCGAGTGTCAGCAGGGTGATACCGATGGTGTAGGCCAGATCCATTAATTCTCTCCGCCGGCGAGGGGTCGACTACTATAGCGTGCGACATGCAATGCCGCGATCTCGCGGGCTTCACGGTCCGCAGCTTCGACCACGCTGAGCGAAGTGGGTTCAACCACCGGCATGGCCGCGAGCGCCGCCTCGATGACCGCCGGTATGGCGTTGAAACCGATACCCCCGGCGAGAAAGGCCTGCACTGCGACTTCGTTGGCCGCGTTGCACACGGCCATTGCGGTGCCTCCCGCGGCGGCGGCCTCCCGCGCCAGGCGCAGACAGGGAAAGCGGCCCTCATCCGGAGCCTCAAAATGTAACCGGGACAGCGCCACCAGATCCAGGGGCGCCACGCCGGCGTCAATTCGCTGCGGCCAACCCAGTCCGTAGGCGATTGGCGTCCGCATATCGGGGTTACCCAGCTGGGCCAGCACGGACCCATCCACATACTGCACCAGAGAGTGCACGATGCTCTCCGGGTGTACCACGATCTCGACACGCGACGGCGCAACATCAAACAGCCAGCAGGCTTCAATCAGCTCCAGCCCCTTGTTCATCAGCGTCGCGGAGTCCACGGATATCTTGCGTCCCATGGACCAGTTGGGGTGGGCGCAGGCCTCTGCCGGCGTAGCCGCCGCAATGGCCTCGGCAGTCCAGTTGCGAAACGGGCCGCCGGACGCGGTGAGCAGAATCCTGCTGACCCCCTCCAGCCCCGGCGTCGCATCCCTGCCCTGCGGCAGGCATTGGAAGATGGCGTTGTGTTCGCTGTCGATTGGCAGGATCACCGCGCCTGCCTTGCGCGCCGCCGCCATCAGCAGATGGCCGGCCATGACCAGCGACTCCTTGTTCGCCAGCAGGATGCGCTTGCCCGCCTCGGCCGCCGCCAGGGTGGAGGGCAGACCCGCGGCTCCGACAATCGCCGCCATGACGGCATCGACGTCGGCGTGTGCGGCTATCCGCTGCAGGCCTTCCGCACCGGCCAGCACCTCGGTATCACAGGCACCCGCCAGGCGTTTGCGCAGCGCCTCTGCAGCATCCGGATCGACCATGACCGCGTAGCGCGGATGAAACGCCTCACACTGGGCAGCCAGCGTGTCAACGGAACGGTGGGCGGCCAAGGCCCAGGCGCGAAATCGCTGCGGGTGGCGGGCGATGACATCCAGTGTGCTGACGCCAATCGACCCGGTGCTGCCAAGCACGGCCACCTGCTGTATGCCAGGCACGACTACCACCCCGCCAGGAGCAGGCCGAGCGCAAACACCGGCGCTGCGCTGCACAGGCTGTCCAGGCGATCGAGCAGGCCCCCGTGTCCGGGCAGCAGGGAACCGCTATCCTTCACGCCGCTCTCGCGCTTCACCATGCTGACCGTCAGGTCACCGACCACAGAGGCCAGCGCTGTTGTCACCACCACGGCGATGACCGCAGCCAGGGAAATGTGCGCCATGCGCGCCGGCAACACGGACCAGAGGGCGACCGCAAGCAGCGTGGCGCAGGCGACACCGCCCCAGAAACCCTCCCAGGTCTTGGCGGGACTCACATGCACAGCGAGCTTGTGGCGACCAAAGCGGGTGCCCGAGAAATAGGCACCGATATCCGTCGCTGCCACAATGACCACCATGACCACCAGTAGCAGGCCGCCGCGCGGAAATGCCAGCAGGTACACCGCGGCCAGCCAGGCCGAGGCGAGAATCAGTAGTCCCATGAGGCTGCGCATCACGCGGCTGCGCCACAGCACGGCACTGGCCGGATAGCTTTTCACCCAGAGCAGGGAAAACGACCACCACAGGCAGGCGATGCCGAGCACGGGCTGCACCTGCTCCCGTTGCGGCGCCAGGCCCAGCTCGGCATACACGAACAGCGCAGCCAGCAGCACGCCCAACGTGAGCACGAACAGGCCGCGGGACAGCGATGAGCGCCAGCCCGCGAGCCGCGCCCATTCCCAGCCACCGAGGCAGACAACGACCCCCAGCATGAAGGCCAGCCACAGCAGCGGCAGAAACAGCACCGCGGCAAGAAACAGGCCTGCCATGGCCAGCGCCGTCACAATTCGCTGCTTAAGCATCCTGCACTCCCGATGCCAGCGCATCAGGCTCACGCACACCAAAACGGCGCTCGCGACGGGCATAGTCGGAAAGCGCACGGGCGAACTCCAGTTCACCGAAATCCGGCCACAGGGTGCTGGTGAAGTAGAGCTCGCTGTAGGCAAACTGCCAGAGCATGAAGTTGCTGATGCGGGCGTCGCCGCCGGTGCGAATGCACAGGTCGGGTGCTGGCAGGTCACTCAGTGCCATCACCTCCGCCAGTGATGCCTCATTGATGTCCTCCGCTGCCAACTCGCCCGCCTGCACCCGGGCCGCCAGCGTACGCGACGCCTGGGCAATATCCCAGCGGCCACCGTAGTCCACAGCCAGCACCACTGTGGCGACCGTATTGTCGCGGGTCAGGCGCTCCGCATTCGCCATCAGGCGCTGCAGCCGCTCGCTGAATCGGCTGCGCTCACCGATAAAACGCAGGCGCACACCATCCCGGTGCAGGTCGCGCACTTCGTTGCGCAAATACCGGGAGAGCAGCGCGAGCAGGGCCCGCACCTCAGGCCGCGGACGCCCCCAGTTTTCGCTGCTGAACGCAAACAGCGTGAGGACCTCGATGCGGTGCTGCTGGCAGGAGCGCAGGACGCCGCGAACCGCCTCGACGCCGGCGCGGTGCCCTGCGTGCCCGGGGAGCGACTGGCGCCGCGCCCAGCGATTGTTGCCATCCATGATGATGGCAACGTGACGAGGAACCGGAGTGGCCTCCGGCTGGCCTGGCGATTCGCGGCTGGGCATGCGGCCAGACGACTCAAATTTCCATCAGGTCAGCTTCTTTCTCAGCCAGCATTTTCTCAATGCGGTCCGTGAAGCTGTCGGTCAGTTTCTGCACCACTTCCTGACCGCGGCGCTCGTCATCCTCGCTAATGTCTTTCTCCTTGACCAGCTCCTTCAGCATGCTCATGGCATCGCGCCGGGCGTTGCGCACGGATACGCGCGCCGCTTCGGCCTCCGCCCGCGCCTGCCGCGTGTACCCCTTGCGGGTCTCCTCGGTCAGCATGGGCATGGGAATGCGGATGACGTCGCCAGCCGTGGAGGGGTTCAAGCCCAGGTCCGACTTGAGAATCGCGCGCTCAATCTTGGGGGTCAGGGAGCGGTCCCAGGCTGTCACCATCAGTGTGCGCGCATCTTCCACGCTGATATTCGCCACCTGGTTCAAGGGGGACTCGGAGCCGTAGTACTCGACGCGAATACCATCGAGAATGCTGGGATGGGCGCGACCCGTGCGAATCTTGTTGAAATGATGTACCAGGGCCTCAACGCTCTTTTCCATTCGCTCCTGGGCCTCGGCTTTGATGTCTTCAATCACCTTTATGTCTCTCCTTGCGCTGCAATATGGCTACTGGATCAGGGTCCCTTCCTGGCCGCCGCGCACGATGCTGAGCAACGCGCCACGATCCTCCATTTTGAAGACCCGCACAGGCAGGCGGTGATCCCGGCACAGGCAAATGGCTGTGAGATCCATCACCTCCAGCTTCTTGTCCAGCACTTCGTCATAGCTCAGCTGCTGGTATTTCACCGCGTCGCTGAATTTCATGGGGTCAGCTGAATACACGCCGTCCACCTTGGTCGCTTTCATCACCAGCTCGGCATCGACCTCGATGCCCCGCAGGCAGGCGGCCGAATCCGTGGTAAAGAAGGGGTTGCCGGTCCCGGCACAAAATATGACCACATCGCCATTGCTCAGCGCGCGAATCGCCTTGCGCCGGTCATAATGATCGACCACGCCACTCATGGGAATGGAGGACATGACCTGCGTTGCAATATTCGAGCGCTCCAAGGCATCGCGCAGCGCCAGCGCGTTCATCACGGTTGCCAGCATACCCATGTGGTCACCGGTGACGCGATCAAGCCCTGCCGACTGCAGCGCGGCGCCACGGAACAGGTTGCCGCCACCGACAACGATGCCCACCTGCACGCCAATACCGACCAACTGGCCGATCTCCAGCGCCAGCTGGTCGAGTATGCGCGGGTCTATCCCGAACTTCTCACTACCGGTCAGGGCCTCGCCACTGAGTTTGAGCAGTATCCGTTTATACTTTTTGTCGCCTGAAGCCTGTGGCATAACGGTTGTCTCCCGAACTGCGTGCATAATACAGGACAAACCGGCCGCACCCTAGTGCCGCACCCGAGAAAGTCCGGCTGCCCCCTCACCCATACCCACAAAAAACGGGGCCGTAGCCCCGTTTTCAGCGACCTGAGAGACGCTCAGCCCTTGAGTTGGGCTGCAACCTCTGCCGCGAAGTCGACCTGCTCCTTCTCGATGCCCTCACCCACTTCAAAACGGATGAAGGACGCCACCGATGCACCCGCTGCCGACACCAGCTTGCCCACGGTGACATCCGGGTCCTTGACGAAAGCCTGCTCAACCAGGCTGTTCTCGGCAAGGAACTTCTTGATGCGGCCACCGATCATCTTCTCGATGATCTCTGCCGGCTTGCCGGAATCCTGCGCCTGCACCGTGTAGATTTCGCGCTCTTTCTCGATGAGTTCGGCCGGCATATCCTCGGCGGAAACCACCTGCGGGTTGACCGCGGCCACGTGCATGGCAACGTCCTTGGCCAGATCCTGGTCACCGCCCTTGAGCTCCACCAGAACGGCAATGCGGTTGTTGCCGTGCACATAGGCACCGACAACACCGGCATCCGCCGTCACCAGGCTGATCCGGCGCACGCTGATGTTTTCACCGATTTTCTGTACCAGCGACTCGCGAGCCGCTTCCAGCTCACCCGCCATCAACGCGGCCACGTCGGTTTCGCGCTGTTCAAATGCCGCGTTCACCACCCGGGCGACGAAGCCCAGGAAGTTCTCGTCCCGCGCGACGAAGTCGGTTTCGCTGTTCACTTCCACGATCACGCCGTAGCTGCCATCTTCGGCGATACGCGTGGACACAACACCATCAGCCGCGGTGCGGCCGGCCTTCTTGGCCGCCTTCATGCCGCTGGATTTGCGCAGCTCTTCGATGGCTTTTTCAATGTCACCGTCAGCGGCTGCGAGTGCCTTCTTGCACTCGAGCAAGCCCAGGCCGGTGCGCTCACGTAGTTCCTTGACCAATGCTGCAGACATGGTTTCCTCCTGCTACAACCCTCGAGGGGCCGTGAATTCCTGAACGATTGCCTCCGCTCGGGAGGCCGGGATACTCCGGGATGGGCCGCGGCGGCCTCCCGGAGTGTGAGGCTTACTCGGCCGCTGGCTCGGCAGCGGCAACTTCGACGAACTCGTCACGCACGACGTTCTGGTCGCCACCGTCAGCCTTGCCCGCGAGGCAGGCGTCCGCGACAGCAGACACATAGAGCTTGATGGCGCGAATCGCATCATCGTTACCCGGGATCACGTAATCCACGCCATCGGGGTTGCTGTTGGTGTCGACGACGCCAATCACTGGAATACCCAGCTTGTTGGCCTCGGTGATGGCGATACGCTCGTGGTCGACATCGATAACGAACAGGGCGTCCGGCAGGCCACCCATATCCTTGATACCGCCGATGCTGCGTTCCAGCTTTTCCATGTCACGGCTGCGCATCAGCGCTTCTTTCTTCGTGAGCTTGGCAAAGGTGCCGTCGGCTTGCTGTGCCTCGAGCTCGCGCAGGCGCTTGATGGAGGCGCGAATCGTCTTGTAGTTGGTGAGCATACCGCCCAGCCAACGGTGGCTGACGTAAGGCATGCCGGCGCGATCGGCCTGCTCCTTGATGATCTTCCCGGCGGCGCGCTTGGTGCCAACGAACAGAATCTTGTTCTTGTTCGCTGCCAGGCGCTGCACCAGGTTCAGTGCCTCGTTGAAGGCAGGAACGGTGTGCTCGAGGTTAATAATGTGGATCTTGTTCCGGGCACCGAAGATGTAGCGATCCATCTTGGGGTTCCAGTAACGGGTCTGGTGACCAAAGTGAGCGCCTGCCTGCAGCAGGTCGCGCATGCTTACTTGCGACATGGTAAATACCTTTTGTATCGGGTTAGGCCTCCACATATCCCTTGCGCCAAACCGGCCGGAGCCGGCACCCTGACGCAGGTGTCGATATGTGTGCGACGTTAGGTTTTCTTCTCCGCGGCAGCCTGAGTCTCAGGACTCCCCGCAAAGAAGGCGCGCTTTATACCACAAGAGCGCCTCTCTGGGAAGCGGCGAGGCAGACGCCGCGTCGACCCGCGCGACCCCGTCTACGCGTCCGCGGACGCCGCGTGGCGCCCTTTCAGCTGCCCCGGGCGGTTCACAGCCGGCGGTTACTCACAGGGAGCGCGAATCCTGTAGAATACCCCGCTACCCGCGGGTGCATCGGCAACGCCGACCGGCACTCGTCCCCTACAGAAAACGACAGGTAATGCATGGCAGTTACGATCAAGACAGCGGACGAAATCGAAAAGATGCGCGTGGCCGGGCGCCTGGCCGCCGAGGTTCTGGAGATGATCCGACCCCGGGTCGAGCCCGGCATTACCACTGGCGAACTCGACCGGATTTGCCACGAGTACATTACCGGGGTGCAGCAGGCCATCCCCGCGCCCCTGAACTACCACGGCTTCCCGCGCTCCATCTGCACCTCCATCAATGAGGTGGTGTGCCACGGCATCCCCTCGGATACCAAAAAGCTGAAGTCCGGCGACATCGTCAACATCGACGTCACCGTCATCAAGGATGGCTACCACGGCGATACCAGTATCATGGTGGAAGTCGGTGAGGTGGCACCCCATGCCCAACGCCTGATACAGGTCACCCAGGAATGCCTCTACAAGGCACTGGCTCTGGTCCGCCCGGGCACGACGCTGGGTGACATTGGTGCGGTCATCCAGGAGCACGCAGAGAAAAACTACTACTCCGTGGTGCGGGAGTACTGTGGTCACGGTATCGGCAAGGTGTTCCACGAAGACCCCCAGGTGCTGCACTACGGCAAGCCGGGCACCGGCCTGGTGCTGGAGGAAGGCATGACCTTCACCATTGAGCCAATGATCAACGCCGGCCGACGCCACACGAAGCTCAACGCAAAGGACGGCTGGACGGTCACCACCCGTGACGGCAGGCTCTCGGCACAGTGGGAGCACACCCTCGGGGTGACCGCCGACGGCTGCGAAATCTTCACACGGCGCAGCGATGAAAGCTTCTGATTCCGCTGGCGCGGCCTACGCCCAAAGCCCACAGCTGCCCGCGGAACTCTTCGACCCGGCGGCCTTTGCCACCGCCGTCGCCGCGGGCAACACCCTGCAGGCCGGCAAACAGGCGCTGAAAACAGCCGCTGACTATCTGGACGCCCAGTTCAGCGCCGGCACCCGGGTGGGCGAGCTGCTGCGCCTGCGTTCATGGTTCATGGACGTACTGCTGGGCACGCTGTGGGATAGCAGCGACTGGTCCGGGGTCGAGCCCGCCCTGGTCGCCGTGGGAGGATACGGCCGCGGCGAGCTGCACCCCCACTCGGATATCGACATCCTCGTGCTGCTGGGAGAGGACAGCGAGCCCTGCCACGCGCAGCTGGAACGCTTCCTCACCCAGCTCTGGGACCTGGGACTGAATATCGGGCACAGTGTGCGCACCGTCAGCGAGTGCTGTAGCAAGGCACGCAAGGACATCACCATACTCACCAACCTAATGGAAACGCGGGTGATTCGCGGGCCGCAGGCGCTCATGGAAGCCGTTCGGGCGCGCACCGGCCCCGACCAGATGTGGCCCAGCGCCGACTTCTTCCGCGCCAAGCTTGAGGAGCAGCGGGCCCGCCACGCCAAATTCGCCGATACCGAGTACAACCTGGAACCGAACGTGAAGAGCTCACCCGGCGGCCTGCGCGACCTGCAGATCATCGCCTGGATAGCGGAACGCCATTTCGGTGTCGACTCTCTGGAGAACATGGACACGGGGGAGTTTCTCACGCCGGATGAGCGCCGCATGCTGCTGCATGGTCGGGATTTCATGTGGCAGGTGCGCTACGCCCTGCACATGGTCGCGGGGCGCGAGGAAGATCGCCTGCTGTTCGACCACCAGCGCACCCTGGCGGCACTCTGGGGTTTCAAGGATGGCAAGAAGCTCGCCGTCGAGCAGTTCATGCAGACCTACTACCGCTGGGCGCTGGCGCTGGGTGAGCTGAACGAGCTGCTGATACAGAACTTCGACCACGCCATCCTCAGGGCCGACCAGCTGGACGAGGTGCGCATCCTCAACGAGCGGTTTCAGGTACGCAACGGCTACATCGAGTCCCTGCGCGACGACCTTTTCAGCACACAGCCCAACGCGCTGTTGGAAGTCTTCGTGCTCGCCGGGCGCGAGCCGGGCATCATCGGGGTGGGTACCGCCACCATCCGCCTGATTCGCGAGCATCGACACCTGGTGAACAGCGCCTTCCGCGCAGACCCGGCAAACCGCGCCAGCTTCCTCGAGATCCTCCGCTCGCCCCACAACATGACGCGACTGCTGCGCGGCATGGCGCGTTACGGCATCCTCGGCAACTACCTGCCCGAGTTCGGCAAGATCGTGGGGCAGATGCAACACGACCTGTTTCACACCTATACGGTGGACGCGCATACCCTGGAAGTCATCCAGTACATGCGCCGCTTTCAGAAACCCGAGTTCGACGAACGCTTCCCGGTCAGCAGCCGCGTTGCCAGGCGACTGCCCAAGATCGAGCTGCTCTACATCGCCGGCCTGTATCACGATATCGGCAAGGGGCGCGGTGGCGATCACTCGGAGCTGGGCGCGGTGGATGCCGCGCGTTTCTGTGCGGAGCACGGCCTGAGCGAGGAGGATGCAGAACTGGTGGTGTGGCTGGTGCGCAACCACCTGACCATGTCCGCCGTTTCCCAGCGCAAGGACATCTCCGACCCGGAGGTGATCCAGCAGTTCGCCCACCATGTGGGCGACCTGAACCGGCTCGATTACCTGTTCACCCTGACCGTTGCCGACATCAACGCCACCAACCCCACACTGTGGAACGCCTGGCGCGGCAGCCTGTTGCGACAGCTGTATACGGGGACGCGGCGGGCGCTGCGGCGCGGGCTGGAAAACCCGGTGGACAAGCAGGTGTGGATTGAGCAGACCCGCAAGGCGGCTGCAGACCTGCTGGAGTACCGCGGTTTCACCGTTGAAGAGCTGGAAGACCTGTGGCGCGAACAGGGCGAGGACTACTTCCTGCGCGAGAAACCCGAGGACATCGCCTGGCACACCGAGGCGATTGCCGGGCATTATGAGCGCGACCAGCCCCTGGTCCTGATCCGCAACAGCTCCGACTCCAGCGTGGCCAATGCGACGCAGATTTTCATCCACGCGCGCAGCCACGCGCAGCTGTTTTCGCGGGTCTGTGCCGAGCTGGAGCAGCTGGAGCTCAGCGTGCACGATGCACGCATCTACAACGCCCGGGACGGCATGAGCCTGGACACCTTTTTCGTGCTCAATTCCGATGGCAGCCCCATCGCCGACGACAGCGCCCGCCTGCGGCACATCCGCGACCAGCTGGCGCGCTCCCTGGCGGCGGCGGACTTCGACCGCGCCCCCAATATCCAGCGTCTCACGCCACGACAGATCAAATCGTTCCCGGTGCCCACTGAAACCAGCATGTTCCTGGACGAGATCAAACAGGTGACGGTGCTGGAGGTATCCTCCCGGGACCGCCCCGGCCTGCTCGCACGGGTGGGCCGGATCTTCGTCGAGCATGGCGTGGAACTGCAGGCCGCCAAGATCCAGACCCTGGGCGAACGGGTTGAAGACGTGTTCTTCATCACCGATGCCGAGCAGCGGCCGCTGCAGGACGAAGCGCTCTGTACCGCCATCCAGAATGCCATCAAAGTGCAGCTTGACGATCAACTCGAGGACCACTAGCGCCCCATGAACGCCCTGCTCGGTGCGCTGCACCCCTACCCCTTTGAGAAACTGCGTGCACTGTTCGCCGACCTGCAGCCACCCGGCGACCTGGCGCACATTCCCCTGTCCATCGGCGAACCGCGCCATCCCTCGCCGCCGTTCGTGCTGGACACGCTGGCAGCGAACCTCCCGCTGCTGGCCAACTACCCCGTCACCCGCGGCGAGGCACTGCTGCGCGAGACCATTGCCGGCTGGCTGCAACAGCGCTTTCAGCTGCCGGGGGTGGACCCGGAATCCGAAATCCTGCCCGTGAACGGCACGCGCGAGGCGCTGTTTGCCTTCGCCCAGGCGGTGGTGACCGCTGGCGCCGGCGCGGCCGTGGTGAGCCCCAATCCGTTCTACCAGATTTACGAGGGTGCCGCGCTGCTGGCCGGAGCACAGCCCGAGTTCGTGAACGCCAGCGCCGCGACGGGTCACCTGCCCGATTTTGCCGCGGTTCCCGAATCCGTATGGCAGCGCTGCCAACTGCTCTACATCTGCACCCCGGGCAACCCCAGCGGCGCGGTGATGAGTGTGGCAGCGCTGCAATCGCTGGTGGAACTGGCGGAGCGGCACGACTTTATTATTGCCAGCGACGAGTGCTACTCGGAAATCTACGCTGACGAGAGCAGCCCCCCACCGGGCCTGTTGCAGGCCTGCGCGGCGATGGGGAACGACCGCTTCCGGCGCTGCGTGGTGTTCCACAGCCTGAGCAAACGCTCCAACCTGCCGGGGCTACGCTCCGGCTTTGTGGCCGGGGACGCCGAGGTACTCGCCGACTTCCTGCGCTACCGCACCTACCACGGCTGCGCCATGCCCCTGCATCACCAACAGGCCAGCGTGGCGGCGTGGGGCGACGAGGACCATGTGCGCGCCAACCGCGCGCTGTATCGGCAGAAATTCGACGCGGTGCTGCCCATTCTGCAGGGGCACCTGACCGTGGAACGGCCAGATGCCGGTTTCTATCTCTGGCCGGAAACCCCGCTGCCTGACACCGAGTTTGCCCGGCTGCTGTATCAACAGGCACACATCACCGTGGTTCCCGGCAGCTTTCTCGCCCGCGAGACGCCCCGGGGCAACCCCGGCAGCAACCGGGTGCGCATGGCGCTGGTGGCCTCGCTGGAGGACTGCGTGGAAGCCGCCGAGCGTATCGTCAACGTGCTGGAGCAGCGCTAGGCCATGCTGCCAAAAGCCCAGCGCGTTGCCTTTATCCAGCAACGCCTGCAGGAACTCTACCCCGAGCCGCCTGTCCCACTGGACCACAGCGACCCGTATACCCTGCTGATTGCCGTCCTGCTCAGCGCCCAGTGCACCGATGAGCGGGTCAATCAGGTGACGCCTGCGCTGTTCGCCCGCGCCGACAATCCGCAGGACATGGCGCAGCTCACCGTCGAGGAGATCAGGGCGATCATCCGCCCCTGCGGCCTGTCGCCGCAGAAATCCGCCGCCATCAAGCGCCTCAGTGAAATCCTGCTGGCTGAACACCAGGGTGTGGTACCCGCCGACATGGAGGCACTCGAGCGCCTGCCGGGGGTCGGGCACAAAACGGCCAGTGTGGTGATGTCGCAGGCCTTCGGTGTGCCCGCCTTTCCCGTCGACACGCATATTCACCGACTGGCCCAGCGCTGGGGACTTACCAGCGGTAAAAGCGTGGTCCAGACCGAGCGCGACCTGAAGCGACTGTTCCCCCGCGCGGCCTGGAACCGGCTACACCTGCAGATCATCTTCTACGGGCGCGAGTTCTGCTCAGCACGCGGCTGCGATGGCCGTGTGTGCGACATCTGCCGCACCTGCTACCCGGAGCGTAAACACCCCAAACGCACTCATAAAGCCTGAACAAGTGCGTGGCGGCAGCCGTCGATGTACAACCTGGCCCAGCCACATGCCGTGTCTGCTGTGGTGGGTGGGGGCCTGCCGTCCCATACCTCCGCCTATGATGCCAACGGCAATCTCGATACGCTGGACGGCAGCCCCATGATCACCTGGTCCAGCTACGACAAACCCGTCGCGATCACCACCGCCTCGGTGACCTATGGCTTTGACTACGGTCCCGATCGGGCCCGCTACCGCAAGGTACACAATGGCCAGACCACGCACTACGTGGGTAAAGACTTCGAGGCCATCAACTCAAGCGGCGTGGGCTTCGACACACACCGGCACTACGTCCGCGCCAACGGACGCGTGATCATGATCCGGGAAGACGTAAACGGCGCGGTTACACACCGCTACGTGCACAGGGACCACCTGGGCAGCATCACCGCCCTGACCGATGAGGCCACCGGTGCGGTCGTTGCACGCTACAGCTACGATGCCTGGGGCCTGCGCCGCAACCCGACCACCTGGCAGCCCGGCCCGGTCACCAGCTTTGAGAGACGCGGCTACACGGGCCACGAGCATCTGGATGACGTGGGGATCATTCATATGAACGGGAGGTTATACAGCCCGAGCCTTGGGCGGATGTTGAGTCCTGATCCGCTGACCTTCGCGCCTGAGGATGCTCAAGGATACAACCGCTATAGTTATGTGCTGAATAATCCGCTGAGGTATACGGATCCCTCGGGATTTTCACCGAGTAACGATGCGCAGATACAGAAAGTCGATCCCGTTAAATTGCCAGGACCGATGAGTCATGTCAGCGTCACTGCTTCACGAGTATCGTCGACTGCCAGCTTCTTCAGCGGGTTCACTTCGTCGAGTTTGGTGCTTGGTAGCAGCGGCAGCACCTTTCCCAGCTCAGAACCCGGGGACAATATGACAGATACTGGGAATCCGGTGGCTGAGGTGGAGCGGGATGACACCCAGTCAACACGGGTATGTGGCGAGAATAACCTAGAATGCACGGCTCCAACGACAGCGGAGAATCTCCAAAATACCCTGGCCAACTATCAACGCTTCCTACAGCAAGTGCAGATGGACCAGTTGTTCTGGGAGGACTTGGCTCGTCGGTCGGGGAATGCGGCGGTTGGCTTTGCCGGCGCTGGTGTGTTCTTCAGCCAAGTTGGTGTAATAGGTGCTGGAGCGACAGTTTTCGCCGTTGTATCAATCGGCGCACTGCACTTTGCGGATGAGGCTGATAAGGCCAATGTGGCCTCGGCGTATCTGACAACTCAGCAGCTTATCAAAGTGGCTTTGAATGGTGTCCCGATCCTGCGCAATAATCCGGCAGCGATGAACAGAGTTACTCAAGTTTTCTCTTACATCAGCGGTATGACCACTATAGACATAGAGTCAAATTGAGATGAAAACCTCTGGTGAGAGTATATGGCTTGTCTGGATATTCCGAGGCCTATGGTTTATCTACAGTCTTTTACTTGGGGTACATGGTTACGTCCACAGCCAACCGCTTGGCAAGACAGTTCTTTGGATAACATTGAGTATGGGAGGCTGGATAGGTGTTTACCTGTGGATTTCGAAGAAGGAAATTAGCTATTTTAACATGACTTTACACCATGGAAGGAATCCTGTTTTTCGGCTCGTAGCTGTACTCATGTTTTTGGTTGTACTGTACACCATACCGTTTGGGCTACGTGGTTAGACGCCTGCGGGGAAAAGCACATATATGGTGGGTATGCCAGTTGAGGTAGAGGATAAAGACCGAAAAAGAATTTCATTTACGCGAGCCGATTCTATCGCCGGGTCCAATTAAGCTACACGGAGGTCTCGCTCTCCGTGGCAGCCCTGACTGGATTCTGCTTTCTGGTCGCCAGGCTACTCGTCATACCCCCAACATACCTGGCTATCTACACTGTCACTGACTACATGTGTTTCATATCCTCGCGCCTCCATATCGCAGGCTCCCTGGAGGGCGAACGGATGATGAAATGGCTTGCCGCAAATCTGCGGAAGAACAATTTTTTTGCTATCCTTGCGCACCCCACAGAGCCGCAGCGAGGCAGGCATGATTACCGTCTACGGCATCAGCAATTGCGACACCGTGAAGAAAGCGCGGCGCTGGCTGGAACAGCACGCGATCGAGTACCGCTTTCACGACCTGCGCAGCGACGGCCTGGACAAAAGCCAGGTGCAGTCCTGGCTGCAGGAACTCGGCTGGGAAACACTGGTCAACCGACGCAGCACCAGTTGGAAAGCGCTGGACGCGGCAGAGCGTGAGCAGATGGATGACCACCGGGCGCTGGCGGCCATTCTGCAGCAGCCCACGCTGATCAAGCGGCCCCTGCTCGACATCGGCCACGAACGCCACTGCGGCTTTTCGGCGCCCGCCTGGGAAGCACTGCTGCTGCGGCATACTCTTTGAACCCACCCCGCCGCAGGCGGGCCTCGTCAGGAATTACGTTTTATGAACCATGCGGCATATGCCCTGGGCCTTGGTCTGGGCACTCAGAACAGCAGCGGAGAGTGGCTGGAGGTCTTTTTCCCTCACCCGGTGTTGTCACCCTCCAGCGAACTGGTTGCGGCCTTTGGCGCACCCGACAACACGGGCACGCTCTCCCGCGAGCAGTTGCTGGCCCTGGAAGCCGCGCTTGCGGCGGCGGGCCAGACCGAACAGGCGCAGATTGCCGCGCATCTGGCCAGCAGCCAGGCGCCCGCCGTTGCGGTGCTGCTGCAGGCGGACGCCGCACCCGGCTCAGTGCCCGAGGCCTACCTGAAACTGCACCTGCTGTCGCACCGACGGGTGAAGCCACACGGCACCAACCTGCAGGGCCTGTTTGCCATACTCCCCAACGTGGCCTGGACCAGCGAGGGCGCCATTGACATCAGCGAGCTCCCGGCACGGCAACTCGCCGCCCGGCTGCGCGGCGACACGCTGGAGGTCAGCTGCGTCGACAAATTCCCGAAGATGACCAACTACGTGGTACCGACCGGGGTACGCATTGCCCATACGGCCCGTGTGCGTCTCGGCGCCTACCTGGGTGAAGGCACGACCATCATGCATGAGGGCTTCGTCAACTTTAACGCCGGCACCGACGGCCCCGGGATGATTGAAGGCCGCATATCCGCCGGGGTGACGGTGGGCAGCGGGTCCGACCTGGGCGGTGGCTGCTCCACCATGGGCACCCTGTCCGGCGGCGGGAATATCATCATCTCCGTGGGCCGCGAGTGCCTGATCGGCGCCAACGCCGGCATCGGCATTCCCCTCGGCGACCGCTGCACTGTGGAAGCGGGCCTGTTTGTGACCGCCGGCACCAAGGTGGTGGTGCTGGACGCCGACGGTCACGCGGTGGAGACCCTCAAGGCGCGGGAGCTGGCCGGCAAGTCCGGGTTATTGTTCCGGCGCAACTCCGCCACCGGTGCCGTCGAGTGCCTGACCAACCGCACGGCGGTAGAACTCAACGCCGAACTGCACGCGCACAACTAGCCACGGGGCCGCACCATGGAACGCACGCTGGAATTGACCTGTGAGCTGATTCGACGCCAGTCAGTCACGCCCGAAGACGCCGGGTGCCAGGCACTGATGATGGACCGCCTGGCCCGCCTGGGCTTCCGCTGCACACCGCTGCGTTTCGGCGACGTCGAGAACTTCTGGGCGGTGCGCGGAGACAGCGGCCCCCTGCTGGTGTTTGCCGGGCACACCGATGTGGTGCCCACCGGCCCCGAATCCGGCTGGGATAGCCCGCCCTTCGAACCCACACTGCGCGAGGGCATGCTCTATGGCCGCGGCGCCGCCGACATGAAAGGCAGCCTCGCGGCCATGCTCGTGGCCTGCGAAGACTTTGTCAGCGCCCACCCCCGGCACAGCGGCCGCATCGGCTTCCTGATTACTGCCGATGAGGAAGGCCCGGCCCACGATGGCACAGTCAAGGTCGTGGATTACCTGCAGCAGCAGGGTGAGACAATCGACTGGTGCCTGGTCGGCGAGCCTTCGAGCAGCGCGCAATTGGGCGATGTGGTGAAGAACGGCCGGCGCGGCTCACTGGGCGCCGTACTCACGGTGCGCGGCGTTCAAGGCCACATCGCCTACCCGCAGCTGGCAGACAATCCCATTCACCGGGCGCTGCCCGCCCTGCACGCCCTGACCTGTCAGGTATGGGACCAGGGCAACGCCTTCTTTCCGGCGACCTCCCTGCAGATATCGAATATCACCAGTGGTACCGGCGCGACCAACGTGATCCCCGGCGAGCTCCAGGTCATGTTCAATTTCCGCTTCTCCACGGAAGTCACGGCAGACGACCTGATACGACGCACGGAACGCCTGCTACAGGCCCACAAACTGGATTACACCCTGGACTGGCAGCTCAGCGGGGAGCCCTTCCTGACCCCGGCCGGCAGCCTGGTGGACGCCGTGGTGGAGAGCATCCGTGCCGAGACCGGCCTGGACACCGAACTGTCCACCGCCGGCGGCACCTCCGACGGACGCTTCATCGCGCCGACCGGGGCACAGATCGTCGAGCTCGGCCCAGTGAATGCCACCATCCACAAACGCAATGAGTGTGTGCGCGCCGCGGACCTGCCGCGGCTGGCCCGCCTCTACCAGGGCGTGCTGGAGCGCCTAGTGCTGTAGCGCCTGCAGCTGTCGCTGCACAGCGCCGCGCACGATATCCCGGTTGACCTGCCCCGGAATCACCACCACCTCGTCACCCGCCAGGGCAGTGAGGCTCTCGGCCACCACCGCGTCCACCTCCATCCACATCGATTCCGGAAAACGCCCCTTGTCGAAGCCGGAAAAATGCGGTGTATCGTGAATCTCGGTGCGCGTGAGGCCAGGACAGAGGCACTGCACGCGAATACCCTGCCCCGCCACCTCTGCCTGCAGCGACCTTGAAAAGGCCAGCAGGAATGCCTTGCACGCGCCGTACACCGCGGTTTTCTGCAGTTCCACGAAGGCGCCGACAGAGGCCACATTGATGATCTGCCCGCGGCCCTGCTCACGCATGAAGGGCAGCGCGGCACGCGCCAGCTCCAGTGGCGCGTCAATCTGCAGGCGCACCATTTGCAGCTCGACCTCAAGCGTGCTGTCGGCAAAGTCGCCCAGCGTCGAAAAGCCCGCGTTGTTGATCAGCAGATCCACGGGGCCCTGCTGGCGCAGTGCCTCCACCGTGCGCGTTACACCCTCCACCGTGCTGAGGTCCGCAACCACGGGATGAATGCGCGTCAGCCCATCCAGCTCGGCACCCAGTGCCTGCAGGTGATCGCCGCGCCGCCCCACGGCAATGATGGTTTTGCACTGGCGGGCAAGCTGGCGGCAGTATTCTGCGCCCAGTCCGGAGGTGGCGCCGGTGACCAGCGCGATCCCTGTGTTTTGCATCGTAATATGTCCCTGTTCCTGAGGTTGGGCGGCGCGCAGACAGCGCGAGCGGTGTGGCGTACCATGCCGGTGGCAACGGCCAACATCTTGAGGAGAAAACCGATGACGCGCAAGCGCACCGCATTGATTACCGGGGCATCCGCAGGGCTCGGTGAAGAGTTTGCCCGCCAGCTGGCAGCCCAGGGCTACAACCTGGTGCTGTTGGCGCGGCGCAGGGACAGGCTGCAGGCCCTAGCCGCGGAGCTGGCGCAGGCGCACGGCTGCACTACGCTGGTGGAGGTGGCGGACCTGTCGGACCCCGCCGCCCCGGACGCGCTCTACAACAGCCTGTCGGCGCAGGGCATCGAGATAGATTATCTGGTGAACAACGCCGGAATCGCCGGCTCCGACCTCCTGCAGGATCGCGACTGGGCAGATCACCAGGCATTTTTCCAGTTGATGATGCTGTCGGTGGCACAACTCTGCCATCTGTTCATACCCGCAATGCGTGAGCGCGGCTTCGGCCGGGTGATCAATGTCGCCTCCGTCGCCGGGCGCATTCCCCGCGCCGGTGGCTGCAACTACGGCCCCAGCAAGGCCTACCTGATCGCCCTGTCGGAGGACCTCGCAGTCACACTGCAGGGCAGCGGTGTCCAGGTGTGCGCCCTGTGCCCCGGTTACACCCATACCGATTTCCACAGCACAGCGGGGCTACAGGACATGAAAGACGGCATGCCAGGATTCGTCTGGTACAGCGCGGACGTGGTGGTGCGCGAGGGCTTGGAGGCTGTGGAGCGCGGGAAACCCGTTTACCTGTCTGGGCGTCTCTACCGCTGGCTGGACCCGTTGTTGCAGTCCGTGTTCACCCGCCGGCTGTTCCGCATGGCCGCGCGCCACTGAACCCCGAGGGCCTAACGCAGACTGCGTAGCACGTAGACGTCATAGCGCACGGCCTTGCCGGCAATGGTGTGCGAGGGCTGCTGCAGAGTCAGGCAAGGGGCCCGCAGGGGGCGCTTCACCACCACCCGGGCGACGTCGCAGCCCAGGGCCCAGTCGAGCAACTGCGCGGCGTCGTCCGCTGTCGTGCCCCCGGCGAACAACGTCTGGAACAGCGCCATCTCCTTTTTCACCGCTGCAGATTTGTCGCGTTCCGGAAACATCGGGTCCAGGTAGATCACGTCCAGTGTATTCAGCACTGCGGCCGTCAGGGTGGAGGCTTCCCCGTGATGCAGTGTCATGCGCCCTGCGACGCGGTTCAGCCAGGCGTCTTCTGCCCGCGCTGCGCGCTCCAGGCCATCATCCAGCAGCGCCAGCACGACAGGTTCACGCTCGGCGAGGACAACCGCGCAACCGAGATCTGCCAGCACGAAGCTGTCGCGCCCCAGCCCGGCGGTTGCATCAAGCACCGCGAGCGCGGGCTTCTTGCCAATACCCACCGCCTTGCCCAGCAGCTCATTCTGACCACCCCGACGCCGGTGCCGCATGGCCGCGCCACCAAAGTCGACGCTGATCGGCCCGGGGGAGCGACCACCTGCTGCCACCGCCTGCAGGGAAAGCGCATCGGCGCCCACCCACAACAGTGCCTGCACAGCGGGAGGAGCGTGTGCCTGCCCGGGTTCCACACAGTGCGTACCCAACTGCTGTGCCAGTGCCTGCGCCCGATCACGCTGCGCACTGTCCTGCGCGGCTACCGCGATTTTGCCGAGGGGCGCGCTGTGATGTGGCTGCATGGCAGTCAGGCCCGGGACGGCGCCAGCCATTGCTCCAGCCGCGCGCAATTGGCGACGACCGCGTCGAGGTAGGGATTGTCACCACCGAAATAACTGCTGGCGTAGTGGTAGGCGCCGGCAAAATCCCGCTCCAGACGGGAACCGGCAACCCCGTGCACAAAGCCGGGAGTGCGCTGAATCAAGTCATCCCGCGAGCGATAGTGACAGCGGGCTGGCTCCGGTGTGTGTTCTCCCACCGCAATGCCGCTGGCGACGAACTCGTCGTACAAGGCCTGGCGACACTTTTCGAGGTAATCCGGTGCGGCGATCTGCGCCAGCAGATCAGCCGTACCCAGCAGGGCGCCGAGCTGCCATTCCTGACGGCTGCGCACGTTCAGGTACTCGGGCTTGCGGTGACAATTGGTGAAGTGCACGAGCCGGGAGCAGACCGGCGCCAGTTCAGCCAGCCCCACCGCCGGGAACTGCGCGCGAATCAGGGCGGCACCGCGGGGCACGTGGGTGCGCGTGTAGGCTGCGCCCGTGCTGTGCCGGCGATCCCCACGGCGGCGCAGATAGCCTGCATCGTGAAACAGCGCGCTGGCGACCCCGGCCAGGGCCAGGTCGGCGTCAAACGCCCAGGGACCGGGCCAGCGCTTTTCGCGCCCTGCCATCAACCGCGTCATCGCCAGGGTGACGTCCAGCACGTGCTCGGCATCATGATAGCCCGCGTCGCAACCGTGGTACTCGGGGTGCTCACCGGCATACAGCACGCAAAACAGTTCGCTGAGGGTGTCCAGCGGCGACCAGTCGCCGTCCGGCCAGTGCGCTTCGAGGATAGCGCGCACTTCAGACATCACAGCAGACGGGTCACCCAGTGCCACCTGCCCGGTGATGTCGCGGCGTTGCTGTTCGGCCGGGGACGACATCACAATTCAGCCATTCTCCCGCGGTTCGAGCTCGAAACGGTCCTGCAGTAATGACGCCAGTTCTTCAACCTGCTCCTGTAGCGTAGGTTCCTGTATCGCAGTGGCATGCTGCGATGTGCCGTTGTGGAGGCTGCTCAGGGCCGCCGGTGGTGCAGCGATGGCTGTAGGAGGATCTTCCGCCAGGGCACTCTCGGCCAGCCCCAGCGCCAGGGTACGGTCCTCGAACTCGAGAGTGAACTCGAGATTGTAGGCGTGGCGGGACAGTCCGTGCTTGTCGGTGATCAGCAGGCGACGCACCGCGCGACGATCATCGCCACTGCCCGCACCGGACAGGCGGCATTGCAGGCCCTGCAGCGTCTTGCCGGCAAACTGTATGCCGTGGAGCGCAACCAGCCCCTCGTTGCACTGGCTGATGAAGGCCGGCGCATAGATGCGCTCCACTGCCGCCCCGCCCTCTACCGCGCGCCCAGCGGTTTCGAAGTGCCCGATCAGAATCTGCTG
>NZ_JAWKZJ010000009.1:0-147220 GCF_041395985.1 Haliea sp.
ATCTGAAAGGCATACAGGGCGATGCGCTGAATGCGATTCTGTCTGCCTGCGGCCAAAATCTGCGCCGGCTCCTGCGCTGGCTTTATTTTGCCCCGAAAAAATGGGCGGAAACCATGTTGCGAAGGATCATCCGGCTGTTAACTGTGGCAGACAGCGACGATGGATTCGAGCATCACGCCGCATTGAGTTATTGATCAGGTTGCTGCCTGGCAGCGCTCAACAGTAATCAGCGCCAAAAGTGGGATATTCAGGTTCGACTTAGTAGTGGGCGGGGTGCGCGGAGACGGTGTCGCTGCGGGCTTGGCCGGCGCTGCCGCCATGGTTGGCGGCGCTGCGGGCGCATCGCCCGGGCGCCATATGCCCGGTATGGCCGAGAGAGTGCCTCGCTGTTGCAACCAGGCTCCTGCCACGAATGCGCTGCTAAGCGCAGCCGCCACCAGCAGTGTCCTGGCGGCGGTTCCTGTAAATGTCATTGCCGCTGTGTCCGCTCGACTGGCCTGTGTAAGCGCAACGATAACACGTACCGGGCGTTACTAGCGCTCTGCCTTGAAGCCTGCCTTCTGGGCATCCCAGGTGCCTTGGGTGATGCCGGCTTCGCGCAGCTTGAACTTCTGTACCTTGTTGGTAGGCGTGTAAGGCAGGGCCTCCACTTGCTCAAGGTACCTTGGCACGAAAAAGTAGGGCGCATTGTCGTTGATAAACTGCGCGAGTTCCTCAGGCGGCAGTGTCTTGCCCGGTTTGAGTATGTAGTTGAGCTTCAGTTCGGTTTCGGAATCAAGAATCTCGCTCGGCACGCCAAAGGCGGCGCAGTCAGCTATTGCCGGGTGGCGTCGCGCGACCATCTCCACTTCGAAGGTGGAGATGTTGCGGCCCTTGAGGCGCACCGCATCTTTCTTGCGATCGGCGAAATAGTAGTAACCGTCCGCCTTTTTGCGCAGCATGTCTCCCGTTTTGTACCACTCACCCTCGAAGGCATTACGCGTCGCTTCGGGGTCGTCGAAGTAGCCGTTGAAGATGGCGAAGGGCTCCCGTGGCCGTACCCAAAGCTCGCCGGCTTCACCCTCGGGGACATCCTTGCCGGCGTCGTCGACCAGGCGCGCATCCAGTTTTGGGGAGGGCAGGCCGCAGCTCCCCGGTGGCGGTAACGGCTGGCCGGGCGCGGTGATCACCAGCTGCATGCATTCGCTCTGCCCCAGGCCCTGGGGCATCAGCTCCAGGTTGAATCGCTTGCTGAAGGGGCCGGCGATATCCGGGGGTATCGGCACGGCCATCAACTTGCGCAGGCTGTGCTGGCCGTCGTCCGGCTTTTCCGCTGCGTTCCAGAGGAACATATGCATGGCACCTACGGTAAAGCTCTGCGTCGCGCCGTAGTAATCTACACGCTCCCAGAAATGACTGACTGAAAACACCGGATCCACGGCCAACGGAATGCCTACGATCAGCGCGCGCAGGATGGAGGTCACCCAGGCGGCTGAGTTGTACATCGGCAGAACAGAATAAATGACGTCACCTGGACGCGTACCGAACTGTGCATCACCGGTTTCCACGGCGTTGAACCACACGTTGTGGCTTTGCATGACGCCCTTGGAGCGGCCGGTTGTGCCGGATGTCCAGAGCACCGCACTGGTGTCGCCGTAGCTTTGGCCGGCAAGGTCTGGCTCCGCTGCGCCCTTCCGGTAAAGGCTGCCAAACGGAATAGCCGAGGGCAGTCCGGGGGCGTCCCCGAATGCCACCAGGTGGGCGACCTCGAGATCGGCCACCACCTGCCCGACCCTGTCGGCGTGCTCGCTGTCCGTCACCAGAATGTGTGGCCGGCTGCGATTGATGGTCTCGGAAAGCCAGCTGCCTTTATAGTCGCCGTTGATCGGAATCCAGACGCCTCCCAGTTTGTTGGTGGCGAGCGCGAGAAAAATGACTTCAGGCGCGCTGCCCATGAAAAACGCGACCCGGTCGCCCTTGTCCAGTCCCAGCTCCCTGAGCCCTGCAGCGAGTTCATTGACGCGCTGATTGACCTCGGCGAAGCTGTAGTGCGCTTCGCCGAACATGATAAATGTGGCGTCGGGCTGCTGGCTGGCTTGCAGACTCAGGGCGCGGCCGAGGTGGCGATCTTCAATGCGGTCAAATTGCACTACGTTCATGCTGGGCTCCGGAGTCGGGGTGGGTGTGCCGAGGTGTGGATCACAACGTTATGCCAGAATGTGGGTCGCTGGCCAGATGCCGGCCCATGGCGGCGAGCTGGTGAGCCGCACCGCCGAGGTCGAACTCGAGCTGTTTGGACCAGAGAAAGAAGCGGTGAATCGGGTACTCGATGTCAGCGCCAATGCCGCCGTGCAGGTGCTGTGCGGTATGCGCTACCCGGTGTGAGGTCTCTGCCGCCCACCAGCGCGCGGCGCCTGCCTGCAGCGTGGCGTCCAGTCCTTCTTCAATGCGCCACATAGCGCTGTCGACGACTCCCCTCAGGGCTTCGATATCCATATAACCGTCTGCCGCGCGGTGCGCCACGGCCTGAAAGCCGGCGAGCGGCTTGCCGAACTGTTTGCGTTCGCTGGTGTAGGCAGCGGTTCGTGCAAGGGCTTCACTGGCGACGCCCAGTTGCAGGGCGGCAGTCATCACTTCCTGGCGCTGGCGCAGCGCAGCGATCTGCTCGCAGCCGCCCAGATCAATGGCCTGGGCGCGGTTGACTCGCACCAGCGCCGTGGGCCGACCGTTGCTGACCCGCTGTGCGGTCATGGACAGCTCTGCTTCATCTGCTGAGAACGCAACCAGCCTGTCGTTGGCGCAGGCAACAATGTACAGGGCCCCTTCGGCCCACGGTACAAGGCTGAGTGTGCCGCTCAGCGTGTCGCCTTCAAGTTCCAGCCCCGGTGCAAGGCACAGGGTCAAGTGCGTCTCACCCGCCGCGACTTTGTCGAGGCCACGAGTGACACCGCCTTGCTCCAGCGCGTAGCCGGCCAGCAGGGTTTCCGGCAGCGGAATCTGTGCCAGTACACCTCCCTGTGCCTGCGCCACCAGGCACTGGGCTACGAAGCCCATCCCCGAGCCACCGTTGGCTTCCGAGAGCCCAAGTCCGGTGAGGCCAGAGCGTGCCAGCGTTTGCCACAGATCGCGATCGAAGCTGTCCTGATGGCGCACGCGAGCCGCGTCATCAACCTGATCGCGAAAAATCCGTGTTGCAAGCTCCGCGATTGCGGCCTGATCTTCGCTCAATGAGAAGTCCATGTTGAGTCTCCAGTTGTGCGGCGTGCGGGCCGCTGTGTGTCCGGTAGAGGTTTCATCGCCGGATGGCAAGAATCTTGTCGGCGTAGTTCATGGCCCGCCTCGGCGGGTTGCAGGCAAATAGCCCGCGGTAGAAGAGGGCGGCCAGCCACTCGGCAAGTTCATCCTCTGTCAGGCCTAGGGCCAGGAGCTCCGGGTTGCGCTCACCGTAGCGGGCGCGCAAGACATCCTGCCCGATGCCACTCAATGCGTGCACCACAAGGCTGACCTCGTGTTCGCTGAGGTCGCTTTCCGGGAATACGTAGGGAAATACGGCGGTGAGTAGCTTGAGTCGCCGGTTGTAGGACGCCTGCCAGCGTGCGCGGAAGGCTGGATCATCGCTACAGAACTGATCGATGCAGCGCATGATGCCCGGGTGCGCAGCGTGCGCGTGCACGGCCACCCGATAGTGTGAACGCAGCCGGCTGAACCAGTCACCTTTGCTGACATCCCGCTCGATCTGCTCGGTAGCCTCGAAGGCGGCAATATGGTCCTCAAGGATTTCCTCGATCAGGGCATCCAGCCCGCTGTAGTAATGGTGGAACAGTCCGGCTGCGACGCCGGCCTCGGCCGTGATGTCCTTCACGCGCAGCTGATGGTAGCCGCCCCGGTCGAGCAGGGCGATGGCCGCGCTTTTGAGGCGCTCGCGGGCGAGTTCACCCTTGGGGCGTCGCGGTGTCGATGACGGGCTGCTGCTTGAGGGCATGGTCTTCGCGTATTCTGGACTGTGTGCGGATTATTATTGATATTGAATCCAAATTCAATAATAATCCTGCAACCATCACTGAAGTCAGGAGACAGGTCCGTGCACATCGACTATACGGCAGGGCAGCAGGCGTTGCGTAGCGAGCTGCGACAGTATTTCCAGTCGCTGATGACCCCCGAGCTTATCGAGGCGACGCGCGGCAATGAGGGGGGAGATGCCTACAAGTCGGTGATCCGCCAGATCGGCAAGGACGGCTGGCTGGCGCTTGGCTGGCCCAAGGAGTACGGTGGCCAGGGACGTGGCCCCATGGACCAGATGATCTTCTTCGAAGAAGCTCAACTGGCCTGCGCGCCGCTACCCTTTGTAACCATTTCGACGGTGGCTCCGGCCATCATGGCGCACGGCTCCGAGGCGCACAAAGACTTCTTCCTGCCCAGGATAGCCGCGGGTGAACTCCACTTCGCCATCGGCTACACAGAGCCCGACGCGGGCTCGGACCTCGCGGCCCTGAAAACCACCGCCGTCGCCGAGGGTGATGAATGGGTCATCAACGGCACCAAGGTCTATACCTCCAGCGCGGAAGCCGCGGACTATATCTGGCTCGCCGCGCGCAGCGACGTAAACGCCGCTCGCCCCCACGCTGGCATCAGTATTTTTATGGTGGATGCCCACCAGCCGGGCTTCAGCTTTGCCCCGATACATACCGTGGGTGGCGTCCGCACAAACATCAGCTACTACAACGACGTGCGCTGCCCCAATGACATGATCTGTGGCACGCTCAACGGTGGTTGGAAGCTGATCACCTCGCAACTCAATCACGAACGGGTCGGTCTGGCCGCCATCGGCATTTATGCCTATGGACTCTATCAGGACGTGCTCGCCTGGGCCCGCGAACCCGATGCTGCTGGCGTCAGGCCTATAGAAGACGCCACGGTGCAGCGCCTGCTCGCCGAATGCTATGCGAGGCTGGAGGCGATGCGGCTGATGACCTGGCGCATGGCCTGGAGCATGGAGCACGGCGAGCCGGAGGTGGCCTACGCCTCAGCGATGAAAGCGTTCAGCACTGAGGGCCTGATCGAAGTCTACCGCTTGCTCATGGATGCCATGGGGCCGGCGAGTATGCTGCGCCGCGGCAGCGCCGGCGCGGCGTTGGCCGGTGAGTTGGAGGAAGAGTACCGGAAGTGCCAGATCAACACTTTCGGCGGGGGGGTGGTGGAACTCATGCGCGATCTGGTGGCTGCATTTGGGCTGAACATGCGCGCTTACAGCCGGTGAGCCGGACTTTTTTCTTGCTGCAAGCGTGGCATTGGGGTGGCTTTAACGATACATTGCACAAGAGGGTAAAATAATAGACGGTAGTTAAGATCATGGGTGCAGTCAGCAAAGGCGAGGGACGGCGCGAGCGCAAAAAGCGCGAAACGCGGGAACGAATCCTGCTTGCGGCGCGGCGTCTGTTTACGCGCCACGGCTATGAGGCGGTGACGGTTGAAGCCCTGGCCGAGGCGGCAGACATATCCAAGCCCACGTTGTTCAATTATTTCCCAAGCAAACTGGCGATCCTTCAGGCTCTGGTGCCCGGTGTTGATGAGCGCTTCTCCTCCGCCATTGAGCGGTTTCGTGCCGAAGGCGGTACTGCCGAGCAACAGTTGGCCCGGTTCTTTGCCTACGGCGCCGAAATGACCCGCAGAACCCCCACGCTGACACGGGCACTGTTGCTGCTCGCCCTGCGCGCCTACGACGATCCCAACTTCAGTATTGGCCAGCATCGCTGGCCGCTGTTACATGAGAGCTTTTGCGCCATGCTGCGGGATGGCCTTGCTCGCGGCGAGGTCCGGTCCGATATCAGTGTGGAGCGCATCACCCACTACATCCTTGGCATCTATGTCTACGGGCTGCTGAGCTGGCTCTCGGATCCACAGTACAGTGTGGATGCCGAGCTCTCGGTGGCTGCCGCATTTCTCGGTTCCGGATTTTCCGTGCGTGCAGAGGGCATCGCGGCCAGCAACTGACTGCCTTGCGGACCACAGCCTCGCTGGTATTGCTATCTGCACTACTTCATCACTTTTTGGTAATCCATCACTGTTCCGGGCGGGTTGTGCCGTGTAAAGTTGGCCCGCCGTCTAAAACGTGACCGTGGAAAGGTTTTAGTTCGTCTACAGGCAACACTCTGCCGAGATAAAAATGCCTGCACGCGCCTTGAGCAGTGCAGTGATAAGTGTTCCATCCGCATGAGAGGATCCCCCATGAAGAAGTTCAGATTTGCCCCGCGTCCGCTGGCTCTGGCCCTGTCATCGATTGCCGTCGGCATGAGCATGGCATCGCAGGCCCAGGTGACCGCCCTGGAAGAAGTCATTGTCACGGCGCAAAAACGTGCCGAAAGTACCCAGGAGACGCCTATCTCCATCACCGCACTCACCACGGATGCGCTGGCTCAACGGCGTATTGAGAACACGCAGGATCTGATTGGCCAGGTGCCGGGTGTTGCCGGTTTCAATGCCCCCGGCTCACGTGGCACTACCAGCCTCGCCATCCGCGGCTTTGGCGGTGGCAGCCCGGCCAACCTGTCGCTCGATCCCGCTGTTGCCGTCTATCTGGATGGCGTCTACGTGGGCAAGATGCAGGGCTCGGCGATGGACGTCGCCGAACTGGAGCGCATCGAAGTGCTGCGCGGCCCGCAGGGCACGCTGTATGGCCGTAACGCAACCGCGGGTGCCGTGAACTTCATCTCCCGCAAGCCGACAGGTGAGCTGGGTGTGCGCGCCAAGGGCACGCTGGGCAAATACGACGAACAGGAACTGAAACTGAATGTCGATCTTCCCTCAGTCGGCGAAGTCGGGCAGGGTCTCGGTAAGCTGTCGGCCGCCTTTGGTTACCAGAACCGCGAGCGCGATCCACTCTATGACAACCTCAATGGTGGCCCCGGCTACGACAGCATTGATCGCGAAGCCTACCGTATCGCACTGCTGTGGGAGCCGACGGACGCACTGAGCGTTGACTACAGCTACGACAGCAGTGACCTCGATGAGCAGGGCGGCCTGCAGAAAGTCACGGGTTTCACCGCACTGGATCCTGCCGGTAATGTGGATCGTATTTCCGCCATGCAGGGTGTCCTGCAGGGCGCCCAGTTCTGGGCCACCATCCCGGGCAGCGACCCGCGCATTGCGTCGCGCTGGATTCCCTCACTGCAGGAAACCATCGGGGTCTACCAGGCCATTGCAGCGGATGGGCAGGGCCGCGTCGATGCCGGTGCTTCTGACTTCGTGCCGACCTCTGACAATGAAGTCGAAGGGCATACGCTGACACTGAACTGGGAACTGGGTGATATGGGCGCGCTGGGCGACGTCACCCTCCGCTCCATCACCGCGTACCGTGAACTGCAAACCTACGTGTTTGGTGACCTGGAGAACATCGACAGCACGCTGGACGAAAACGGCATCGGGGCCTATTCCGACCTGGTGCACCTGACTCTGGCGCAGCTGTACGGCCCCTCGTCGGGCTTCAGCTACCCCTTCGTTGATGGCCTCTGGGCTTCCATCGACCAGCTCGGCGTGAACCATTCGAAGCAGGACACGCTGTCCGATTACGAGCAAACCTCGCAAGAGTTCAACATCATCGGTGCGACCGATCGTGTGGACTACGTGCTGGGCCTGTATTACTTCGAAGACGAGGGCATATATGACCGTCGGGCGATTTTCAGCGCCCCGCTGGCGGGCGCTGGCACGCAATTCTATGAGAACTCTACCGATGCCATTGCCGGTTTTACCCAGGCGACCTGGCGTCCCGCAGCGATGGACGATCGTCTGTCGCTGACGGCGGGCCTGCGCTACACCGAGGAAACCAAGGACATCTTCTACGACTACTCGGCGGTAACGACCCCCTTCGGTCAGACGCCGGCCCGCTCAGTCAGCCGTGAGGAGAACTTCTACAACCTCAGCGGTAACCTGACGGCTGCGTACCAGTTCACCGACGACCTCAACGCCTTCCTGCGTTACGCAACCGGCTACCGCAGCGGTGGTTTCAACGGCGAGGTGTTTGACAACGCCTACGACGAGGAAACCATGGAGCAGTGGGAACTCGGGGTGAAGAGCGACTGGTGGGACAACCGTCTGCGCATCAACGGCTCGCTGTACACCTACGTCTATGAGGACGTGCAGGTCAGCCAGATCAAGACCGAAAACGGCACCGCCACCAGCCAGATCTCCAACGCCGGTGAAGCGGATCGTTGGGGTGGTGAACTGGAGGTTCAGGTAGCGCCGGCGGAAGATCTCGTCCTGAGCGTGGGCTACACCTACGTAACCGGTGACTTCGAGAAGTTCCCCGAGCTGTGCGGCACCAGCGGTGTCTGCCTGGAGACCAAGGACCGTGCCAAGCGCAGCGCACCGTCCAACCAGATCAACGCCTCGGCTGACTACGTTTTCGCCCGCACCTCCTTCGGTGATATCCGCGGCTACGTGCAGGTCAACTGGCAGGACGAGTGGTACGAGTCTGCTTTGTGGACGGCCAACGTGAGCGGCCAGCCGGTGATCTATGACCACCAGATCATGGATGAGCGCACGCTGGTAGACGCCCGCCTCAGCCTGGAAAGCATCCAGGTTGGTGACGGTGTGATGTCCGTCGCCTTGTGGGGTCGCAACCTGACTGACGATGACTATCCGATCTTTGGTATCAACTTCGGTGGTCTGGGCCTGACGACGGAAGAGTACGGTCCTCCGCGGACCTACGGCCTGGACATTACCTACGAGTACTGACAGTAAGGTCCAAGCGATCTGGTTTGCAGGGGTGTCCTTTCGGGGACGCCCCTTTTTTTTGCGTTCTTTCCCGCAATGGCGCACATTGATGGTCCGGCATGGTGCTGGTCAGGCCCCGGGCACGTGGCCGGTGTAACTCGCGCTTACAGGGAGGCAGTATGCAGTCAGGGTGTAACCACCTGTGGGTCAGGGGCTGCTCCGCGTTTCGCAGAGGAGCCGCCGCGGCCTGTCTGGGCATCGCCGCGTTGCACGCGCAAACGGTCTGTGCCGCTGAAGAGGACACCTTGTCCGCCGCCTTTGAAGACTTTCAACGCGCCTTGCAGCAGGCCGAGAGCGATGTGCGCAGCAGTCCCGCGTTTGGCAGCGATGCCGAACGCGCCGCAGGCTACCAGCATATGCTGCGCATGCTGCTGAAGTCGATTGAAGCGGGCATGTTGCAGGACGCCCGCTACCCGTTTTTCCGCGTGATGGACATGCATGTGCGTGAAGGGGGAGACAATCCGGATCAGCGCTATCTGTTCGCGCCAGTGGAGGGTGGCGCCGCGTATCGTATTCACGGCGAACTCGGCTCGGCAAGCCGTATCGAAGTACAACTCTACGCAGGGGAGCCCTGGGCGGGTGCCGGCAGGTCGGCGGGCTATCTGGGGTTCGAAGCAATTCCCATCGACGCCGAGGGTCGGTTCGAGGTCTACCTGGAACCGCCAGGCGCAGCGCCTCGGCCTGGGGCGCTATCGAACCCGGAGGACACGACCACGGTGGTGGTGCGCCAGATCTATGCTGACTGGACGCAGGATGCCCCCGGACACGTGCACATCGACCGGACGGGTATGGAAGGCGACGTGCGATTGCCGGATACGGGAGCGGAGGTGGCAGCCCGGCTGCGCGAGACAGCGCGGATCCTTGAGCAGTCCGTGGCCGTATGGCCGGCATTTGTGGAGCAGCGGTACCGCCAGGTGCGTGAGGCCAACGTGCTGTCGCCGCCGCTGGATACCTCGACGCTGGGTGGGGTAAAAGGGCGCTGGATGGTGAGCGGCCATTTCGACATTCCCCCCGGGCATGCGCTGCTGCTGCGCACAACACCGACGTCTGCACGCTACCAGGCACTGCAGATTACCGACCTCTGGTTTGCTTCCCTGGAATATGCGAACGGTACCGCGAGTTTTACCCGCAGCCAGTCAACGCTCGCCAGCGACGGGGCCTATTACCATGTGATCGCTGCGCAGGACCCGGGTTATCCCAATTGGCTGGGGACGGGCGGATTGCAGCGGGGTACGGTGTTGTTGCGCTATGACGGTATGACAACCGCGTTGGCAGAGGATGACTGGCCACAAGCTACGTTATTAAAGCTGGAGGAACTGCCTGCTGCTATCCCCGGCTTCTTTGTGCTCAGCGCTGCTGAGCGAGCTGAGCAGGTTCGGGCAAGGCGCGCCCATGTCCAGCGGCGCTTCAGTCGATAGCAGGTTGCACCCCGCCCGGTGGACGGGGTGCAAAAGGCTGTCAGCCGACGAAGGCTTTGCTCGGTGCAGCAACACCCTCTGACTGGGTGCCTTTCAGGTACGCCAGCATGGTGTCTGCATCAGATACTTCGAAGGGGTCCGTCGGGCACACATCACCGAAGTCCGGCTCGGCAAACAGTTTTTCGATTTTGCCGTCGTTCACCAGCATCGAGTAGCGCCAGGAGCGCATGCCAAAGCCAAGGTTGGACTTGTCTACCAGCATACCCATTTTGCGCGTGAACTCGCCGTTGCCATCGGGCAGCATTTTCACGTTTTTGGCGCCCACGTGCTTGCCCCACTGGAACATCACGAATGCGTCGTTGACCGAAAGGCAGTAAATCTCGTCAACGCCCTCTTTCTTGAATTCCTCAAACAATGCCTCGTAGCGTGGCAGGTGGTTGGAGGAGCAGGTGGGGGTGAAGGCGCCGGGCAGTGAGAATACGATCACCTTTTTACCGGCAAAAATGTCGTCTGTGGTCGTGTCCTGCCAGCGGTAGGGGTTGTCGCCGCCGACGGATTCATCGCGAACACGCATCTTGAACACAGTGTGTGGAACCTGTCCTGCAGAGATCATGGTAACTCCTCAATCATCATTCAATGTGTTGTCGCGCAGCTGCAAGGGGCGAACTGCTACGAGGGGCCACTATAGCCGGAACCAGGCATTCTGAAAATATGATTATTATGATTAATACGATCTAAAAATTAGTATGTAGGATGTGAAGCTGTACTGGATTGCGTCACGGGCTTGAAAGATGTCCTGGGACTGGGCATCTTGTGCAGCAAGCTTCCGACACCACGTCGGTGCGCCACCCCCGGAGAGTAATAATGAAAATTGAGGATGTTAACAGTCGGCCGGCGCTGCGCCGACTTTCAATCGCATTGTGCGCCGCTCTGCCGCTTATGACGGCGTGCAGCGACTCCACTGACAGCGTCGTGGCCCCGGTAGAGCCCCCAGTGGAACCCGCGGCGGTACCGTTCCAGGAGCTGCTGGACCAGGGCATCGCCCGCTATCTGGGCGAATACACGCCGATGTTGTCCGAACAGGACGGCGACGTGGTGAATCACAGCTTTGGTGCTGGCGATGGGCCGCTGTGTCTCACGGGTGGTGAGTACACCATGGCGACGCGCGACACCGGTTCCGAAGACCTGGTGATTTTCCTTCAGGGCGGCGGAGCCTGCTGGTCCGACCTGTGCCTGGCAACGGAGCAGGCCGCGCCTGGCATACCGCCCCTCGGCGTGCTGGATCCGGCACGTGAAGGCAACCCCGTGGCCGGTTGGAACACGGTGTATCTTCCCTATTGCGATGGTTCCCTGCACGCTGGTGACCAGGATGTCGACACGGACGACGACGGCGTCGCTGACCGCTTCCACCGCGGACTGCACAATCTTTCTGCATCCCTCGATGTGGCTGTCAATACTTTCCCGACGCCGCGTCGCATACTGTTGACGGGTTCCAGTGCGGGTGGCTTTGGCACCACCTATGCATTGCCGCTGGTGCGGCAACTGTATCCGGATGTGCCGATCGAGCTGATCAATGACTCCGGTCTTGGGCTGGGTCGGATTGATGAGCCGGCGTTCATCGAACAACTGCTGACGGAGTGGAATGCCACCGCGTTCTTCCCGGAAAGCTGCGAGACCTGCATCGGGGATGACGGCCATATCACGGACTATCACAAGTACCAGCTCAGTGAAGACGAGAACTTCCGCCTCGGCATGATGAGCTACACGCGTGATACGGTCATTGCGGTGACCTTTGTGCAGGTGGGCGGGGAAGTCTTCGAGGAAGCCCTGCTGGGTGAACTCGATGATCTCGAGGCCGCCTACCCGGAGCGGGTGAAGTCCTTCGTGGCAACGGGTGCCGAGCACACCTTCCTGTTGGGTGACCTGGAGAAAACAGCCGGCGGCATTTCAGTGGCTGACTGGATCAGTTCAATGCTCCTGGGTGAAGATTGGGAAACCTACCGCGACTGATTTCGCGTGCACCGGTCGGGGGAAGTGCTGTTGCCATGGGTGTGCAACCCCCGACCGAAGAGGCAGGAGCGGAAATTTGCCCAGCATACAGGCTGATATGAACCAAAAAGTCACAAAAAGCGTGTATGGGCTTGTAATTCATAGAGATTCTTTGATATCCCGTGCTAAGCTTGGTGCGGTTAGGGTCTGCTCTGGTTGATTCTGCGGGCAAACGCCGCATAATCGTTCAGGGACGAAAAAAACCAAGATCTGCTTCAGAGTGGGCAACAGGGGACGACAATGATCATCAGGGGCATTACTCAATATAGCCGACTGGCTGCGCTACTGGTTACCGCGTTTGCATTGACGGCCTGTGGCGGCGGCGGTGGTGGTGGCGGCGGTTTTCTGCCGGATCCCGATACGCCGAACAACCTTGCCCTGAGCGTACTGCTCGAAAAAGAATCGGTGCCCGTGAACGCGGCGCAGAATCCGGCACAGTCCGACAGTCCCCACGTGGCCGAGATCGCAGTTGAAGTCACGGACAGCGGCACGGGGCTGCCTGTCACGGGCGCGGAGGTCACGGTCTCCTTCACCGGAACCCGAATCGGCGGCCTGCTGAGCGAAGAGGATCTCGCCAGTGGCGCAGAGGACACACTGTCCAGCGTCAGCGTCCAGACGGGTTCCAACGGCGATGCCAGGGTGTATTTCGTAGCCGGCGCAGTCAGCGGCGAAGCCACATTGCGGATCCGCGCGGAGCGCTCGGCGCAGGGCTCGACCACGGGTGGCGCAGAATCCGTGGTGACGATTGCTGTTGTCAGTGCAGCCGGTCCTGTTGCCGGGCTGGAGTTCACCGGGCCCTTTATCGAGGCGATTCGTACCAATCGGGTACAGATAGGTCTCGCCGCCGATGAAACCATCGATTTCCAGAACGGCACCTACAGCCGCGTGGTCTCGGTGACGGCAACCGATGCCAACGGTAACCCGGTGGCAGTCAATACACCCATCCTGTTCCGTTTGATTGACGCGCCCCTCACTGGCTACCCGGAGTCCGGCGCCGGCAGTTTCGTGATTACCGGTTCCAACGGCAATCCGCTTGAGGGTAATTTCAGCTTCAATGCGGCGGGCGGCAACTTCTCCGCACTGGGTGCTCGGGTGGGTGACCGTCTGGCACTGGCGCCCGATCCGGACGGCCGTTCGTTTTACCATGCCGGTATTCGCACCATTGCCGAATTCCCCGCAGACCGCCCCGACTCACTGTCTATCCGCTCTGACGAAGAGGCCTTCCGTGTCGGCGAAGACCAGGGGGCAACCGTGCCCTACGTGATCGGGCGCGCCCGCGTGGGCAACATCCAGGCGCTTGCCTTCACCGATGCCAACGGAACCGCAAGCACGTTGCTGACGTATCCTTTCAGTAATCTCGGGCGCACCGCACTGATCGTTGCGCAGACGGAGGATTTCTCTGTCAGCCGCGTGTTCAACCCGGGTGGTCCTGTGTACCTGGGCTCCCTGGAGGAAGATGGTATCAGTCTGACTGCGTCGACCAGCATTCTGGCGAGTAACGTGAATGACGGTGTCGTGTCGCTGTGCGTACGTGATGGCAACCAGGTGCCGCTGTCGTCGCAGTCGATCCAGTTCAGCACGGGCGATACCTTTGGCGCCAGTGTTGACGTGAACGGCCGTGGCTCCTCAGGCACACTGGTCACGGGCAGTGGCGGTTGCGCCACGGCAGTGGTCAACGTGGAAGGGCAGCTTCCGGGTAGCCAGGAAATCACGCTGCTGTTTGCGGTACAGTCCATCGGGGAGGCGAGCGAAGTCGAGGTGACGATCCTGGCGTCGGGAGACGGCAACCTGATCGGCAACCTGAACTGCGGCTCCAGCCGGCTGGGGCTGCTTTACCTGACGAGCTCCGGCGAGCCGATCCCCGATGCGCTGATCTCTGTCACGTCGTTTGACTGGCCGGCTGGCAGTCCCAACTTCATCTTCTCGCCAGCGTCTGATTCCGGTTCAAGTGCAGGCATTACCGATGCCAGTGGCGCGGTGACGGTGCGCTACTCCACCGTGCTGCCTCCGGCGCAGGAGACTGATCAGGACTACAGCTACACGGCGACCTTCGAGACCGGTAACGGCGACGCTCAATTCGACCTCGAATGTAACTTCACCGTGGTGGGCACCGGCACTGATCCATAAGGGAGCAGCGCCGGGGCTGATTCCCTGCCGGCATGGCAGGGCAGTCTCTACAGGCGACCGTTGCTGAGGGCTGGCAACGGTTGTCCTGCTCTGTCATTGACAGGTAGAACCTCCCCGCCTTGCAAGCCGCTGCTATAGCCAGCCGGCGACATCCAGGATTTTCAGGCCTCCGAGGCCAACCGCCACCGCAACGACCACGCCTCCGAGCAGGTTGGCAGGCCATCGGTTTGCCTGTGCGCCCAGCAGTGCCCGGCTGTTCATGACCATCAGCAGAAAGACGGCCACCACAGGCAGTAGCAGGCCGTTGGCCATTTGCGCCAGAAGGATAGCGCTCAGCGGCCGTGTGCCCAGTGCCGCGAACAGCGTGCCCGTGACCAGAACACCGATCCAGACCAGGCGAAACCCGGGTGCGGTCATCCGGGAGGACCAGCCCAGGGCGCCACAGACCGCGTAGGATGCGGCCAGCGGTGCGGTAATCGCACTGGTCAGCCCCCCCGCAAACAGGCCCGCAGCGAAGATGCTGTGCGCTGCGGGCCCCAGCAGCGGTTCCAGTTGCAGTGCCAGAGAGTTGCCGTCGAATGCGACACCCGTACCAAAGAATGCCGTTGCAGCGGTGCTCATGATGGCGAGCGTGATCAGCCCTCCGAGGCCGATCGAGAGCCCGCTGTCCAGACGTGACTCATGGATGGCCTGCTTCAGAGGCAGGTTGGCCGGCCACTTCTCGCGCACGGCATTGGCATGGAGAAAGAGGTTGTAGGGGACGACAGTTGTGCCAATCAGCGCGATGGCGACCATGACCGAGCCCTCGGGCAGTGTGGGCCGCAGCAGCCCCCGAAGCAGATCACCCGGGGACGGGCCGATGACGATGGCCGCCAGGACAAACACCACGCTCATGACCAGCACGAGCACTATCAACACCCCTTCCAGTACGGCGTAGCGCCCGCTGGCCAGCAGCAATGCCGCCCCGAGGCCGATAATGATCGACCAGAAAGTGGTGCCTGTGCCGGATACGGTACTCAGGGCCAGCGACGCGCCCGCGATATTGCCTGCCTCATAAGCGGCATTGCCGACGCCGATGGCGAGCACCACCAGCACCACCGCCAGTTTCCCGAGAACGGGGCTGCTGAAGTGCGCTCGCATCGCCTCTGCGAGCCCCGCCCGCGTAGCCAACCCCAGGCGCGCGCTCATTTCCTGCAGGACATAGGTGGCGATGATCGAGAACAGCAGTGCCCAGAGCAGGGCAAAGCCGAAATGGGCACCTGCGGAACTCGCTGTGGTGATGGTGCCCGGGCCGATAAATGCCGCGGTCACCAGGAGCCCGGGGCCAAAGCGGAAGCGGCGGGTTGTCGACGTCATGGGGCCTTACTCTCACAGCGTATTGGGGTGCATGGTAGCAGTGTTGTACTAGGTTGTCGGTGGCCGCTGCTGATACCATGCCGGGCATGCATTCGCTGTCCTCCGCCTCGTCGCTGTGTGTTTCTGTGGTCGTCTATCACAGCAACCTGCAGCGCCTGCAGGAGACGCTGGAGACGCTGTTGGCCTCTGTACACGCAGCGCGCAGCGCCGGGGTGGTGTCTAGCGTTGCGGTGGTTTTGGTCGATAATTCGCTGTGCCCCGACTATCACCGTGAGTTGCTGGTGGTCATCGATCGAGTGTCATCGACGGATGCGGCTGTAGAGTACCGGGTGCTGGCACCCACGAAGAACTCCGGTTACGGGGCTGGGCACAACAGCGCCCTGGAGACCTGCGAGTCGGACTATCACCTGATCCTGAACCCGGACATTGTCTCGGCCCCGGCGTCGCTGCTGGTGGGCATCGAATACCTGCGCGAACATCCGGGTGTCGTGCTGGTTTGTCCAGATGGCGCGTTGGCGGATGGCCGCCCGGCCTATCTGAGCAAGCGCATGCCATCCGTGCTGGTCCTGGCACTGCGGGCATTCGCGCCGCGCTGGCTGCAGGCCCGTTTTGCTGCGCGCCTCGCCCACTACGCCATGCACGATGTGCACGCCGCGGGCAGGCCGGCGCCGGTGCCGCTGGCCAGCGGCTGTTTCATGCTCGTGCGCAGCGGCGCGCTGCGCCAGATCGGGGGTTTTGATCCGGCGTTCTTTCTCTATTTCGAGGATTTTGATCTGTCTTTGCGGCTGGCCCCCCTGGGTGAGCTGCATTACCTGCCCGCCATGCGCGTGCGCCACTATGGTGGCGACAGTGCGCGCAAGGGCCTCAGGCATCTCGCCTGTTTCCTGCGTTCTGGCCTGCGCTTCTTCCATCGCTACGGGTGGCGCTGGCTGTAGCTCGTGACGAAAACTGCTAGACTCGCGCTTCACTGATAGACGAATGCCCATGGCAACCCAACGAGATTTGCACAAGCTGGCCTGCCTGGAGCCCCTGGGGTTGCAGCTGTTGGTTGCTCACCGGACGTTGCCGGGTGCGGCCCCGAGCCCGCCTCGCGTACCGGTGATGCGAGGCAGCCCGGTGGCCGCTGCACCGCAACAGCCGGCAGAGCGGCCTGCGCGTATTGCGCCCCCGCCCCCGGTGATCCCTGCTGCCAGGCCTTTGGCGACGTCTCTGAGCCCGCCGCCCTCGACAGCGGTGCGCAGCGATACGGCCAAGCCCGCTGTGGCACCGGCTGTCACATTCAGTATTGTCTCGATTGTTGCTGGTGGTTGTCTCTGGTTGCACTCCGCGGACGGCGGCGACCTGCCGGCCGATGAACTGCAACTGATGCGTGCCATGGGGTTTGCGCGCGCTGTGCGGGCCGGCGGCAGACGTGAGGGGGCGCTACCGCCCACCCGGTTTGACTGGCCGATGCACACCAACCGCCAGCTGGACCTCGGTGAGGAGGCCGCCGCAGCCGCCCTGACCGGCTTTGTCCTGCGCCAACTGCGTGACAGAGACTGCCACGGCCTCGTGTTACTGGGTGAGCGCGCAGGACAGTACCTGCTGCAGCCCGAGTTGGACGGCGTGCGCACGGTGCGTTTGCCGGCCTGCGCCGAGATGATTGCTGCCCCTGCTTTGAAGCGCGATGCGTGGCTGGCGCTGCTGGCCCTGGAACACTAGACGTGTCGGCTCTGGTTCGGCCGGCGTTACCCGAAGATGCCCCGCGAATGGCCCTGTTGGACGCCAGCGCTTCCCTGTGGCCCTGGCGTGAGTCCCAGTACCTGCGCTGTTGCGCCACCGCGGAAGACAGCGCCGAGCGAGCCCTGTTGCTGGAGGTGGATGCGGTGCTGCAGGGTTTTGTGGTGTACGCGCGCGAATTTGACGACGGCAGCATCTACAATATTGTGGTTGCAGATACAGCCCGTCGCCAGGGCTTTGGTTTACGCCTGCTGCAGGCCGCGGTCGATGCCATGGTGGCCAGTGGAGCAAGGCGTTGTCTGCTGGAGGTGCGCAAGTCAAACAGCGCGGCGCGCAAGCTGTATGAGCAGATGGGGTTTCACGTCGACGGCATGCGGCGCAACTATTACCCCCTGCCGACCGGGCGTGAAGATGCGGTACTGATGTCACTGGACCTGTGAGAGACCGATGGACGTAGTGGAAACCGAGTGGTGGACGATGGCATTGGCGCCCGAGTGGTGGGCTGATGTGGAAGAGGACGGCACGGTGCTGGTCGCAGATGAGGACGACGTGGGCTGCCTCGAGATGACCACCTTGCACAAAACCGATGGCCAACTCACCCCGGCCGAGCTCAAGCAGATAGCGGTAACCGAATCGCCTTCGGTGCCTGCCTGGAAGGCCGTAAACTGCGGCGACTTCCGCGGCTTCACGGCGAGCTTTTCCGAGGCGGAGGCTGCGGTGCGCGAGTGGTACCTGGCGTCCGGGGGCCTTCTGCTATTTGTCAGTTACAGTTGTGATCTGGATAACCGGGGTATGGATGACGCGGCGGTGGACGCGCTGCTCGATACACTCGCCCGCAGCGCGCCCGCCAGCGCCTGAAGCTGTTTCTCAACCTCAGCTCAGCTGATGGTGCCCGTGACACGCACCCGCTTGGCACCCTTGACCGGTCTCGCCTTCAGGGCGTCCTGGCGGCGTTTGATATGTCCGTCGATCAGGTTTTTGCCAGCGATCATCAGCCCGGTGAAAATGAATGCGCCCGGCGGCAGTATGGCCAGTAGGAAGGGTTGATAATCATCGATCAGCACCAGTTTCCAACTCGCCGCTGCGGGGCCGAACAGCAATTGCATATCGGCAAACAATGCGCCAGTGCCGAGCAGTTCGCGCAGGGCGCCGAGTAGCACCAGCACCACTCCGAACCCCAGCCCCATGATCAGCCCATCGTACAGCGCCGGCGCGACCGCGTGTTTGCTGGCAAAGGCGTCGGCGCGTCCAAGAATGACGCAATTGGTGGTGATCAATGGGAGGAAAATCCCGAGAATCTGGTACAGCTCAAACGCAAAGGCCTGCATCAACAGTTCGGTACAGGTCACAGCGGAGGCGATGATCATGACAAACACCGGCAGGCGCACTGCATCCGAGACCACATTGCGGATCACCGAGACGGCCGTGTTGGAGCAGGCCAGCACCAGGGTGGTGGCGGCTGCCAACCCCAGTGCATTGACCACGTTACCGGTGACGGCGAGCAGTGGGCAGAGACCCAGCAGTTGTACGATAGCCGGATTGTTTTTCCACAAGCCGTTGAGTGTCAGCTCGCTGTAGGCGGGGGTGCTCATGCGGTGGGGCCCTCCTCGGGTGCGCTGTCGCGGCCTGATTCTGCGGGGCCGAACAGCCCGGTGCGTTCGCGTTGCACGTAGAGCAGTGCCCGCTGTACTGCTGCGACCACGGCGCGCGGTGTAATGGTCGCACCGGTAAACTGGTCAAAGCTGCCACCGTCCTTGCGCACGGCCCAGCCCGCGGGCTTCGGGTTTTCCAGCGAGGCGCCGGTGAAGTCAAGGATCCACTGCGACTTGCGCAGGTCGACCTTGTCACCGAGGCCCGGAGTTTCGCGGTGCTTGACAGTGCGGACCCCGGCGATGCTGCCATCGGCGTTTACCCCGACAATCAACTCGATATCGCCGCTGTAACCGTCTCGCGCCACGACCGGTACGATCACGGCCACGGCCTTGTTCCCCTGGCGCGCAATGTACAGCGGACGCGGTTCGCGTAAACCGAGATCCGTGAACTCAGGCTGCAGCATACGTGTGTCGTCCAGCATACTGTTGTCGTGGCGCTCACGTGGCACGATCTCCAGCAGCGCCTTCTCTTCCGCATGTCGCTGCTCGAGGGCGATGGTGTCGCGGGTAGCCAGCCAGGTGCCACCAATCAGCAGGGCGGTGAACAGGGCGAACAGGGCAAGCAGCGCGCTGTTGCGGGTGATGGATTGCCCGAGTAGCTGCATCAGCCTGCGCCCCCTGATTTGCCGTGGCCGTAGACACGGGGCTGCGTGTAGTGGTCGATGAAGGGCGCCGCGAAGTTGGCAATGAGCACGGCGAATGCCACGGCATCGGGGTAGTTACCCCAGACCCGAATCAGGTACACCAGTACGCCGATCAGCGCGCCGAATACCAGTCGCCCGCGCACTGAAACGGCGGAGGACACCGGGTCGGTGATAATGAAAAAGGCGCCGAACATGGTTGCGCCGCTGAGCAGGTGAAACAGCGGCGAGCCGCCACTGCTGGAACTGCCGCCGTCGTAGAACAGCGTCGCCATCAGCGCCAGACTGGCAAGCATGGCCACCGGCGCATGCCAGGTAAATATGCGTCGGTACAGCAGCCAGAGTCCGCCGGCCAGAAAAGCCAGGTTGACCCACTCCCAGCCAATGCCTGCCCAGCGTCCGAACTGCGGTGTCTGTGCCCAGAGATCTTCAAGCAACAGCCCCTGGTTCTGGCGCAGTACATCCAGCGGCGTCGCCATGGTGACCGCGTCGTAGCGGGCGGGCAGGAAGCAGGCCTGTAGAGCCTCCCAGAGGCCGGGCACGTCCCCCAGACCGCGTGGTGGTGCCCAGGCGGTCATTTGCACCGGGAAGGAGATCAGCAGCACCACGTAGCCAACCATAGCGGGGTTGAACGGATTGTAGCCCAGCCCCCCATAGAGCTGCTTGGCCATCAGTATCGACGCCGCCACCCCCACTGCAATCAACCACCAGGGGGCGTAGGGCGGCAGGGCGATGCCCAGCAGTACACAGGTGACCAGCGCGCTGCAGTCCTTCAGGTAGAAAGCCAGGGACCGGCCGCGCAGCAACAGGGCGATAGATTCACAGGCCAGGCCGACGAGACAGGCCCAAAGCACGTTGATCAGGGTGCCAAAGCCAAAGAACAGCGTCAGCACAAACACGCCGGGCACCGTGGCCAGAAGCACCTGGCGCATGACCATGCCGGTGCTGTAGCTGCCGTGGGCATGGGGTGAGCTGACGCGCATCAGTGCCATCAGTCGGTGCCCGTTTCCGTTGCCGCTGCTTCTGCCTCGGCCAGTTTGTCCTTCAGTCGCTGCACGGTCGCCTCCAGGGCGCTGACGATCTTGGCATCTTCACCGGCAGTGATGCTTTGCGCCAGGCGCTGTTCCGACTTTGCCAGTTTCTGCCGCAGCGCCGCTTCCGGGGATGCCTTCGCCGGGGTGGCGGCCGTGGCATCCCCCGCCTGCTGCGCCGCCTTCTTCGCCTTGGCGCGCTCAATGGCGGCCTGGATCGGGTCCTCTTCGCCGCCCTGTTCGGCCAGGGCCGCGCGCTTTTCAGCAGCCGCCTTGCGTGCGGCACGCTTCGCCTCGCGCTCTTCCTCTTCCTGGGCAAGCCGCGCCTGGCGCGCCTCAAACCGCAACCGCGCCTGCTCCGATTTGGCGTGTTCGCGCCGCTGTTGCAGGATGTCTGCTTTCGATGCGCGGTAGTACTGTACCAGCGGTATATGGCTGGGGCACACCCAGGAGCAGGCGCCACATTCGATGCAGTCGAACAGATTGTGTTGCTCCAGCTTTTCGAATTCCTTGCCTTGGGCGAACCAGAACAACTGCTGTGGCAGCAGGCTTGCCGGACAGGCCTCCGCACAGAGGCCGCAGCGGATGCAGGGCTGCGCGGGCGGTGGGGGTGGCAGTTCCTCGGCAGTCGGGGCAAGTATACAGTTGGTGGTTTTGACAACTGGGGCCTGGGGTGTGGTGACGGTGAACCCCATCATCGGTCCGCCCATCACGAGGCGCTCGCAGCGCTCGGGGTGCAGGCCTGCAAGATCCAGCAGGTATTGCATGGGTGTGCCCAGCAGTACCTCAAAATTCTGTGGGCTGTCCACGGCATTGCCGGTGACGGTGGTTATGCGGGAAATCAGGGGACGCCCGTCGCAGATGGCGTCCCGTACCGCGACGGCCGTGCCCACGTTCTGGCAGACAATGCCCAGATCTCCCGGCAGGCCGCCACTGGGTACCTGCTGCCCGGTGAGTATTTCGATGAGCTGTTTTTCGCCGCCGGAGGGGTACTTGGTGGGGAAGGTCACCACCTCTATGGCGCTGCCTGCGGCCGCCGCCTGCAGTGCCGCAATGGCCTCGGGTTTATTGTCTTCGAGGCCCAACAGGATCTCCTGCGGCTGCAGGATATGCTGCAGGATGGCGATACCAGCGACGATGTCGTCAGCGCGCTCGCGCATGAGAATGTCGTCCGCCGTGATGTAGGGCTCGCACTCGGTGCCGTTGATGATCAGTGTCTTGACGCTTTGCCCGGGCTTGCCGGCGAGCTTGACCGCGGTGGGAAAACCGGCTCCGCCCATCCCCGCGATGCCGGCGTTGCGGATCAGTTCAAGTAATTCGGTGGCTTCGCAATCCCTGTAGTTCGCCACGCCCTCTAATGGCGCCCATTCATCCTCGCCGTCACAGTCGATGATGATGCAGGGTGCGGGGAAACCGGAGGGGTGCGGAATGGGGCGCTCTTCGATGGCGCTGATATGTCCAGAGGTCGGCGCGTGCAGGGGCACACTGACGTGGCCGCCGGGCTCAGCAATCATCTGCCCTTTCAGCACCCGGTCACCGACCGCCACGATCGGTCGTGCGGGCGCGCCAATATGTTGGGAAAGGGGCAAAATCAGCTGCTGCGGTATGCCCGCCCCCCGGATCCTGCTGCCCAGCGACTGGTGTTTGTTTTCGGCGGGGTGTATGCCGCCGTGAAAACCGTAAACCCGCCTCATGCCGCACGCTCGGCTGAGGGCGTGTCGGTGGCGATGATATTCAGGTTGCGGCTACGCTGTGCAGGCAGTTGCCAGTGCCAGGTTTGCAGGTTTTCCTCCTGCGGAATCATATCGATGCAGTCGACCGGACAGGGCTCCACGCACAGGTCGCAGCCGGTACACTCGCTGGCAATCACGGTGTGCATCTGCTTGGCGGCGCCCAGAATGGCGTCCACAGGGCAGGCCTGAATGCACTTGGTACAACCGATACACTCATCCTCGCGGATGAACGCTACGGCTTTGACCTTTTCTTCACCGTGTTCTTCATCCAGCGGCGGCGCCTCGACATCCAGCAGGTCGGCCAGCGCCTGTATCGTGGCTTCGCCGCCGGGCGGACACTTGTTGATCGCCTCACCACCGGCAATCGCCTCGGCATAGGGCCGACAGCCCGGAAACCCGCATTGGCCACATTGGGTCTGCGGCAGTATGGCGTTGATCTGGTCCGCGATGGGGTTGCCTTCGGTGCGGAAACGCACCGCGGCAAAGCCCAGTAGCGCCCCAAACGGCGCGCCAAGGCCGACCAGCGCCAGCAGCGCCGCCAGCAGGGGGTAGTCAGCAATCCAGTTCGGCATCGCGCTACACCAACCCCGCAAAGCCCATAAAGGCCAGCGACATCAAACCGGCGGTAACCATCCCAATGGCGGCGCCCCGGAAGGGCTCCGGCACATCGGCCACTGCAAGCCGCTCGCGCATCGCGGCAAACAGAATGAGCACGAGGGAAAAGCCGAGGGCGGCGCCGAACCCGTAGAACAGGGCCTGCAGGAAACTGTGGTCCTTGTTGATGTTGAGCAGCGCCACACCCAGCACGGCACAGTTGGTGGTAATCAACGGCAGGTAAACGCCCAGGACACGGTGCAGGAGGGGACTGCTTTTGCGCACCACCATTTCCGTAAACTGCACCACCACGGCGATCACCAGGATGAAGGAGATGGTGCGCAGGTATTCCAGGCCCAGAGGCTCCAGCAGCAGGTAGTAGGTCAGGTGGCTGCAGGCCGATGCCAGGGTGAGCACAAACGTGGTCGCCATCGACATGCCCATGGCTGTTTCCAGTTTGTTGGACACGCCCATGAACGGGCACAGCCCAAGGAACTGTACGAGCACAAAGTTGTTGACCAGAATGGCTCCGATCAGAAGGATGGAATAGTCGGCCAGCACAATAGTGTCATCAAGGGGTCAGCAAATCGCCTAATGGTAAGTAGTTATCCCGGTGGAAACAATCGCCACCGGGGTATAAAGCCGGCGCGGTTCAAACCTGGCCAGCCTGCGCCTCGTTCGCGCTCGCTGCGAGCAGCGCTTCGACCTGGGCGGGATCGATTCGCGTCAGCAGAGGCTGGAAAGGCTCCAGCTGATGCCCCAGCAAGGGCCCGTCTGCCAGCGCTGTCCAGTCCAGCGAACAGTTGAGGAACCGTTCGGATTTGCCTGCCATCGCGGGCAGTACCGGCTTCAGGTAGGTCATGAGTACCCGAAACAGATTGATGCCGACACTGCACACGGCGTGCACCTCAGCCTCACGGCCGCTTTCCTTGGCCAGAACCCATGGCTTGCGCTCATCGATGTACTGGTTGGCCCGATCGGCCAGCGCGACGATAGCCCGAATCGCCTTGCTGTACTCGCGTTGTTCATAGGCGTCCGCGATCGACTCTCCCTCGTCGAGAAACAGCTGTAGCAGCTCCGGCTCGGCGCAGTCAGTGCTGGTCCTGTTTTCAAAGCCCTTGCGCAGGAAGCCGGCGCAGCGGCTCGCGATATTGACGACCTTGCCAATCACATCGGCGTTGACGCGCTGCACGAAGTCCGTCAGGTTGAGATCGATATCGTCCACAGCAGCGCTAAGCTTGGCGGCAAAGTAGTAGCGCAGGTATTCGGCGTCCAGGTGGCCCAGGTAGGTGCCGGCGTTAATGAATGTGCCGCGGCTCTTGGACATCTTGGTCCCGTTGACCGTCAGGAAGCCATGCGCGTAGATCGCGGTGGGCGTGCGCAGGCCCGCGGAATGCAGCATCGCGGGCCAGAACAGGCCGTGGAAGTTGATGATGTCCTTGCCAATGAAATGAAACAGCTCGGCGTCGGCGTCGGCATGCCAATAGGCTGCAAAGTCCCGCCCGGTGCGCTCGCAGTAGTTCTGGAAGCTGGCGATGTAGCCAATGGGGGCATCGAGCCAGACGTAGAAGTACTTGCCTGGCTCGCCCGGAATCTCGAAGCCGAAGTAGGGGGCGTCGCGGCTGATATCCCACTCCTGCAGACCCGCAGCCGTCCATTCACGGAGTTTGTTGGCAATCTGCGGCTGCAGGGTGCCGGAGTCGATCCACTCGGCAAGCATGTCAGACAGCGCGGGCAGGTTGAAAAAGAAGTGGGTCGACTCCTTGTCCACCGGGCGTGCACCGGAAATTGCGGAAACCGGATCAATGAGGTCTGCCGGCGTGTAGGTTGCTCCGCAGGCTTCGCAATTGTCGCCGTACTGGCCGGGAGTCTTGCAGCGCGGACAGGTGCCCTTGATAAAGCGATCCGCGAGAAAAAGCTGCTTTTCAGGGTCGAAGGCCTGCACGATATCGCGGCGCGTGATGTGCCCGTTGGCCTGCAGGCGACGGTAGATTTCCTCGCTCCAGTAGCGGTTTTCCTCGGAGTGGGTGCTGTAGTAGTTGTCGAACCCTATGCAGAAGCCCGCTGCGTCCCGCTCGTGTTCTGCCTTGATCTTTGCAATCTGCTGCTCGGGCGTGATGCCCAGCTTCTCGGCTGTGAGCATGATGGCGGTACCGTGCGCATCGTCGGCGCACACGTAGAGGCAGTCATGGCCGCGTGACTTCTGGAAGCGAACCCAGATGTCAGTCTGCACCATCTCCAGCATGTGGCCCAGATGCAGTGGGCCGTTGGCATAGGGTAGGGCGCTGGTGACCAGTATCTTGCGCGCGCGACTGTCTGGCATGTGCTTGTCAGTTCCCTGCAGTTCAGAAAATGGGGGGGGCGTATCATAGCGGGTTTGCGCTCCTCAGTCATTGTCGGGGCCCGTGCAACTGCCTATACTGCCGAGCCATACGCGGGGCCTTCCTCCCCTCCGGTACGAGCATTTTACGGATCCCGGCAGTCATGAACACAATCAAGCACATTATCGCCGTTGCCTCAGGCAAGGGAGGCGTGGGTAAATCGACCACGGCAGTCAATCTGGCGCTGGCGCTGCAGTCACTGGGCAGCCGTGTGGGCCTGCTCGATGCCGATATCTACGGGCCGAGTCAGCAGCGCATGCTGGGCATCGCCGAGGGCACCAAGCCGGAGCAGAAGGATGGCAAGTGGCTGCTGCCGGTCATGGCGCACGGCTTGAAAACCATGTCGATGGGTTTCCTCGCCAGCGAGCGCACGCCGATGGTCTGGCGTGGTCCCATGGCCGGAGGTGCCCTGGTGCAGATGCTGGAGCAGACACTCTGGGGGGAGCTGGACTACCTGGTGATTGACATGCCACCGGGCACGGGTGACATACAGCTCACCCTGTCGCAAAAGGCCACGGTCGCGGGTGCCGTCATCGTGACCACACCGCAGGACATTGCCCTGCTGGACGCGCGCAAGGGTATCGAGATGTTTCGCAAGGTGGATGTGCCCATCCTGGGCATTGTCGAGAACATGGCAGTACATGTCTGCGGCCAGTGCGGCCACGTCGAACATATCTTCGGCAGCGAGGGCGGCGAGCGTGTGTCCCGGGACTACGGCGTGCCGCTGCTGGCGAGCCTGCCCCTGGCGCTGTCGATACGGGAGCAGACTGACAGCGGCACCCCTACCGTCGTGGCGGCACCCGACTCCACCGAGGCACAGCTTTACCTGGCAGCCGCGCGCGCCATTCAGTCGGCACTGTCGGGTACGGCGTCCGCGGGAGGCGTGCAGGTGCCCACTATTCGAATAACCGACGACTGACCGGAGCGTATGACAGCGTGAGTATCAAGGCAGACAAATGGATCCGCCGCATGGCGGAGCAACACGGCATGATCGAGCCCTTTGAGCCGAGCCAGGTGCGCAACGATGGAGAGCGCAGGCTGATTTCCTACGGCACATCCAGCTATGGGTATGACGTGCGCTGCTCCGACCACTTCAAGGTGTTTACCAATATCAACTCAGCCACGGTGGACCCCAAGGCGTTCGACGAGAACAGTTTCGTGGATGTGCGTGGTGATGTGTGCGTGATTCCGCCCAACTCCTTTGCACTGGCGGTGACCGTTGAATACTTTCGTATTCCGCGCAACGTGTTGACGATCTGCCTGGGCAAATCCACGTATGCCCGCTGCGGCATTATCGTCAACGTCACGCCGTTGGAGCCGGAGTGGGAGGGGCATGTGACGCTGGAGTTCTCCAACACCACGACCTTGCCGGCGAAGATCTATGCCAATGAAGGCGTCGCCCAGATGCTCTTCTTCGAATCGGATGAAGTGTGTGAGACCAGCTATCGCGACCGCGGTGGCAAATACCAGGGGCAGCGCGGCGTAACCCTGCCGCGCGCCTGAGTCGCGCGGTTCAGGGCACCAGCGCCTGCAGTGGAGTGCCTGCCATGCTGCCTTCAGCAAGCAGCACTTCAACCGGTTTGTCGTCCTCGACGTGGATGGTTTTCACCATCAGGTAGTCCCAGTCCGGTGCCAGCCACATGGCTGATTCACGGTCGGGCTCTTCGTGCAGGCGCTCGAAATGCAGTGTGTTCACCGGGCCCAGGGGTGTGTCGACAACTTCCTCACCCACATAGACCAGTTCATAGTCGCGGATGCGCTTGCCGTCGGCGATGCGCACCTGCAGGTTCTCGCGCGGGTTTTCCTTCGCCATCAATTGCAGTCGCAGCTGTTCCTGCTGGCTCATGCGGTCCAGCGTGCCCTCGGTGTACGGGAGCTCGTACCACTCGTCCTTGTACAGACTGCGGACCGTGTCGGAGCCGGGCGTAAAATGCACCTCACGGCGCCGGTTGATCAGCCCTGTGCCCTGGTAGATGTAGGATTTGGGATGAATTTCACTGCCTTCAACGCTGAATACGGCGACCTCATGGAAGCCCACAACGAGCAGCTTGCCGCCGTTGGTGAGGGTGTAGCGCCCCTCGCCCTCGTCTTTCAATTCGCGCTCCAGGGTGACCGTCATACCCCGCGCGGACGTGGAATACTTGACGAGATAAGGCTGCAGCACGGGCTCGCCGGCGGCTTTGGCCGCCGCCGACAAGAGTGCGCTAAACAAGGCCGCCAGCAGCAGCGTCGTCAGTGACAGAGGGCGGCCGATATTGAAGCCCGTTCGCGGGTATCGTCTGGCCATCGAAAAGTGCTCCTTGTTTGTCCAGTGTGAGCCTGCCCTGCAGGAACCAGAGGGCGGCCAGCGGATAGATTGCGTGTTCCATTTCGAGGACACGCTGCGCCAGGCTGTCTGCGGTGTCATCCGCCCGTATCGGCACACGCGCCTGCAGCACAGGCGGGCCGCCATCCAGTTCGGGTGTCACAAAATGAACCGTACTGCCGGCTTCGCTGTCGCCGGCATCAATCGCCCGCTGGTGCGTGTGCAGCCCCGGGTACTTTGGCAACAATGACGGATGAATGTTCAATAATCTACCGGCAAAAGGTGTGATAAATACCGGCGTGAGGATGCGCATGAACCCGGCCAGGGCCACCAGGTCCGGCTGCACCTGTTGCAGCCGGTCGACCAGCGCGGCATCGAAGGCCTCGCGGGTGGGGTAGTCGGCATGGGCGATGCAGGCGGTTTCAATGCCGGCTTCCCGCGCTGTCTGCAGACCTTCAGCGTCAGCGCGGTTGCTGATCACCAGGCTGATCTTTGCCGGCAATGCACCATGGGTGCAGGCGTCGAGCAGCGCTCGCATATTCGAGCCCCGCCCGGAAATCAGCACGGCGATGCGGCCGCAGGGCGAGGCCGACATCAGGCCAGATCCACACCGCGCTCGCCGCTCTCGACGCGCCCTAGGCGCCAGGCGTTCAAGCCCTCATCGGACAGCAGTTGCAGGGTAGCGGCGGCATCGGACTCGGCGACGCAGAGGACCATACCCACACCGCAGTTGAATGTCCGGTACATTTCCGGCGTGGCGACGTTGCCACGCTCCTGCAGCCAGTGGAAAATCGGCGGCCAGTTCCAGGATGCGGTGTCCACCACCGCCCGGCAGTCAGCGGGGAGGACGCGCGGCAGATTCTCGGGCAAGCCACCACCGGTGATGTGGATCAGTGCCTTGACCTCCACCTGGCGGAACAGCCCAAGCAGTGCTTTGACGTAAATCACGGTTGGCGTGAGCAGCGTCTCGCCCAGGGTGCTGTCGCCAAAAGGCTCGTCCAGGCGGGCGCCACTGACCTCGAGTATCTTGCGGACCAGAGAGTAGCCGTTGGAGTGTGGCCCGCTGCTGCCGATGCCGATCAGCGTGTCACCCGCCGCGACTTTGCTGCCGTCAATAATCGCGGACTTTTCCACCACGCCAACGCAGAAACCCGCCAGGTCATAGTCTTCACCCTCGTACATGCCCGGCATTTCCGCGGTTTCCCCGCCGACCAGCGCGCATCCTGCCAGTTCACAGCCCTGGCCAATGCCGGCGACAACCGCTGCGGCGGTGTCAACGTTCAGCGCGCCGGTGGCGTAGTAGTCGAGGAAGAACAGAGGTTCGGCACCGGCGACCACCAGGTCGTTGACGCACATTGCCACGAGGTCAATGCCGATGGTGTCATGCACACCCATCTCCATGGCCAGCCGCAGTTTGGTTCCCACGCCATCGGTGCCCGATACCAGGACCGGCTGGCGATAGCCGGCGGGAATCTCACACAGTGCGCCAAAGCCGCCCAGTCCACCGAGCACCTCGGGGCGTGCCGTGCGCTGGGAAACATGCTTGATGCGCTCCACCAGTGCGTTGCCGGCGTCGATATTGACGCCGGCGTCCTTGTAGCTGAGGGTCTTGCCCTGGTTGTCTGTGCTCATGGTGTGCGGGGTCCGGTTCAGTTGCGGGCAGCTGTCGTTGCAGGGTGGCGTATTCTAGCCTTAATCGAGGGGCGATTCACGCCTGCGGCAATTTTCACGCTGAGCATCTCGCGGGCACCCGGCTGCTGTTACACTAGGCGTTTACCCAACACGCCGGAGGCCAACTTGCGTGCGCCCCTGAACTGGCTGGCAGCATTGCTGCTGCTCTTCGCCTGCAACGCCTGGCCGGCGGAGCTGGTCCGTGACCTGTATGTGGCTGACATTCCCGTTGCCGACCGCGGCGAGGCGGAGTTGGCGCGCGCCGCCGCAGAGGGGCTGGCCCAGGTGCTGGTGAAGGTGTCCGGGTCAGTGGATGTGCTGCAGCGGCAGGAGATTGCGCCGGTCTTGCAGGGCGCCCGCGCACGTGTGCAGCAGTACTCCTACAGCCGGGTCGATACGGGTACGGCGGAGTTGTCGGCACGGGTCGAGTTTGATCCGCTGCAGGTGCGTGACCTGCTGGTGAGCGCTGGGGCACCCATCTGGACCGCAACGCGCCCTGCAGTGCTGGTATGGCTGGTGGTTGAGGAGGCCGGTGAGCGCCGCTTTCTCAGCCCCGGTACGCATCCCGAGCTGACCGCTCAGCTGGCTGAGGGGTTCCGGCGGCGCGGGGTGCCGCTGCGGTTTCCGCTGCTGGACCTGGCCGACGCCGCGGCCCTGGATCCCGCCGAGGCCTGGCACCTGCCCTCGCCTTTGCTGGTTGCTGCGTCGACGCGCTACCGCGCGGGTGAGGTGCTGGCTGGGCGACTGGCGGTTCTGGCCTCTGGTGATGTGGTCGGCGACTGGGCGTACCTCTCAACGCAGGGTCGGCAGGCGCGCAGTGTGCCCCGCACAGAGCCAGGCCAGTTCATGCAGGCCGGGGTCGAGCTGGTGGTCGAGGACATGGCCGCACGCTACGCGATCAGTGGCGTGGAGGCGGGCGACGCGGTGTCGCTGCGCGTGCGTGGCGTGTCCAGCTATGCCGACTACGCGGCAATTATAAGCTGGCTGGAAGGGTTGGAACCTATCCGCCAGGCGCGGCTTACGGCGCTGGAGGAGGGTACCCTGACGCTGGCGATTGTTGCGGCGGCAGACAGTGCCCAGCTGGCGTCCATCATCGAGTTGAATCCGCGTATGCGGCCCGCGGCTGGCAACACCGTGGGAGGCTTGGAGTACCAGTGGCGCAACTAGAACCCGGGAATGCATTGCCGGTGCAGCGGTGGCCACTGGCGCTGGCGGCGCTGGTCGCGGTGGCGTTGGCGTTTTACCTGCTAAAGCCCATTCTGCTGCCCTTTGTGCTGGGTGCGCTCATCGGTTATCTGGGCGATCCCCTGGTGGATGCACTGGAGCGTCGCCGGCTGGGACGCACGACCGGCGTCTTGGTGGTGTTCGTTCTGTTTTCTGCGCTCGTGGTGTTGGGTGTGCTGGTTGCCGTGCCCCTTGTGTTGCAGCAGCTTGACGCGCTTGTGCAGAAAATACCTGTCTTATATCAGTGGGTTACAAAAAGTCTTCTGCCCTGGCTGCAGGAGCGTCTGAGTGTGCCGGCAGCCCAGTTGCCACAGATCGACTGGTCAGGGCAGCTCGCCGAGCACTGGCAGTCCCTGGGCAAGGTGACGGCATCAACGCTCAAGAGCATCACCGGCTCCGGGGCCGGTTTTCTCGCTGGCCTGTTCAATCTGGCACTGGTGCCCGTGGTGGCTTTTTACCTGATGCGCGATTGGGACATTCTGATGCAGAAGGCGCTCGGTATCGTGCCGGTCGCCTGGCACAAGAACGCGATAGCGCTGGTGAGCGAGGCCGATGAAGTGCTCAGCGCCTTCCTCCGTGGACAGTTCCTGGTCATGTGTTCGCTGGGCGTGATCTACAGCACCGGCCTGTGGCTGGTTGGGGTGCAGTTTGCCCTGGTGCTGGGCGTCGTTGCCGGGCTCGCCAGCATCGTGCCTTATCTGGGCTTTGTCGTGGGCATCCTCACGTCCTGCATACTGGCTTATGTGCAGTTCCAGGATTGGACCGTTCTGCTTTGGGTCGCCCTGGTGTTCGGTGTCGGCCAGGTGCTCGAGAGTGTCCTGCTGACCCCGGTGCTGGTGGGCGATCGCATCGGCCTGCATCCGGTGGCGGTGATCTTTGCGCTGATGGCCGGCGGGCAGATTGCAGGGTTTGTCGGCGTGCTGGTGGCACTGCCCGTGTCGGCGGTGATCATGGTCTTTGTGCGCCACGCCCTGGCCTATTACCGCGCCAGCCAGCTGTACAGCGGGGACTGAGGTCGTGACGGTGGCGCCGGCCAGTCAGCTGGCTCTGAACATGCGGCTGCGTGACGATGCTACCTTTGCCAGCTTTCTCGCCACCGCTGTCCACGAGCCGCTGCTGGCGGCGCTGCGCGACCAGAGCCTGGCCGCGGGGGAGCCGGCCATTTACCTGTTTGGCCCCCACGGCGGTGGCAAATCACATCTGCTGCAGGCAGCGTGCCATCTGATTCCCGCCCACAGCGCCTATTTGCCGCTGGCTGAATTGCAGGCAGCTCCCGCTGCAGAGTTGCTCAGCGGGCTGGAGCGGCAGGGCCTGGTGTGCATTGACGATCTGGACCGGGTTGCGGGCAACACGGTCTGGGAGGAAGCGCTGTTTCATTTTTTTAACCGCGCGCGCGAGCGCGGTTGTCGTCTGTTGTTCGCGGGCCGTAGCAGCCCCCGTCAGCTGGCCGTGACGCTGGATGACCTGCGCTCGCGTTTGGGGTGGGGGCCTGTGTTTCAGCTGCCCGCACCGGATGACGAGCAGCTGCAGGCCATCCTGCAGTTCCGCGCGCGGTGCCGGGGCCTCGACATGCCGCCAGAGGTCGGTCGCTTCCTGGTGAGTCGGGCGCCTCGGGGAATGGCTGCCCTGATGCAGGTGCTGGACACGCTGGATGCCCGCTCCCTGGCCGACCAGCGCGCACTGACGGTGCCCTTCGTGAAGCAGGTGCTGGGCGTCTAGGCGCTGAAATATTCCGCAATAAGACTGTGAATTTTTTAACCCCTCTGCGCTGGAGATTGGCGCCCGACTCTGTATCATTACGTAATGGCCAATGTTTAGGGGGCCTTGTCCGTTCAACAGGAGTACATGTAATGAAACAACAATTTCTCGCCGGCGTTGCCGCAGTGGCAACCGCCGCTTCCATGTTTGCTGCACCGGCCTCCGCGGAGGTTCCGCTGACCTTCAATGTGGGTATCGGACAATTCGTTTTTGACGGCGATCGCGCCTTGAAGGACACCGAGACCCCGGTCGTAGGCCTGGAGTACGCCTTCACTGACAACTGGGCGGCTGAAGTCATGTACGCCGAAGACAGCACGCGCTACAACGACGGTACCAAAACCGACGTCGCAGCCTGGCAGGTCGGCATGATGTACTACACCGGCAGCTACATCGGTGGCGGCAACCGCGTTCGCCCTTACCTGGCGTTCGGTATGGGTGAAATCGACATCGACGCCGACGTCTTTGACACCGTTGAAACCACGGCCAATGCGGGTGGTGGTTTGCGCTGGATGTTGACGCCGCGTTTCGGTGCCCGTCTGGATGCGCGCATGCTGCATAGCCTGGACGAAAGCGAGAACGATTTCCTGCTCACGGCTGGTCTCAACTTCTACTTTGGCAAGGTCGAAGCGGATCCTGAGCCTACCCGTGTTGCAGCGGCTCCGGTTGACTCCGATGGTGACGGCGTCACCGACGATCGCGACCAGTGCCCCGGCACGCCTGCTGGTACCCGCGTAGATGCGACGGGCTGCCCGCTGCCGGTCGCCCAGGTGGCGTCCATCAAGCTGAAGGTCAACTTCGACTTCGACTCCACCAAGGTGAAAGAAGTGTACTTTGGTGACATCAGCGAGCTGGCCGCGTTCCTGAAGCGCTTCAGCGACCTGCAGGTTGACGTTGAAGGTCACACCGACAGCGTGGGTCCGGAAAACTACAACCAACAACTGTCACAGCGTCGCGCGCAGGCAGTGGTTGACCTGCTGGTCAACCAGCACGGCATCAGCGCTGACCGTCTGGAAGCCGTTGGTTACGGTGAGTCTCGCCCTGTTGCAAGCAACGACACCAGCGAAGGCCGCGCCGAGAACCGCCGCGTAATGGCTACGCTGGAAGTTGAATACAAGGAGTAAGCCGGCGCCCTGACGCCGCAAGCGGTGGGGCGACTTTTCAGCGCAGCTGGAAGTCGTCCGCATCCAGGTGGCAGGGAAATCGCGTCCGGTACGCAAGAAGATCGGCACTGTTCAGTACGACGCTGACAGTGCCGTTTTCATTTGTCAGGTCCGCCAGCATGTTGCCGTCTGCCGCTATGGCGAGGCTGTCCCCCGCATAATCCACCGCTTTGGCATCCCTGCCGACCCTGTTCACACCTACCACGCAGGCCGCGTTTTCAATCGCCCGCGCCGGCAGCAGTGCACGCCAGTGCAGGCGTCTCGCTGCAGGCCAGTTGGCGACATACAGCACCAGATCGTAATCCCCCCGGTTCCGGCTGAACACGGGAAAGCGCAGGTCGTAGCACACCTGCAGCAGAATGCGCCAACCACGCCAGGTCACAGTGACCCGCTCCTTGCCGCCGGCATAGCGCTCGTGTTCGCCCGCCATGCGAAACAGGTGGCGTTTATCGTAGTGGGTAATGCCGCCGTCGGGAGTGACAAACAGCATGCGGTTGTAAACGGCATCGCCCTCGGTGCGCACGGCGATGCTGCCGGTGATGGCGCAGTCGTGTTGCCGCGCCAGCCGCTGCATCCAGCGCTCGGTGTCGCCGCCGGTTGGCTCGGCATTGGCCAGCGCATTCATCGAAAAGCCGGTGGTGAACATTTCCGGCAGCACCACGAGATCGCTGCCCGCTGCGCTGCGGTCAAGCAGCGCCTCGAGGTGCCGCCGGTTGTCGGCAGGTGCTTCCCAGGCCAGTTCACATTGCACCAGGGTAACCGTCAGATCTTGCATAGTCGCTCCGCGGCCTGCTGCAGCACGGCGTCCTGCTTGGCGAAGCAGAAGCGCAGCAGGTGCTGCTCAGGCGGTTGCTGGTAAAACACTGAAATGGGTATGGAGGCCACGCCAGGGTCCTTCGTCCACAGCTCACAGAGTTGGGCGTCCGGTGTGTCAGTGATGTCAGTGTAGTCGAGAAGCTGGAAATAACTTCCGGCGCTGGGTTCCAGGCGAAACGGTGAGCCCGTCAGTGCGCGGTTGAACAGGTCGCGCTTGCCCTGGTAGAGCGCAGCAAGGGTAAGCGGATAGTCCGGCTCCGCGCACATGAAGTCGGCCAGGGCCTGCTGCACCGGCGTTACCGCGACAAAGCAGACGAATTGGTGAACCTTGCGCAGCTCTGCCGTCAGCGCCGGCGGGGCAACACAATATCCGGTTTTCCAACCAGTCACGCCGTAGGTTTTGCCAAAGGAGAACACGGCGAAGGTGGCCGCGCGCAACGCGTCAAACTGCAGCGCGCTGTAGTGCACCCGGCCATCATAGACCAGATACTCGTACACTTCGTCGCTCACCACCAGAAGGCCGTAATTCGCGACCAGTGCGTTCAGGGTTTCAAGATCCTCTTTTTCCAGCATTGCCCCGGTAGGATTGTGTGGCGAGTTGACCACCAGCATGCGCGTGCGGCGGCTGATTGCGGCTTCGACCCGCGCCCAGTCCGGTCGAAAGGTACCCGGGGTAAGAGGTATGTGAACCGGTACGCCCCCCGCGAGGAGCACCGCCGGTCGATAGCTGTCGTAACAGGGGTCGAGCAGGATGACTTCGTCACCGATGCTGATGGAGGCGGTGATCGCGCAGTAGATGGCCTCCGTCGCGCCGGGCAGCACTGTGATCTCGCTTTCCGGGTCACACTCGACGTTGCGGTGCCGCATCAGCTGTGCGGCAATCGCCTCGCGCAGCTCGGGCAGGCCTGCCATGGGCGCATATTGGTTGTGTCCCTCCAGAGCATGCCGTGCCAGTGCGCGCCGCAGGGCCTCGGGGGCTGGGAAATCGGGGAAGCCCTGCGAGAGATTGAGGGCGCCCTCCGCCTGGGCAAGGGCGGACATGCGCGTAAAAATGGTGGTGCCCACTGCTGGAAGTTTGGTCTGCAACATGGTCTACCTACAGTTGTGTGTCCAGCGGTAATTCGGTGGTGTTCTTGATCTCGGTCACCGCCATGTGGGAATGCAGTTCGCGGATGCCGGGGCTGGTGGTGAGCGTGTTGCGCACAAAGTCTTCATAGTGACGGATGTCGCGGGTGACAATTTTCAGCATGTAGTCCCAGATGCCCGTCATGGTGTAGCACTCCACGACTTCGGGATGATTGACGATTTCCGTTTCAAAACTGACCAGGTTCTGTCGCCCGGTGGCGGTCAGGTTGATCGTGGCGAACACCACCACATCCATACCCAACTGCGCGCGGTCCAGCAGTGCGACACGCCGCTGGATAATGCCATCCTCCTCGAGGCGATTGATGCGCCGCCAGCAGGGTGACTGGGACAGGTTGATCCTCTCGGCGATGCTGGCGGTACTTGTGGTGGCATCCCGCTGCAGGATTTTCAGTATCTCGACGTCCTGATTGGCGAGCTTAATGGTCATATTTGCCTTATTTTCTAAATAAAATGCATATTTTATTCATAATATGCCCCAAACGGCCGGAAAATCAAATAACAAATCCTCGCCGTCTGGCGCAGAATCTCACATCTGTGCAGGAGCAGCCGTCATGACAAACGATAACCCCAAGGCTCTAACCAAAGTGTCGCTGGACGACAAATACGCGCTGGACACGACCCGCGCGTACATGACCGGCATCGAGGCGCTGGTCCGGTTGCCGATGCTGCAGCAGCAACGCGACCGCCGCGCGGGTCTCAACACGGCGGGTTTCATTTCCGGATACCGCGGCTCACCCGTGGGCGGTGTTGATCAGGCCATGTGGAAAGCGGAGGCGTGGCTGAAACAGCACAATATCCACTTTCAGCCGGGTTTGAACGAGGACCTGGCGGCAACCTCGGTGTGGGGAAGCCAGCAAACCAACCTGTTTGCCGGTGCGCGCTACGACGGTGTGTTCGGCATGTGGTACGGCAAGGGGCCGGGGGTTGACCGCAGCATGGATGTCATCAAACACGCCAACGCCTTCGGCACTTCGCGTTTTGGGGGCGTGCTGGCGGTAGCCGGCGACGACCACGCCTGTAAATCGTCTACCCTGCCCCATCAGTCTGAGCACATGTTCATCGGCGCCTCAGTGCCGGTGTTGAGTCCGGCCAACGTGCAGGAAGTGCTCGATCTGGGTATTTTCGGCTGGGAGTTATCGCGCTATAGCGGTTGCTGGGTTGCGCTCAAGGCCATCACCGAGAATATGGACTCGGCGATCTCTGCCGACATCGATCCCAATCGCATCAACATTGTCCTCCCCGAGGACTTCCAGCTGCCGGCAGACGGGGTACATGCCCGCTGGCCCGACAAGCCACTTGAGCAGGAGCTGCGCCTCAACAAGTTCAAGATCTATGCGGCGCGCGAGTTTGCCCGGGTCAACGGTATCAACCGCATTGTCATCGATTGTCCGAATCCGCGCCTCGGCATTATCACCACGGGCAAGGCCTACCTCGATGTGATGCAGGCGCTGGAGGACATGGGCATTGATGATGCGGTCGCGGCGGAGATCGGCCTGCGGGTCTACAAGGTGGGGATGCCCTGGCCACTTGAGCCGCGTGTAACCCACGACTTTGCTGAGGGGCTGGAAGAAATCCTGGTCGTGGAAGAGAAGCGCTCCATCATCGAAGACCAGCTTACCGGGCAGCTTTATAATTACCCTGTCGCAGCGCGGCCGCGTGTCATCGGTGAGTTTGATGAGGCCGGCAGGGACCTCCTGCCCAATCTGGCAGAGTTGACCCCGGCCATGGTGGCGCTGGCCATCGCCAGCCGGATTCGCCGCTTCTACCAGTCCGACAGCATGGATCGACGTATCCGCTGGATAGAGGAGAAAGAACGCTCCCTGGCGCAGCCGCGCGAGACCATTGAGCGCGTGCCGCATTTTTGCTCGGGGTGCCCACACAACACGTCAACCCGGGTGCCCGAGGGCAGTCACGCCCTGGGGGGTATCGGTTGTCACTACATGGCGACCTGGATGCCTGACCGGCAGACCCACACCTTCACACAAATGGGGGGAGAGGGCGCCACGTGGATCGGGCAGGCACCGTTCACCGATACCCGGCATGTCTTCCAGAATCTTGGGGACGGCACCTATTTTCACTCGGGTATTCTCGCCATTCGTGCGGCTGTCGCGGCGGGCGTGAATATCACCTACAAGATTCTCTATAACGATGCGGTTGCCATGACCGGCGGACAGCCACTGGACGGCACCCTGTCCGTGGGCGATCTGGTGCGCCAGGTCGCCGCCGAGGGCGTGCGGCGTATCGCGCTGGTCAGCGATCATCCGGAAGCCTGGAGTGGACAGTTCCACGGCATTACCGACTATTACAGCCTGCATGACCGCAGCGAACTGGACACGCTGCAGCGGGAACTGCGGGAGTTCGCTGGCACCTCGGTGATCGTCTACGTACAGACCTGTGCGGCGGAAAAGCGCCGCCGCCGCAAAAAGGGGCAGTTGGAAGACCCCGCCAAGCGCCTGTTCATCAACGACGCCGTCTGTGAAGGGTGTGGCGACTGCAGTATCAAGTCCAACTGCCTTTCGGTACTGCCCAAGGAGACGGAACTGGGGCGTAAACGCCAGATAGACCAGAGTTCATGCAACAAGGATTACAGCTGCGCCAATGGCTTCTGTCCGAGCTTTGTTTCCGTGGTTGGAGGCAGGCTGCGCAAGCCAGAAGGCGCCGCGGGCGGGGTTGAAGCCCTGTTTGACCCACTGCCGGAGCCCCGCCTGCCATCACTGGAAAAACCCTGGAATACCGTGGTGACGGGTGTTGGCGGTACGGGTGTCCTGACGATTACGGCACTGGTGGCGATGGCGGCACACATTGAAGGCAAGGGCTGCGCGACCATGAACCAGACCGGGCTGGCACAGAAATTTGGCGCTGTGGTCAGCCATGTACGGGTCAGTGCACGGCAGGAAGATATCAAGGCAGTGCGCATTCCCGCCGGGGAAGCCGACCTGCTGCTGGGCTGTGACCTTGTCGTCACCTCCACATATGAGGCACTCGGCAAGGTCGCGCACGGTCGCACGCACGCCGTGGTCAACGATGCTGAAGTGCCCACATCGGCTTTCATCCTGGATCCGGACGCGCGCTTTCCCACGGCTTCGATGAAGGCCAAGGTCAGTGACGAAGTGGGTGAGGCGTCTGCGTTTTTCATCGATGCGACAAGGATTGCCACACAACTGCTGGGCGACTCCATTGCCGCCAACCTGTTTCTGCTTGGCTATGCCTGGCAGCAGGGCCTGGTGCCGGTTTCGGCCGCTGCGCTGGAAGAGGCGATAGAACTGAATGCCGTCGCCGTCAATTTCAACAAGCAGGCGTTCCTGTGGGGGCGTCGCTGTGCAGATCAGCCGCAACGGGTGCTGGCCCTGGTGGAGGAACTGGCGCCTCGTGCAGTTCCCCGGCTCGAGCAGGTGGACGAGATTGCAGCCGATCGTGCTGCGCGTCTAACGGCGTACCAGGATGCCGCTTACGCAGAGCGTTACCTGCAGCAGGTGAACAGTGTGCGCGCCGCGGACCCGCGGGCGGAGGAGCCTGGCAGCCTGAGCGCAGTTGTTGCCAGGGCACTCTACAAGTTGATGGCCTACAAGGATGAGTACGAGGTTGCCAGGTTGTACAGTGATGGCGAGTTCCTGCGCAAGGTGCAACAACAGTTTGAGGGGGATTTCGAACTGCGCTTCAATCTGGCGCCGCCTCTGTTCAGCAAGCGTGACCCATCTACCGGCCACCTGATCAAGCAGGAGTTCGGCCCGTGGATGCTCAAGGCCTTCGGCTGGCTGGCCAGGCTGCGCCGGCTGCGTGGAACGCGGCTGGATCTCTTTGGTTACACGGCAGAGCGTTGTCAGGAGCGCGCGGACATCGATGACTACATCGCGCTGATCGCGGAACTGCGCGCAGGTCTGAACCCGGACAATTACGCCACGGCCGTCGCTCTGGCGGCGCTGCCATCCCGCTTGCGCGGCTTTGGTCACGTCAAGGATCGCAACCGCGAGAATCTGGCGGAGCAGCGCGCTGCACTGCTGCGGCGGTTTCGTGGGGATACTGTGGATGCAGTCACCATCGTCAACGCCGCCTGAATACAGCCGGTAAAAAAGGGAACTCTTCATGAGCGTATTTTCAGCCCCCGCCTGGGATAGCCACGAACTGGTGGCGTTTGGCAGCGATGCCGGTACCGGACTACGAGCGATTATCGCCGTGCACGATTCCACTCTCGGGCCTGGCGTCGGGGGCTGCCGCATGTTTCCCTATGCCAGTGATGCCGATGCCCTGCACGATGTGCTGCGCCTGTCCCGGGGCATGACCTACAAATCGGCTCTGGCCGGGTTGCCAATGGGAGGCGGCAAATCGGTCATCATTGGCGATCCCCGCCGTGACAAGACACCCGCGCTGATCAGTGCCATGGGCGATTTTGTGCATGCCCAGGGGGGCCGCTACGTCGCTGCTGAAGACTCGGGAACCGGCGTTGAGGACCTGCGCAGAATGGCCGGGCGCACTCCCCATGTCAGTGGCATAGATGATAATGAGCATGGGGGCGATCCATCTCCGAGCACGGCCTACGGCGTATTCCTCGCCATTCGCACGGCAGTACAGCATCGCCTCGGCGTTGCCAGCACCGCGGGTTTGCGCGTGGCGGTGCAGGGCCTTGGCCATGTCGGTTATCACCTGGCCCGCCATTTGCGCACCGACGGTGCCGTGGTTTACGGTGCGGACGTCAATCCAGTAAACATCACACGCGCAAGTGACGAGTTGGGTGTGATACCCGTGGACCCCGCTGAGATCCTCCGCCTCGAAGTAGACGTTCTGGCGCCCTGCGCCATGGGCGCCGTGCTGAACGCGCAGTCAATCGACACCCTGCGTGCAGGTATCGTGGCCGGCGCGGCCAATAATCAGTTGGCCACGGGAGAAGACTCAGCGCGCCTGCAGGGCCATGGCATTCTTTACTGTCCGGACTTCCTGATTAATGCAGGGGGCATCATCGATGTGCACTACCAGCGTGCCGGTTTACCGGCGGACGCGAAGCGCGCGCACATTGAGCGCATTGTCGACACGTTGGCGGAAGTGTTGCATCGCGCAGATGTGACGGGGAGGCCATCCAACGAGGTCGCTGAGGCATTGGCTGTTGAGTACCTGCGCGATGCCGCGCGAGCACCCCTGGCTACTGCATTACCCAGTCAAGTAGCGTCTGCAGCGCGATAGTACTGGCCAGGCAGCTCGCTACGATGAGTGGTAAAAGGGCAGGGGAGGCTACCTGGTGTGCGCGACGCCGTTCTTCGGTTGCGCTGCCGGGGTGGATGCCTGAGCGAAACTGAAGCGGCGCTGGAGCAGTGTCGGGTGTGTGGTGTGCCATGCTGGGTCCCAAGCGTCAAAAGCACTAGGCTATCAGAGGCCCGTTGCGCCTACTGTAACGTTGGGTATCCGGCACCTGACCTGACCTGACCTGACCGGGACGAAACCCGGTCTCAAGCCACCCTGGCAATCCACTGCGTGACGGCCGCAATCAGCTCCTGGCGTGAAAAGGGCTTGCTGAGCATGTCATCCATACCAGCACTGAGGCACTTTTCCCTGTCTCCCTGTACAGAATTGGCAGTGACAGCAAGGATGGCAGGCTGCTGTCGCTGCTGCTCCCGGAGAATAGCGCGGATTTCGCGGGTGGCGTCGAAGCCGTTCATGACGGGCATCTGGCAGTCCATCAATATCAGGTCGAAGTCGTGCTGAGTCACCAGCGCGACCGCCTCTTCACCGTTTTCGGCAAGTGTGAGTTCGCAGTCAAGGTCTCGCAGGTGCGTTTGCACAAGACGCTGGTTCATCAGGTTGTCTTCCGCCAGCAGAATGCGCTTGCCAGGCATGCTGCCGCCAACGTCGTTATCCGTCTGTGCCGGCGCTCTGCTGCGTGTTGCCTCGGGCTCTTGTCTGGTCTTCTGTTCATCGAAGGGCTGCAGTGGCAGGTTCACTTCAAATCGAGAGCCGACCCCAAGTTCGCTGCTGACCGTTACCGTACCACCCATCGCGCTGACCAGATTGTAGACGATCGCCAGGCCCAGTCCCGTACCTCCGGCTCGGGCCGGTCCATCGGCCGTGACCTGGTAGAAAGGTTCATGCAGGTGAGCCAGCACACTCCTCGGCATGCCAATCCCTGTGTCGACGACGGTGATGTGCAGGCGCCAGTGATTCCTGTCCAGGTGCACCCCGGGTCGCGTCACGGACAGGGCCACCTCCACGCCACCCCGCTCGGTGAATTTGATGGCATTGCCAACCAGATTCTGGATCACCTGGCGAATCCTGATGGCATCGTTAAAGAAGCGGCAGGGAGCCTCTGCGGACAGACTGAACCGCAGCCCGATGCGTTTGCGCTCGGCCAATGGCCGCATGACCTTTTCCACCGGGCCGCTGAGGTCATGCAGTTCCAGGGGCATGGGTTGCAGCGCCAGGTTGCCGCTCTCGATGCGTGACACCTCGAGAATGTCACCAATCAACTCTGCGAGGTTGCGCCCCGAGGATTCCAGTGCATCGAGCTGGGAGCGCTGGTTCTCGTCCAGGACCGTCCCTTTCAGCAGCTCGGTCATACCCAGAATCACATGCAGCGGTGTGCGTATTTCATGGCTCATGGTCGCCACAAAGCGAGACTTGGCCTCATTGGCTGAGCTGGCGACCGCTGCCATGGTGAGCGCGGAATTACGTGATTCTTTCAGGGAACTCAGGGTGTCGAGCAATTCCTGCTCCCGACGTCGACGCTGCACCGTATGGGCGATGAGGTCGCTCAGCAGTTCCAGCAGCATGATCTCTACATCGCTGTACTGGCGTGCACTGCGCACCGAATCAAAGCCGATGAAACCGATACAGTTGTTGCCCAGAATCTCGGGGAATGTGGCCAGAGACCGAATGCCCTGGGGCTCGAGTATCATTCGCAGCGGATCATTCGGGGAGCGTCCGCGCACCGAGGAAACGATGAACGGCAGTCTGTTCTTGTGGTTGGTGGTCCACATTTCCAGTTCGTGGGTCGAAACGTCCTGCAGGAAGTCGATCTGGGGATCAATGCCCTGCGCGCACCATTCGTGGGTATTGCTGCAGGTTCCCCGCTCCCAGTCGTAGGTGAATCGGTAGCCTCGGTCGGCGCCGACATACTTTGAGGTATCCCCCAGTGCTTCAATGATGGTCGCGTCTATGTGTTCGATCGGCGCTTCAAGCAGCTTGATGGAGATAGAGATAATCAGCCGTTCAAGTTCAGACTTGTGCAATGTTTGTGTCCGGGCAATCTCCTCTTGTGTCACATCGCGCAGAAGAATCATGAGATCGCCCGGTGGGTGCCCCTCATCGGCAACGAGGCTGAGCACGCACTGGAGTTTACGCATTGCGCCGTCTGGTGCGGTGACCCGGAGCGGTATCTCTACGGTTTCCTGCGAACCATGTTCCAGGTAACGGTTGAGACTGCGGATCGCACGTGCGCGATCTTCCTCATACACCATGGCCCAGAAATCTGCTTCGGACAGGACTGCGGTACTCGCCGGCAGCCCCAGTGCGGCGCACACCGCGCGGTTCAGCGCGATGGCGCCCTCGCCCTTGCGCCAGTGCATCGCGCCGAGCTCGCAGGCGTTCAGAGCCTCGAAAACAGCGCGTGTAACGGCCATGGGTCAGTCGCCTCCTGCTGCCGAAAGGTGTGAAGCGACCTGATCGCGGGTGTTCGCGCCCAGTCCGGCAATCTCTGTCAGCAGCTTGCTTCGCATATCGGCGTCTGCCGCGCTTCTGCAAAGCTCCTCGAGCTTTTCAAGTAGCGACGCCAGCGCGGTAGCACCGACGGTGCGGCAGGATGAGCCGAGCTTGTGCGCATGATGGCGCTGCTCCTCCAGGCCCATTGGCGACACAGCGGAATCGACCAGCTGCAGGAATTCCTCCAGTTGCTGCAGGAAGGTGATATAGAAATCTTCCAACACCTCCCAGTCGTCCAGTTCCAGGGCCCGGGGCAGGTGCCTGCTGTCGAAAACAGTGTGTTTTGTGCTCATGGTGCTGGCTCCCGAGAGGTATTCTTGCTGGCCCGGGCAGGCTGCAAGGCATAGCCCGTGCCGCGCACTGAACGAATGCGGTAGGTGTCGGTGAGCGATTTGAGTTTCTTTCGGCTGCGCCCTACCAGTACATCCATGGCGCGGTTCATGGAATCGAAGTCCCGGCCGTAGACGATGCTGTAGAGCTCACTGCGCTCCACCGGGTTGCCCGGATTGCGCATGAGTACCGAAAGCACCGCCAGCTCTTTCTCAGAGAGCGGCACTTCCTTGCCATAGGCGCCCAGCGTGCGGTGCAAGGGGTCGAGCTGCAGTGCCTCCCACTCAAGAACTCGGCTGGTTTGGTCGGTACTGCGTGCCCGTTGACTGCTTGCGTACTGACGTAACACCGCGCGAGTCCGCGCCATGAGTTCATCGATGTCGTACGGTTTGACAATGTATTGATCGGCACCTGCATCAAGGCAGGAGATGGTGGTACGCACTTCATCGTTGCCAGTCAGCATGATCACGGGAACATCGCAGATCGATTTTATCTGGCTGCAAAGCTGTAGCCCGTTAAGGTCCTGGGGGCCGAGAAAATAGTCCAGCATGATCAAGTCTGGCAGAGGCTCGCGTTGCAGCCGCTTCAGCGCACGGACAGAGGATTCGGCATATTCGCAGTCGTACTTGCGCACACCCAGTTGATAGCGCAATACCTTGCAGAACAGCAGGTCGTCGTCAATGATCAGAATGTTGGCCTCGGCCACGGTGGTTTCCTTGCTCTCTGCAGTAGATAGACTGCAATGATACGCGTTGTTACAGGTCGGGACATGCGCGACTTTGTAACAGTTTGCACGTCTCGCGCGGCTGCGCCTGGGTGAGCCCGGTCATCTGTGTCGCGGTGCGTACAGCCGGAGCGGTTCTCCCGGGTGGCCGCCAGTTCGGGTCAGAAAGTCAGTCGCAGGTAACGCCGTCCGAGCGTCCCCCTGGCACCGCATACTCGTCCGGGCCGAGTTCCAGGTAGCGCCGCAGGTAGTGTACGAGCAGGTAAAACGGGCCGGTGTCCAGCAGCGCGACTGTGGCTTTGAACAGATAGTTGCTGCCGATAAGCACCAGCAGTGCCTGGAAGGCGATATCGCCGCGCAGGAAAGCGGCGCCGAAGGTCACGGTGATGACCATTACGGAATCGACCATCTGGCTCATCAGCGTGCTGAAATTGTTGCGCACCCACAGGTATTTTCCGCGGGTCACCCGTTTCCAGAAATGAAACAGCTGAACGTCGCAGTATTGCGCCGCAATGTACGCCAACATGGACGCAAAAACGGCACCGGACGTAGTGGCGTAGATCAGCTGATAGAGGCCGATGCTGTCGCTGACCACCTCGCCGCTGGGTAGCGTGACTGGCTGGGCCAGCTGCAGCACCTGCCACGGTGGCATCGCTTCCGGTCCAACTGAGGGCATGGTATCGCCCAGGAACAGCACAAGGAGAATGAAGAAGTTCAGGCCAAGGCCGACGCTCACAAGAAAATTGGCACGCGCCCGGCCGTAGAGCTCACAGACCAGGTCGGTGCACAGAAAGGTCAGCGGGTAGGGCAGAACGCCCACTGCCAGTGCCATGGGGCCCAGCTGAATAAAGCGGGTGATGCCGATCACATTCAGCAGCGTCATCGCACAGAGGAACGTCCCCGCCAGGATCAGGAAAACCCGCTCCCGGCGCTCCCATACGGTGACGGCGGCAGTCATGTCAGGCTTCCTTCTGTCCCAGGTTGGCGTGCAGTACCGCACCGTTGATCACCGGGTTGCTGTGTGACCAGACCACCAGCTCCGCAATCTCTCCCGGATCAATGAGTCGCCCGAAGGCGTTCATCCCGCCGATGGCAGCAACAACCTGCGGGTCGTTGCCGATGTGCGTGCGCAGCATCTCCGTGTCGGTGAAGCCGGGGCAGATCAACGCTGTGTGGACGCCCGTGCCCATGAGGTCTTGGCAGCTGGCCCGCATCATGCCCAGCTGCGCGTGCTTGCTCAGCACATAGCTGAAGGAGCCGGCAACCGCCTTCTCGGACAGGGTGGAACCGATATACAGCAGGCTGGAGCCTCGCGGCAAGGCAGGCAGCAACTGCTGGTTGATGCTGTTGACGGCGATCACGTTGGTTTCCAGGACCTCGCGCAGGCTGTCACTGCTGCAGTTCCCGGCCGTATCCTTGCGCATCTGACTGGCATTGTGCAGCAGGCAGACAGAGGCGCTGTCGCGCACGACAGGCAGCAGTGTATCGCAGGCGCTGGCAATAGAGCTGTCGGAAGCGAGGTCGCAGGCAATGTTCTCCACGCCGGGTTCAGGGCAGGCGCGTCGTGACAGGTTATAGACGCGGTAGCCGAGCGCCACAAAGCGTTGTGCCGTGGCGCGACCTATACCGACGCTGGCGCCGGTGATGATTGCAGTGTGCATAGATTCCCCCTGATGGTGCGCCCGCTGCGGTGGTGCCGCGGCGGGCGTTGCTGTCTGGTAATACGCAGGTCTGCCGGATTCAGTTTGCGCGCTATCGAGGCAGCGTTATTGTGCACCAGCGGTCCAGCCTTGCCTATTCTGCGTAGACTCGTGACAATGAATCAACATAACCGGGTTGGAAGTATCTCATGGAGCGCTTGACCACGCTGTACATTGACAAGGAGAGTCACAAGTTTTCTGCGGCGCATTTCACGATATTTTCCGCGACAGAACGCGAGCGTTTGCATGGGCACAATTACTCCGTCTCGGCAAAGATCGTGGCACCCATGGGCGACAACGGTTTTGCCGCCGACTACAACGTGTACAAGCGACGCCTGAAGTCGCTGTGCGATGCGCTTGACGAGTATCTTGTGCTCGCTGGAGACTCACCGCACCAGCGCATCGAAGATGCCGACGCTTATTACCGTGTGCATTTCGCCGGCGAGGAGATGCTTTTTCTCAAGACGGACACCCGGGTGCTGCCACTGCGCAACGCCACCGTGGAGGAGTTCTCCCGTTACCTGCTACAGCAGTTGCTGCTGGCCTCGGAGGGGGATGACCTGCGCGAAGTTGAGCTGTGTGTTGCCTCAGGGCCCGGGCAAAAGGGCTGCGCCAGCTGGCACAAGCCCTGAACCCGTTCCCTACGCCGCGATACCGCTGTGCCGGAGCAGCGGTTCGACCTCGGGCTCCCTGCCGCGGAAGGCCACAAACAGCGCCATCGCGTCCTGTGAGCCGCCGGCTTCAAGGATGTGACGCCGGAAATCGCTGCCGGTGTGCGGGTTGAAGATGCCTTCTTCCTCAAACCGTGCAAAGGCATCCGCGGACAGCACCTCGGCCCATTTGTAGCTGTAGTAGCCCGCCGCATAGCCGCCGGCAAAGATGTGGCTGAAAGCGTGCTGGAAGCGGTTTTCGGGTACCGCTGGAACTACCGCCACGCGGGCGCGCACATCGTCCAGCAAGCCCTGCACCGTGACCCCGGGTTTCCCCCACTGCTGATGAAGCTGGAAGTCAAACAGGGCAAACTCCAGCTGACGCATCATCTGCATCCCGGACTGGAAATTGCGCGCCGCGAGCATTTTGTCCAGCAGGGTCTGGGGCAAGGGCTCTCCGCTGTCCACGTGACCGGAGATGAACGCCAGTGCCTCGGGCTGGTAGCACCAGTTTTCGAGGAACTGGCTGGGCAGTTCCACGGCGTCCCACGCCACGCCGTTGATACCTGACACTGCCGCGACGTGCTGTGCTGTCAGCATGTGGTGTAATCCGTGCCCAAACTCGTGGAACAGTGTCACCAGCTCATTTTCAGTGAGCAGCGAAGGTTGGTCACCTACCGGGGCGGTGAAGTTGCAGACCAGATAGGCTGCCGGCAGCTGCAGGCCTTCGGGCGTCAGGCGTCGCACCCGGCAATCGTCCATCCACGCGCCGCCTCGCTTGTGGCTGCGGGCGTACAGGTCGAGATAGAAGCGCGCCAGCGTTTTCCCGTCCTGGCTGATTTCAAACAGGCGCACGTCCGGGTGATAGCTGTCGAACTCGCTCAGCTCGCTGACCGTGACGCCATAGAGACGTTGAACCACCTCGAACAGGCCACTCAACACGCGGTCGACAGGCAAATAGGGGCGCAGCTCTTCCTGCGCGATACTGAAGGTTCGCTGGCGCAGCTTTTCGCTATAGTAGGCCACGTCCCAGGGCCTGAGTTGCGCAAGACCGTGCTCGTTCTCCGCGAAGGCGCACAGATCCCGCCATTCAGCCTGCGCCTGTGGTCTGGAGCGCTCCGCCAGTTCGGTGAGGAACGCTATGACGCGCTCAGGGCTATCGGCCATCTTGGTCGCTAGCGAGCATTCGGCATAGTGAGCAAAGCCCAGCAGCCGAGCGAGTTCCTGACGCAGGTCGAGTATTTCGGTCATCAGCGTGCTGTTGTCAAACTCGCCGCCATGGGGGCCGATCTCGGAGGCGCGCGTTACATTGGCGAGGTAGACCTCGCGGCGCAGCTCGCGGTCGTCACAGTAGGTCAACACCGGGTATACCGAAGGGAAATCCAGTGTCAGCAGGCAGCCGTCAAGATCACGCTGTCGAGCGGCCTGTGCAGCGCTATCGAGCGCCGAGGCCGGCAGACCCTGCAGTTGCTCCGCAGTGACGTGCTTGCTCCAGGCGTTGGTGGCGTCCAGCACGTTATCGCTGAAACGGCTGCTGAGTTCGGACAGGCGCTGCTGTATTTCCCCGAAGCGTTTTTTGCCAGCTTCAGGGAGTGCGACACCGGCGAGTTCGAAATCGCGCAGGGCATAGCGTACAGACTGTTGCTGCGGCTGGCTGAGATCGGCAAATCCAGGGCTCTCCGCAAGCTCGCGGTAGGCGGCATACAGCGCAGCATTCTGGCCCACCCAGGTATGGTATTCGGAGAGCAGCGGCAGGCAGGCGTTGTAGGCGGATCGCAGTGCCTCGCTATTCAGGACTCCGTTCAAATGCCCCACGGGTGACCAGGCCTGCGCCAGCTCGTCGTCCATGGCCTCGATAGGTGCAACCAGCGAGTCCCAGCTGCGGGGGCCGGGTTGGGCAAGCAGCCCGTCAAGTTCGGCCTTGTGGCGCTCAATGAGCGTGCGTATTGCCGGCTCAACATGCTCCGCGCGGATGGCAGAGAATGGCGGCAGGAGGTTCTTTTCCAACAGAGGGTTCGTCATAGTCCGGGGCTTCCTGAAAATTCAGGAACAGTTTAACGGATAGTGGTGGGGATGCGGAATGAATGCGATGGGCGGCTGATCGCGAAGGTTGCCGTTATTCGTGACTGGTTCGTCCGCGATGCGCCTGCGCCGATTGAATAACCGGCACTAGTCCTTGTCGGGGTCACGCCGTCTTTTCATCAGCGGCGCAAAGCCATCGTTTGCAGGGCGCGCGGTCGGAGGTTTGCGCGGCTTGCCCTTCGCTTTGGTATCCCGTGCGCGCACCTTCTTTTTGGTTGAGGGCGTCTTTTTCTTGCTGCCGCTGGCCTTGCCTGACGACTTCATCTTTTTGGGCCCCGCATAGCGCGCCTTCAGGCCAGGGAGCGAGCGCGGCTCCATCTCGATCTTCAGGTAGCGCTGGATGCTGATCATCAGGTTCCAGTCGGCAGCGCTGACCAGGGAGATGGCAGTGCCCTTGTGGTCCGCCCTGCCAGTGCGACCGGTGCGGTGCAGGTAATCGTCACCACTGCGTGGCAGGTCGTAGTTGATCACCGTGTCGATGCCCTGTATGTCCAGACCCCGTGCCGCCACATCGCTGGCGGTAACGGTGGTCACGCCGCCCTGCTCGAAGCGTGTGACAATGGCCTTGCGCTCCTCGGTGCTCATCTCGCCGTGCAGGCAGCCCGCGCGCAGGCCGTGGTGGCGCAGGTAATCAGCCAGCCGAGACGCCGTGCTGCGCTTGTTGGCAAAGACCAGTTGTTTGCGTCCACTGTCCTGTAGCAGTGCCAACAGCAGTTTGTCCTTGTGGTCCTGGCTGTCAGCGAGGATCCGCTGGTGATGAATACTTTCATGGGCGGCGCGAATGTCGCCGCAGCTTACCGCGACAGGGTCCTTCTGCAATGCTGCACTCATGTCGCCGAGCCCGCGCGCGTGCAGCGTGGCCGACAGCAGCAGGGTTTGCCGCTGCGGGGGGCAGAACGCCGCGATTTTAAGGACATCGTCCCTGAAACCCATGTCCAGCATGCGGTCCGCCTCGTCAATGACCAGTACGCGAAGGCCGCTGAGGTCGGCGCTGCGATGTTCGCAGTGTTCCAGCAGGCGTCCCGGTGTCGCTATGACGACCTCGGGATTTTTCCGCAGCAGGGATTTCTGGTACTTGAAGTCGGCACCCCCGGTCAGGGCATCCGCGCGCAGTGAGCTCTTGGCCAGCAACTGGCGACAGCTTTTCAGCACCTGCCGGGCCAGTTCCCGCGTGGGTACCAGCACCAGCATGAGGGTTCCGCCGCCCGTGGGTAGCGTGTTTCCCAGCAGGGCCTGCAGTCCTGGCAGCAGGTAGGCCAGCGTCTTGCCACTACCGGTGGGGGCGCTCACACGCAGGTCGGCCCCCGCCAGCGCCAGGGGAATAACGTCCTGCTGTACCGCCGTGGGCTGCCCGAAAGCCAGCTCCTCCAGCGCAAGTTGCAGGCTTCGGTCAAGGTCGAGGTTCTCTAACACATGGGTCATCTCGTGCCGCGGCGCGGGTGCTTTCCCAGCGCCTGTCAGGGAGTAAAGTGTATCACGTCGACGATGCATCCCCACACGTGTGGTTAACCGTAACTAGTCGTTTCCTCTGCTTCGCTTGTTTGGCACACTAAGCCGTATTTACACGGGGAACAGGCAGTCGCATGCACACTGGAACAGTAAAAGCGGTTCGTATCGAGGAAACGGGCGGGCCCGAGGTTATGCAGCTGGTGGATGTTGAACTGCCGCCGCCGGGGCCCGGTATGGTGACTGTGACGCAACAGGCCATCGGCCTGAACTTTATCGACACCTACCACCGCAGCGGCCTGTACCCGATCCCGCTACCCAGTGGGTTGGGCATGGAGGGCGCCGGCGTCGTAACCGCCGTCGGGGAGGGCGCCGAATTCGCCGTCGGAGACCGTGTGGCCTACTGCTCGGCCCTGTTCGGTGCCTACGCCCAGGCGGTGAACCTGCCGGCCTCACGGCTGGTCAGTATCCCCGATGGCATCGACTTCGAAACAGCGGCCGCGGCCCTCTTGAAGGGCCAGACCACCGAGTTTCTGCTGCAGCGGGTGTTCCCGCTCAAGGCCGGTCAGACCTGCCTGTTCCACGCGGCGGCCGGCGGCGTGGGGCTGCTGTTTGGCCAGTGGGCGCGCGCCATGGGCGTCACGGCCATCGGCACGGTCAGTTCAGCGGCGAAGGCGGAGCTGGCGCTGGCGCATGGCTATAGCCAGGTGGTGAATTACGCCGAGGAGAATGTTGCAGAGCGCGTGCGTGAGCTGACGGGTGGGCAGGGTGTGCCCGTGGTTTATGATGGTGTAGGCCGAGACACCTTCGATGCCTCGCTCGCCAGCCTGCAGCCGCGCGGCATGCTGGTCAGCTTCGGCAATGCGTCCGGCAAGCCTGAGCCACTGGATCTGCAAACCCTGGCCAACATGGGTTCGCTCTACGTGACCCGCCCCACGCTGCTGACCTATACCGCATCGACCGAAGACCTGCGCATGTCCTCTGCAGCGGTATTTGATCGTCTGCTGGCGGGTGAGGTGAAGGTCAGCATCGGCCAGCGCTACCCGCTGGCGGAGGTCGCTCGCGCCCATACCGACCTGGAGTCCCGCTTGACCACCGGCTCCACACTCCTGCTGCCATGAACGCTCCCCCGGGTGCCGAGGGCCATACGCGCGTGCTGCATGGCGAGCAGGTTCGACTGGAGCCACTGTCCCAGTCGCACGCACAGGGCCTCTTCCTGCGTGGCTGCCATGCCCCTGACTGGGCCTACATGCCGCGCAGCTGCTTTATCGATCTGGCGGATACGCGGCAGTGGATCGATGAGGCCGTTGCTGCGCCCGGTGAACAGGCCTGGGCGATTGTCGAGAACGCCAAGGGCAAGATCGTCGGCAGTACGCGCTACCTGAATATGTTGCCCGAGCATCGCAGCCTAGAGATCGGCTGGACCTGGCTGGGCCAGGAATGGCAGCGCACGGGCATCAACACGGAAACCAAGCTGTTGTTGCTCACCCATGCTTTCGAGCGGCTGCGCTGCCTGCGGGTGGAGTTCAAGGCTGATGCGCGCAATTTGCGCTCTCAGCGCGCGCTGGAGCGGATTGGTGCGATCCGGGAGGGTGTGCTGCGCAAACACCGCATTGTGCAGAACGACTTCTCGAGGGACTCCGTATACTTCAGCGTCCTGGACACCGAGTGGCCTGCCGTGAAGCGGCGCCTGGCGCAGCTGCGCGAGGGGCGCTGAGCGCCCTGGCTACTGCACCATTTCGTTTTCGCTGAAGCGGCCTTCGAACAACGCGGCGCTCAGGTAGCGCTCGCCGGAATCCGGCAGTATCACCACGACCATCTTGCCCACATTCTCGGGCTCGCGCGATACGCGGTCAGCAACAGCCATGGCGGCACCGCAGGATACGCCGGCGAGGATACCCTCCTGCTGCATGAGTTTGTGCGCCCAGGATATCGCGTCCTCGTTGCTGACCTGCTCCACGCGGTCGACCATGGACAGATCCAGGTTGGCAGGCAGAAATCCGGCACCGATGCCCTGTATCTTGTGCGGCGCGTGGGTCGGCTCAGTGCCCGCCTTGGCTGCGGTAATGACCGTCGTACTCGCGGGTTCGACCGCTATCGTCTGTATGGCCTTGCCCGCGGTGCCCTTGATGTAGCGCGAGGTGCCTGTCAGGGTGCCACCGGTGCCAACACCGGCAACCAGAATGTCAATTGCCCCCTCGGTGTCCTGCCAGATCTCCGGTCCGGTCGTGCTCTCGTGGATTGCCGGGTTGGCCGGGTTTTCAAACTGGCGCGCGCCCCAGTAACGCCCCGGGTCCGAGGCGATGATCTCCTCTGCCTGGGCGATGGCGGCGGGCATGCCCTTGCTGCCGTCAGTGAGAATGATCTCCGCGCCCAGCGCCTTCATCAGTTTCCGCCGCTCCAGGCTCATGGTGTTGGGCATGGTAAGGGTGCAGCCGTAGCCCCGTGCTGCAGCGACGAAGGCCAGCGCGATGCCGGTGTTGCCGCTGGTGGGCTCAACAATGGTCATGCCGGGCTTCAGGCTGCCGTCCCGCTCTGCCGCCAGCACCATGCTGGTTCCGATGCGGCATTTTACCGACATGGCCGGGTTGCGATTCTCGAGTTTGGCGTACACATTGCCTGTGCTGATGTGGTTGATGCGAACCAGCGGTGTGCCGCCAATGGTTTCCGAATTGTCGTTGAAGATGCGTCCCATCGGTCTTGCTCCTGAAAAGGTGTCGGCAGCGGGCAAGGTTAGTCAACTGGCCTGTCCCTGTCCATCGGCGCCATCCTGTCGTCACGTGGCGGTCATCTCACTGTCACGCAACCGTCACGGTTTTATCTTTTAATGGCGCACCCTATAATCGAGGCGTTTCGCCCATCGGGCCGCCGCGGGCGGGGCGGGGGTACATCGGGAGAGAGCATTGGCCGCAGGTTCACTGAGTCACAGCAGCGTCGCAGGCAAGGCGGTCGATGGGTTGCTGCGTCTGATCTCGGCCTTGACCCGCCCGCGCAGTGTGCTCTGGCTGCGCAGGGCGGTGGTACTGCTGGCCTGCCTCTGGATGTTGGCAGCGGCAGTGCAGCTGTTCTGGGCGCTGTTCCCGGTGGCGCCCGCGACCAGGCTGGAGGGTGCGGTGATCAACCCGCCAGCGCAGGTCATGGCAAACACAAGTAGCAGGGCACAGGTGGATATTGAGGCGCTGCGTGGCTGGTCCCTGTTTGGTGAGCCCGGCGCCGTGGCGGACGTCGAGGTGGCTGAGGAAAGTGCCAGCGAGGTGCGCAGCGCGCGGGAGGGCATTGAGCGAGGGGCGCGAGAGAGCCGGTTGGAGCTCACACTGCGCGGCATTATCGCCTTCAATGCCGCCGGCGAAGGCAGTGCCGTGATCGAACACCGCGGTCGCCAGGCCATTTACTCGGTGGACGACGAGTTGCCGGTTGCCGGCAGAGTGCTCCTGGCAAAAGTCATGCCGGATCAGGTTGTGCTCGACAACGGTGGCACCTACGAGCTGCTACGCCTGTATCCACCCTCGGCGTTGGACGCCCAACTGACAGGCGCGCAGAACGGGGTGCCCCGCACCGCGCGTCCCGCGGCGTCCGCTGCCACAGTGGTAGATCGTCGTATGGACCCCGAGTCCGCAGCACTGGCCGCAGAGTATCGAGACCAGTTGTATGAGGATCCACAGTCCCTCGCCGAGCTCGTGCGTATCAGCGCAGTGCGCGAAGAAGGCATACTCCGCGGCTACCGGGTGACACCCGGGCAGCACCGGAAGCAATTCGAACAATTGGGCTTTCGCCCTGGCGACCTGGTTGTTGCGGTAAACGGCTTGTCCCTGTCAGACCCGGCAAACACCATGCGACTCTATCAGGCCATGCGCTCCGCGAGCGAGGTGTCTTTCGACCTGCTGCGCGGCGCGGAGTCCGTGGCGCTGAGCGTGAGGCTTGATGATGCGCCGGCCGATCGGTGATAGAGTCACGGCTATTCAGTTAAGGACACAGACTCAGTGAGAATCATGTCGCGGGCACTGCGAGTACCGCTGTTTTATCTACTGGCCGCCCTGGGTGCGGCCACCGCGAGCGCTCAGGATTTTACCGTCAACCTGAAAGAGACTGATATTCAGGAGCTGATCAAGTTTGTCGCCGAGGCCACTGAGACGACCATCGTTGTGGACCCGGCGGTAAAAGGCAAGGTCAAGGTGGTTTCTTCCAAGCCTGTGTCGCGGGCGGAGCTCTATGATCTGTTCCTGTCCATCCTTGAAGTGCATGGCTACACCGCGGTTCGCTCTGGCGGCGTGGTGCGTGTCATCCAGAGCAAGGATGCCCGCTCGGCGCCTGTAACTGTGCGCGATGACGAAGGCCAGCGTGGCAATGATGAGTACGTCACCCAGGTCATGCGCCTGAAGAATATCTCTGCGGCCAAGCTGATACCCGTGCTGCGTCCCCTGGTGCCCCAGCAGGCGCACATGGCGGCCTATGCGCCGAGTAACGCGATCATCATTTCCGATGTCGCTTCCAACATCGATCGCATAGCGGCAATCATCGAGCGTATGGATCGCACGGCCACCCAGGAAACCGAGGTCATCAGGCTCCGCTACGGCGTTGCAGAGGATGTGGTGCGGATGCTCGATCAGCTGAACACCTCGGAGGCACAGCAGGGCACCGAGGTCGAGGTTATGCTGGTTGCAGATGCGCGCACCAACAGCGTGCTGGTCAGTGCCGACGAGCTTGAGCGCGCGCGCATGACCCGGCTGATCCGGTACCTTGACACCCCACTCGAGCAGAGTGGCAATGTGAAAGTCATTTACCTCGAGTATGCCAAGGCCGAGGAGGTGGCCGAGGTGTTAACCCGCGTCATGCAGAACATCGGTCGTGTCGATGCGGGAGAAGCGGGGCGTGCGCAGCGGGCAGGCGAGACCAGTGCCACCATCGAAGCCGACAAGAACACCAACGCCCTCATTATCACGGCGCCGACGGACAAAATGGCGGCGCTGGAGGCCGTGGTGGCACGTCTGGATATCCGTCGGGCCCAGGTGCTTGTGGAGGCCATCATCGTCGAGATGGAGGTGCGCGATGGCCAGGATCTGGGCTTGCAGTGGCTGTTTGCCAATGACAGCGGCTTTTTCGGCAGCAGTATCAGTGCCGACGACGCCCGTGCCCGTCGCATTGCGGGCGCGATATTGCCTGAAGACGGTGGCGACGATACCACCGGCGGCGTGACCACGGGCGACTTCAACGTGGGTGCCCTCGCCGGGGCGCTGGCGCAGTCACCGGGTGTGTCCCTCGGCTGGGGGGTGATCGACGATGACCTGTCAATGACGGTGATCCTCAACGCCCTGAAGGAAAATTCCAACGCCAATATTCTGTCCACGCCAAGTTTACTGACGCTGGACAACCAGGAGGCCTATATCACAGTGGGTCAGAACGTGCCCTTCGTGACCGGTTCGTTTACCAGTACCGGCACCGGCGACGGCGCCCAGAACCCGTTCCAGACCATCGAGCGGGAGAATGTGGGGATCACACTGAAAGTCACGCCCCATATCAATGAGGGTGATGCGGTGGTGCTGGATATTTCCCAGGAAGTGTCCAGCCTGAGCAATACCTCGGTGGTGTTGCAGGCCTCGGATCTCATTACCAACGAGCGTGTGCTGCAAACCAAGGTGCTTGCAGCGGATGGCCGCGTGGTGGTGCTGGGTGGTCTGATCAAGGATGATGTGCAGGACGCCACCCAGAAGGTGCCGCTGCTGGGTGATATACCCTTCTTCGGGCGCCTGTTCCGCAACGATGCGGTGCAGGTCACAAAGACCAACCTGCTGATTTTCATACGCCCCACCATCATCCGCGATGACGAGCAGTTGGCCGGTGCCACGGCGGACAAGTATCGCTATATTCGTGACCAGCAGGTACTGCGTCGAGAGCGCGGCCTGATGTTCCTCGATGATGGCAATATGCCGGTTTTGCCAGAGTGGGAGGAGCAGATCCGCCAGCTCCAGGAGATCCGCGACGAGGCGGGTAACGCACCGGCGGCCGTGGAGGCCAACTGATGTCTGCCGCGGACGTCACAGCGCCCGCAGCGTCGAGGTCAAACCTGCCCTTCGGCTTCGCCAAGCAGTATGGTGTGCTGGTGGACAACCGTGCGCAGGGCGCCGTGCTCATTCACCGCAATGCGCTGGAACCGCAGCTGCTGCTGGAGATCCGCCGCTGGCTGGGAACGCCCTTCGGGTTTGAACACGTCTCTGACACCGAGTTCCAGCGGCGCCTGTCCCGCGCCTACCAGCGCGACAACAACGCCGCCGTGCAGATGGCCGAGGACATCAGTGCCGATGTGGATCTGAGCCGTCTCGCCGATGAGATACCTGACGCCGGCGATTTGATGGACGCCGAGGACGACGCGCCGATTATTCGCCTGATCAACGCGATTCTGTCACAAGCGGTGCGGGAGCAGGCCTCGGATATTCACATTGAAACCTTTGAGGACCGCCTCAGCGTGCGCTACCGGGTTGATGGCGTGCTGGCCGAGGTACTGTCCCCCAAACGGATGCTGGCGCCATTGCTGGTGTCGCGGCTGAAGGTGATGGCGAAGCTGGATATCGCCGAAAAGCGCGTGCCACAGGACGGTCGGATTTCGGTGCGCATAGCCGGCCACGCCATCGATATCCGTATGTCGACCATGCCTTCCGCCCACGGCGAGCGGGTGGTGCTGCGCCTGCTGGACAAGCAGGCGGGCCAGTTGGAGCTGCAGCAGCTGAACATGAATGCGCAGGTTCTCGCGTGTTACGAGAAAGCCCTGCGCAGTCCCCATGGCATCATTCTGGTTACGGGCCCCACCGGTTCGGGAAAAACCACCACGCTGTATGCCGGCCTGACCCACATCAACCAGGCAACGCGCAATATCCTCACCATCGAAGATCCGGTGGAATACATGCTGCCGGGGGTCGGCCAGACGCAGGTCAATCCCAAGGTGGATATGACCTTTGCCCGCGGCCTGCGGGCCATCCTGCGGCAGGATCCCGATGTGGTGATGGTCGGGGAAATCCGCGACCTGGAAACCGCGGAAATTGCAGTGCAGGCGTCGCTCACCGGTCACCTGGTACTTTCCACGCTGCACACCAATACGGCTATCGGAGCAGTAACTCGCCTGCAGGATATGGGTATAGAGCCCTTCCTGCTGTCTTCCAGCCTGATTGGTGTCATGGCACAGCGTCTCGTGCGACTTCTGTGCAACGAGTGCAAGGAACCTCACCCCCTGGTGGACGCCGAACGGACGCTGCTCGGGCTGGCCGCCGATGATCACTCTGCCGTGAACGTCTATCGGGCGAAGGGCTGCGAGCAGTGCCACTACAGTGGATACCGCGGCCGCACCGGCATTTACGAGCTCATCGAGGTCACTGACGCGCTGCGTCTGATGATCCATGAGGGTGCGAGCGAGCAGCAGATGCTGGCGGAGGCGCGCAGGCACTATCCGGGGATCCAGGAAGACGGTCGCCGGCGCGTGCTCAGTGGTGAAACCAGCATCGAAGAAGTGCTGCGCGTCACCGCGGTGACCTGAGCGCTGAACCGGCATGACAGCATACCGTTATCAGGCACTGGATCCCGGCGGCAAGCTGGTCAAGGGCGTACTTGAGGGAGACTCCGAGCGTCAGGTGCGCGGCCAGTTACGCACACAGAAGCTGCGGCCGGTGGAAGTGTCGGTGGCGAACCGTCAGGCGGAAGGCAAACGGCGAACGGGCTGGTCCTTTCTGCAGCCACGTATCAGCGTAGCGGAACTCGCTCTGGTGACCCGGCAGCTCGCCACGCTGGTCCAGTCCAACCTGCCGTTGGACGAGTGTTTGCAGGCTGCTGCGGAGCAAAGCCGCAAAGGGCGCACACAGGGTCTCCTGCTGCAGGTGCGCTCCCGCGTTGCAGAGGGCCACACCCTGGCCTATGCCATGGGCGAGTTTCCCCTGGTGTTCAACGAAATGTATCGGGCCATGGTCAACGCCGGCGAACACGCCGGCTTTCTCGGGCCGGTTCTGGCCCAGCTGGCGGATTACAACGAACAGCGGCAGTACACGGCGCAGAAACTGAAAATGGCCATGATCTATCCGTTCATCCTGATTGCCGTGGCGCTGGCGGTAGTCGTGGCACTGATGATTTTTGTCGTGCCGGAACTGATCGGCATCTTCGCACATACCAACCGTGAACTGCCGTTGCTGACCCGGGGCCTGATTGTCGCCAGCGATTTTTCCCGGGATTATGCGCTCTGGGTGCTGGTGGCCATGGTGACCGTGGTGTTCGCGCTGCGCCGCTTGTTGCGTCATCCGCAACGCCGCAGGCGCTGGCATGCACTGCTGTTGCGCATCCCCGGTTTTTCGCGGCTGGTGATTGCAATGGACACGGCCCGCTTTGCCTCGACCCTGAGCATTCTCATGGCCAGCGGGGTGCCCCTGCTGGAGTCGCTGCGGATCGCCGGGCAGGTATTGACCAACCTGCTGCTGCGAGAGGACAGTGCACGGGTGGCGGAGCGTGTCCAGGAGGGCAGTAGCCTGCACCGTGCGCTGCGTGAAAGTGGCCGCTTCCCGCCGATGATGGTGCACATGGTGGCCAGTGGCGAGGCAAGTGGAGAACTGGAGACGATGCTCGCGCGCTCGGCCAGCAATCAGGAGCGTGAGCTGGAAATGACGCTCGGCACGATGATGAGCCTGCTTGAGCCGCTGCTGGTGGTGTTTATGGGCGGGATGGTGCTGCTGATCGTGATGGCCATCCTGCTGCCTATTTTTGATCTCAATACGATGGTGCGATAGTGATATGAAACTCCGGACAACAGCAAGGCGGTCCAGCGGTTTTTCGCTGGTGGAGATTCTGGTGGTACTGGTGATCATGGGGCTGCTGATCAGTGTCGTGGCACCTACGGTGCTGAACCGTGCGGATGAGGCGCGCATCCAGAAGGTGCATGCGGATTTCAAGGCGATTGAGACCGCGCTGAAGATCTACCGCCTCGACAACTATGTGTATCCAAGCACAGAGCAGGGTCTGGAGGCGCTGGTAGAGGCCAGCAACCTGGATCCGCAGCCGCGTAATTTCAAGGAGGGGGGCTACTTGCAGGAGATACCGCTGGACCCCTGGGGGCGTCCCTACCTGTACCTGAGTCCCGGCGAGAACGGCGAGGTCGACATCTACAGCCTCGGTGCGGACGGGCTGTCGGGTGGTGAGGGACAGAACGCCGACATCGGCAATTGGAAGGAGCGGGACTGAATCCATGCGCGCGCGGGCGGTTGTGGGTGCCCGCCGGGAGTCTGCCGCGCGGCGTCGCGGCTTCAGCCTGGTTGAACTGCTCGTTGTCCTGTTCGTGATTGTCATGATGACCTCGCTGGCAACCTTGAACGTCGGTGATGGCGGGCAGCAGCAGCTGCTTGAGTCGCAGGTGCGGGAGCTGCGTAACGTCGCAGAATTCGCCTTGGAGGAAGCGCAGATGGCCGGGCGTGATATGGGGCTGGTGTGGGCCGTGGACCCACGAGGCACGGAAACCCGGTACCTTTACGACTGGCGCGAACGCCGGCCCGAGGGGTGGCGGGCGCCGGCACTGGCCCGCGATGTGCTTGCGCCGCGCACGCTGGCGGCCGATGTGGAACTGGTGCTGCTGCTCGATGGTGTGCCCGCGACAGATCTGCTCGCCGCGCCGCTGGCTGAAGATGCTGCGCCGCAGGTCGTGTTTTACGCCAGCGGCGAGGTGGCGCCAGGTGCGCTGGAGTGGCGTAGCCGGCAGACCGGAGAGCTGCTGTGGCGACTCGAGTGGGATTTACTGGGGCGAATGGCGATGATGCCCCGCGGACTGGCGGACGACGTGGATGCGCTGCGCTAGGTGGCGGCCCGGCGGGCTGCGCGGTTTCACCCTGGTAGAGGTCATGGTGGCGCTGGCGATTGTCGCCCTGGCCTTGCCCGCGCTGCTTTTTGCCCTGCATCAGCAGGTGGACGGTACCGGTTACCTGCGGGACAAGTCACTGGCGCAGCTGCTGGCCAATAGGAAGCTGGTCGAGTTGCGGCTGCTGACGGCGGCCCGGGCAGAGTTGCTGCAGGGGGCCGACAGCGGCAGTGAAGAGTTTGCCGGGCGCCCCTGGCACTGGCGGCTGGAGAGCACCCCGACGCAGGTGCAGGGCTTTTTCCGGGTTGAAATTTCCGTGCGCGCCGGCGAAGGTGAGAGTGGTCCGCTGCTGTATTCGCTGGTTGCCTTCATGGCCATGCCCGGCGGAGTACGGCCGGGCGTCGCAACGCGGGCATCTGTGGGGGATTCACCTCTTGCGGGTTAAGGGTTTCACGCTGGTGGAAGTGCTGATTGCGCTGGCGATTACGGCCTTCGTTGCCGCGGTAGCCTACAGCGGACTCTCCACGGTCATCAGCGGCGTTGAAAGTACCCGCGTGGTGGCGGAGCGTACCTGGGAGGTGAATCGTGCCCTGCAGATACTGCAGCGAGACCTGCGGCAGTTCGTGAACCGCCCCGTACGTGATGAGTTCGGCGATGAGGAGCCGGCCTTGACCGGCGGGCCCGCGGCGCGCTTCCTGCTCAGTTTCACGCGCACCGGTTGGCACAACCCTGCGGCACAGCCGCGCAGCACGCTGCAGCGTGTTAATTATGTCTGGGAGGATGACAGCCTCTGGCGGGAGAGCTATTCCGTGCTGGATCGTGCAGGCTCCACCGAGCCGCAGCGCGTGCGCCTGCTGGACGGCGTTACGGGCGTCCAGATCACCTTTCTGGCCTCAGTGGCGGCGCTGCAGCCGGGTGCGCGAGGCACAGATGTCGATACGCGCAACTGGCCGGACAACTGGGTGGCGGATACCAGTCAGCCGGAGGCCACACTGGAGCCGCCGGCTGCACTGGAGCTTGCACTGGAACTCGATGACCTGGGCGACCTGCGGATGCTGTATGCGCTGCCCCCGCTGTAATCTTACTGCGCAGCGCGGCGTGGCCCTGGTGGTGGCGCTACTGGTGTTCGGCCTGTGCGCGGCACTCATGGTAGCGATGCAGCGCGAATTCACCCTGTTCGCGCAGCGTGGCGCGAACCTGTTTCTGCAGGATCAGGGTTATGCGTACCTGCGCGGGGCCGAGGAATTGGCGGCGGTAGCGCTGGTCATGGACTATGACGCCGACCAGTCGCGGGCGCAGCTTCGGGATGACAGGAGTGAGCTCTGGGCGCAGCAGGCGACGCCGTATCCTCTGGATGAAGGTGGCTGGCTGGTGGGGTCGCTGCAGGATCTGCAGGGGCGGTTCAACCTGAATGCGCTGGCGGCAGCGCCGAAGGAGGTAGATGAGGGTGCGGCCACGGAACGGTTTACCGCGGCAGAGGAGTTTTTTATTCGTCTACTGCAGGCGCTGCCTGACGCGCCTTTGGGGCAAACGGAAGCGGTGGCGGTTACCCGCGCCATCGGCGACTGGCTGGATGCGGACGGCATTCCACGTGCGTATGGCGCTGAAGACGATGTGTACTTCAGCCAGTCGCCACCCTACCGGGCCGCCAATCGGCCGATGGCCAGCGTCAGTGAGCTGCGCGCGGTTGCGAATGTCACGCCGCAGCTGTATCTCGCACTGGCGCCCTTGGTGACTGTCTGGCCGCGTACACCGGGACCGCTGAACATTCATACGGCAGCGCTGCCCCTGCTGCGGGCAGTCAACGGTGACGGTGACCTGGCGCCCCTGAGTGAGGCCCAGGGGGAGGCGTTGCTGCAAACGCAGGAAGAGCAGGGTGGCTTTGCTGATGTGACGGCCTTTCTCGAGAATCCGGTGTTCGGCGACAAGAGTACGGCCAAGGTCCTCGGCCTGCTGGGCGAGAGCACTTCCTGGTTTCTGCTCTCCGCCGAGGTGGAAGTTGCCGAGCGCAAGATGCGCTTGTACAGTGTCCTGCAGCGCGACAAGCGCGAGGTGCGACCGGTCGTGCGTGCGATGGGCAGCCTGTGACTCGCTCGCCATCCCCGGTATTGATGACAACGGAGAACGTCCTGTGCAGAACCTAGCCATCGTGCGCCTGATGGATGATGCGCTTGTCTGGTACCCTCCCGGCGCCGGCGAGCAGCCGCTGCCGCTGCACAGCGAGGAAGACGTTGCAGACTTTGCGGCCCGGCTGCGCAGTGCTCGCTGGCAGGCCTGTTTTGCGGCACCCGGAGCCGATGTGCGGGTGGTGACGTTTCCCGTGGCACCGGCCGAGAAAAAACACCTGGCGCGTGCGCTGCCCTACCTGTTTGAAGAGCAGGTCGCAGACGATATCGAAGCGCTGCATTTCGCGGCGCGCGCCCTCGACAAGTCCCGCTATGCCGTGGCCATCTGCAGCCACCACGCCATGCAGCGTTGGGCGGAGACGCTGGCGCAGCTGCCGGATCTGCCGCAGTGGGTGCCTGAGGCGCTGTTATTGCCCTGGCGTGCGGGTGAGTGGTGCCTGGTCATGGATGGTGAACAGGTTATCGTGCGCAGCGGTGAGGGTGACGGTTTTACCGTGGAGCGTGAGTTGCTCCCTGCGGTGCTCGAGGCTGCCGCTGAACAACAGCTGCCGGAGGCCATCATCGTCTACGCCGGGGATCACGCCGCGACACTCGAATTGCTGCCGCCGGGCTTGCGTGAACGTGTGCAGTGGCGGCAGGGGAATCTGTGCAGCGCACTGCTGTTGTCCAGCGAGGCGCCGGCGTTGAACCTGCGTCAGGGTGCGTATGCACCGCGCCTGCCGCTGCAGCAATGGTGGAATCACTGGCGCCTCGCGGCCGGTGTGGTCCTGGGCGCCTTTGCACTGCAACTGGCAGCGACCTGGGCTGACTACCGGTCGCTCGCAGCAGAGAACCTGGCGCTGCGCGGAGCCCTTGAAGCGAGCTATCGGCAGGCGATGCCCCAGGGTGCCCTGGTGGATGCCGAACGGCAGCTGCAACGGCAGTTGGACAGCCTCCGTGGTGGCCCCGGTGCCGGCAGCTTCGTACCGCTGCTGGAGCGCGCCGGCGGCGTTATCGCCCAGCGTCCGTCCGCCCGGGTGCTCAGCCTGAATTACAATCAGCGTGGTGGCGAGATGCGGTTGAACATTGTTGCCAGTGACTTTTCTGCCGTTGAGCAATTGCGTGCGCGGCTCGCGGATGCGGGTCTCGCCGCTGAAATGGAAAGCAGCAGTGCACAGAGCGATGGTGTGCGCGCACGGATCCGGGTGAAGGGGGCGTGATGAAAACGTGGTGGGTGCGCCTCACAGTGCGAGAGCAGGCAAGCCTGCTCGTGCTGGCTGTCGCCGTGGGTGTCTGGCTGCTCTGGATAGTGCTGTGGGCACCGTTGGCCGCCAAGCGCGACCGCATGGCGGAGCAGAATATTGCGACAGCGGAAGCGCTGGTGCGCGTCGACGCGCTGTCGGCGCTCGTCATTCAGGCACGCGCAGACGGTGCGCCGGTTCGTGCCACCAGTAATCTGGCTGCGGTGGTCAATCAAAGCACGGCCCGTTTCGGGCTCGCGGTGAGCAGGCTGCAGCCCGGGGCTGGCGGCGATCTGCAGGTGCGTCTGGAGAATGCCCGGTTTGCCGATCTGGCGGCCTGGCTGCATCAGCTCGAATCGCGCGATGGCCTGATATTCGAGGAGGTTGCAATCACGCAGGCGGGAGGTGCCGGACGGGTGAATGTCACGGTGCGGATCAGCCAGTCATGACCCGGACCCGCCTGCTCATGGGGTGCGTTGCCCTGTGTCTTCTGTTGCTGTTTCTGCTGGCAAGCGCTCCCGCCCATCTGGTTGTTCGTGCCCTCGCGGGCACGCCAGTGGTTGCCGACGGCCTGGCGGGCACGGTGTGGCAGGGGCGCGCAAGTCGCGTCCGAGTGGCGACCAATGCCGGGGTCCTGCACCTGGGCGCTGTGACCTGGTCGCTGCGCCCGCTTTCGCTGCTCGCACTGTCGCCCACCGTGCGGTTCAGCACCCGCTGGGGCACCCAGCAGGTGTCGGGTGAAGCCACGTGGTTGGGTGCGGGCGAGGTCCTGCTGAACGGTGTGGAGGCAAGGTTTGATGCATCGCTGCTGCGTCATGTGGCGCCGGTGGCGCTCACCGGCACCCTGGGTGCACAGATCGACACCCTGCACCTGCGCGATACAGTCCCCCTCGAAGCTGCGGCCAGGTTTACCTGGCAACAGGCGGGCTGGGACTCACCGCAGGGGCTTCTACCGCTGGGCAGCTACGCCGTCGATGTGCGTGGCGCAGCCCCGGCGCCATTGACCGGCAGTATCGTGACGCTCGCGGGGCCGCTGCGCGCCGAGGGAGAGTTGCAGTTGCAGCAGCGCGACTATAGCATCGCCATCTTGTTAACCCACGATGGAGCCTGGGATCCGCTGTTGCAGGAGGCGCTGGCATTGCTGGCCCGGCCCGTGGCGGCAGGCTACGATCTGCGACTCGGTGGTTCGATCCCCGGGCCGGATCGCTGATTCCACACAACCACACAGGAACAAGCACTATGAGCAAACCCGGCCAGCGCAAGTATGAATGTGTCATTTGCGGTTTCATTTATGACGAGGCTCTGGGTATCCCCGAGGACGGCATTGCGCCGGGCACACTCTGGGAGGACCTGCCCGATGGCTGGGAATGCCCCGACTGCGGTATTTCGAAAGAAGACTTCGACCTCATGGAAGGCTGAGCCCGCCTCCCGACTTTCTGGACATCCCCGATGACGACAGCAACCCGGTTGCAAGCCCTGCGTACACTGATGGCGGAGCGGGGTTACGATGCCCTGGTGATTCCGCGTGCCGATGAGCATCTCGGCGAGTACATTCCCCTGCACAACGAACGCCTGCTCTGGGTGTCCGGCTTCACCGGTTCTGCAGGTGTGGCGGTCGTCCTGCGTGATGCGGCGGCCATCTTCGTCGATGGTCGCTACACGGTGCAGGTACGGCAGCAGGTTGATGCCGCGCACTTCAGCTACCAGCACCTGATCAAAACCCCGCCTGCACAGTGGTTGACGACGACGTTGCAGGCGGGCGCCCGCGTCGCCGTGGACCCGAGGCTGCACAGTCTGCACTGGTATCGGGAAACGGAAGAGACGCTGCAGGCCTCCGGCATACTGCTCTGCGCCGATGCAGACAACCTTGTGGACCAGTGCTGGCTGGACCGTCCCGACGCCGATGTGCGCCCGGCATTGCTGCTGGACGAGACCTTCACCGGTGAGTCAAGCGCCAGTAAACGCGCCCGGATCGCGGCGGGTCTGGACGCGCATCGCGCTGACGCCGCGTTGGTGTTCGCTCCGGACTCGGTCTCCTGGTTGCTCAACCTGCGTGGGCTGGATGTCCCCTGCCTGCCGGTGCTGCAGTCCATGGCGCTGCTCCGACGCGACGGGTCTGTCGACCTTATCGTGGATCCGCGGCGCATGCCGGAGGGCTGGCAGCTTCACTGCGGCGCCGATGTGCGGCTGCATGCGCCGGAGGTCGCGGCGACGCTACTCGGCGGGCAGTCAGGCTGCCGGGTATTGGCGGACCCGCACACCGCAAACGCCTGGAGCCAGCAGCTTTTGCAGGACGGTGGGGCTGCCCTGATCGCCGCGCCGGACCCGGTGCTGCTGCCCAAGGCCTGCAAGAACGCCGTGGAAATTGCTGGCGCGCGCAGTGCCCACGTGCGCGATGCGGTCGCCGTGGTCCGTTTTCTTGCCTGGCTGGATACGGAACTCCAGGCGGGTCGCTATCATGATGAAGCGGGCCTTGCTGATCAGCTGCTGGCCTTTCGTGAGGAAGGCCAGCACTTTCAGGGACCTTCGTTCGAAACCATTTCGGCCGCCGGCGGCAATGCCGCTATGTGCCACTACAATCACCGGAATGGCACCCCGGCGCGGTTGCCACCCAACTCGGTGTATCTCGTGGACTCTGGCGGCCAATACACCGACGGTACCACCGACATCACACGTACCGTGGCAATTGGCGAACCACCGGCCGAGGTCCGCGAGCTGTTCACGCGGGTGTTACAGGGTCATATCGCGCTGGACCAGGTGCAGTTTCCGGAGGGGACAACCGGCACCCACCTGGATGTGCTGGCGCGCCAGCCGCTCTGGCGTGCGGGTTTCGACTACGACCACGGGACGGGGCACGGTGTCGGCGCCTTTCTCAGCGTGCACGAGGGTCCGCAACGTATCGGCCGGGCCTGGGGCGCAACCACCCTGCAACCGGGCATGATCCTCAGCAACGAGCCCGGTTATTACCGGGACGGCGCCTTCGGTATTCGCTGCGAAAACCTGGTGGTGGTGCAGGCGGTGGAGGGTGATCTGGAAACACCGATGTACGGCTTTGACGCCCTGACGCTGGTACCCTTCGACCGGCGGTTGATCGACGCCGGCATGCTGTCGCGCGATGAGCGGAGATGGATCGACAGCTACCACAGGCGCGTGGAGGACGCGGTGGGCCCGCTGCTGGCGGGGGCTGATCGACAGTGGCTGGCCCAGGCCTGCGCACCGCTCGCGGCCAGCTGATGCCCCGGGGGCTTTTGTGTACACTGTGAGTAATAATGAGAATACCGGGGGTCGAATACCATGGTTGTAGCACAGGCGGACCACTGGTCCTCGCGATTTGCTTTCCTGATGGCGGCTGTTGGCTTTGCGGTCGGACTCGGCAATATCTGGCGTTTCCCCTACATCACGGGTGAGAACGGTGGCGCGGCGTTTGTCATCGTCTATCTGCTCTGTGCCTTTGGCATAGGGATGCCCATCCTGATCGCGGAGCTGATGATTGGGCGCCGCGGTCAGGCCAGCCCGCCGGCGGCGATGGCGGCGGTTGCGGTGGAGAGTGCACGCAGTCGGCAGTGGCAGTGGGTGGGCGGCATGGGTTTGCTCGCGGCCTACACCATCGAGATCGTCTACGCGGTCATTGTGGGCTGGGTATTGTGGTATCTCTTCAAGGCGGTTACCACGGGTTTCGTCGGTGTCGATGCGGTAGACGCCGCCGCGCAATTCAGTGCCGTGCAGGCGGATACCGCAGGGATGCTGTTCTGGACGCTGGTGGGGCTGGCGATCACCGGGCTGATCATCTATGCCGGCGTCAAGGACGGCATTGAGCGGGCGGTGGTGGTGATGATGCCATTGATGTTTATGCTGCTCGTTGGCCTGGCCGTCTACAACTATTTCGCCGGGGGGTTCAGCGCGGCCATCGACTGGCTGTTCACGCCTGACTTCAGCAAGATCGGCCCGGATGCTGTGCTCGCGGCGATTGGTCAGGCGTTTTTCTCCATCGGGGTGGCGATGGGCGGCATGATGATTTACGGCTCGTATCTGCCCAAGTCGATTTCCATTGGCCAGTCAGCGCTGATCGTGGTGATTGCGGATACCTTCGTCGCGCTGCTGGCGGGCCTGGTGATATTCCCAGCCGTGTTCAACTACGGGCTGGATCCCGCCGCGGGGGCCGGCCTCATTTTCCAGACTCTGCCGGTTGCCTTTGCCCAGATGCCAGGGGGGCAGGTGTTCGGCCTGCTGTTCTTCACCATGCTGTCGGTGGCCGGCATCACCTCAATGGTGGGCCTTGTGGAGTGCGTAAATGCCTGGATCGACGAGCGGTACGGCATGTCGCGCCACCGCAGTACCTTGCTGGTCGTCGGCTCCATCGCCGTGCTCAATGTGCTGAGCATCCTGTCCTATAACGTGTGGGTGGATCTCAGGATCGGTGGTCTCAACTTTAATGACGCCGTGGATTATTTCTCCAACCAGATACTCCTGCCGTTGGGCGGCCTGTTGATTGCGGTGTTTGCCGGCTGGGTTATGACCTCCCGCGCGAGTCGCGATGAACTCTCCAGCATGCACGGCCTGGGGTATGCGCTTTGGCGCTTCACGATTCGCTTTGTCGTGCCGCCCGCGCTGGTGGTCATTTTCGTGCGCGGTGTGACAGGCTGACACCGCGCGGATTTGCCCATCTCGGGTTTGCGCCCGCGGAGAACCCATGCTGACAGCTTTCAATGATTTCCTCTGGGGCCAGGTGCTTGTTCTGGTACTGGTGGCCGTAGGCCTGTTGTTTACCGTAGCGTCGCGCGGCGTGCAGTTTCGCTATTTCAGGCGCATGTTCGGTGTGTTGCGCGGGGGCATGCACCATGAGCGCGGCCAGGTGAGTTCCTTCCAGGCATTGGTGGTGTCGGTGGCGGGCCGCGTGGGCAGCGGTAATATCGCCGGTGTTGCCGTGGCCATCACCCTCGGCGGCCCGGGTGCGGTGTTCTGGATGTGGCTGATTGGATTGATGGGCATGGCCACGAGCTTTTTCGAGTGTTCCCTGGCGCAGCTGTTCAAACGCACGGAACCCGACGGCAGCTTTCGCGGCGGGCCGGCCTATTACCTGACGCACGGCGTTGGGCAGCGCGGTCTGGCCGCTGTGTATTCCGTGTTGCTGCTGGTCACCTTTGGCCTCGGTTTCAATGCGGTACAGTCCTACGTTGTGGCAACGTCCCTGGCGGAATCCTTTGGTATCTCCACCTGGATCACCGGCGTGGTCATGGTAGTGGTGCTGGGTTCAGTGATTTTCGGCGGCATTCGTCGCATCGCGCTGGTCTCCGAGGTGATTGTGCCGATCATGGCGCTTATGTACTTCCTCGCGGCGCTCGTGGTGATTGCGCTGCATATCACCGAGGTCCCCGCCGCGTTGTGGATTATCGTGAAAAGTGCGTTTGGGCTTGAACAGGCTGTGGGTGGTGGGCTCGGTGCCGTGATTCTGCAGGGGGTCAAACGGGGTCTGTTCAGCAACGAGGCGGGGCTCGGCAGCGCTCCCAATGTCGCGGCGGTGGCGCATGTGCCGCACCCCGCCAATCAGGGCGTGGTGCAGGCTTTCAGCGTATTTATTGACACCATGATCATGTGTAGCTGCACCGCTGTGATTATCCTGCTTTCCGATGTGTACCAGCCGGGTGCGGCGGATGTGGATGGTGTGTTGCTCACCCAGCTTGCCATGGGCAGCCACGTGGGCAGCTGGGGTGCCACGTTCGTATCGGTCGCTCTCGTGCTCTTCGCCTTCAGCTCTATCCTCTACAACTACTACCTCGGTGACAACAGCCTGAGCTTTTTCAGTCACGACAACGCCACGGTGGCAAACGGGTTCCGCGTGGCTGTGCTGGGGCTGGTGTTCTGGGGCTCTTTGCAGGATCTCAGCACTGTGTTCGGCTTCGCCGAAATCACCATGGGACTGCTGGCATTGGTCAACCTGGCCGGACTCGTCTGGATGTACCGGATTGGCATGCGTCTGCTGCGCGACTACGACACACAGCTGCGCCAGGGTGTCGAGCCGCGCCTGCGGCCGGAAGCCTGGCGCGACCTCGATATCGATACGAAGTCCTGGCCGGGTTAGCGGGCTTCACGCGCAGCGCTTGCTCACAGCACCGGTGAAAACAGGCGCGCCGCGCCCATGGCAAGGGGAAACCAGGCTGGTTTGCCGTCGATTTCGGCGGGCGTGACCTCGCGGCACTGCTGTAGATCCGCCTCCAGCATGGCCTGCACCTCGCTGGCAAACTGCTCGCCGTCCACCAGCAGGGTAATTTCGAAGTTCAGCCTGAAGGAGCGGTTATCGAAATTGGCGGTTCCTATGCCCGCCAGGTGATTGTCCATGAGCAGGACTTTCTGGTGCAGGAAGCCGCCCTGATAGCGATAGACCTTCACGCCAGCGGGCAGCAGCTCCCGTGTGAACGACCAGTTTGCCATACCGACAACCGGGCCGTCGGGTTCATCGGGGATTATGACACGCACATCGACACCACGCAGCGCCGCCAGCTGCAGCGCGGACACAATACTCCGGTCGGGTACGAAATAGGGGCTGGCAATCCAGATCCGTTGCCGCGCGGCCACGATAACCTGCAGGAACATCAGCCCGGCCTGCTCCAGAATACTGGAGGGGTCTGAGGGGAAGACGAGCACGTTCTCGTTGCCCCGGTGCACGTCCTCTGCGTCCGGGTGTACCACGCTGAGCACGCGCTGGGTGGCCCAGCGCCAATCCGTGGCAAAGGCCAGCTCGACACCCAGCACGGCCGGCCCCTGTAGGCGCAGGTGGGTGTCGCGCCAGTGGCCGATACGCGGGTCCAGGCCAAGGTATTCGTCGCCGATATTGTGCCCGCCCACCCAGGCGACGCGGCCGTCTACCACGACGATTTTGCGGTGATTGCGAAAGTTCAGCTGAAACCGGTTACGACGACCCTGCGTCGTGTTGAATGCGGCAACCTGCACGCCGGTCTGGCGCAGCTGGCGGCAGAGCCCGGTGCGGTGGAAGTTGCGGCTGCCAATCTCGTCGTACAGCACATGTACGCTGACGCCCGATCGAGCCTTGTCCGACAATACCCTGCCAATACGACGACCGAGGTTGTCGTCGCGAATGATGTAGGATTCCAGCAAGATGTGATGCTCTGCGGATTCCAGCCCGACGAGGATACTGTTGAAAGTCTGTTGGCCGTCAATCAGCAGTTCAACGGCGTTGCCGCTGGCCGCGGGTATGCCGGTGAGGTTGAACAGGGCGTTATACACCGGTTCGGCGGGTGAGCTGGCGACCAGGTGCTTGGCGACTTCGGCTCGCGTCTGCTGCAGCAGCTCGCGTGTTTCCTGCTCCACCGCGTTGCGTTGTTCCAGGTAACCATCAAACTTGGTGCGGCCGAACACCAGATAGCAGGGCACGGCGAGGTAGGGCATGGTGAGCAGCGAGATGGCCCAGGCGATTGCGCCCTGCGCCGTGCGCACGTTGATGATAGCCTCCACGGCCGATACGATGCCCAGTGCGTAGAACAAGACCACCGCTACTGCGATAATCTCGGTGTACATCTCGAGCTCCAAGCGGCCTACCCGGCCCCCGCCAGCAAATGCCGGCGCAGGGTCTGAATGTCCGTTGCGGTGAGCGCCAGGCCATCACGGACATAGGCATCGAAGCTGCCCCAGCGCGCATCAATCTCGTCGAAGCCTGCCTGTAGCCAGCGTGCGTCCACACTCAACATGGTGGCCACGGTCGCGGCTGCAGCCTCGCCCTTGAACACCCGCAGCAGCATCAGCTCGCGACTGCGGGCATCCAGCGCCGGCTCGCGGCTGGCGAGGTAGTCCTGGATAATCTGCTCGTCGGGAACCCCCAGAATGCGCAGTAGGATAGCGGCAGCGAATCCGGTGCGGTCTTTGCCAGCAGTGCACTGCCAGACTACAGGGCGACCCTCGGCCTTGAGCACAGCGTGCATGAATTGACGATATTGCGGCGTGAACTCGTCGGCAAACTGTCGGTTGGCCTGAAGCATGAAGGCATCGGCATCGAACCCTGTGAGATCGTCGCTCTCGATCCGCGCACGCAGCTCGCTCACCATGGCGTTGTTACCGGCATCAAGGGTGGGGATACTCAGCTGCGTAAACGGCGCGTCTTCGGGGACGCGGCTCGGTTCCTCCTCGCGTTCGCCGACAGAGCGGAAGTCGATCAGTGTGTCCAGCTGCAGGCGTTCAAGCTGCTGCAGGTCACTGCGTGTTGCGGTGGCGAAGTGTCCTGAACGGTACAGCTTCCCCCAGGCTACGCGGCGGCCGTCTTCAGTGGTGTAGCCGCCGAGGTCGCGGAAATTGTGGATACCTTCGAAGCCCAGCAGGCGGGCGGACTCCCGTTCAGTGTCGGGCAAATCCGCAGGCAACTGCACGGGTGCAGGCGGTATGAACTGGATAACGGCCAGTGCGATAAGGAACACGGCCAACAGCAATTTGTACCAGAACGCTCGTGACATGCGGTATCCGTCTGGAGGAAAGCCCCGCGCAGGATACCACCCCCGCGCGGACGTTCGTAGCCGCTTATTCGAGTAGTTCGGGCTGCTCCGCAACAATCACGTCGTACAGTGGCTGGAAGCTGAACCAGCCCGCCAGGGGCGAGCCAACAGTGGCTCGGGTCTGCCGCGCACATTCCGCGTTGATCAGCTTTGGTGTGCCGGCGGCCTCGGCCAGGAGTTGTGCCTGGCAGGAGCGCTCCATGGTGATAAACCACCAGGCGGCCTCGTCCACGCTTTCGCCTACGGTCAGCAGGCCGTGGTTCTGCAGGATGGCGGCCTTGCTGTCGCCAAGCGCGGCTGCGATTCGTTCGCCCTCGGAGTTGTCCAGCACAACGCCGGTGAAGTCGTCGAACAGCACGTGGTCCTCATAAAAGGCGCAGGCGTCCTGGGTGATCGGATCCAGCGTGCGTCCCAGGGATGCCCAGGCCTTGCCATACAGCGAGTGCGAATGGGCCGCAGCAGTGACCCGTGGGTGTGCCATGTGGATGCGTGAATGGATGGTGAAGGCCGCGCCGTTGAGCAAGCCGTCACCCTCTAGGACATCGCCGGTGTGGCTGACCAGCAGGAGGTCGGACACCCGCATTTGTTTGAATGAACGCCCCATGGGATTGACCCAGAAGTGATCCCTGTGTTCCGGGTCGCGTACCGTGACGTGGCCTGCAACACCTTCGTCGAAACCGAACTTGCCAAACAGGCGCAGTGTCGCAGCAAGGCGCTGTTTGCGCTCGGTACGCAGCTCGCTGAGGGACTTGTCGGTGGATTCACCGCCCATGCCGCTGGTGTCGCGGTTCATGATGATGTTGTTCGCAGTACGCATTTCAGTGCCTCTTCCGTGTATATTCAAACTTCCAGTGTAGACGGTTTATGCGTGCGCGGGCGTCAAACACTTTACATATTAACTAAATCTAATATAACGTTATGAGCATTGCCGGAGGTGCAACAGGAATGTCAGAGATGGATGCTGCCGCAATGGCCCGGCAGGCGCGACAGGCGGTTGCCTTGCTCAAGGAACTCGCCAATGAACAGCGGCTGCTGATTCTGTGCTCTCTGGTCGAGGGCGAGTGCTCTGTAGGTGCTCTGAATGCGGGTCTGGATCTGTCGCAGTCCGCCTTGTCGCAACACCTCGCGCGCCTGCGCGAAGCAGGCCTCGTGAATGCCCGGCGTGACGGGCAGCAGGTGTATTACTCAATTGCTGCAGGTGAGGTAGCTGCGGTGCTACAGGTGCTGCACTCTCTGTACTGCGGCGAGGAGCAACGCTGAGCATGAGTCACCCATTGGACCGTGTGGTGAACTACACCCTGGGTGGCGGCCTGCCCAAGCTGCTGTTCGTGATTGGCATCGTGGCGGGGATACTGTCACTGGTGTTAACGCCGCGTGAGGAAGAACCGCAGATCGTAGTGCCAGTGGTCGATGTGTTTGTCGAGGCGCCCGGGCTGACCGCCGGGCAGGTAGAACGACAGGTGGCGGTCCCTCTGGAAAAATTGCTGGCGCAGATTTCAGGGGTCGAACATGTGTACTCCACAACGACTGCCGGGCGCTCGGCGGTCACGCTGTCGTTCTATGTTGGTGAGGATCGTGAAGAAGCCCTGCTGAACACGTACAACAAGCTGTATTCTAATCCCCAGCTGTTGCCGGCCGTTGTCAGCCGTTGGCACCTGAGTCCGGTGGAGGTCGATGACGTTGCGATCGTGGTGCTCGCATTGTGGTCGGAGGCTCCGGAGCGCTACAGCGACTATGATTTGCGTCGTGTGGCGGATGAACTGAGTACGCGGCTGCAGCGCCTGCCAGACACGGGGGAAGTGACGGTAACCGGTGGCCGTACCCGTCAGGTACAGATACTGCTTGACCCGGAAAGCCTCGCCGCTCGGCGCACCAGTGCGGCCGAAGTGAGCGCGGCCCTGGCGGCATCCAACCACCTGCAATCCGCCGGCCGCTGGACTTTCAACAACGAGTCGATTCTGCTGGAGAGCGGGGATGCGCTGCGCGGTGCCCACGAGTTGCCCGGGCTGGTTGTGAATGTGATCGATGGTGTGCCTGTGTATTTGCGCGATGTTGCGCGGATTGTGGACGGGCCGCAGGAACCGGCGAGCTACACCTGGATCAGCTTTGCCGGAGACCGCACGGCAAATGGGCAGTCCCCGTCGCGTTATCCCATGGTGACACTGAATGTCGCCAAGAAGCCGGGTACCAATGCAGTGGGCCTTGCGCAGCGGGTGCACGCAGAGCTCGACGCGCTGCAGCGCGAATTGCTCCCGGCGCAGATGCACGTGAGTGTATTGCGCGACTATGGGCAAACGGCGGATGAAAAAGTCAACAACCTGGCCAGCAGTCTGGGCTTTGCCATCGTTACCGTGGTGGTATTTATCAGCGTATTCCTGGGCTGGCGCGCCGGCCTGGTAGTGGGCCTTGCGGTGCCAATCTGCTACGGGTTTACGCTGGCGCTGGACATGGCCTTCGGTTACACCATCAACCGCGTTACCCTGTTTGCATTGATTCTCGCCCTCGGCTTGCTGGTGGATGATCCCATCACCGGTGTCGACAATATCGCACGCAATTTTGCCGTCGGCAGCGGTGCGCGCGCGCGACGCATTGTCGATGCAATGGCAGAGATTCGTGTGCCGTTGCTGATGTCGACCCTGACCATCGTCGTGGCTTTCCTGCCTTTGGCATTTATCACCGGTATGATGGGGCCGTATATGGCGCCCATGGCCTTTAACGTGCCCATCGCCGTTATCAGCAGCACGCTGGTCGCCTTTCTTGTCACCCCCTGGCTTGCCGGGCGCCTGCTGCCCTCGGTGGACAGCCCGGCGCTTGACGCATTGGCGGGGGATAGCGGTGCCAGCAGCCATGGCCTGTACGCCCGGCTGGTGGGGCCCCTGCTCGCACACCGGGGTAGAGCTCGTCTGGTGGTGTGGGTGGTGATTGTGCTGTTTCTGCTCGCAGCCAGTCTCCCCTTGCTGCGCCTTGTGCCTTTGAAATTGCTCCCCTACGACAACAAGAACGAGGTCCAGGTGCTGGTTGACTTACCGGAGTCGGCCACCCTCGAACAGACGGCGGCGTTGACCCAGCGTGTCATGCAGTCCCTGCTGCGAGTGCCCGAGGTACAGACCGTGGCCGCATTTGTCGGCGAGCCCTCGCCGATCGATTTCAACGGCATGGTGCGCCGGCATTACCAGCGTGTGGCGCCGCAGCTGGCTGACATCCGGGTGGTACTGGTGGACAAGGCAGCTCGCGAGCAGCAATCACACGGCGTTGTGCTGCGGATCCGGGCGTTGCTCGCGCCGTTGCAGGCCGAGGGGGTGCATCTGAAGGTGGTGGAGGTACCTCCGGGTCCCCCCCGTGATGAGCACGCTGGTGGCAGAGGTGTATGGCGACACGTTGACACCGTATGAACAGCAGCAGGCTGCCGCCCGACAGTTGGCGGCGCGGCTGGCCCGAGAGGCCCATGTGGTGGAGGTGGATACCTCGGTAGAGGCGCGGCAGATGCGCTGGCGTTTTGTCGCGGACAAGCCGCGAGCGGCACTGTCCGGCGTGTCGACGGCGGATATCAATGACACCATTGCCATGGCGAACGAAGGTCTGGTGGCAGGGTATTTGCAGGAGGCCAGTGAGGCGGTGCCCTTGCCCCTGCTGCTGCGCCTTGCCCCCGAACAGCGTGTCTCGCCACATGATTTTGCACGCTTGCAGGTCAAGGGGCGTGCCGGCATCACCCAGGCCAGCAAGGCCAGCGGGCTGGATGCGGCGCCGCAACCCCTGGTGGCGCTGGGCGAGCTTGGGGAGTTTCGGCAATTGGCGGCCGATCAGGCGATCTACCGCAAGGACCTGCGCCCGGTGGTGTATGTCACTGCTGAGCTGTCGGGCCGTCCTCCCGCCGATGTGATTGCCGATATCGTAGCCGACCAGGGCACCAGCCCGGGCAGTGCGAACGACTGGCCACAGCGCAGCTTCCTCAATCCTGGCGGCGGTGATGGCTGGGAGCTCCCCGAGGACATCGAGGTGCGCTGGACGGGTGAGGGGGAGTGGCGGATCACGGTCGATGTGTTCCGCGATATGGGGTTGGCATTCGCTTTCGCCCTGGTGGCAATCTTCTTTGTGTTGCGGGTGCAAACCAATTCCTCCGCACTGTCGCTGATTATCATGGCGGCCATCCCATTGACCGTGATCGGCATCATGCCAGGATTCTGGTGGCTGAATATGTTGGGAGAGCGGAGTGTTGCGGGTGCTCCCGACCCGGTGTTGTTCACCGCAACGGCGATGATCGGCATGATCGCGCTGGCGGGGATCGTGGTGCGCAATTCACTGATCCTTGTTGAGTTTGTTACGCAGGCCCGGGATCGGGGAGCGAGCATTCGCAACGCTCTGCTGGAAGCAGGGCATGTGCGCATGCGTCCGGTGCTGTTGACGGCGGGCACAACCTTGCTCGGTAACCTGGTGATTATTCTGGACCCGGTCTTCAGCGGCCTGGCGCTGGCAATTATTTTCGGCATCATCGCGTCGACCCTGTTGACGCTGGTGGTGGTGCCTGTGGTGTATCTACTGGTCTTCGACCGAGAGACCGGGGAGGTCGCAAGCAATGCGTAGTGTCTGGAAATGGGTGCCGGCTCTGGCGGCGATCGTGGTGCTGGTGCTGATGGTGAGCTGGATGGCCGGGGTCTTCGATGACCGCCTTGCGCCAGGTCTTGCGCCGCCTCCTGTTGAGGCACAGCAGGCGGCCTATCTCGTAACCATGGAGGACGTCGCCATTACCGAACCGGTGCCGGGCTCTGTGGAAGCGAAACAGGCGACGCTGATATCGTCACGCATCATGGCGCGCATCGAGCGGATACTGGTGCGCGCCGGAGACACCGTCAGCGAGGGGCAGCTCCTGCTGGAGCTGGAAAAGACGGATCTGGAAGCGCGTGTTGCCCAGGCCAGTAATCAGATTACCGCTGTGCGCGCCCGCTTCACGGAAGCCGAACGCAACCTGCAGCGCAGCATTGAGTTGCAGGATCGTGGCCTGCTTTCGGCGTCCGATCGGGATGCTGCCCAGGCAACGCGCGACAGCCTGCAGGCTGATCTGCAGCGCGTGCAGCAAGGGCTCGAGGAAGCACGCGCGGCGCTGGCCTATGCCTCTATTCGTTCGCCACTGGATGGCCGGGTTGTGGACCGCTTTGCAGAGCCGGGTGATACGGCAGCCCCAGGTACACGACTGTTGTCGCTGTACAATCCGCTGTCGCTGCGGGTGGAAGCAAGCGTTCGCGAACAGTTGGCAGTGAGCCTGACCGTGGGCCAGACGGTACCGGTGAGCCTGCCGGCACTGGACAGCAGGGTGAGTGGCAGTATCGAGGAGATCGTGCCGGCGGCCGAGCCCGGTTCCCGGAGTTTTCTGGTTAAGATCCGTCTGCCCTACGATGACCGGCTGCTGCCGGGATTGTATGCACGCATTGAAGTGCCGGCGGGCAGTGAGCAGCGCATCCGTGTGCCCGAGACGCTGCTGGCACGGGTGGGACAGCTGTGGGTGGCTTACGTTGCAGGTCCGGAGGGGCCAGAACGCCGGTTTTTACGCGTTGGCAAGCGCAACGCCGATGGCCGGGTCGAGGTCGTTGCCGGTTTGGAGCCTGGCGACCGCGTGCTACCGGCAACCGCAGACCCGTGAGCCAGGTCAGCCGTCCTTGCGCAGGTTATCCGGGCCCCAGTAGGCTTTCATGCTGCTGATCTTGCCGTTGTCATCGAATTCAAACACATCGATGACGTCAATCTGCATTCCCGGCATGACAACGTGAAACGGGAAGGCGACCGCATTGCCAGCGCAGCGCACCTGCCCTGACAGCCGCAGTTTGGCGCCGGCGCCCAAGGCACCCTGGTAAAACGCGCAGATGGCATCCAGGCCGCGGTGCGGCTCCGTGCCAACCGGGTCTTCTACCACCGCATTGTCGGCGTACATGCCGCGAATAATCTCTACGTCGGACTTTTCAAAGGCCTCAACGTAGCGTTCTACCATGGCGATCTTGTCTGCATTGTTCATCAGTGACCTCGTTTTCTGTGGTGTGCCTTCAATAGCCGCACAGGGTGGCATAGCGGTTTTTGTGGAAACCGGTGTCGCCAAAAATCTGCATGGCAGTGCGTGCGCGTTTCAGGAAGAACCCGATCTCGAGCTCATCGGTTACCCCGATGCCGCCGTGCATCTGCACGGCCTCATTGGTGGCGTGCCTGCCCAGGTCGTTGAGAGTGGCCTTGGCGAGGCTGGCCATAATGGCCAGCTGCTGTGGCTGCTCGTCCACGACGGTCAGCGCCTGCAGGACCACGGAGCGTGCAAGCTCCAGCTCCGCCTGTAAGCTGGCCGCGCGGTGTTGCAGGGCCTGGAAGCTGCCAATGGGCACGCCGAACTGCACGCGCTCCTTCAGCCAAGCCACCGTACGCGCGAACACTTCTTCAACGCTGCCCAGCATTTCGGCCGCCATGGCGATGCGACCGCGGTCGAGCACGTCGTCAAGCCAGGAACCGGCTTCACCCTCGGTGCCGATGACCTGGTTGCTGGCGATGCTGACCTCGGTAAAATGGATATTGGCGGCGTTGCGGCTGTCGGCCATCACGGTGCGTTCGATGTCAACGCCGGCCGTGCCGCGCGGGACCAGCACCACCGAGAGACCGTCGCGGCTGCTTGTCTCGCCTGCGCTGCGGGCGACTACCAGCAGTGCATCCGCCGAATGACCGTCGAGTACAAACAGCTTCTCACCGGAAAGCAGAAAGCCGTCACCCGACCTCTCCAGCCGGGTGGCGATATGGTGCGGTCGGTGATGGTGTCCTTCCTCCAGCGCCAGCGCCAGCGTGAGTTCACCCGCTGCGACCTGTGGCAGGTAGACTGCTTTCTGGGCTTCGGTGCCGCCCAGCAACAGCGCGGATGCGCCGACAACCGCCGTGGCGAACAGCGGGCTCGCGGCCAGGGTGCGGCCGGTTTCCTGTAGCACCACGCCGAGGCCACTGAAGCCGAAGTCCAGGCCGCCAACGTCCTCGGGCAGGATCACGCTCGCCCAACCCAACTCCGCCATGTGTCGCCAGAGCTCCGGGTCATAACCCAGCGGGTCGCGGGCGTCGCGCAGGGCGCGCAGGGCGCTGACGGGCGACTGTTTCTGCAGAAATTCGCGTGCTGTTTCGGCCAGCAAGCGCTGCTCTTCATTCAAAACCAGTGCCATGCTGTTCTCCTCAGGACTCGGTGACTGCTTTGGGGGGCTGCGGCAACTGCAGGACGTGGTTGGCGATCACATTCAGCTGCACTTCGCTGGTGCCGCCGGCGATGGTCATGGCTTTTGACATCGCCCAGAGGCGGGTGGTGTCGAGCTCCTCCGGCGTGAACCCGGGCGCCTCCCAGCCCAGGCCGCGGGTGCCCATAATGGCCAGCAGCAGCTCGTTCTTGTCCTTGATGGCCTCCGTACCAAGGTACTTCATCGCCAGTCCGACGGTGCCCTTGATGCCCGCCGCGCGTTCTTCAAAGCTGCGCATGTGGGTCAGTCCGATCGCATGCATACGCATTTCGTAGTCGACCAGGTCGCTGCGCAGCTGTGGGTTGGCGATGCGGCCGTCGGTGAACTCCAGATAGCGACGCGCGGCCTCAACCGGAGGGATTTCCTTGCGCGGCGAATCTCCGCCGATTTCCGCCATCAGCTTGCGCTCGTGGACCAGCAGCGCCTTGGCCACCGACCATCCCTGGTTCAGCTTGCCGACCAGGTTGCTCTTCGGCACGCGAACGTTGTCGAAAAAGGTCTGGCAGAACTCGGAATCACCGCTGATCAGCTCAATCGGCGTGGTGCTCACCCCGGGGCTTGCCATGTCGATGAGCAGGAAGCTGATGCCCTCCTGCTTCTTGGCGTGGGGATCGGTGCGTACCAGGCAGAATATCCAGTCTGAGCGGTCCGCGGCCGTTGTCCATATCTTGCTGCCGTTGACCAGGAAGTGATCCCCCTGGTCCTCGGCCCGTGTTTGCAGGCTGGCGAGGTCGGAGCCTGCGCCGGGCTCGGAGTAGCCCTGACACCAGCGAAACTCACCGTTAACGATGGCCCGCAGGTGCTCCTGCTTCTGTGCCTCACTGCCATATTCCAGCAGCGCCGGTCCCAACATCCACAAACCCAGACTGTACAGGGGGGTGCGCGCGTTGATGCGCTTCATTTCTTCTTTCAGAATCTGCCCCTGCTGCGGCGTGAGGCCGCCGCCGCCATAGGCCGTGGGCCATTCCGGCGCTGTCCAGCCGCGGTCGCGCATCCGCTCGAACCAGACGCGTGCATCTTCGCTGGCAAAGCTGCCGCGGCGTCCGCCCCAGTACTGTTCTTCCGGTGTATTGGGCAGTCGCTGCGAAGCGGGGCAGTTGGCTTCCAGCCATTGCCGCGTTTCCTCGCGAAACTGGTCTAGGTCTTCCACGCGCAATCTCCTGTGTTACGGCCGTTTTCGCGCTGCCGGAAAGGCGCGCGCGGCGAGTGTGCCAAGGGTAATGACCGCGCCGGTATAAGCAAACGACTGAGGGCATTGCCGGGTCCGAGATGCAGCACTGGTATAGAGCAGCAAACCCTCCACGGCTGTGCAATCACCTGCGTCGAGTTCAGTGCTGCGTACCGCCGGAATTGACGCTCTTGTGGGCTCTGGTTCATGCTCCGGCGCTGGAATTCATTCACGAGGGCAGGCAATGCAGCGTTTCACGAACAGGGTGGTCATGGTCACGGGTGCCGGCAGCGGTATTGGACGCGCAGCGGCGGTGCGCATAGCTGCTGAAGGTGGCAGCGTGTACTGCGTGGATATCAGTCAGGCTGGCCTCGACGAAACCGTGGCGACCATCACGGCGGCGGGCGGCGAGGCAACTGGACAGTGTTGCGATGTGTCTGATGAAACACAGGTCAAGGATACGGTGGCCGCCTGTGTTGCCCGCTATGGCAGCCTTTACGCGCTGGTGAACATGGCCGGCATTCTGCGTTTCGACGATACTGATGCGATTGCACTGGACGCTTTCCAGCGCGTCATTGCGGTCAACCTGACGGGGACGCTGCTGCTCTGCCGGGAAGTCCTGCCTCACCTGATGGAGACCCGGGGCAGTATCGTAAACGCAGCGTCCACTGCGGCGCTCGCCGGACTGCCCTGTGGCGCAGCGTATTCAGCGAGCAAGGGTGGCGTGCTGGCGATGACACGCAGTATCGCCGTCGAATTTGCCAAGCGCGGCGTACGGGCCAACTGCGTCTGTCCCGGCGATATCAACAGCGGCATGACCACCGGTATCGAGTGGCCACCCAACATGGATTTTGAATTGATCGGACGTATTTCCTCTCTGTCCGGTCCAAAAGATGCCGAGGTCATGGCCGGGGTCATTGCCATGCTGGCATCCGAGGATGCAGTGCATATCACCGGCGAGGACATCCGGGTCGACGGTGGCACACTTTCCTGATGTTTGTGCAGCGTCCTCGTAGGCGCTGCTCGCTACTCTGAATCGCTCAATCTGACGCTCACCTCGCGCCGCTCATCGCCGCGGCGCAGGGTGATTGTCACTGTGTCGCCCGGTTCATGCTGCTCGATCAGGCTCAGGTAATCGTCATTGCTGCGCACGGCCTCGCCGTCCACGGCAGTGATTATGTCCCCCAGAAGGATTTCCCCTCGCGCGTTGCGGTAGGCACCGCGGATGCCTGCGCGGTCTGCAGGCAGGCCAGGGAATACGCGCACCACAGGCAGCCCCTCAATCCGGTAGCGACGAATCCAGCGATCGCTGGCCAGTTCCAGGCCGAGACTGGGCCTCTGGATACGGCCGTAGCTGATCAGCTGGGGCACCACTTCCCGAACCGTGTTCACGGGAATCGCAAAGCCGATGCCCGCACTGGCCCCGCTGGGGCTGTAGATAGCGGTGTTCACGCCCACCAGTTGCCCCATGGAATTGAGCAGGGGCCCGCCCGAGTTGCCCGGGTTGATGGCGGCATCGGTCTGGATGACGCCGCGGATGGTGCGGTTGCCCGGCGCGCGGATCTCGCGCCCCAGTGCGCTCACCACACCCGTGGTCAGTGTGGTGTCGAGTCCGAAAGGATTGCCGATAGCAAGGACCTTGCGACCCACGCTGAGCTCCGACGAATCGCCCAGCGGTAGCGTGGTCAGCCCCGCAGGCGGGTTTTGTATGCGCAGCACGGCAAGATCTTTCTCCGGCGCCACGCCAATGACCTCGGCGTCGTATTCGCTGCGATCCTGCAGGGTGACCGTCAACCGGTGTGCCCCGGCTATGACGTGAAAGTTGGTGACAATCAGGCCGCTGGGGTCCCACACGAAACCTGTTCCGGAACCGCGCGGTATCTCGTGTACGTTCAGTGAGAACAGGTCCCGCCGCAGGGCCTTATTGGTAACGAATACCACCGCGGGGCTGGCCCTGCTGAAGATCTCCGTGCTGTTGGCCTCGTCCTCGGTGGCGAAGCTCAGGTAGTCGGCCTCCTGGGCCAGAGCCGAAGGCAGTAGCAGGGCAAGACCCAGCGCGCACAGCCAGTGTTTCACAGCTGTCCTCCCTGATCCTCCGCGAAGGTCGTCTTGAACGCCCGGATGCGCTTGGCGTTGGCGCCGATGTCGCCCACACCCACCCGCGAAACTGAACGCAGGTCGATCACGCTGCCGTCGGAGGTGGAGCGGATGCGCACCGCAATATCATCCTTGAAAGCCATGATGGCCGTGGTGTCGACCGCCTCGAATCGCCATGCATCCGCGTCCTGCCAGGTGACTTCCCAGCCCAGCTTGTCAGCGACGGCCAGCGCATGGCGGAAAGCATTGTTCGCGCTGCGTTCACTGCGCAGTGACTGCAGGTCCGGATAGGCGTCCTGCTGCGCGCCCAGACTGTCGGGCTTGATGTCCAGTGGGTTGCTATCCGGGCCACGCAGGGACGGCGCGTGGCTGAATGTTGGTGGGTCGCTGAGGTCGGTGGTGATGTCGTGAATCGCGGGGTAGTCTCCCCGCCCCGCCACAACCGACAGGAAAAGCAGCGTGCCAGGCAACGCGCACGCCAGTCCTGTGAGGAGTCGCTTGCGTTGCTGGCGGTAGCGCGGCAGTACAGAAAGCACCGTGAGCACCAGCGCGGTGATTGCCGCCAGCAGGCAGGCCAGCGCGTAAAGCAGCAGGCCCTGCTGCCAGTGGCCGGAACGTACAACCAGTACTGCCAGTGGCAGCGTCAGCAGTAAAATGGCGCTGAAGTAGAAGAGCAGCGTTGGCAGGCGGGCAGGACGTTGATGATCGGTCATGTCGGGCTCCAGACGAAGTCGCAGTGTGAGTGAGAATACTATTCCGCAACGCTTCGTGCGAGGCCCGTCTACGGTTCAACAGAGCAGTCACGCCCTGCGTTTCGAGGCCGGCGCATTGAGCTTTGTGGGGGCATTTGCTTAACTCCAGCGCTCACACAGATAACACGCCCGCGTCGGGCACGAGGAGCTGCAGTATGGGACGAGTCGCCGGTAAAGTCGCCATTGTTACAGGTGCCGCCAGTGGAATGGGCAAGGCAGACGCCATTCTGCTGGCAGAGGAAGGTGCCTCTGTGGTGGTCGCTGACCTGAACGAGAAAGATGGTCAGGCGGTCGCGGACAGCATCGGTGAGCGCGCGCGTTTCATGCGCCTGGATGTTTCCGATGAAGACAACTGGCGACAGGTTATCGCCGACACCCTGAACGTGTTTGGGCGCCTGGACATTCTGGTGAACAACGCCGGCATGCTGACCATCGCGTCGATTGTGGACACGGACCTGGCGACATTCCGCAAAGTGCAGTCCGTCAACAGTGAAGGCGTGTTTCTCGGCTGCAAGCACGCCATCCCGGCCATGGAGCAGAGTGGCGGCGGTTCAATCATCAACATGTCATCGGTGGCCGCGATCCAGGGCATTTCCTTTGCCGCGGCCTACAGCGCCAGCAAGGGCGCGGTGCGCTCCATCACCAAATCCATCGCGATGTACTGCAAGGAAAAGGGCAACGGCATCCGCTGTAATTCCATTCACCCGGATGGTGTGCGTACACCCATGGTCATCAAGGCAGCAACCGGTAAGGACTCGGCGTCCCCGGAGGAACTGGCTTCGCTGCAGGGCAACGATATGTGCAACCCGGAAGACATCGCGCAGATGGTGCTCTACCTCGCCGCGGATGAGTCCTGGTTCGTCAACGGGACCGAAATGCTGATTGATAACTGCTCCACGATCACGCCGCCTGTCGGCCTGTCATAGGAGGCACCATGGAAAAGGTACAGTACGCGCTCTGGCGCACCCCCGCAGTGGGCGAAGATGCATTTCGTGCAGGTTTGCTGGCTGATCTGGTGCCGGCGCTGCAGCGCCTGGAATCGGTTCGGGGGCTGCGCCTCGCCGTGGTGGACTCGGCCGTGGCGCCCGCCGCAGACAAGCGCCTGGCCAACTCCGACAGCCTGCCAGACGCACTGCTCTCGGTCTGGCTGGACGACGCCTGGCGCAGGCCACAGCCCATGACCCTGGTGCCCGATCTGGTGGCTCGCAGCCACGCCTGGCTGGTGTCTGAGGCGGAGCCTATCGTCAACTCGACCCAGCCGCCGGGTGCCGATGCGCGGGTCCCCGGTTTCTGCCAGGTGGCCCTGCTGCAGCGTCCGCCGCGGCTCAACGTCGCTGAATGGCTGCACATCTGGAAGGGTAGCCATTGGCAGATTGCCATTGATACGCAGTCGACCTTCGGCTACCGGCAGAATCTGGTGGTTTGCGATCTCGACGGGGGTGGACCCGCCCTGGATGCCATCGTAGAAGAGGACTTTCCGGCCGAGGCGATGAGTTCTGCATACAGTTTCTATGCCGCGCCGGACGATGCGACCCTGCAGGCTCACCAGACGGCCATGATGGAGAGTTGTGCGCGCTTCATCGACTTCGACAAGATTGATGTCGTGCCGATGAGCGCGTACTGGTTCAGCCCTGCTGCAGGGCCCTGATACGGTCTTCCAGTGGCGGGTGCGAGCGGAACAGGGCGGAGAACCCTTCTTTCAACTGTTCGCTGATGCCGAATGCTGTCAGCTCTCCCGGCAGGTCCTGGGGCAGGCCCTGTTCGGCACGCAGGCGCTGCAGCGCGGCAACCATGGCGCCGCTGCCGGCGAGTCGGGCACCCGCGGCATCGGCGCGGTATTCACGCCAGCGCGAAAACCAGAACACGATCATGCTGGCGAGGATGCCCAGGACCAGTTCGGCGACAATCGTGACCACGTAGTAACCAATACCGTAACCGCGCTCGGTCTTGAAGATGACCCGGTCAACCGTGTGTCCGATGATACGCGCAAGAAACATGACAAAGGTATTGACCACCCCCTGAATCAGGGTCAGCGTCACCATGTCGCCATTGGCGACGTGGCCGATTTCATGGGCCATGACGGCACGGACTTCGGCGGGCTGGAAACGCTGCAACATGCCGCTGGACACGGCAACCAGTGCCGCATTGCGATTCCAGCCCGTGGCAAAGGCGTTGGCGGCCTCGGAGGGGAAAATGCCCACCTCCGGCATGCCGATGCCCACCTCGTCGGCAAGTTCCCGCACCGTATCCAGCAGCCACTGTTCCTCACGGTTCCGCGGTTGCTCGATAATGTAGGTTCCCGTGCCTCGCTTTGCCATCCACTTGGACAGAAACAGAGAGATCAGCGACCCACCGAAGCCGAACAGGGCGCAGAAGATGAGCAGGGGCCCCAGGTTCAGGTCCACCCCGTTGGCGGCAAGAATACCCTCCAGGCCCAGCAGATTGAAAATAATGCTGACCAGTACCAGTACTGCAATGTTTGTGGCAAGGAAGAGCAGGATTCTCATGACAGTCGTTTCACCTCGTGGTGGTTGATGCAGCCCCGTTTTGACCGGCGGCTGATGGATTCTGTTCCCCGTCTGTGAGCAGATCAGGTGCCGCGTCGGGCAATGGGTGGCTGCTGGGCTCGATAACCGGTTCTCCGCGAGCGTCTACGTCGACTGCCAGCACCTCGCCGCGCAGCGCCACATCCTTGCTGCTCAGCTCAAACAGCAGGTTGACACCCTCGTCGTGGTGTTTCAGGCGCGCCACCAGACGCGCATCGCGGCCGTCCAGCCAACTCCTGGACTTACCCCAGTAATGGCCGAGCTGGTTGCGAATGACAAATACCTCACTCATGCGTGGCGGGCTCCTCTCAAGCGTATGCGGCGCGCAGTGTAAAGAGTCGTCGCGATCGACACCAGCCTGAGGCAGGTTTCCCCGACTCAGCCAAGCAGGAAGTCCTTGGCCTCGTTGACCTTGGCCGCCAGGTAGTGGTTGCCCCCGCGATCCGGGTGCAGCTTCTGCATGAGTTTGCGGTGGGCAGCCACGATCTCCTCATCGCTGGCATCGCCGCCGAGGCCAAGAATGGCGAGCGCCTCGCTGCGCGTCAGCCCGCTCTGGCTGTCGGGCGGGGGTGGCGATTGTGTCGCGCCGAAATCTGTTTCGCCGGGAAAACGCTGCTGCAGGTAACTGTCCAGTAACTGTACGGAATCGTTGTCCTGCTGCCGGCAGTAGTGCAGGAGTGTTTCCAATTGGCTTCGATCCAGTTCATCCAGTCGCCAGTCCTTGAATGGGCCGGACAGGACCTCGCCACTGAGTTTGCCGCTGTCGTGGTCAAGGTGCATGCGCAGCACGGCGCTTTCCACCGTGGACTGCCGGCCATGCGCTGCGCTTGCCGAACGGCTGCGCAGCGAGCTGAGCATGGGAAATAGACGGATAAACAGCGGCAGCAGCTGCCTGCCTGCAACCAGCAGGCCGGTCAGTGCGGCTCCGACCCAGTGCATGCGGCCGGTCAGTGTGAGATACAGCACGATGACGACTGCCGCTGCAATGCCGAGCTTGATGTACTGCGCCCTGCGCTTGTGGGGTGGCAATGCGCGGGCGCGCAGGTAAAGGATATACAGGGCCACGGCGATTGCCAGGAGCAGCAGGATTCTCGGCACGTTGGCCCTCAGGGTTTCAGCTGTTGAAGGAGCAGTCTAGCACCTTGCCCGGGGTGATTCTCCAGTGCGGTCCGCCCACCCGTGGCATATCGCGCCACGGCACCGAGCAGGTCTGACAGCGTGTCTGCACTGTGCTGATCGAAATGCGCCCAGGCACCGCCGCTCAGGCGCGCCATGCTCTGGAACGTGCGCTGCACCGCACTGTTGGCACCTTCCTGAAAGAGGAATAGCGGCAGTTTGCGCAGCCCACACTGGCCGGCGAGGTGGCAGACCTCATCCGGCGACTCCTCCAGCGCGTCACCGATGAAGACCAGGCCTCGCAACGGGGTTTCCCGATGCACTGCCAGTGCATGGCGCAACAGCCGTTGAATTTGCGTGTGGCCACCCTCGCAGCGTACCTGCATCATCTGCTCGGCGAGTGCCTTGCTGTCGCTGAGCCAGGGACTCGCCCTGAATTCCTGGAAGCCGCGGTAGTAGCAGAGCTGGATACTGATTGAAGCCACCTGCCCGGCGCTGTGGAACATGGCCGCCTGACGATCACGCGCCATCGCCCAGGTGGGTTCGCGACTGGCTGTGGCGTCTATGGCGAAAACAAGCCGGGGATGGCGCTCGGCAAACACGGCAACCGCTTTGGCCGTGCCGAGAAACGCCTGAATGTCCCGTGAACTGGATGTTCGGGCAGGGGGCTTCGCCATGACAGTTGCTGCGTCAATGCCTCGCGTTGAGCTTGCCGAGGCGCTCCAGTTCTATGAGGTAGGTGCGCCGCTCGGCAAGCTCCTCGATGGCGCTGCGCAGGCCTTGCTCATCGAGGTTTGGCAAGTGCTCGTGGCCGGCGACAATACGCCATAACTTGCGGCTGCACAGCGCTTCGGGGTTGAATGTCGTGTTCGTGTTCATCGTCGTTGTCCTGTTCTGCCCAGTCAGACCCGGCGCAGAGGGTTTAGTTCACTGCGCCTGCCTGTGTCGCGTACCACGCTAGGGCAAAATTGTGACAGTTTGTTGGCAGGCCACTGGATTCGGGTTTCTACGAGCTTACACCGGCTACACCGGAAAGGGGAAGGGCAGTACACTGGCGCGTCTGCTGAACTGAGGTGAGCCGTATGAGTCTGTTCGATATCCGTAAAAAGCGCGCATTGCCCGATGCGGCATCCGCCCTGCCGGGGCGCAGTGAATCCCTGCCGGTGCCTCCGGCACACTTTGTCAACGGTCATACGCTGCAAGGGCCATTTCCTGCTCCCTTGCAGCAGGCCGTGTTCGGCATGGGATGTTTCTGGGGTGTCGAGCGCCTGTTCTGGCAGCTCAGCGGGGTTTACACCACCGCAGCGGGGTATGCGGGCGGTCACACCCCCAATCCCACCTATCAGGAGGTGTGCAGTGGCGGCACCGGCCACACCGAAGTGGTGCTGGTGGTTTTCGACCCGTCACAGGTCAGCTACGAACGCTTGCTGCAGCATTTCTGGGAGGGGCATGACCCGACCCAGGGCATGCGTCAGGGCAATGACCTGGGGACCCAGTACCGCTCCGCCATCTACACCTACAGCGATGAACAGTTGGCGCAGGCGCTGGAGAGCAGGGGCCGGTTTCAGACGGCGCTGGACCAATCCGGTTACGGTGCAATCACGACCGAGATAGCGCCGGCGCCACCTTTCTATTACGCCGAGGAATACCACCAGCAGTATCTCGCCAAGAATCCCGGTGGCTACTGTGGACTCGGCGGTACCGGGGTCAGTTGCCCGCTTGGCCTGACGGTCGGCAGCAAAAATTGATCCCCGCCAGGCAAAGGCGTCTTGCCCGGATAACGCAAAGGCGGTTTAATCCAGACTAATCGCCATTAGTGTTGGCGAGCACGCTCGAACGATAACGATAATGGTGAGGTGCAGTTGATGTTCAAACACGAATTTCCGCGGATGTCTGTTCTCTCTCTGGCGGTCGCCGGCGCATTGTCCGCCGGTGCGGTCGCACCTGTGCTGGCGCAGGGTATGGTGCTGGAGGAGGTGGTGGTGACGGCACGCAAACGCGCTGAGAGCCTGCAGGAAACCCCGTTGGCCGTAACGGCGCTGGATGCCGCCGCCCTGCGCGAGGCCGGCGTACGCAACCTCGCAGACCTCAATACGCTCGCGCCGAATATCGATGTGGTGGAGGCCAACGGGTCTGCGCCGCTGGCCAGCGTCTACATTCGCGGGGTCGGGCAGCGCAATACGGGTGAGAACATTGACTCAGGGGTGGGCATCTACATCGATGATGTTTACCTGGGTCGTCCTGACGGCGCGCTGCTCGACCTGAACGATGTGCAGTCGGTGCAGGTCCTGCGCGGCCCGCAGGGCACGCTCTTTGGCAAGAACACGACCGGCGGTGCACTGGTGTTCACGACAAACAAGCCGGTGGAGGAGTTTGAGGGTTCGGTAGGTCTGCGCGTCGGCAATTATGATCGGTTGGATACGGAGTTCGTTCTCAACGTGCCTCTGACTGATTCCGTCTGGACGCGCCTGTCCGGGGTCACGCGCAAGCGCGATGGGCAGATAGAGAACCTCTTCGACGGCGAAGACTACATGGACGAAGATCGGCAGAGCCTGATCTGGCAGACGCGTTGGGCGGCGAGCGAGGATCTGACGCTGGACCTGAACCTGAACTGGGCGGATACCGATCAGAAGATGCGTCCCCAGAAATGTGTCAACGTTGAAGGCGCCAATGGCTGGCAGGCAGCCCTGTTCAATGCGATAGCCATCGGCCCTGCCACGGGCCGTACCCTGGCCGATTTCTGTGAAGACGCGGCGCAGGCGGGCGGTGGTGACCCGCGCACGGTAATATCGGATCTGGGGGGCGATTACAAAGCGGAAAATCGCGGCGCTTCGCTGGTGGCCGAATGGGCTATCAACCCGGACCTGTCATTGAAAAGTATCAGCGCCTACCGTTACACCGAAGCCTCGCAGAACGACGAACTGGATCACACCGGTATTCCCTTCCTGCACCGTACCAACACCGTGCACCCGCAGGGCGGTGCCGGTGAGAGCGACCAGTACAGTCAGGAGTTCCAGCTTATCGGCAGTGCCTTTGATGACCGCATGCAGTACGTTACCGGACTGTTCTGGTATGAGGAAGAGAGTGGCGGCCGCCAGAGCATCAGTTTCCTGGGCCCCTTTGACCCGGCTATCGCCAACCTGTTTTTCCTCAACATCTCGCCCAGCAGCCTGACCGCGAAGAACGATGCCATTGCGGCCTATGCACAGGTGGAGTGGGAGTTTACCCCGCAGTGGCGCACTACCCTCGGCCTGCGCTACACGGATGAAAGCCGCGACCTGCGCGTGCAGGATTACAGCATCGATGCCAGTACGCTGGATGCCAACGGCGGCCCGGCCATCCCCGTGGGCGGCGGGCTGTTCGTCGTGCAGCGCCCGGGCTTCGAGTACAACCCGGCGTTCGTGCTGGAGGAAAGCGAGGTGCGCCAGCGCAAGGTTTCCAACAGTGACGTGACACCGATGGCCAGCATCCAGTACCTGATTGGCGAAAGCGACTGGCTGGACCAGGGGAGTCTGTACCTCACCTACAGCGAGGGCTTCCTGTCCGGCGGTCTCTCTGAGTCACCCACTGGAGAACTGGAACCTTTTGAGCCCGAGGAAGTGGAGAATATCGAGCTGGGCTTCAAGCTGGATTTACTGGATCGCCGGCTGCGGCTGAATGGCGCGTTTTTCTACAGCGACTACACCAACCGCCAGTTGACCACGCTGGTGATCAACCCGGAGGTGAATTCACCGTCGCCAGCTACCATCAATGCGGCCAAGTCGACCATCAAGGGCTTCGAACTTGAGACCACCTGGCTGGCAACCGACAACCTGATCATCGGTTTCAATGCCACGTTTACCGACGGTGAGATCAAGGAGTTCATGGATGAGCAGATCAGGATTGCCGACACCAGCCTACCGCCTGCGGCGGGCTGCGTGCGCGCCGACCTGAGCCTTATCCAGGTCGATTCCTGCCCCAATGACCGCTCCAGCGAGAATCTACCGCGCCTGCCTGAGCAGAGCTACCTGCTCTCCGCCCAGTACGTGCTGGACACCGCCTGGGGGACCTTCTTGCCGCGCATCCAGGCCAGTTGGAAGTTCGATATGGAGTTCTGCTTTGATGCCCTGAGTTGCACGACAGGTCTGTGGTTCGAAGATGAACAGTTCGAGCTGAGCGCGCGTCTGGGGTGGACTTCCACCGATGAGCGCTGGAGCGCTTCCCTGTATGGCACCAACCTCACCGACGAGGATTACATCAACGGCGGTATCGCGCTGGTCGAGTCTTCGGGCACCGGGGGTTTTGCCGTGGCGCCGCCGCGTATGTACGGGGCCGAAATACAGTACCGCTTCTAGGTCTGCACCCGCAGCCCTCTCGCCAGTAACGCAGCGACCGCATTTTCCACCCGGAGAATGCGGTCGCCCAGGGAGACCTGGCGACAGCCCGCCGCCAGCAGTTTCTCTGCCTCGTAGGGTATAAAACCGCCTTCCGGCCCCACCACCAGCACGGTGTCGTCCTGCAGTTCCGCCGGCGGCAGTGGCGCTGTGCCGGGATGCGCTAACAGGGCACAGCGCCCAGCGATGATGCCCGGCAGCCGGTCTTCGACGAAAGGTTTGAAGCGGCGGTGGAGCAGCACCGGGGGAATGACCGTGTCGCGCGCCTGTTCCAGCCCCTGTAACAGATAATCCTCGATCACAGCGGCCCCGAGCACGGGCGTTTGCCAATAGCTTTTCTCCACCCGGTAGCTGTTTATCAGGTGTATTTCGCGCGCGCCGAACTCAGCCGCTGTACGCAGGATGCGGCGCAGCATCTTCGGCCGCGGCAATGCCAGTACCAGAGTTACGGGAAGTTTCGGTGGCGCCGGGTGCGTCAGGCTGACCTGGAGGGTGGCGCTGTGCGGGTCGATGGTCATCAGTTCAGCGGTGCCGACCAGGCCATCGATCTGGCCCACCTGCAGGGTATCTCCGGGTTTGGCCTGCAAAACCTGCCGCAGGTGCTGCGCGCGACGGCCGGTCACGCGCAGCTGGCCGTCGGCGGCGCATTCTCCGGCGCTGAACAGCAGCAGGTTCACCGGGTTGCTAGCCGGCCCACAGGTCGTAGTCGTCGGCGGCGGTGACCTCGGCCTCCACAAAGTCGCCGGGCTGCAGATCGGTAACGCCGTCGAGGAAGACCTTGCCATCGATCTCCGGGGCATCCGCGCTGGAGCGGCCGATAGCGCCCTGGTCGTCCACTTCGTCAATGAGAATCTCTATTCGCCGTCCTACCTTCGCCTGTAACTTGGCGGCGCTGATCTCCTGCTGCAGTGCCATGAAACGATCCCAGCGCTCCTGCTTGACGACATCGGGCACCTGGTCGGGCAGGTCGTTGGCGGGTGCGCCCGCCACCGGTGAGTACTGGAAACAGCCGACCCGGTCCAACTGCGCTTCGCGCAGGAAGTCCAGCAGCGTTTCGAAGTCGGCGTCGGTTTCGCCCGGGAATCCCACGATAAAGGTACTGCGCAGGGTGATGTCGGGGCAGACCTCGCGCCAGCGATGAATGCGCTCCAGCGATTTCTCTGCGGCGGCGGGGCGCTTCATGCGTTTCAGCACGCTGGGACTGCCGTGTTGAAAGGGTATATCGAGGTAGGGCAGGATCCTGCCTTCGGCCATCAGCGGGAGTACGTGGTCCACATGCGGGTAGGGGTACACGTAGTGCAGTCGCACCCAGATGCCGAACTCGGCAAGCCCCTCACACAGCGACTGCATGCTGGTTTTCATCGGCCGCCCATTCCAGAAGCCGGTGCGGTATTTCAGGTCAACGCCGTAGGCGCTGGTGTCCTGAGAGATCACCAGCAGCTCGCGCACACCGGCGCGCACCAGCCGCTCTGCTTCTTCCATCACGTCACCGATGGGCCGACTCACCAGATCACCGCGCATATGCGGGATAATGCAGAAACTGCATCGGTGGTTGCAGCCTTCCGAAATTTTCAGGTAGGCGTAGTGGCGTGGTGTCAGTTTCACGCCCTGGGGCGGAACCAGATCCACGTAGGGATCGTGCACGGGGGTGTGCGGCACGTACTGATGTACCGCGCTCACGACCTCTTCATAGGCAGCAGGCCCAGTCACGCTGAGGACTTTGGGATGCAGTTCGCGGATGGCGTCGGCATCGGCTCCTTTGCCCATGCAGCCGGTCACAATCACCCTGCCATTTTCACTCAGGGCTTCACCGATGGCGTCCAGCGATTCCTGCTTCGCGCTGTCAATGAAACCGCAGGTGTTTACCACTACCAGCTGCGCATCCTCATAGCTGGGCACAATATCGTAACCGTCCAGCTTGAGTTGCGTCAGGATGCGCTCCGAATCCACCAGGGCCTTGGGGCAGCCCAGGCTGACGAAGCCGATGGTTTTCTTGTCCGCGTTGCTCATGATGTCACCCGTGGCTGCCGTCTGCGTGGCGCGTTGAAGGTCCCGGCGAGAGGGTCAGGTGCCGGTTGGGATGGCGTTGTCAATGAGGCGCGATGATACCTGATAGCCCGCCGGTCTGCAGAGGGAAATGCGCGAAAAACGGGCGTTCTAGAATGCCTGGCTGGCCTGTGTGGCGATGCTGCTGGTACGCAGTTCCCGCTGCAGCTGCTGCTGCAACAGCAGTCCGTCATCCCGGTTGAGAAACTCACCCACCCGAATGCTCTCGCCCGAGCTTTGCAGGCTCAGCGCCGGTGCGTCCCAGGGGTGGCGCTCCGGCTGTATGCTGAGCCCGGTGCGCTGGCGTGGGAACGCCCAGCTCTGGCGCGGCAGATAGAAACCCTTGTCGATACGCACCGTCGTCGCATCGAGGGTGATGACATGGCGGTATTGCAGTTTCCAGTTGACGTAATACAGGGAGCCGCCGAGTGCAGCGAGTTCCAGCCCGGCGAAGGGCAGAATGACCCAGGCACCGGCCAGGGCAAAACCGATACCGGCACCCAGTGAGGGCACCGCCAGCGCCAGAATGACCAGTTTGTTGGTTCGCCAGGTGGCGGACTGGTTGGGTTTGGCAATGATGGTTACGGTGTCACCATCGCAGCTGCGTACGACCACGTGTGGCGGCCTCTGAGGGATTTGCAACAGTCTAGTACAGTCGCGCCCCGCTGGCATGCATGTCCCTGTTTTGACCAGCGACAAAACCCCTGTGCGGCGCTGGGCGAGTGGTATCCCAGGCGCTACACTCCGGATATGAGCAGACAGTCTTCCGCAACACTGATCAGTGCCGGGCAACTGGTGCAGGCGACGGACGCCATCATCGTCGATTGCCGGTTTGTCCTGGGTCAGCCCGACGCTGGTCGCGAGGCGTATTTGCGTGGCCATATTCCCGGTGCACATTACCTTGACCTCGAAGAGGACCTCTCGGGCCCTGTGGCGCGCCACGGGGGGCGCCATCCCCTGCCGGATGTCCGGCAGCTGACTGCCCGGCTCGCCTCGCTGGGCATCCATCCTGGCGCCAGGGTGGTGGCCTATGATGATGCCCGGTTCGCCTTTGCGGCCCGCTTCTGGTGGCTGTTGCGCGCACTGGGTTACCGCCCACCCGAGTTGCTGGATGGGGGTTATGCGGGTTGGCTGGCGGCCGGTGGTGCGGTGGAGCAGGCCGTTCCACAGCCTGTGCCCTGTGCGGTGCCGTCCGCGGAGGCCTACCGCGGTGTGGTGGATATCACCGCGCTCGCGTCGTTGCAGGCCGCCGGGTCACTCCTGCTGGACTCCCGTGATCCGGCCCGCTATGCCGGCCTCGAGGAGCCACTGGATCCGGTCGCAGGGCACATCCCCGGTGCGCTTAACCTGCCCTGGCAGGCGGTGTCCGATGCACAGGGGTGCCTGCTGGATGATGCGCGCCTGTCTGCGCACTTTGCGGGGCTCCCCGAGGGCAGGCCGCGGGTGGTGTACTGCGGCAGCGGCGTAACGGCCTGCGTCAATCTGTTTGCCCTGGCGCGCACAGGGGATGAAAGCGCGCTGCTGTATGCCGGCAGCTGGTCGGACTGGTGCAGCCATTTGATGGCTGATGAGTAGGCTAGAAGTCGGCGGGGCAGGCTTCCTGTAGCCAGTCTCCTGTGGTCGGGTGCGTAAAGCCCAGCTCCGTGGCGTGCAGCAAGAGCCGGGGAGCCATGGCCAGCGCCGCCTCATGGGCGTACATGTCACACCCCAGGATCGGGTGGCCGAGTTCCCGACAGTGGATGCGCAGCTGGTGCGAACGCCCGGTCTGGGGCATCAGCTGCAGCCGCGTGCGGTCTGCTTCGCGCGCGATGACCTCGAACCAGGTCACGGCCTCGCGCCCGGTCTCGAAGCAGATTTTCTGCAGTGGCCTGCGCTCCCAGTCGCTCACGATGGGCAGGCTGATTTCACCCCGGTCGGGCTCTACCACACCCCATACCACGGCCTCGTAGCGCTTGTAGACCAGCCTCTCCTGAAACTGGCGGCTGAGGTGGGCATGGCAGGCGCGGTTCAGCGGCACCACCATGATGCCCGAGGTATCGAGATCCAGGCGGTGAACCATGCTGGCCTGCGGGTAGTCTTGCTGCAGTCGGCTGATCAGGCAGTCGCGGTTGAGGGGATGGCGTCCGGGCACGCTGAGCAGCAGGTGCGGCTTGCGCACCAGCAGCAGGTCGGCGTCGGCGTACAGGATACGGATCGGCTCCTGGCTGTGGGGTACCAGGTAGGGGGGCAACTCGTCTTCGCTGCTCACATCCTCAGCCGCCTGCCTTGCCCAGTGCGCGCTGGTAGGCGGCAATGGTATCGGCGAGGCCGAGGCGCAGGGCATCGACAGTCAGCGCGTGGCCGATCGACACCTCCAGCAAGCCCGGAACACGGCTGAACAGGGGTAGATTGTGCAGGTCGAGGTCGTGGCCCGCGTTCACGCCCAGGCCCACCTCGGCCGCCGTCTCTGCCGCGCGGATGTAGCGCTGCAGTACGGCATCCACCTCGGCGCCCGCTGCGTAGGCCCGCGCATAAGCCTCGGTATACAGCTCAATACGGTCGGCGCCCACCTGCGCGGCGAGGCGGATCTGGGCCGGATCCGGATCCATGAACAGGCTGGTGCGAATCCCCAGCGCCTTGAGTTCTGCGACCAGCGGCGCAATCTGCTCGCCATCACGTCGCAGGTCAAAGCCGTGATCGGAGGTCAGCTGGTTGTCGCCGTCCGGCACGAGGGTCGCCTGAGCCGGGCGAATTTCACGCACCAGCGCCATGAAGCCGGGGTAGTCGCTGACACCCGCGCGATCGCTCTTGCGCGGGCCGGTCATGGGGTTGCCCTCGATATTGAATTCCACGGTGAGCATGGCTGCCAGGTCGTGGCAATCCTGCACCCGGATATGGCGCTGGTCGGGCCGCGGGTGCACGGTGATGCCGTCGGCTCCGGCGTCAATGCACAGCTGGGCGTGCTGGGGTATGTCGGGGTTGCGGGTATCGCGCGAATTGCGGATCAGCGCGATCTTGTTCAGGTTGACGCTGAGTGCGGTCATTCGCTGGTCTTGCGCTGGACGCTGTGTATCAGAATGGGTTCTACCGGCACATCCTGGAAACCAGCCCACTGGCGCACCGGGCTGGAGGCAATGTAGTCCACCACCGACATGCCCTCGATCACCTCGCCAAACACCGTGTAGCCAACCTGACCGGGTGACCAGTCCAACTGCAGGTTGCTGCGCTGGTTGATGAAGAATTGCGCCGTCGCCGAATCCGGGTCGGAGGTGCGTGCCATGGCGATGGTCCCGCGGATATTGTGCAGCCGGTTGCGGGATTCATTGACAATCGGCTCGCCGGTCGCCTTTTCCGTCATGTCGGGCAGAAAGCCCCCGCCCTGAACCATGAAGTTGGGTATGACGCGGTGGAAAATGGTGCCGTCGTAGTGCCCGCTGTCCACATAAGACAGGAAGTTGGCTACGGTCAGTGGGGATTTGTCCGGGAACAGGCGCAGCGTGATGTCGCCCTCGCTGGTACTGATGGTCACCAGTGGGGCGTTGGGCCCCGGCTCCTGTGACCAGGCGGGGTTGAGCGCCAGCAGCAATGCGGTCAGCAGGCTGAAAACAGCTTTCATCAGTGTGGTCTCCGTTGGGGGCTCAGGGGCTGGGGAGCTCAGGCCCAGCCATCGTTGCGGCGGCGTTTGGGCCACAGGCGCGGCACCACAAGGGTGATGACCACCCCCAGCAGCACGGCCAGTGCGCCGTCGATAAAGGCGCTGCTGCGCAGGTTTTCCTGCAGCCGCTGGTTCTCGGCACCGAGCATGTCGGCCTGTGCCCGCAGGTTTTCGACATCTTCCACCAGGCGCCGGTTCTCGGCGTCCAGTTCCAGCGAGCGTCCCGATATCTGTTTCAGCTGCGCGAGTTCCTCGGTCACCGCCTGCAGCGTACCGTCAGCGCTGTCGATGCTGCTCTCCAGTTCCCCGCGAACCTCCTTCAGCTGGTTCAGCTCTGCGGTCAGGCTGGCATTCTCCTCCGCCAGTTGCTCCGCCCTTGTGCGTGCTGAATCCACGAGGGTCTTGGCCGGTACGGTGCTCATCAGGTATTGCGATCGCACCCAGCCGGTCGTGCCGCCGTCCGTGGTGATTTCCGCCCAGGTGCCGTCCTCTGACTCACGACTTACGGTGAGCCGTGTGCCGGACGGAATGCCACGGTGGATAATACGGAACTCATTGCCGGCGCCGCTGCGCACGGGAATGTACTGGGTATCGCTGATGTAGCGGATATCCTGTGCCAGCGCGGCGGCGCTGCCCAGGAGTGCGAGCAGGGAAACAATCAGGAAATGCTGCAAAACGTGGGTCCTTCTCTGCAGTCGGTGGTCAATCTCGCAGTTTACCACTGCCCGCGGCTCAGGGCAGCACGCGTTTGTAGGGCTTGACGATCACCTGGCGGAAGACGCCGGCGGCCATGTAGGGGTCACTGTCTGCCCAGGCCTGTGCCGCTTCCAGGCTATCGAATTCGGCGATGATGAGGCTGCCGGTAAAGCCCGCTGCCCCCGGCTCCTCGGTATCCAGTGCCGGGTGCGGGCCGGCGGCCAGCAGGCGACCCTCATCCACGAGATGCTGGATACGTGACAGGTGGGCCGGTCGTGCGGCCTGGCGCAGAGGCAGGCTGTCGTCAACGTCCTCGCACATAATGGCGTAGAGCATGGTGTGGTTTACTCCTGGCTTTCAGCCGGCTGGTCTTTGAGGTGGGGTGCCACCATCCAGGCCGTCAGCCCGGTGAGCAGCACCGTGAACAGTATCGCGGAGTACAGCTTGTAGCTCACCCAGGTGGCCTCGCTGTAGCCGTAGGCAACGACCAGGTTCAGTGCGCCGACAACGCTGAAGTGGGCGACCCAGAGCAGGTTGAGCCGGGTCCACACGCGGTGCGGGAGCTGGATCTGGCTGCCCAGCGTGCGCTCCATCAGATTGCGTTTGCCGATGAACTGGGACGCCGCAAAGGCCAGCGCCAGTGCCCAGTTGAAAATGGTCGGTTTCCACATGATGAACAGTTCATTGTGCAGCAGCAGGGTAGCTGCGCCAAACCCGCAGACGGCGAGACCGACCCACAGCAAACGTTTCTCCAGCTGTCGGGTAATGGCCCAGGTCAGCAGCAGTTGCAACACGGTGGCGGCCATCAGCACTGCGGTGGCGGTGAAGATGCCGTCGATGGTGTGGCTCCAGCCATAGAGCGTGACGGTATCGCCATCCATCTGGTAGACGATGAAGAACAGCGCGATCGGGAGAAATTCCAGCAGTTGTCTCATGAAATCAGCCTGGCCCTGGCATGTTAGGATGGACGCTGTCGGCGGCAGGGCCTACCTGCACTGTGCGCCAGCCGTTTCTTCGATCCCGGAGTGTAGTGTCTGTGTTGATCGACTTCCATACCCACACCACCGCATCTGACGGTGCCCTGTCGCCTTCCGCCTTGCTGCAGCGGGCACGCAACAGGGGTATACGCCTGCTGGCGATAACCGATCACGACACCGTGGCCGGATATCAGGCGGCGGTCGCGGAGTATAACCCCTTGGGCAACGCGTTGCGCCTGGTACCCGGCGTGGAATTGTCCTGCGTGTGGTCTGGTGTCACGGTGCATGTGGTCGGGCTTGGCATGGACTGTGAACACCCGGTTTTTGTCGCGGGGCTGGCGCGGCTAGCGGCGGCGCGCACCGAGCGCGCCCGGGTGATTGGCGAGCGGCTGGCGAAGCTGGGTTTCCCGGGCGCGCTGGAGGGCGCCTTGCAGGAGGCGGGTGCAAGCCAGGTGGGGCGCCCGCACTTCGCCGCCTGGATGCTGGCCCGCGGACATGTCGATAGCCTGGCCAGGGCCTTTGATCGCTACCTGGGCAGGGGCAAGCCGGGCGACGTCAAGGCCTTCTGGCCCGAGCTTGAGGACGTTACCGCCTGGATTGTCCAGGCCGGTGGTGTTGCGGTGCTGGCGCATCCGCTCAAATACGCATTGACGCGCAGCAAACTGCGTCGGCTGGTGGCCGATTTCGTGGCGGCCGGCGGATCGGCGGTGGAAATACTCAACGGTCGCCAGACCCCGGAGCAGAGCCGCCAGTTGCGCCTGCTCGCTCTGGAAGCCGGGCTTGAGGTCTCCGCCGGCAGCGATTTCCACCAGGATTCCTCCTGGGGTGCCGAAGTGGGTGTAGAATTGCGGCATCTCGGCGGTCTGCGCGGCGTGTGGCAGCGGTGGCTGCCGCCCCAGGAAAGTCCGTCAGTGGAGGTTACGTGAGCCAGTTTTTTCAGATTCACCCGGAAAACCCCCAGGCGCGACTGATTCGCCAGGCGGCGGACATTGTGCGCGGCGGGGGTGTTGTGGTGTACCCCACGGACTCGGCCTATGCGCTGGGTTGCCACATCGGTGACAAGGCGGCTTTGGACCGTATCCGGCGCATCAGGCGCCTCGATGATCGCCACAACTTTACCCTGGTGTGCCGCGATCTCTCGGATATCGCCAATTACGCGCGTGTCGACAATACGGTATATCGCCTGTTGAAAGCCTGCACTCCAGGCGCCTATACCTTCATTCTGCGCGCCACGTCGGAGGTGCCGCGCCGGCTCATGCACCCCAAACGCAAGACCGTGGGCCTGCGTATCCCGGATAACGCCGTGGCGATGGCCCTGCTGGCGGATCTTGGAGAGCCGATGATGAGTGTAACGCTGATCATGCCCGGCGATGAGCTGCCGCTGATTGATCCCTATGAGATCCGCGACGTGCTCGAGCACGAGGTCGATCTGGTGATCGACGGTGGTTACTGTGGCCTGGAACCGACCACTGTGGTTGATCTGGCCGACGACCTGCCGATCATCCTGCGCGCCGGCAAGGGCGATGTGACGCCATTCGAGGTCTGATCGGGTATACTCACAGCCTTCTCAGGGACAGGATTTTTCGTGAACGATTCCACGCCGGCCGCGCCCGCCACCGACAGCCCCTCATCGGCACGGCCACAGCAGGGGGAAATGCCCTTCGCTGTGGTGTTGGGCAAGGCGATGACCGAGCTGCCCAGGGACCTGTATATCCCGCCCCAGGCACTGGAAGTGTTCCTCGAGGCCTTCGAAGGGCCGCTGGACCTCCTGCTCTACCTGATACGGCGCCAGAACCTGGATATCCTCGAGATTGATGTCTCGGAGATCACCGAGCAGTACATGCGCTATGTGGAACTCATGGATGCCATGCAGTTCGAACTCGCGGCCGAGTACCTGTTGATGGCCGCCGTGCTGGCGGAAATCAAGTCGCGCATGCTGTTGCCCCGCGCGGTGGATGTGGAGGAGGATGAAGAGGATCCGCGAGCCCAGCTGATTCGCCGTCTGCAGGAGTACGAGCGCTTCAAGAAGGCGGCCGAGGATATCGAAGAGATGCCGCGGCTGGAGCGGGATACCTGGGTTGCCAGCGCAGAGCCGCCGGACCTTGACCGCGCGCGCCCTGATCCGGATGTGGACATGCGAGAACTGCTGCTGGCTCTCAGCGAAGTGCTGCGGCGTGCCGACATGTTCGAGAGCCACCATATCCAGCGGGAGGCACTGTCGACGCGTGAGCGCATGTCAGAAGTGCTGGAAAAGCTCTCGGGGCGCCAGTTTGTGCCGTTCGTGTCGCTGTTCTCTGCCCGCGAGGGTCGACTTGGCGTGGTGGTGACCTTTCTCGCCGTGATGGAACTGATCAAGGAGGCCCTGGTGGAAATTGTGCAAACGGAGAACTTCGGCCCCATTCATGTCAAGGCGAGGTCCGAGTAATGTCCGAATCGGCATCCATGCTGGTCCAGATTATCGAGGGCGCCCTGCTCGCCGCCGGCCGTGCGCTCACGGTGGCGCAACTGGGCGAGTTGTTTGAAGAGGCTGAGCGCCCCTCCGCGGTTGAAATCCGGGAAGCGCTGGCGGTGGTCAGCGAGCGCTGTGAAGATCGCGGCTTTGAACTGTGTGAGGTCGCCAGCGGCTTCCGGTTCCAGGTGCGGCAGTCGCTGAGTCCCTGGGTGGCACGGCTGTGGCAGGAGCGCCCACAAAAGTATTCGCGCGCACTGTTGGAGACCCTGGCGCTGATTGCCTACCGGCAACCGATCACGCGGGGCGAAATCGAGGAGATCCGCGGTGTTGCGGTGAGCTCGAATATCATCAAGACGCTGCACGAGCGCGACTGGATTCGTGTCGTCGGGCATCGCGATGTGCCCGGTCGTCCCGCCATGTATGCCACCACACGGCAGTTTCTCGATTATTTCAACCTGAAGAACCTCGACCAGTTGCCTGCGTTGGCGGAAATCCGTGACCTTGAAACCCTGAACGCCGAGCTGGGCTTCGGTGAGCCGTTGGCTGCAGCCAACGACGCAGCGGGTCAGGCGGCCGAGCCGCTGTCAACAGACCTGCCGTCTGCGGCGGTGAGCGCGGAGGACGATTCTTCGGAAGCTGGCGATAGCGACAGTTCGGATGCGGCCGATCCGCTTGCACCGGGTGGCGCGCAATGAGCCGTCGGCGCGTATCGGCGCCCGGTGAAACGCCCCCTGCCGAGGCGGCGGGTGCCGTTGCCGGTGAAAAGTTGCAGAAGGTACTGGCGCGCACTGGTCTGGGTTCACGCCGCGAGATGGAGCGCTGGATCGAAGAAGGTCGGGTTGAAGTAGAGGGGCGCCGTGCATCCCTCGGCGACCGTGTTTCCGGCCGCGACCGCATCAGCATTGATGGCAAGCCACTGGAGGCCGCTCCGGCAGAGCAGACGCGCTGCATCATTTACCACAAGCCTACGGGCGAGGTGTGCAGTCGCAAGGATCCGCAGGGTCGGCGCACGGTGTTCGAGCGCCTCCCAAAGCTGAAATCCGGGCGCTGGATATCCATTGGTCGCCTGGATTTCAACACCTCCGGCCTGTTGCTGTTCACCACAGATGGCGAACTCGCCAATGCGCTGATGCACCCGTCGTCAAACATTGAGCGCGAGTACATGGTGCGCGTGATGGGCGCGGTCGACGAGGATATCCTGCAGCGCCTGCTTGACGGCGTTATGCTGGAGGACGGGGCGGCGCGCTTTACCGACATCCAGGATGGCGGCGGCGATGGTATCAATCACTGGTATTACGTGGTGCTCATGGAAGGCCGCAACCGCGAGGTGCGGCGCCTGTGGGAGTCCCAGGGGCTTACGGTGTCGCGGCTCAAGCGCGTTCGCTACGGCAACGTCTTCATTCCTTCGCGCGTCAAGCAGGGCCAGTGGGCCGAGCTTGAACCGAAAGAGGTCAAGGGGCTGTACGAACTGGCGCAGTTACCGGTCAAGCAGGTCAAGCGCAACACGGTCAAGGAAAAGGAAGTCATGGAACGGCAGTTCGGCAAGCGCAAGGCGCCGGCCGCGAACGCTGGCCGCAAGCCCCCTCGACGTCCCCACAAGAGTCGTTAATGCAGTGGCGGGCGCGTTCAGCCCTGTGCGCTGAAGGCCGCGCCCGTCACCCCGCAGCTGTCATCACCCATCAGGTACAGGTACAGCGGCATGATGTCTACCGGCGAAGGGTTCGTGGTCGGTACCTCCGCGGGGTAGGCGGTGCGACGCATGGCCGTATTGGTGGCCCCCGGGTTCAGGCTGTTGACCCGCACGCGCGAGGTGTTCTCCAGTTCGTCTGCCAGCACCTGCATAAACCCCTCAGTAGCGAACTTCGACACCGCGTAGGCTCCCCAGTACGCCCGCCCGCGACGACCCACCCCCGATGAGGTCATGACAATGGACGCCTGTGGTGCCTGTTCCAGCAGCGGCAGCAGGGCCCGGGTCAGCAGAAACGGTGCGTTGACATTCACCTGCATGACTTCCGACCAGGCGCGCCAGGAGGCATTCGCGATCGGGCGTCGCTCCCCCAGCACGCTGGCGTTGTGCAGCAGGCCATCCAGGCGGCCAAAGGTGCTTTCGATGGCCCCGGCCAACCCCGCGTAGTCGTCCTCTGTCGCCGTCGCCAGATCCATCGGAAACAGCGCCGGCTGTGGGCCACCCGCGCGCTCGATAGCATCATAAACCGCCTCGAGCTTTTCCTGGGTGCGGCCCAGCAGGATCACCGTGGCGCCGTGGCGTGCAAAACATTCAGCCGCAGCGCGCCCTATGCCGTCACCGGCTCCGGTGACGAGGATGGTCTTGTTGACGAGCAGATCCGGCGCCGCTGTGTAGTCGTCGGGGAGTTCTGGGCCGTTCATGTGCTGTCCTCAAGCGGGTAGGTGGGTACCGAGAATCAGGGGCGCGAGCTCCTTGCTGCTGCTCACGCTGGCGTCTGCACCCCAGAGAGCAGGGTTGTCATCGGCCTCAATGTAACCATACAGGGCGGCCACGGTGTACATGCCGGCGCGGCGGCCCGCTTCGATATCGCGCTGGTGGTCGCCGATATAGATGGCCTGTTCGGGCCGGCAGCCCAGTTCTGCGCAGTTGCGCAGCAGCGCCTCCGGGTGTGGCTTGCGTTCGCGCACGTCGTCGGGGCAGACCAGGCTGCCAATGGCCGGCTGGATGTCGAGGCGCGCCATCAGGGGCGCGGCAAAGGCGCGCGGCTTGTTGGTGGACACGCCCCAGGCGATACCGCGCTCGGCCAGCGCGCCGAGCAGCGCGGGAATGCCGGGATACGGCCGGGCGCTACTGCCCAGCACCTCCGCGTACAGGGCGAGCAGGCGTTGCCGCTGGGCTTCGAATTCCGGGTCTGTTTCTGCCGTGCCCAGGGCGAGTGTGACCAGGGCGCGTGCGCCGTTGGACACACTGGCGCAGATACGCGCCGTCTCCAGTGGCGGCAGCCCGTGTTCGGCCCGCAGGGCCTGCACCACCACGACGAATTCGCTGGCGGTATCGACCAGTGTGCCGTCCAGGTCGAACAGCACCGCGCGCAGGTTTTCCGGACGCGGCGGGCTCATGCCGCTGGCTTGCTGGCGCGCAGCATATAGTTGACCGAGACATCGCGCTCGTGCAGCCGGTACTGGCGGGTAAGCGGGTTGTAGAGCAGACCGGTCATGCCTTCGAACCGCAGGCCGGCGGCGCGAACCCAGGCAGCGAGCTCCGAGGGTTTGATGAATTTGCTGTACTCGTGTGTACCCGCGGGCAGCAGCTTCAGCACGTATTCCGCGCCGACAATTGCGAAGGCGAAGGCCTTGGGATTGCGGTTGATGGTGGAGAAATACAGGCTGCCGCCAGGCCGCGCCAGCTCGGCGCAGGCCGCCACCACGGCTGACGGGTCGGGCACGTGTTCGAGCATCTCCAGGCAGCAGACTACGTCGTAGTGGCCGGGTTGCTCCGCGGCGAGCTCTTCGGCCGTCGCCTGCCGGTAATCCACCGCGACCCCGGATTCGAGCTGGTGAATGCGCGCCACGGCCAGGGGAGCCTCGCCCATGTCGATACCGGTGACGGTGGCACCGCGTTGTGCCATGGACTCGGCGAGTATGCCGCCGCCGCAGCCCACATCGACCAGGGTCTGGCCCGCTACGGGGGAGTGTTGATCAATGTAGTTGGCGCGCAGCGGGTTGATATCGTGCAGGGGTTTGAATTCACTGTTCCGGTCCCACCAGCGGGAGGCGAGGGCCTCGAACTTGGCGATTTCCTGGGGGTCGACGTTGGCACGTGCAGTCATTGCTGTTGTCCCATAATGCGTTGTTGCCAGTATTGGGTGCGCGCCGCGATGGCGGCCAGTTCCACGCCCTGCAACTGTCGATCGCGCAGGCGCAGTTGCCCGGCGATCCAGCTGTGGGTGACCTGGCTGCCGTTGCAGGCGTAGACCAGTTGCGAAAGCGGGTTATACAGTGGCTGGGTCTCGGGCCCGGTGAGGTCCACGGCGATCAGGTCTGCCAGCTTGCCCTGTTCCAGGCTGCCGATCTGCTCCTCCAGTCCCAGGGCGCGCGCACCCCCCAGGGTGGCCATGTGCAGCGCCTCGGCCGCCGATAACGCGCTGGCATCCTGGCTGGCCAGCTTCGCCAGCAGGGCGGCGCTGCGCATTTCGTCGAACAGGTTCAGGCTGTTGTTGCTGGCGGCGCTGTCCGTGCCGAGCGCCACATTGACCCCAGCGGCCAGCAGGCGCGTCACCGGGCAGGCGCCAGAGGCCAGTTTCATGTTGGACTTTGGGCAGTGCACTACATGGGCGCCGGTCTCGGCGAGCAGCGCGATATCCTGCTCCCCGAGGTCTGTCATGTGGACACATTGCGTGCGCGGCCCCAGTAATCCCAAACGGTGCAGGCTGTCGAGGGGGCGCTCCCCGTGCGCCTCCACGGCCTGCAGTACTTCGCCGCGTGTCTCATGCAGATGGATCTGGATACTGGTATCCAGTTCGGCAGCCAGCATCGCCACCTTGGCCAGGTTGGGGTGGCTGACGGTATAGGGTGCGTGGGGGCCAAAGCCCACGCTCACCAGGCGGCTGTGCTTCACCGCATCCCGCAGCGCCAGCCCCTTGCTGATGTATTCATCTGCCTCCCGCGCCCAGGGGGTGGGGAAGTCGAGCACCGGGAAGCTGATCTGGCAGCGCATACCCATGCGCTGGGCCGTGCGTGCGCAGGCGTCGGGGTAAAAGTACATGTCGGAAAAGGTCGTGGTGCCGGCCCGCAGCATCTCGGCGATGGCCAGCGCCACACCGTCAGCGACGAACTCCTCGCTGACATGGCGGCCCTCGGCGGGCCAGATATGCTGCTCCAGCCACGGCATCAGCGCCAGATCATCGGCGTAGCCGCGCAGCAGGCTCATGGCGGCATGGCCGTGCGCGTTGACCAGTCCCGGTAGCAGCGCGTGCCCTGGCAGCTCGAAAACCTCTGCCGCGGCGATCCGCGCCGTCTCTGCCCGCGGCAGGATGGCAGCAATCTGGCCGTCGAGAATCGCCAGGCTGTGGTTTTCCAGCACCTGGCCGCTGGGCGCTACGGGGATAATCCAGCCCGGGTGGATAAGGGTGTCTACTGTCTCGGCGGGCGCGCTCATGAGGCCTCGATCGGGGGCTGTCAGCCAGGAATTTGCGGTGTCGTGCCCAAGGCGTGACACCGCGGTTCGCATTGACTTCCCAGTATAACCGGAATTCGCCAATTGCCGCCCGAACGGCCGCCATAATCCGCAAAAACATGGCGACAAAGAGGCATCTGCCGTATAATTCAGGGTTTGTGCCGGGCGCTTGCCATGGCCCGGTAAGCGGGCCCCAGCCCGGCCTGAGTTCGCCTCGGCGCCGTGCCGTGGTGGCTCCCCGCAGTCATACAAGGAATCTGTTGTACATGGGTGAATTAGCCAAGGAAATTCTTCCCGTCAATATCGAGGACGAACTCAAGCAATCGTACCTCGACTATGCGATGAGCGTGATTGTCGGGCGCGCGCTGCCCGATGTGCGCGATGGACTGAAACCGGTTCACCGCCGGGTGCTGTTCGCCATGAACGAACTCAACAATGACTGGAACAAAGGCTACAAAAAGTCCGCCCGCGTGGTCGGCGACGTGATCGGTAAATACCATCCGCACGGCGACTCCGCTGTCTACGACACCATTGTGCGCATGGCGCAACCCTTCTCCATGCGCTACATGCTGGTCGACGGCCAGGGCAACTTCGGCTCCGTGGATGGCGACTCCGCAGCCGCAATGCGTTACACCGAGATCCGCATGCGCAAGATTTCCCATGCCATGCTGGCGGACCTCGACAAGGAAACCGTCGACTTTGTCGATAATTACGACGGCACCGAACGCATCCCGGTCGTCCTCCCCACCAAGGTGCCCACCCTGTTGATCAACGGCTCTTCCGGCATCGCCGTCGGTATGGCCACCAATATACCGCCCCACAACCTGCGCGAGGTGGTGGGGGGCTGCCTGGCCCTGATGGCCAACCCGGATATCACCGTTGACGAGCTCATGGAGTTCATTCCCGGCCCCGATTTTCCCACTGGCGGCATCATCAACGGCCGCGCCGGCATCATTCAGGCCTACCGGACCGGGCGCGGTCGTATCTATGTGCGCGCCAAGGCCGAAGTGATCCACGAGGAAAAGAAGGGGCGGGATGTCATTATCATCCACGAGATCCCCTACCAGCTGAACAAGGCGCGCCTCATCGAGCGCATTGCCGAGCTGGTGAAAGAAAAGAAGATCGAAGGTATCTCGGAGCTGCGCGACGAATCGGACAAGGATGGCCTGCGGGTGGTCATCGAGCTGCGTCGCGGCGAAATCGGCGATGTGGTGTTGAACAACCTGTACGCACAGACCCAGCTGCAGTCGGTGTTTGGCATCAACATGGTGGCCCTCGTCGATGGGCAGCCGCGGGTACTGAATCTCAAGGAGATCATCGAGGCGTTTATCCGCCATCGCCGCGAGGTCGTGACCCGGCGCACGGTCTACCTGCTGCGCAAGGCACGTGAGCGCGGCCACATTCTGGAAGGCCTCGCGGTGGCGCTGGCCAACATCGACGAAGTGATCGAGCTGATCAAGTCGTCGCCGAGCTCCTCCGAGGCGCGTGAAAAACTGATCGCTGCCGCCTGGGCCCCGGGTGATGTCCTGGCGATGCTGGAGCGCGCGGGGGAGGACGCCTGCCGCCCGGACGAGCTGGAGCCGCAATACGGCCTGATAGACGGCCAGTATCACCTGTCACCCGTACAGGCTCAGGCCATCCTCGACCTGCGCCTGCATCGCCTTACCGGGCTGGAGCACGAGAAGCTGCTCAACGAGTACGATGAAAAGCTGCGTGAAATCGCTGACTATCTGGAGATTCTCGCCGACCCGGATCGCCTCAAGCTGGTGATTCGCGAGGAGCTGGAAGAACTGGTGACGGAGTTTGGCGACGACCGCGTGACTGAAATCAGTGCCTCGCAGCACGATCTTACGGTCGAGGACCTGATCACCGAGGAGGACCGTGTCGTCACCATCAGTCACCTCGGTTACGCCAAGACACAGCCGCTCTCGGACTACCAGGCGCAGCGTCGCGGTGGCACCGGCCGCTCTGCCACGGCGGTGAAGGACGAAGACTTTGTCGAGCACCTGGTGATTGCCAGTACCCACGCAACCATTCTCTGCTTCACCGACCTGGGCAAGGTGTACTGGCTCAAGGTCTACCAGATTCCGCTGGCAACGCGTAACTCCCGCGGGCGCCCGATGGTCAATCTGCTGCCGCTGGAAGTGGGAGAGCGTGTCACCTCAATCCTGCAGGTGAATGAATACACGGACGGCTGGTACATTTTTATGGCGACCGCCAACGGCACGGTGAAGAAAACCGCCCTGACCGACTTCGCGCGCCAGCGCAGTGTGGGTCTGCGCGCACTGGCCCTGGACGAAGGGGACGTGCTGGTGGGCACGGCGCTCACCGATGGTAGCTGTGACGTCATGTTGTTCAGTAGTGGCGGCAAGACGGTGCGCTTCCGCGAGGATGATGTGCGCGCCATGGGGCGCACGGCACGCGGGGTGCGGGGTATCCGCCTGGATGAAGGCCAGCGCCTGATCTCGCTCATTGTGCCCAGGGAGGGAGGCCGTATCCTCACGGTGACCGAGAACGGCTATGGCAAGCGCACTGAGGCCAGCGAATTCCCGACCAAGGGGCGGGGTAACAAGGGCGTTATCGCCATGTCAACGAGCACCCGTAACGGGGCTCTGGTGGGCGCCACCCAGGTGTTCGACGGCGACGAACTGATGCTGATCTCCAATCAGGGCACCCTGGTGCGCACCCGCGCCGACGAGGTGTCCCTGCTGGGTCGCAATACACAGGGCGTCAGAGTGATCCGCACCCGTACTGACGAGCACCTGGTCAGTGTGGAGCGGGTGGCCGAGCCTGAGCTGGATGCGGCTGACGATTCCGGGGAGGGCGGCGAGTAACTCGACCGCTTTCCCACCATCTTGAGGAAATGACTGAAATGACCCGCTTGTACAATTTTTGTGCCGGCCCGGCCGCGCTGCCTGAGCCGGTTCTGGAAACTGCCCGTGAGGACATGCTGGACTGGCACGGGCGCGGCTTGTCCGTGATGGAGATGAGCCACCGCAGCAGCGAGTTTGTCGGCATCGCCGAGCATGCGGAAGCCACGCTGCGCAAGCTTCTGGCGATCCCCGACGAGTACGCCGTCCTGTTCCTGCAAGGGGGCGCGAGCCTGCAGTTTTCCGCGGTACCCCTGAACCTGATGCCGGAGGGCGGCCGGGCCGACTACCTGAACACCGGGCAGTGGTCCAAGAAAGCCATTGCCGAAGGCAAGCGCTTTGGCTCGGTGAACGTCGCGGCCAGTGCCGAAGCGGGCAACTTCAGCGCGATACCACCCCGGGACAGCTGGCAGCTGTCTGCAGACGCTGCCTATTTTCACTACACCCCCAATGAGACCATTGGCGGCGTGGAGTTCCACTGGGTGCCTGAAGTGGAGGCACCGCTGGTGGCCGACATGTCCTCGACGATCCTGTCGCGGCCGGTTGATGTGTCACGTTTCGGCGTTATTTACGCGGGCGCACAGAAAAATATCGGCCCTGCAGGCCTGACCCTGGTCATTGTGCATCGGGACTTGCTGGGTCGCTCGCGCCCCCTGTGTCCAGTCATGCTCGACTGGAAAACGGCGGCGGACAACGATTCGATGTACAACACGCCGCCCACCTTCGCGCTCTACCTCGCGGGGCTGGTGTTTGACTGGCTGCAGGATCTCGGCGGGCTGACGGTGATGGCGGAGCTCAACCGGCGCAAGGCGGAAAAGCTCTATGCTGCCATCGACAACAGCGCGTTCTATGCCAACCCGGTGGAGGTCGCCAGCCGTTCGCAGATGAATGTTCCCTTCAGCCTGGCTGATGCCAGCCTCGACAAGCTCTTTCTGCAGCAGTCCGCCGAGGCCGGCCTGCTCAATCTGGCCGGGCACCGCTCAGTCGGGGGGATGCGCGCGAGTATTTACAATGCGGTGCCGGAGGCGGCAGTTGATGCGCTTATCGCTTTCATGCAGGATTTCGAGCAACGTAACGGCTGACACGGCGGCACTCTGATGGCAGATACCAGGGATCTCGACCAGGTCAGGGCGGACATTGACGCCATTGACCGGGAAATCCAGAACTTGATCCAGCGCCGCGCCCAGTGTGCGCAGCGCGTCGCCGACATCAAGCTGGAGGAAGTACTTGCCCTGCGCAACCGGGGTGAAGCCGCGGCGGAGGTCGTCTACTACCGGCCGGAGCGCGAGGCACAGGTGCTGCGCCGCATCATCGAACGCAATGGCGGCCCCCTTGAGGGCTCCGCAGTGGCGCACATTTTTCGTGAGATCATGTCTGCCTGCCTCGCCCTGGAACGGCCTCTGCAGGTGGCCTACCTGGGCCCCGAGGGCACCTTCACCCAGGCGGCAGCGCTCAAGCACTTTGGTCATGCCGCGCTCTGCGTGCCGCAAAGCACCATCGATGGTGTTTTTGCGCAGGTGGAATCCGGTGAGTGCAATTACGGTGTGGTGCCGGTGGAGAACTCCACAGAGGGTATGGTCAGCCACACGCTGGATAACTTCATGGATTCGCCGCTGAAAATCTCCGGCGAAGTTGAAATGCGCATTGTGCACCATTTACTGGTCGCCCCCGGCACCGCAGAGGCCGATATCACCCGGATTTGCGCGCACCAGCAGGCACTGGCACAGTGCCGTAACTGGTTGGATACACACTGGCCCCGGGTTGAGCGCGAGGCCGTGAGCAGTAACGGTGAGGCGGCGCGGCTGGCAGCCACGACACCGGGCGTTGCGGCTGTGGCGGGTGACATGGCGGCGGAACTGTACCAGCTGGATCGTCTGGCGGAGCACATTGAGGACTATCCCGACAACACCACCCGCTTCCTGGTGGTGGGGCGGGAGGAAGTGCCGCCCAGTGGCCGCGACAAGACCTCGCTGATCGTGTCCAGCCGCAACAAGCCGGGCGCACTGTTTACCCTGCTGGACCCCTTCCGCCGCGCCGGCGTCAGCCTGACCCGCATCGACACCCGACCTTCGCGCACCGAAAAATGGGCCTATGTGTTCTTCATCGAGTTTGAGGGGCATATGCAGGATGAGGTGATCCGCGGCATCGTCGACGATCTGGAAGAACAGTCCATCCTGCTCAAGCCCCTGGGCTCCTATCCGCAGGCAGTGCTCTAGCCATGGCGCAGTCGGGAGCCGAAGGGGCGGCTGCGCGACCCACTGTGGTCGTGCTCGGGCTGGGCCTGATCGGTGGTTCACTGGCCGCAGCCCTGCGTGGCAATGGGTTCGCAGCGGCCTGTATCGGCTGGGGGCACCGCGAGGCCTCACTGCGTCGGGGCGTGGAACTGGGTGTTATAGATCGCTACACGCTGGAGCTGGAGGATGCGGTGGACGCCGCGGATATTCTGGTGATTGCGACGCCCACGCTGATTGCCGAGGAGATGCTGGAGCGCATCCTGCCCCGGTTGCGCGACCGCGCCCGACCGCCGGTGATCACCGATGTCGCCAGCGTCAAGGGCAGTCTGCAGCGTGCGGCGGAGCGTGTTTGGGGGGCGATGCCGCCGCGGCTGGTGTTGGGCCACCCGATTGCCGGTTCCGAGCGCAGTGGTGTCGAGGCCGCGAATGCCGGACTGTTTGAGAAGCACCGAGTTATTCTGACCCCTGTGGCCGCCAATGAACCTTCTGCGGTAGAACTGGTGCGCGCGATGTGGGCGAGCACCGGCGCCGAGGTGGTTGACATGGCGGTAGCGGATCACGACCGGGTGCTGGCGGCGACCAGCCACCTGCCCCATGTTCTGGCCTACGCCCTGGTGGATGCGCTGGCGCGCAGTGATGCCAGCGACGATATCTTCCGTTTTGCCGCGGGCGGTTTTCGCGATTTTACGCGCATTGCCTCCAGCGACCCGGTGATGTGGCGGGACATTGCCATTGCCAACAGGCCGGCGCTGCTGCAGTCTATGGACCTGTTTACCACGCACCTTGAGGAACTGCGTGCAGCAATTGAGGCCGGTGATGGCGATGCATTGCTGCAGACGTTTTCCCGCGCCAAAGCCGCGCGCGATGAATTCGCCGCCCTGTTGGCGGCACGTGGCCAATCGGCCACCTGAGCCAGAGCACACCAGAGAGAACCCTGCATGGAATTTCAGTTAATGCCCGGTGGTGTCATCAGCGGTGAAGCCCGCGTCCCCGGGGACAAGTCCATTTCACACCGGTCGATCATGCTCGGCGCGCTGGCAGAAGGCACCACACGGGTGAGCGGGTTTCTCGAGGGTGAGGACGCGCTGGCCACGGTGGCGGCATTCCGTGCCATGGGTGTGTCAATTGAAGGCCCCGAGGAGGGGAGGGTTGTCATCCACGGTGTCGGGCTGCACGGCTTGCAGGCACCGTCGGGGGCGCTGGACATGGGGAATTCTGGTACCAGCATCCGTCTCCTCAGCGGCCTGCTGGCGGGTCAGCCGTTTGATAGCGAGTTGACTGGCGACGTTTCCCTGTGCAAGCGGCCCATGGGCCGCGTTATGGATCCCCTGCGCTTGATGGGTGCGCGCATAGAGGGCGCCGGGGCCGGCACGCCACCGCTGCATATCGCCGGCGGACAGACGCTGCAGGGCATTCACTATGACCTCCCCATGGCCAGTGCGCAGGTCAAATCCTGCGTACTGCTCGCCGGGCTGTATGCCGCGGGTACCACCTCTGTTACCGAGCCGGCTCCGACACGCGATCACACGGAGCGCATGCTGCGCGGTTTCGGCTATGCCGTACATGTGGAGCAGGGCGTGATCAGCCTTGCCGGTGGCGGTCAACTGCGAGCGACTGAGATTGATGTGCCGGCGGATATCTCCTCTGCCGCTTTCTTTCTTGTGGCAGCGAGCATCGCGCCAGGCTCCGATCTGCTGCTTACCCACGTCGGCGTGAATCCCACCCGCATCGGGGTATTGAATATCCTGCGTGCCATGGGCGCCGACCTCACGCTGAAAAACGCTCGCGAGGTAGGTGGAGAACCGGTGGCTGATATTCGCGTGCGCTATGCGCCACTCACCGGCATCGATATCCCGCTCGACCAGGTGCCGCTGGCGATTGATGAGTTTCCGGCCTTGTTCATTGCCGCCGCCTGCGCCAGTGGCCGCACGGTCCTGCGCGGGGCGGAGGAGTTGCGCGTGAAGGAGAGTGATCGCATCGCTGCGATGGCGGCGGGTCTCACCACGCTTGGCATCGTGAACGAGGTGCTGGAGGATGGTATCGTCATTGAGGGTGGGACAATGGGCGGCGGTGTCATCAATACCTACCACGACCACCGCATCGCCATGTCCTTTGCCATCGCCGCCCTGCGGGCCGACGAGGAAATTCGCATACTCGACTGCGATCATGTCAGCACCTCCTTTCCCGGTTTTGATGCCCTGGCACGGGGTCTCGGCCTGCAAATATCCGCGCGGGTCGATTGATGCAGGGCCAGCCGGTGCCGGTGATTACGGTTGACGGCCCCAGCGGGGCCGGCAAGGGTACGCTGAGCCACCTGCTTGCCGACGCTCTGGGTTGGCATTTTCTCGACAGCGGAGCGCTGTACCGGGTCACTGGCCATGCCTGTGTGCTGGAAGGGGTATCCTGGGAGGATCACGCCGCCGTCGCCGCTGTGGCCCGTCACCTGGATGTCGTGTTCACCACCGACCGCAATGGGGAGGTGCGCGTCGCCTATAAAGGCAGCGATGTCAGTCGCGCCATCCGTACCGAGGAAGGCGGTCGGGGTGCCTCCACGGTGGCGGTGATCCCGGCGGTACGGACGGCCCTGTTGCAGCGCCAGCGCGAGTTCTGTCAGCCCCCCGGACTGGTCGCTGACGGTCGCGATATGGGTACCGTGGTGTTCCCCGACGCTGCGCTGAAAATTTTCCTCACGGCCAGCGCTGAAGAGCGCGCACGGCGCCGCTACCTGCAGTTGCTCGACAAGGGAGAAAATGTTAGTCTCCCGCGCCTTCTCGAGGACATCGAGGAGCGCGATGCGCGCGATAGCAGCCGCTCCGTCTCCCCGCTGGTTCCCGCTGAAGATGCCATTGTCATTGACAGCAGCCGTTTGCCCATCAGCGACGTGTTTTCTGCGGTCATGGAGACAGCGCGCAGGCGCGGCCTGGTGTGACGAAACTGGCGCATTGCAGCGTCGCCACACGCAATGGTGTTTAACCCGCTTTCCCATGGTCGGTTCCAGAAGTGGCCGGGGATGGCTTTAACGGATGACCCGTGCCAGCTGGAGGCGCGGCAAGGCGGTTAGCCGCCGTACTCTCACAAACAGGTAATGTGTAATGAGCGAATCCTTCGCTGAACTCTTTGAAGAAAGCTTGAAGACCGTCGAGATGGAGCCGGGCAGTATTGTCACCGGTGTCGTCATCGACATAGACAACGAGTGGGTCACCGTCCATGCCGGGCTGAAGTCCGAAGGCGTGATTCCTCGTGCACAGTTCGTCGACTCTGCAGGCAACTGCTCCCTGAGCATCGGCGATGAAGTCCAGGTTGCACTGGAAACTGTGGAAGACGGTTTCGGTGAGACCAAGCTGTCCCGCGAAAAAGCCAAGCGCGCCGAGTCCTGGAAAGAGCTCGAAGCTGCGCATGAGGCGGACGAAGTGGTCAAGGGTGTTATCAACGGCAAGGTCAAAGGTGGCTTTACCGTGGATATCAACACCATCCGCGCGTTCCTCCCCGGCTCGCTGGTTGACGTGCGTCCGGTCCGTGACACCGCACACCTGGAGAACAAGGAACTCGAGTTCAAGGTCATCAAGCTGGACCAGAAGCGCAACAACGTGGTGGTATCCCGCCGCGCCGTGATGGAAGCGGCGAACAGCGTTGAGCGCGAGGCCCTGCTGGAATCCCTGCAGGAAGGCATGTCCGTCAAGGGCATTGTGAAGAACCTCACCGACTACGGCGCGTTTGTGGATCTGGGCGGTGTCGACGGCCTCTTGCACATTACCGATATGGCGTGGAAGCGTATCAAGCATCCCTCCGAGATCGTGGAAGTCGGCCAGGAAATCGACGTCAAGATTCTCAAGTTCGACCGCGAGCGCAATCGCGTCTCCCTGGGTCTGAAGCAGCTGGGCGAAGACCCCTGGGTCGAAATCACCAACCGTTACCCGGAAGGCAGCCGCGTCAAGGCGCGTGTGACCAACCTCACCGACTACGGCTGCTTTGCCGAGCTGGAAGAGGGTGTCGAGGGCCTGGTTCACGTCTCCGAGATGGATTGGACCAACAAGAACGTGCATCCGTCCAAAATCGTCCAGCTGGGCGATGAGGTCGAGGTCATGGTGCTGGATATCGACGAGGAGCGTCGCCGCATCTCGCTGGGTATCAAGCAGTGCCAGCAGAACCCCTGGGACGCGTTCGCCTCACAGTATGCCAAGGGCGACAAGATTTCCGGCAGCATCAAGTCGATTACCGACTTTGGTATCTTCATCGGTCTGGAAGGCAACATCGACGGCCTGGTTCACCTCTCCGACATCAGCTGGAACGAGGCGGGCGAGGAAGCCGTGCGCAACTACAAGAAAGGCGACGAGATCGAAACCGTCATTCTTTCCATCGACCCCGAGCGCGAGCGCATCTCGCTGGGCATCAAGCAGCTTGAGGACGACGCGTTCTCCGGCTTCGTCGGTGAAAATGACCGCGGCGCCATCGTCACCGGTGAAGTGATCGCTGTCGACGCGCGCAGCGTTACCGTGCAGCTGGCGGATGAGGTTGAGGGTATCCTCAAGGCCTCGGATATCAGCCGCGAGAAGGTTGAAGACGCTCGCAGCGTGTACAAGGTCGGCGACAGCGTTGAAGCCAAGATCATCTCTGTTGATCGCAAGAATCGCAGCGTGGTGCTCTCGGTTAAAGCCAAGGACTACGACGACGAGAAAGATGCGGTGAAGTCGCTCAAAGACCAGGAGGAGTCGTCTTCTCCCGGCACGATCGGCGACCTTATCAAGGCGCAAATGGAGAAGTGATCGCCGGCGGGGCGCTTGCGTCCCACCGGCAGGCCCCGGGGTGTTCACTTGCCCTGGGGTCTCACCGAACCGCGAAGGCTCACCGTTTGGTGGGCCTTTTTTCTATATAAAATAACGAGTTGCGTAACTGCCCCGGCGGCGTCACAATAGATTCCCTGAGCACGGCCGTCCAAAGGCTGGCGAGAGCGCAGGTGGATAGGGGCCCGCGATGACGAAAAGTGAACTGATTGAGGCAATTGCCGCCCGACAGGCACAGCTTTCGCTGAAAGATGTGGAGCTGGCGGTCAAAACCATCATTGAACACATGTCTGAGGCGCTTTCCGGTGGTGAGCGCATTGAGATCCGTGGGTTCGGCAGCTTCTCGTTGCATTACCGCGAGCCGCGCCGCGGACGCAATCCAAAAACGGGCGACACGGTTGAGCTCACCGGCAAATATGTGCCGCACTTCAAGCCCGGGAAGGAACTGCGGGAACGGGTCAACCTGGGTCTGCAGGCGGGGCTGTGAACGTGGTTGCAGCGTCACGTGGCGGCGCCGGCCGCATTGCGAATCTGCTGCGCCGGCTGATCGTCGTGCTGATCGTGCTCGCGATGCTGGCGGCCGGAGTGCTCTTTGCTGTGCAGAACCCCCAACCGGTGGCGCTGGATCTGCTGGTCATCGACCTGGCGCCGCGCAGTCTCGCGCTGTGGCTGCTTGCCACGCTGGCGCTGGGCGGTCTGCTGGGATTGCTGGCGTCCAGTATCATTATCCTGCGTTTGCGCGGCAATCTCCTGCTGGCACGGCGCAAGCTGGAAAACTGCAAAGTTGAACTGGATCGTCTGAGGGTCGCCGGACTTAAAGACGGTGACTGACCTGCTTGTATTCGCGCTCCTGTTCGTCGCCATCGGCATCGGCTGGTGGCTGGGGCGGCGCAGCGCGAGCGCCCGGGTCACTGCAGTGCCTGGCCAGTATTACAAGGGGCTGAATTATCTCCTCGATGGCCGACCGGACGGTGCAGTTGACGCCTTTATCGACGCCCTCGAAGTCAACAGTGAAACACTGGAGACCCATATCGCGCTGGGTAACCTGCTGCGCAAGCGCGGGGAGGTAGATCGGGCGATACGCATTCACCAGAATCTGTTGGCGCGCCCCAGCCTGCCCCGACCACAAATTCACCAGGCACACCTGGAACTGGCTCGCGACTACATCAGCGCCGGACTCTTTGATCGTGCCGAGCGCTTGTTGCTGGACCTGGTGAAAGACTCGCCGGAACAGCGTCGCGCCAGTCGTCGGCACCTGCTGGAGATATTCCAGAGCCAGCGCGAGTGGGCCCAGGCTGTGGAGGTGGCGACGGCGCTGTTGCCACGCAAGACGCTGCTTGGTGCACCTGTGCCACCGCCCAGCGGTGCCAGTCGTCAACCCGTCGCTGTGGCCCTGGCGCACTACCACTGCGAACTCGCGGCGGAACTGCTGGAGCAGGGCAGCCTGCAGGAGGCGCGCAAGCAACTGCAGCAGGCCCTGCATCACGATCGCCGCTGTGTGCGTGCCTCACTGATGCTGGGCGACCTGGAGTGCCAGGCCGGGCAGTACAAGGCTGCGATCAAGGCTTTGCGCAAAGTGCAGCAGCAGGACCCGGACTACATACCCGAGACCATTCCGGCGCTGCATGAGGCGTACAGCCAGCTGGGCGACACGGCCCCGCTGCGGCAATATCTGCAGGAATGCCTGGAATCCAGTCCCGCAACCGGGTTGGTGGTTGCTGTGGCCGATGACGTGCGCAGCCGGCATGGCGATCAGGCGGCGATGGAGTTCCTGACTGGCCAGCTTGCGAGGTCGCCGTCTCTGGGCGGCTTGTCACGGTTGATTGAGCTACAAGCCGCCAACACCGAGGGCCCGGTGCGTGAAAACCTCACGTCACTGCAGAAGCTGGTGGCGCGCTTGCTCGCGGAGCGGCCCAGTTACCGCTGTGGTCATTGCGGCTTTTCCGGCCGTCAGCTTCACTGGTTTTGCCCCGGTTGCAAACATTGGGGCACCGTTAAATCCATTCGCGGCAACCGAGTCGACTGAGCGTCGCCGCAGTTATTGAAGGCGTGTTTTGATGCAATCTCCCGTTCTGGTCGCTTTGGACTACCCCGATGAAGCCTCGGCGCTGGCACTTGTGGAACAGCTGTCACCCACGCTGTGTCGGCTCAAGGTGGGCAAGGAGCTGTTTACCCGCAGCGGTCCGGGCATCGTGCGGCGGTTGCAGGATCAGGGTTTTGACGTGTTTCTGGACCTCAAGTTTCACGATATACCCAATACCGTAGCCTCTGCGGTACGCGCTGCGGCAGACCTGGGTGTCTGGATGGTCAATGTGCATGCCAGCGGGGGGCGCCGGATGATGGAGGCGGCGGCAGCGGAACTGGCCCGCCTGCAACAGGCGCCGCTGCTGATAGCCGTTACTGTGTTGACCAGTATGACCGACGAAGATCTGCGTGAGCTGGGTTGTACCGAAGGCGCGCTGGCGCGTGTCACAGCCCTCGCCGGCCTCGCGTCGGACTGTGGCATGCAAGGGGTGGTCTGTTCGGCCGAAGAGGGCCCTGTATTACGCGCACAGCGTGGTGGTGAGTTCCTCCTGGTGACGCCGGGTATTCGGCTCGCGGGCGACGCACCGGGTGATCAGCGCCGTGTGGTGACGCCCGCCGCTGCACGTGAGCGCGGCGCCGATTTTCTGGTTATTGGTCGCTCCATAACCGCAGCTGCCGATCCGCTTGCCGCGCTGCGCCGGGTACATGACGAGCTGGGTACGGCAACCAGCCGCTGAGTGCCGCGAATACCATCAGATTTGACCGCAGGCCTCGCCTCCTCTGGGAGGACTGCTAGACTTCGCTTCGATACGGATGTGCAGGGATGCCACAACGTCATACGGAGATAACGCCATGTCGATCAACCAACCTACTCAACACCTCTATGGGGCGTGCGAGCGCCCCGCTTTGTTACACGAGCGTCTTTCGCGGTGGCCAGCGTTGCTGGGCACCCTTGCCGTTTGCTTATGCCTGGCCGGTGTGACCGCGCCGGTCTCGGCTGCACCGGACGTGCCGCCCCTCGCTGCGGAGGCGAGCGTCGCCCGGGTCAACATCAACACGGCGGATGCCGCCACACTGGCCGCCAGACTGAAGGGTGTCGGTCTTTCGCGCGCGCAGGATATTATTCGTTACCGGGAAGCCTACGGGCCCTTCAAGTCGGTGGAGGAACTGGCTGATGTCAAAGGCATTGGCCAGTCCACCCTGGAAAGAAATCGCACTGTCATAACACTGGATTAGGCGGCCGGCATCCGTATCATGGGGGCTTGTGCCCCCATTTTTTTCGGCGCCCGCGCGCGGGCTTGTACGGGATTCCATGCATCAACACCACGCCCGCGTGGCACGTGGCAACAACGCGGTAGAGAGGTCTGTATGTCAGTTCTGGTGACCGGTGCCACCGGCTATATCGGCCGCGCGTTGACTGAACGGCTGCATCGGGAAGGGCAGTCGACCGTGATGCTCAGCCGCCGGGGAGCGATTTCGGGGCATGGCAAGCCCAGCCACGCGGTGGACCTTGCGACTGGCAGTGTCAGTGACGAGCTGTTGCGCGGTGTAGAGACGATCTACCACCTGGCAGGCATCGCCCACAGGCAGGCCCCGGACGGCCGATACGCTGCCGTGAACTGCCGCGCGACGCTGGCGCTGGCGGAGGCAGCCGAACGGGCGGGGGTCAAAACCTTCGTCTTTCTGAGCAGTGTCAAAGCCATGGGTGCAGCGGCCACCGCCATGCCGCGGCGGGAGAGTGAAGTGGCGCCGCCAGCCGATGCCTACGGGCGCTCGAAGTGGGAAGCGGAATGTGCGCTGCGTGCGCGCTATGCCAGTAGCACGATGACGGTGGTGATTCTGAGGCCGGCACTGGTATATGGCCCGCAACCCAAGGCTAACTTGAAGTGGCTGCTGCGCGCCGCGCGCTTCCGGTTACCGGCCCCCCCGGCGGGTGGCGTGCGCTCCATGGTAGGCCTCGACGACCTCGTCGAATTGCTGCTTCTGCTACCCCGCTGTGGACTGAGCGGGGTGAGCACCTTCAACGTCACTGACGGGCACGCCTACAGTGCACGTGAGAGTTTCCTCTTGCTGCGCGCGGCGCTGGGCAAGGAGGGGCAGGGCAAAACCGGCCCCGCCTGGTTGTGGCGGCTGCTTGCGGCGCTGCTTGATTTTCTTCAGCGCCAGCCACAGGGCTCCAGTTACGATCGGCTGTTTGCCGCAGAGCGCTACGACAATCACGCCGTGGTAGAGGCAACCGGCTGGAAGCCTCGTCAAACGCTCGCCTCGGTGGCGCCGCAGATGGTTCAGACAGAAGAGCCGGCGCCGTGATCCTTGCGCTGCTTACGGCGCCGTTGGCGGTGGCGCTGCTGTGTGCCTTCTGGTTGCGGCTTGCGCGCAGCAGTCGTTGGGTCGATACACCCGGCCACCGCAGCGCGCACAAACAGCCTACGGCCAGCGGCGGTGGGGTGGGTATTGTGCTCGGTTTGGCGGCATCGGCGTGGGTCGCGGCGCTGGCGGGTGTCCTGTGGCCGCCTGTTTTCGGGGTGTTGCTGGGGCTCGCTGTCCTGCTGATGCTGGTGGGCCTGCTCGATGATCGCTACAACCTGCCGGCGCTGCTGCGGCTCGGCTGTTACGCCCTGGCCTGCGCGCTGCTGATGGCTGCGCTTTACGTCGCTGTGCCGCCACGCGGGGGCTTCCCGGTGCTGCCCCTGCCGCTGTGGCTGCAACTGCCGTTGTTGACGCTGGGTCTGCTTTGGCTGGTCAACCTGTATAACTTCATGGATGGTATTGATGGCCTCGCTGCCCTGCAGGCCTTCCTGGCAGGGATGAGCGGGGCACTGCTCGCGCTGTTGGCGGGTGACACCCCACTGGCACTGATGTGTGCGCTACTGGCGTTCAGCCAGTTGGGCTTTCTCTATTGGAATTGGCCGCCGGCTCGTCTGTTCATGGGTGATGCAGGCAGCGTGCCGCTCGGTTTCCTGCTCGGCGGTCTCGCCCTCATCGCGGCCGCTCACGGTACGCTGCCGCTGGCCTGCTGGCTGGTGTTGCTGGCCGCCTTCATTACGGATGCCACCTGGACCTTGCTGGCGCGCTGGCGCGCGGGAGCCAGGCTGTTCGAAGCACATCGGGACCACGCCTATCAGCGCCTCGCGCGGTACTGGGACTCCCACCTGACGGTAGACTTTGTGCTGATCGCGCTCAACGCACTGTGGCTGTTTCCTTTGGCGTGGACGATTCTGCGTTGGCCACAATTCCAGCTTTTCTTGGTAATTTTGGCATACCTTCCGCTCCTGCTCGGCATGGCGAAGTTGCGGCGATTAACGTAACATCGGGTGATCCGGGTTCGCGCGACTACGATGCACTGCAAGCGGGCCTGTCACGACCATCCGGAGTGGGAGGGATTTTGCTGAATCGGCTTGGCAATGGTGTGCTGCAAGCGATATCCGGGGTGCTTGGAAGCGTTCGGGATGCACTGGAAAAACTCATAGAACTCCCGCGGAATATCAAGCAGGCACTCCTCCTCGCCCTGGACATGGTGTTCGTGAGTGCGGCCATGTGGTCGGCGGTGGCCCTGCGCCATGGCAATACGGACTTCACTCTCGGCCCCACTGAAATTGCCTGTGGTGCCATCACTGTCATTATCAGTGCGATTATATTCCTGCGCCTTGGCCTGTATCGCGCGGTCATCCGCTTTATGGGGCAGCAGGCAATCTGGGCGGTGATCACCGCCGTCACGTATTCAACGCTGATACTGTCTGCCTCGGTATTCGTTGCCCAGGCTGAAGTGCCGCGGACCATGCCATTTTTCTACTGGGGCATTGCGCTGCTGCTGATTGGGGGTACGCGCCTCACCGTGCGCGCCTACTACCAGGCCAAACTGCGCTCGCTTTCGCGCAACGTCATCATCTATGGCGCCGGTGAATCTGGTCGGCAGCTGCTCACGGCATTGCACCACGGGGACCAGTATCGGGCTGTGGTCTTTGTGGACGACGATCCGCGGCTGCAACACTCGGTGATCAACGGGCTGCAGGTGGCGCGTCCCGAGGAGATCAAGCGTCTTATCGGTGAGCACAATATCACCCAGGTGTTGCTCGCCATTCCGGCCGCGTCGCCGGAACGGCGCCGGGAGATCATCAACTCTCTGGTGGGGCTGCCGGTGCACGTGCGCACGGTACCGAAGATCAATGAGCTGGTGGCGGGTAGGGCCAGCGTCAACCAGATCCAGGATATTGACCTCGACGATCTGCTGGGTCGGGACCCGGTGCCACCCCATCCCGAGCTGATAGACCGCTGCATCACCGACAAGGTGGTGATGGTTACCGGGGCAGGGGGCTCCATCGGTTCGGAGCTGTGTCGCCAGATCCTGACCTCCGGGCCGCGTGAGCTGGTGCTGCTGGACAACTCCGAGTACGCGCTGTATCGCATCGAGCGCGAGCTGCGGGAAATGGGTCAGGCCCTGGGCGCCAGCGTGGAGATCATTGCGCTGCTGGGGTCGGTGCAGGATCAACGCCGGCTGGAGACCGTGTATCGCACCTTTGCCGTGCAGACGGTATATCACGCGGCGGCGTACAAGCATGTACCCATGGTCGAGTACAACGTGGCGGAGGGTGTGGCCAATAACGTATTCGGGACGTGGTATGCAGCAGAGGCGGCGCGCAAGGCCGGGGTGGAAACCTTCGTTCTGGTATCCACGGACAAAGCCGTGCGACCTACCAACATTATGGGCGCCTCCAAGCGCTTCGCAGAGATGGTGTTGCAAGGCCTGGCGCAGCGCGACTCCGGCACGCGTTTCTGCATGGTTCGCTTCGGTAATGTGCTGGGTTCCTCCGGCTCGGTCGTGCCGTTGTTTCGTGAGCAGATCGAGGGCGGCGGCCCGGTGACCGTGACCCACCCCGAGGTGTCGCGGTATTTCATGAGCATTCAGGAGGCGGCACAGCTGGTGCTGCAGGCCGGTGCCATGGGAACCGGGGGTGACGTGTTCGTGCTGGATATGGGTGAGCCGGTCCGCATTGTCGATCTCGCGCGGCGCATGATCCGGCTGAGCGGCTATGAAATGCAGCACGACAGTCACGCCCATGACCACATACAAATCGAGTTCATTGGCCTGCGACCCGGGGAAAAGCTGCGGGAAGAGCTGTTGCTGGGCAGCAACGTTACGGGGACTGGGCATCCCATGATCATGCGTGCCGAGGAGGAATGCCTCTCCTACAACCAGATTCACCGCATGCTGACCGAACTCATGCAGCATTGCGATGCAATGGATTGTGCCGGTATCACATCGGTGCTGAACGCTGCAGTGAGTGGCTTCAATCTGCACGAAGTGCGCTACGACCACGTCTGGCGCAAGCAGGGCATGGCAGGGCGCTCTGCGCTCGCGAAACCCAAGCAAAAGCCGGCGGCCGTCGGTTTGTCTAACGTACAGGAACTGTTTCCGGACAAGTCCTGATCGCTGCTGTAAGGAACCAGAATGGATTACGATGTCTTTAATGGCGATGCAGACGGTCTGTGTTCGCTGGTTCAACTGCGCCGGGCGGAGCCCCGTGACGCAACGCTTGTGACGGGCGTAAAACGGGATATCGCTCTGCTACAGCAGGTTCAGGCTGGGAGCGGTGATCGCGTGACCGTACTGGACATTTCGCTGGACAAGAATCGCGCGGATCTGCAGCGGCTGCTCAGCGCCGGAGCCGAGGTGTTCTATTGCGACCACCACTTTGCCGGCGACATTCCTGAGAGTGCCCGGCTCGACGCGGTCATCAACCCGGCGCCGGATGTGTGCACCAGTCTGCTGGTGAACGGGCGGTTGCAGGGGGCCTATACGGCCTGGGCCGTTACCGGCGCTTTCGGCGACAATCTGCGCGACTCTGCGCAGCGCCTGGCGAAGACGCTGGGCCTGGATGACGCGCAGTTGCAGGCCCTCGAGAACCTCGGTATTTACATTAATTACAACGGCTATGGCCCGTCACTGGAGGATCTTCACTTTGCACCGGCAGAGCTGTATCGGCTGCTGGAGCGGCATGATGACCCCTTCCAGTTCATGGCGGCGGAGCGAGCGCATTTCGAGCGGCTGGAGACGGGTTACCGGGAAGACATGTCGGCAGCGGCCTCGCTGAAGCCGATCTACCGTGGCGATAGTGCCGCAGTGTTCCTGCTGCCCGATGCCGCCTGGGCGCGTCGCGTCAGCGGAGTCTTTGGCAACGATCTCGCCAACCAGGATCCGGCGCGAGCGCATGCGGTTGTGACGGAGAGAGCTGACGGTGACTATCTGGTCAGCGTGCGTGCGCCGCTGGATAACAAGACGGGTGCAGATGTGCTGTGTCGGGAATTTCCCACCGGCGGCGGCCGATCAGCTGCGGCGGGAATCAACGCGCTGCCGGCAAGCCAGTTGCAGGCCTTCGTAGACCGTATTGCGGCCTTCTACGGGTAGGAATCGAGGCCACCCTCAGGCACTCCCCTCGGGGTTCTGTACGCCTCCGGTAACGGCGATGCGCATGGCTTCCTCGACACTCAGGTCGACGGGTTCAAGCTGGTTGGCGGGCAGGTAGACCGTATAGCCCCCCAGTTGATAACTCATGGGTAGATAGACACCGACGACCGATTCGTCGACAGCGCCCCGTAGACGCCTTGCGGGTTCGCGGGAGGTGACGAAGCCCAGTAGCCGCATATTATCGCCAATCTTCACGAGGACCACAGAGTCCGCCTGCTGTTTGTTGGCGATGCTGAAAGCCCGCAGTACATCCTGAATGGCACCGTGCACGGACTTCACCAGGGGAATTCGGCTGAGCAGCGCGTCGCCCAGGCGCAGCAGGTGGCGTACCGCGTAGGCATTGACCAGTACACCAATCACCGTGAGCAGGACCAATCCGGAGATCACGCCCAGGCCGGCGAAATACCAGTCAGCCGGGAGAACTGTTCTCAGCGCGGCACCGGCCATGGCCTCGATGGTCATCAGCAGCCAGTACACCAGGTAAATGGTGAGTGCGACCGGCAAGACAGCGACCAGTCCCTGTAGTGTGAGTGCAGCGAGGCGTTTCATGAGAGCCCTTCAGTGATGTGCGATTGGAAAGACGCGAGTAGCGTACACGGTTATAGCGTTGGCTACACGCCGGGGTGTCTATTCCGTCAGCGCGGCCTCCAGCGCGCTTTGCCAGCCCAGTGCAGCAGCCACCGCCTCGAACTCGCGCCCTGGGCGTGCCCGCAGTTGCAGTGCGCTGCCGAGCGTGGGGTGTTGCAGGTTCAGCCTGATGCAGGCCAGCAATAACCTGTGGCAATTGAAGTGCCGTTGAAAAAAACGGTTGTGAACCCCTTTTCCGTGGTTCGCGTCACCGACTATCGGATGGCTGATGTGCTTCAGGTGGCGGCGCAGCTGGTGCCGGCGCCCGGTAATCGGGTGCAGAAGCACCAGGCTGTAGCGCGTGGAAGGGTAACGGTCTACGGCCACGGGCAGATTCGCTGTGGCCAGGCGTTGGAACAGGGTCACTGCGTCCTGCGTGCGCGGCAGCATCGGATTGCCTGAACCCATCGCAGCGTCGCGGTCTTCGGTCAGGGGATGGTCGATGGCTCCCTGTTCAGGGCACCATCCTCGCACGATGGCGATGTAGGTTTTACCCGCCATGCGACGGGCAAACTGGTCGGCGAGTGCAGCCGCAGCCTCTGGTGTCTGTCCAAAGAGCAGAATACCCGATGTGGGTTTGTCCAGGCGATGGACCGGGTAAACCCTGTGCCCCAGCTGGTCGCGCAGCAACTGTAAGGCGAAGCGGGTCTCGTGGCGATCAATGGGGCTGCGATGGACCAGTAGTCCGGCGGGTTTGTTCACTGCGACGAGGTCCTCGTCGCAGTGCAGTATCTCCAACACCCTGCGGGCGCCGCGTACTAGCTCTTGATGGCGCAGCTTTCGCGGGAATTACCGGCATCGAAATAGGCCTGGAAGACTTTGGGCGTGCGACCGCGACCAGTCCATTCGTGCTTTTTGCCATCAATGACAAGACGGTACTTGGGCGCGACTCTACCCACCTTGCGGTTTTTGACTGGCGCTTTGCGACCGCGGCCTCCCGCTGGCGCCTTTTTCAGGTCCTCGGGTTTAAGGCCGCTTTCCGCCAGCAGGCTATTCACTTTGCGAATGGTGGCGACACGGTCTTTTTCCAGTTTTCTTTTTGCTTTTTCTTTTTCTGCGCGTAACGCCTCATTCAACGAAGCGATAAGCTTTTCAAGCTCTGCCTGGCTGAGCCGGCGTGCTTCCGCCTTGGCTTTTACTTTGGAATTCGCAAATACCGCCAGCGCTGATGGTTTGACTTTCATTTCAATACTCCTGCCTGATAACGCTCGCATTATATTCGAACTGGCGTGAGCAAGGCAAAAAGCGATTTAAATGACGCGGATTCAACTCGCTAGTGCAACGGGGGGGGTGATTCCAAAAAATACCTGATTCGGTGTTTTCATGCCAAGACATTTTCTTGGTCGATTGTTTAATCTGTCCATTGCCTGTTTGATTTCCTTCTGGGTAATGGTTGTGAAGTCTCTGCCCTTCGGGAAGTACTGTCGAATGAGCCCATTGGTGTTCTCGTTCAGTCCACGTTCCCATGATGCATAGGGGTGAGCAAAGTAAAATTCTGCATTGAGTTTGTTAGCGATTGCTTTGTGATTCGCGAACTCTTTTCCGTTATCTGAGGTCATCGTCAGCACGGACTCGGAATATGGAGATAACAGGTTAATAATGGCATTGGAAACGAGCTGTGCTGTTTTACGCTCCACCTTCTGTATCAGCGTGAAGCGTGATTTACGCTCAGTCAGAGAGACGATCGCTTGCTGATGGCCTTTGCCAATAATTGTGTCGAGCTCCCAATCGCCAATACGGGAACGTAAATCAACCTCGGCGGGTCTCTCATCGATGCTGACGCGGTCGATCAACTGACCTCGACGGTTGTAACTGCCATAACGTTTGCGGCGCTGTTTCTGGCAGCGTAAGTGTTTAAAAAGGTCCCCGCCATTGGCTTTGTCCTGGAGGACAAACTGGTAAATCCATTCATGACTGATAGAAACTCTACAGAATGTCTTGAGCCAAAGGCTGATCTGTTCTGGGCTCCAATCGAGGGTAAGCAGGTACTCGACAGCGATCCAGGTCTCACTGTTAATACGGGGCTTGCTTTTCGCCACACGGCGTTCTTCAGCCAAGCGCTGAGCCTGTTTCGGGCGATAGCCTCGCAACCCTGTATTGCGCCGAATTTCGCGGCTGATGGTCGATTTGTTACGCCCCAATATCATGGCTATCTCGGATCGATCATGATTTGCTTTCAACAAGGCTGAAATTTGGTATCGTTCTTCTTGGGTAAGCTGTTTGTATTTCATTGTGCTCCTCTAACTTTGGTCGGTGAGAGAAAGCTCAATAGTACAGCAGCTTGCCCTCTAACCAACTCGTCAAGAGTTGCACTTACAAATTGAATTCACGTGATTAAATGCAGCAGTGATTTTTATTTGGATGTTGCGGAAGCTTAAATCAGTTGACTGCCGCTGATTTTAGAAGCGGCTTGGAACATTATTCAGCGCAGGTTTTAAACGGTTAATAAACCGGTGCAGCGGTACGCGTCGCGGTTATTACCAGCAGCCAGATGGCCCCGTTGTCCCTGATTGCATTTACCTCGCTATCCGAATAACTCACGATTTCAAATGGCCATTCGTTAAATTCCTTGTGTGACGGTGTATAACGTTCCAGCGGTGCATGATTCTCCCGCCAGCGTTCGATATTTACCGTCTCCCAATAAGGTGTCGCAAATAATTTACGCACGCGATCAATATCTCCCATGACAAATATCTCATTGCCATGGAAATGTATCGGCGCATCGAAATACACCCGGCCTCCGGGTTTTGTGACGCGAGCGATTTCCGCCAGGCAGTCCTCGTAACGCGCAGGTTCCCGCAGGCCGCCAGCGCGTTGTCCCCAGTGCTCAATGGATTGAACGCCAAATACGCGGTCGAAGGTCGCAGTGGCAAACGGCAGCGCGCTGGCCAGTCCATGGCCGCCAGTGCCGAGACGGGCAGGACGTGAGGCAGGTTGTTGCGGGTCAATACCCGTCCAGCGGCCGCCGTTGCGGACGACCAGGTTCCGGGCCAGTTTGAAGCGCCCGAATCCAACCTCCAGCGCCTCCTCCCCGACACAGTCGTGAAAATGTGCCTCCACGGATGAGACAACGCATTTACGCAACGGCGTGCCGAAGCGAATGCTGCAGCGCTGTCTGGTGGCGTCAAAGCTTCGGCAGCTGGCGCAGGATACCCTGCGCTCATCACCGTCCTCTTGCCAGTATTGTCCCTGCCATTTTTGGGCGCACGCGGTAGGGGAAATCATCGCGCTGTGCAGACGCTTGAGCAGGGAATCGCGTTTCGAGTGCATTATTTTCGCTCCGGGCACAGGTGTGACAGGCAGCTAGGATAACCAAGATGGCGACAAAGTGTAGGAGGGGGTAGAGAGGACGAGTGATAAAAAAAAGGGGCTGCAGCGCTGCAACCCCTTTTTTATCTCGAACTGGGCTCCGCCTGCTGGGCTCGAACCGGCGACCCTTTGATTGACAGTATCTCCGAGAATCGCGATCAACTAGCGCTTGGCTTTTTCATCACGGCGAGCCCTTTTTGTCAGGGGTCTACCGTCTGCATCAACAGTGCTTTTCGGCTTCTCGCCCTTGGCAGTCTTTGATGCGCGGCTACGAATAATCAGCCCCAGCGTTTCCTCATCGCGCAATTTGATCGCATTCTTCTCCAGAGTATCGAGCTCTTCAAAACTGTATACGTCATTTTTGAGCTTCTCTATTCGATTCATATTGTGCTCTTATGCGTGAGTGGGCAAAGTTGGGTGCAAATAGCGTTAACAGTCGCCACCTGATCTGACAGTTATCGGCCCGATCAGGCTTAACTCGGCTGACTGCTCAAGCGGCAGCCGATTCTGCCTTGGCCTCGACAGTCTCCCCATCTTCCGGTGCCAGCTCGGCTACTTTGGCTTCCAGCTCCGCCACCTTGCGCAGCAGCTCCGCGTTTTCCTTCTTGGTCTCGCTGAGCGTTTTCTGCAGCAGGTCGGTGGCGCGGGTCTTTTCAGCCAGCTTCTTCTTGCTGGTGTCGAGGTTCTTCTTCATGCGCACCGGGTCGAATTGCGTGAGGGTCTTGTTCTCCTCGCGCACCGCCGCCAGGTCCTTCTGCAGGGTCTTGATCCGCTGCTTGAGTTCGGCGATTTCCGCCACCAGCCGTTCACTGCGATTGTGCAGCTCGCGAGCTCGCTGCTCGGCTTTCTGGCTGTCCGTCGCCTTGCCGGTCAGTTCGGTGATGGTCTCCAACTGCTTATCAACGGCCGCCTGGAGTTCTGACTCTCGGGCGCTGAGGCGGTCGATCTCGACGGTCTTGGCATCGAGCTGTTGCTGATATTCGGCGCGGAGATTCGCCTCGAGTTCCATGATTTTTTCAAGTTTGCTGGCTGTGAGCATAGGGATTCCGGGGTGTGCTTTAGTGGTCTGAAAAAAAAAGGGCTGCATCGCTGCAACCCCTTTTTCGTCTCGTATATGGCTCCGCCTGCTGGGCTCGAACCAGCGACCCATTGATTAACAGTCAATTGCTCTACCAACTGAGCTAAGGCGGAATGGTGTTAACCGAGGCCGCGTATGATAATGATGCACCCCATACAGGTCAACAGCCTGTGGGGTATTTTTCGCAATCTCGCCTGCGGCTGCAAATCGCCTGCCAGTAGCTCATAATAGCCGGTTAGCGAATTATCGGGCCTTTTCTTCATGTCCAAACCGTTCAAAGTGCATTCCAGTTACGCCCCCGCCGGTGACCAGCCCCGGGCCATTCGGGAACTTGTGGAAGGCGTGAACGCAGGTCTGGCCTCCCAGACACTACTCGGGGTAACCGGGTCCGGGAAAACCTTCACCATGGCCCACGTGGTAGAGCAGTTGCAGCGTCCGACGATCGTCATGGCCCACAACAAGACACTGGCGGCGCAGCTCTACGGCGAGTTCAAGGAGTACTTCCCGGACAACGCTGTCGAATACTTTGTATCCTATTACGATTATTACCAGCCCGAAGCCTATGTGCCTTCATCGGACACCTTCATTGAGAAGGATGCCTCTGTGAACGAGCACATCGAGCAGATGCGTCTGTCGGCGACCAAGGCGCTGATGGAGCGTTCGGATTGCCTGGTGGTGGCTACGGTGTCGGCCATTTATGGTCTCGGCGATCCGAAGTCCTATTTCAAGATGGTGCTGCACCTCTCGCGCGGCGAGATGATTGATCAGCGTCAGGTGCTGCGCCATCTTGCCGAGCTGCAGTATACCCGCAACGATGTCGACTTCCATCGCGGCACCTATCGCGTGCGCGGCGACGTCATCGACATCTACCCCGCAGACTCCGAGCGCGAAGCGGTGCGCGTGGAGCTGTTTGATGATGAGATCGATAATCTCTACTTCTTTGATCCCCTGACAGGTGTGGTCGAGCGCAAGGTGCCGCGGGTGACCATTTTTCCAAAGAGCCACTACGTGACCTCGCGCGATGTGATGCTGGAAGCCGTTGCGCATATCGAGGCTGAGCTTGAGCAGCGCGTCGCGCAGCTCAAGGAGAATGACAAGCTGGTCGAGGCGCAGCGCCTGCAGCAGCGCACGCGCTACGATGTCGAGATGATTCGCGAGCTGGGTTACTGCAACGGTGTGGAGAACTATTCGCGCTATCTGTCGGGTCGCGGGCCGGGTGAGCCGCCGCCTACCCTTTTCGAATATCTGCCGCAGAACGCGCTGGTGATTATCGACGAGTCCCACGCCACCATCCCGCAGATCGGCGGCATGTACCGCGGTGACCGCTCCCGCAAGGAAACGCTGGTCGAGTACGGCTTTCGCCTGCCCTCTGCGCTGGATAACCGACCATTGCGCTTCGAGGAGTGGGAGCGGCTGGTGCCGCAGGCCCTGTTTGTTTCCGCGACACCTGGCCCCTATGAGCAGGAGCATGCCGGGCGCACGGTGGAGCAGGTGGTGCGCCCTACAGGTCTCATCGACCCGGACCTGGAGGTGCGCCCTGCAACAACCCAGGTGGACGACTTGCTGCAGGAGATCCACAGCACCGTGGCAACGGGTGACCGGGTCCTGGTGACCACACTGACCAAGCGCATGGCGGAGGACCTGACGGAGTACCTTACGGAACACGGTGTCAGGGTGCGCTACCTGCACTCGGATATCGATACCGTAGAGCGGGTGGAGATTATTCGCGATCTGCGTCTGGGTGAGTTTGACGTCCTGGTGGGCATCAACCTGCTGCGCGAAGGCCTGGATATGCCCGAAGTTTCGCTGGTGGCGATTCTCGATGCCGACAAAGAAGGGTTTCTGCGTTCTGACCGTTCTCTCATTCAGACCATCGGGCGCGCGGCGCGCAATCTCAAGGGCCGGGCTATTCTCTATGCCGACAAGGTAACGGGGTCGATGGAGCGGGCGATGGCGGAAACCGCCCGACGCCGGGAGAAGCAGCTGGCCTACAACGCCGAGCACGGTATTACCCCCGTGGGTGTCAACAAGTCCGTGAAGGACATCATGGAAGGGGCGCGGCGCATGCCAACCCGTGGTCGCGCCAAGGGCAACAAGGTGGCCGAGCAGTCGCTGGCGTTCAGCGCGGACATTGCCCGACTCAGCCCGGCGGCCCTCGCGCGGAAATTGCAGCAGATGGAAGCGCAAATGCAGGAACATGCGCGCAATCTGGAATTTGAGCAGGCCGCAGCGCTGCGCGACCAGCTGGCAGAGGCCCGCCAGCTCGCATTTCTCAGCTGATCGGGTCGTCGTCCCGGGGCAACAGCAGGGTAAACACGGCACCGCTGCCATCGTCCCCGGTCGCAGCGTGCGCGCTGCCTTGGTGATATTCGGCGATCAGGCGAACCACATACAGCCCCAGCCCGAGGTGCACCGAGTCGGCACTGCGTGATTTGCGCAATGAGACCATGGCCTCGAAGAGGCGACCCTGCATGTCGGAGGGCAGGGCAGGGCCGCTATTGCTGACGCCGATTGCCCAGTCCGGCCCCTGCGGTAGCAGGCGCACTGCGATCTCGCTGCCACGGGGCGCAAACGACGCGGCGTTGTCGACCAGTTTGTCCAGCGCCTGAACCAGCAGGTCGGCAGCCCCGGTCACCCAGGCGCCCCCCCGGGGTACAGAAAGCGCGACGGTGTGGTTGTTGTACACGTTGCGATAGGCGGCACAGAGTGATTCCAGCAGTGGCACCAGGTCCAGTCGCGTAACATCGCGCTGGCGCAGGCTTTCTTCCAGCCGCGTTGCCTCGGTCATCGCATCGAGTATTCCGCTGAGACGCGACAGGCCCTGGCGTGCGCGTTGTACATAGACGTCGCGCTCGCCAGCCAGTTCGTCGGCGGCCAGATTGTCCAGTGATGACTGGATAACGGCGATGGGGGTGCGCAGTTCGTGGGACAGTTTGCGGCTCAAGGTGCGCAGGTATTCATTGTACTCGTGCAGCTCTTCCAGCAGGCGCGCGTAGCTGCGCGACAGGTCTCCGATTTCATCGCGCGCGCGGCTGCGCGGAAAGCGCGAAAGTTGCACACCTTCGCGGCCGAGGACGCGGCTTGCAGCCCGACTCAGGCGTCGTATGCGCCATGACAGCACGCTGGCGAACAGCAGCAGACCCAGCGCCGCCGAGGCGAGCGCCAGGGCGCTGTAGCCAAGCAGGCGGCTGAAAGCCCGATCGGTGAGCGACAGGTACTGCTCGCTGTTCTGTTCTACCACAACCGCGCCGATCACCTGTCCCGCATTGCGCACCGGGGCGGCGCCCGCCAACAGATGCCGCCCCACGCTCTCCGAGCGGTACCAGTGCTGGATGGCTGTTCCCGCCAGTGCCGCGGTGATTTCATTTCCGCGCAAATAGCCATTCCCCTGCGGCGGCGCCCTGTGGTCAGTCACTTCTTCCGCCAGTATTCGCCGGTACAGCGCCTGCAGCAGCCAGAAGGTGTCACCGTCGTCATCGGCACGGTCCGTGGTTGGTGCCAGCGCTTCCGCGAGTAATCGCCCGTGCCGGTCTGTGACGCGGAGCCGCTGGCCTGGCTGTGCGAATCGTGCCAGATCGGCTTGCAGCGCCTGCGGCGGGTAGATCAGCCAAGGGGGTGCCGTGAGGTCCATGGGGCCAGTATTACCGGCGGTGCGCCAGCCGCTGCTGCGATGTCCGTCGACATCAATGGCATACACGCCGAGCCGCTGTCCGGTGATCGACAGTGGCAGTGCGAGCTCTATCGCGTAGCCCTCCCGGGTGTCCTGCCAGAAGCCGCGAATCTGCCCGGCGTCCACCCCGGGATGGCGCGGGCTGGCGTATTGGGCGCGCACGCTGCCCGGGGCGGGGGTGGCGATGACATAGTCCTGGCGCCTGTTATCCAGCCAGGTGCGCAGTATCAGCCGGTCACCGTTGGGCTCCGGGCTCAGACCAGGGTCGTGATAGGTGACGGATTCGTCAGTCACCTGCAGCATCAGGTAGAGCGTGCCGGCGTGTACGCCCGCACGGTAGTTCAGGCGGGGTACACGGGTCTCCAGGCTGCTGTAGTGCCCCTGAATGAACGTATCCCAGCCATCTTCATAGCCGTCCAACAGCAGTGGGCTGTCCAGCAGCGGGGCATACAGCGAACCCTCGGGATCATCCGCAGCGCGCAGACGTTCGCGGTTGGGATACAGCGCATCGGGCCGCTCGGCGAGGCTGGCGGCAACGGCGCTAGCAGCTGCGGCGACGGCCTGCGCTTGCCCCTGGCGCAGGGCGATCTCCATTTCACGCAGGAACTGGCAACCGGCCCAGGGCAGGGTGAGCAGCAGGAGGCTGACCAGCACGAGTTGTCGACGCAGGTTCACGCGCTAGCTGCCCTGCCAGCGGTAGCCCATGCCATAGGCGGTTTCGATGCAGTCGAAGGCGGGGTCGAGGGCAGCAAACTTGCGGCGTATGCGTTTGATGTGCGATGTGATCGTGTTGTCGTCCAGCACGACATTGGCGCTGTCCATCAGCTGCTGGCGGTTCTTCACATGCCCGGGGTGCCGCGCCAGCGTATGCACCATCCAGAATTCCGTGACGGTCAGGGGCACCGGTGTTCCGCTCCAGTGTGCGGTCATCCGCTCCAGGTTAAGGCTCAGCGCGCCCTGCTCGACGACGTGCTCCCGTAACTCCGGTGTCCGCAGTGCCTGCACTCGCCGAAACAAGGCAACAATGCGCGCCAGCAGGTGCGCCTGACTGATGTTCTTGGTCAGGTAGTCGTCGGCGCCCAGGCGCAGGCCGGAGATGACATCCAGTTCGCTGTCGCGCGCTGTCAGAAAGACGATGGGTACCACCGCGCACAGGCTGCGCAGTTCACGACACAGTTCAAAACCGCCTTCGATGTCATCACCCAGCCCGACGTCGATGATGGCCAGATCGGGCAGCTGGCGACGAAACGCATCGCTGGCACTGCGCCGGTCGCAGAACAGCGATACCCGGAAGCCCTGGCGCTGCAAGGCATCGCGGTAATTCGCGGCCAGTGCGGCCTCGTCTTCGACAATGGCGATGTGGTGTCGCATGCAGTGCTACCCGGCGGGAGAGGCTGCCATGGTTCCAGAATCAGGCCGCGCGCTCAAGCGCTGCCACAATTGGTCACAATTCAGCATCAGCCTGCCACAGCGATGCCATCAGATCGACAGCTCCGGGCGTTTCAATAGCGCGGTCTATCACAGAGGGAGAGGTTACGATGGCGATGCATCTGTTGAATCGTGGCGGCACAGCGGGTGTCCTGCTGCGAGTCTGTTTCCGGATTCTGCCGCAATGGCTGGCGGCTGTGCTTTGCCTGCTGGTATTGAGCGCAGGCACGGTACGAGCGGACATCGACGAGACCCCCGGTTCTGGCCAGCTCCTGCTCCAGCGCCCGGGTTTGCCCCCCGTGCCGGCACTGCTCCAGCACAGCCGCTTCGACGTGCAGGTGGCGGGCATGGTCGCGGTGGTGCGGCTGCAGCAGACCTTCGAGAATACCAGCGCGGATTGGGTGGAGGGTGTCTATGTTTTTCCGCTGCCGGGTAATGCGGCGGTGCGCGCCATGGAAATGCGTGCGGGTGACCGCCGCATCGTCGGCCGGGTGCGTGAGCGGCAGGAGGCGCAGACCCTGTATCGGCAGGCGGCCAGCAGCGGGCGCAAGGCCAGCCTGGTCTCGCAGCAGCGGCCGAACCTGTTCCAGAATAGGATAGCGAATGTGGCTCCCGGCGAGACGGTTACGGTGGTTCTGGAGTTCGTGCAGCCGGTAGAGTTTGCCGACAGCGTATTCAGCCTGCGCCTCCCCATGACATTGACCCCGCGCTACATCCCCGGTGTGTCTCTGCCGCGGGATGGTGGGGAGCCGGCGGCGCCGGACTATCTGGCCTGGCACCCGGCCACGGACCAGGTGCCTGATGCGCCCCTGATCACGGCCTGGCAGCACACCGTGGAGGGCTCCGATGCCCTGCCGCTGAACCCGGTGTCGATTGCTGTCGAGCTCAATGCGGGTTTGCCCCTCGCCCGCGTGGATACGCCCAGCCACGCCATGCGCCTGTCCCGCGCAGGGAACCGCTATGAGCTGCAGCTGGCGCGTGGCCCCAGTGAGATGGACCGGGATTTTGTGCTGCGCTGGACGCCCGCCACCGGCAGCGAACCCCGGGCTGCCTTGTTCACGGAAGCCATAGACGGGGATCACTATGGAATGTTGCTGGTGGTGCCGCCCGGGTTACAGCAGGCAACCGGCGCGCCCCCACGTGAGCTCGTGTTTGTGGTGGATACCTCTGGCTCGATGGGCGGTGTGCCTCTGCAGCAGGCGCGTCAGAGCCTCGCCGCTGCGCTGGATGGGCTCCGCCCCAGCGATCATTTCAATATCATCGCCTTTGATCACGGGTACCGATCCCTGTTTCAGGAGGCACGCGCGGCGTCTGCAGACGCGCTGCAGCGAGCCCGCCGGTTTGTCGGCAGGTTGGAAGCCGGGGGCGGTACCGAGATGCTGCCGCCCTTACGGCATGCCCTTGGTCAGGGGCGCGACAGCAACGGTGAACGGCTGCGCCAGATTGTGTTTCTCACCGATGGGGCCGTAGGCAATGAGCAGGCCATTATCGACATGATCGCATCGCAGCTGGGCGCCTCCCGCCTGTTTACGGTGGGTATCGGGTCGGCGCCGAACAGCTGGTTCCTGCGCAAGGCCGCGGAGCTGGGTCGTGGCCGTCACCTGCATGTAGGCGAGTTGAGTGAGATCAGTGCGCAGATGGACGCGCTGGTGGGGTATCTGGCGGCACCCCTGTTGACCGATGTGCAGGTGCACTGGCCGCAGGCGGTTGCAGACGCAGGGGGTCCCGTGCCGGACCTGTACGCAGGGGCACCGCTGGTGCGCAGTGTGCGCTTCAATACGCCGCCGCAGGGGGGCGTGATTCGGGTGACGGGTACCCTGGCCGGTCAGCCCTGGGAGCAGGCGCTGATGCTGGACGGGCAGGCACAGTCAGCAGCCCCCGGGGTCGGCAGCCTGTGGGCGCGTGCACGTATACAGACGCTGCTGGATGAGCGCTTCACCGGTACCCGGGAGGAGGTGATCAGGGCCAATGTCCTCGCGGTCGCGTTGCAGCATCAGTTGCTGAGCCCCTACACCAGCTTTATCGCCGTAGAGGAGCATGCCCAACGTCCCGCCGATGTACCGCTGAAACCCGACGCGGTGCGCAATACGCGTCCCCGTGGTCAGGATCCGCAGGGCTTTGCCTATCCGCAAACCGCAACCACTGCCGCGGCGAAACTGTTTATCGCCTGCCTGCTGCTGTTCTTTGCCCTGCTGGTCTGGGTGATGCGCGGACCGGAGCTGGACCATGTGCCCGATGACGCTGCCCAATAAGCAGTGGCGCCGAGTGCTGCTGATGCTGGTGCTGCTGCTGGCGGCCTGGCAACTCGCCGGCGCCGGGTGGATACACGCCAAGGCCATGCTTGCCCAGCACCTGCTGGCACGCGCCTGGGAGCATACCCGGGAGGAGGGCGTGCCGCACAAGCCCTGGCCCTGGGCAGACACCTGGCCGGCGGCACGCCTGCAGGCACCTGCATTGGGCGCTGACTACCATGTGCTCGCCGGCACTTCCGGTCAGGCGCTGGCCTTCGGTCCGGGGTTGCATGAAGCTTTCGACGGGTCAGCGGAGCGCTGGACTGTTATCGCCGGACATCGCGACACGCACTTCCGCTTCCTGCAGGCGCTGCAGCCCGGCATGACCCTGCGACTGGAGGACATCGCAGGGCGGGTTCGACACTTTCGGGTGGTTGCCATCCGTGTGGTGGACAGCCGTGTGGAGACGTTGCAGCCGCCTGCATCAGGCGCCGACGGCCTGCTGCTGGTGACCTGCTATCCCTTTGACAGCTGGCAGACCAACGGGCCGCTACGCTATGTCGTTGAGGCGCAGCCTAGTCCAGCAGCTCGCCGACCTGTTCGGGACTCAGGGGATGGCTGAAATAGTAGCCCTGGCCCTGAATACCGTGCTGGTGGCGAATGAAATCGGCCTGCTCTGCATTCTCGATGCCCTTGGCGACGACCTTCATGCCCAGTGCCCGGCCCATGGCGATCACGGTGTTGGCAATGATCGCCTGCTCCGGGTCGCCCGGTACGTCGCGCATGAAAGCGGCGTCAATTTTCAGCGTTGTGACGGGCAGGGCGCGCAAGTACTCAAGGGCGGCGTAGCCCGACCCGAAGTCATCCACAGCGATGTCGACGCCCAGGGCAATCAGCGCCTTCAGGCAATCTCTGGCCGCCGGTCGCTCGCCCAGCAGGGCCAGCTCCTTGATTTCGATCTGCAGATGATGGGCGGGAATGGCATAGTCGTGCAGTAGGCCGGCCACGGCCTCTGGCAGGGTTTCGTCGGTGAGTGAGTGAATGCTCAGATTCACGCTCACTGCCCCCGGATCATGCCTCTCCTCCAGCCAGCGGTGCAATTGCCGACACGCCGACTCCAGCGACCAGCGATCGAGGCGGCGGGCCAGCCCCGCCTGTTCCGCCAGCGTGATAAAACGCTGGGGCCCCAGGCTGTCGCGCCCCGGGCGAGGCCAGCGGGCCAGAGCCTCTACGCCGACGCTGCGCCCGGTCTCGCAATCGAACTGGGGTTGGTAGAGCTGGGTCAGGCTGTTGTCTTCCAGCGCAGCGCGCAGGGCCTCAATCAGCTCAAGGTGCTCCATCGCCGCGCGGGTCATGTCCGCCGTATAGAAGCGCCAGTCATTGCGGCCCTGTTGTTTGGCCCGGTACATCGCCGTGTCGGCGTAACTGAGCAGGCGGGAGGCGTTGTCGGCGTCGTCCGGGAAGATGCTGATACCGATGCTGCAGCTGATCACCACTTCCGTACCCTGCAGGTCGAAGGGGGTGCACATGTCGTTCATCAGTTTCCGGGCAACCCCCGACGCGCTGTCAATGCTCTCCAGATCGTCCAGTACGACCACGAATTCGTCGCCGCCGACACGTGCCAGGGTGTCACTTTCGCGCAGCGTGCTTTGCAGGCGCCGGGATGCCAACTGCAGCAGCAGGTCACCCGCTGCGTGCCCGAGAGTATCATTGACATCCTTGAACCGGTCGAGGTCGATGAACATCACGCCCATGCGCTGCTGGTTGCGCCTGGCAGAACGCACACTCTGCTCGAGCAGCTTGTCGAGCAGCGCACGGTTGGCGAGGCCGGTCAGGGCGTCGTAGTGAGCCATGGACTCCAGCTGTTTCCGCGCTTCGTGCAGCTCGCTGAAGTTACGCACGACACACACGGCCTGCTGGTGGTCACGCAGCGCGCTGATGCGCGCCTCGAACCAGGCCTCCGCACCGCGGACGGAGAGCTGGTATTCGAAGGTGACCACGTTATCGGTCTGCGCGGCCTCGCTGAGGGCCTGTACGAACTGCGCGGCTACAGGTGCCGGCAGGACCTCCTCTACATGATGGCCGAGGAATGCCTCTGGCGGCACGTACAACTCGTCCAGCTGGCGGCCGCGGAAATCCTGGATAACTCCGTCCATAGTCAACAGGAAATAGAGGTCCGGCATGGCCTCAAACAGGGCGCTGAGGAAGTCAATCTGCAGGTACTGTTGGGGGATCTGCGAGGATTTCACGGCAGCGGACGCCCCGGCAGAGGTGCAGCCGACTGGCTGGAAGTCCGGCGGGGTCGGCCCGGTAGTGTTCTGAGCGCTCTGGTTTCCTGCATGGTGCCGCTCTCGAAGTGGGTGCACGTGCCAGGCCACTATAGAACACGTGGCGTCGATTTACTGTACACGCCGCGCTTTACAATCACGAGCAGTCTGTGCTCGCAGCGCCCGCGAACGCCGGGCAGGCTGTAGTTTGTGACCTGTCGCGCGGCTTGTGTTATGCTGCGCGGCCCGATTTTCGGCGAAATGGGGCTGCACGAACGTTGATCCTCAGTCTCCGATTGTAGCCCGCTCACGTGGCCTTTAGTAGGGGTCACCACTGACACCAAGGAAAACGCATGCTTTCTATTACCCTCCCCGACGGCAGCCAGCGTCAGTTCGAGGCACCCGTATCGGTTCACGATGTCGCCAGCGCGATTGGTCCGGGCCTCGCCAAGGCCGCACTGGCCGGTGTCGTGGACGGGCAGCCGGTGGATACCAGCCACATCATAGACCGCGACGCCAGCCTGGCGATTATCACGGAGCGCGATGAGGCGGGCCTTGAGGTGATACGGCATTCCACAGCGCACCTGCTGGCCATGGCGGTACAGGAACTGTTCCCGGGCACCCAGGTGACTATCGGGCCCGTGATCGAGGATGGCTTTTACTACGACTTCGCCAGCGGCCACCACTTTACCCCGGAAGACCTCGAGAAGATCGAGCAGCGCATGGAGCAGATCGTCGCCGACGACCTGCCTGTGGAGCGGCTGGTGATGGGGCGCGAGCGCGCCATCGAACTGTTCCGCAACATGGGCGAGCACTATAAGGTGCAGATTATCGAAAGCCTGCCGGCAGGCGAGGAGCTGTCCATCTACCAGCAAGGCCCCTGGATGGACCTGTGCCGCGGGCCGCACGTGCCCAGTACCGGCAAGCTCAAGGCATTCAAGCTGACCAAGGTCGCGGGCGCCTACTGGCGCGGCGACTCCAATAACGAAATGTTGCAGCGTATTTACGGCACTGCATGGGCCAACAAAAAGCAGCTCAACGAATACCTCACCCGCATCGAAGAGGCAGAAAAGCGCGATCACCGCAAGATCGGCAAGAAGCTGGACCTTTTCCACACGCAGGAGGAGGCCCCGGGGATGGTGTTCTGGCACCCGGATGGCTGGACACTGTACCAGGCGATTGAGCAGTACATGCGGCAGGCACAGCGCGCGCAGGGCTACCAGGAGATCCGCACGCCACAGCTGGTGGATATGTCGCTGTGGGAGCGCTCCGGGCATGCCGACAAATTTGGCGACGACATGTTTATGCTGCAGGCGGAAGATCGCCAGTTCGCGGTCAAACCAATGAACTGCCCCTGCCACGTGCAGGTGTTTAACCAGGGATTGAAGTCCTACCGTGACCTGCCGCTCAGGCTGGCCGAATTTGGCAGCTGTCACCGCAACGAACCCTCCGGCTCCCTGCATGGCATCATGCGCGTGCGCGGGTTCACGCAGGACGATGCGCACATCTTCTGCACCGAGGAGCAGATCCAGCCCGAGGTGGCAGCGTTCATCGACTTCCTGCACGCGGTCTATGCGGATTTCGGTTTCAGCGAAGTCATTTACCGGTTGTCGACCAGGCCAGAGCAGCGCGTGGGGTCCGATGCCGACTGGGACCGTGCCGAGAAAGCTCTGGCGGATGCCCTCGACGCCCACGCATTGCCCTGGCAGGAGTTGCCCGGCGAGGGGGCTTTCTATGGCCCGAAGATCGAATTTTCGCTGAAAGACTGCATTGGTCGTGTCTGGCAGCTGGGTACTATCCAGGTCGATTTTTCCATGCCGGGGCGTCTGGGCGCACAATATGTCGCCGAGGACGGCTCGCGGCAGGTGCCTGTGATGTTGCACCGCGCCATTCTGGGTTCGTTCGAACGTTTTATCGGGATTCTCATCGAGCACTACGAGGGCGTATTCCCCACCTGGCTGGCGCCTACCCAAGCGGTTGTGCTGAATATCACGGATAAACAGTCCGATTATGTCCGTTTTGTGGAAGATTCCTTGAAAAACAAGGGCTTTCGGGTCCAATCGGACTTGAGAAATGAGAAGATCGGCTTTAAAATCCGCGAGCACACTCTCCGTAAGGTGCCCTACCTGTTGGTGGTAGGGGACAAAGAGGTGGAAACACAGACTGTGGCCGTGAGGGCTCGTCGTGGTGAAGACCTGGGTTCAATGAGCCTGGAGGCGCTACAAGCGCTGATCGCCAACGATGTAGCGCGTCGCGGCCGTATTGTATTGGAGAATCAGCATTAAGAAAGACATGGGAAAGGGCGCCTCCAAAAAAGCCCTGATAAATGACCAGATTACTGTCAGCCCCGTCCGCCTGATTGGCCCGGACGGTGAGCAAGTGGGTATTGTGCCCCTTAAAGAGGCTCTGGCCGTCGCGGAAGGCGCCGGTGAAGACCTCGTGCTGATTGCCGACTCCGATCCGCCTGTCTGCAAGGTGATGGATTACGGCAAGCATATCTTCGAAGCGAAGAAGCAGAAAAACCTGCAGAAAAAGAAGCAGAAACGAACACAAGTCAAGGAAATGAAGTTTCGTCCAGGGACGGAGGAAGGAGACTACCAGGTAAAACTACGCAACCTGGTGCGTTTTCTGGAGCAAGGCGATAAGGCCAAGGTCACGTTGCGTTTTCGCGGTCGTGAAATGGCTCACCAGGAAATCGGCATGGAGCTACTCAAGCGGGTAGAAGCTGATCTGGCCGAATTGGGCGCCGTCGAGCAATTCCCGAAAATGGAAGGCCGACAGTTGACCATGGTGATCGCACCCAAGAAGAAGAACTAGGGCCTGTGAATGCCTTTTTTCTTCACTTTTTATTGATGCCAATGCGGAGTATCTGACGATGCCAAAAGCAAAAATTCACAGCGGGGCAGCCAAGCGTTTCAAGAAAACGGCTGGCGGCTACAAGCGCAAAAGCGCTTACAAGAGCCACATCCTGACCAAGATGACCACCAAGCGCAAGCGCCAGCTGCGCGGAACCTCCATGGTTCACGCCAGCGACAAGGTGCACGTAGACCGCATGATGCGGGCCTGCTGACGCTTACCCATCTGATATTAGGAGTAGACTATGCCTCGCGTAAAACGTGGTGTAACGGCACATCGCCGTCACAAGAAAATCCTGAAACAGGCCAAGGGTTACTACGGTGCCCGCAGCCGCGTGTTTCGTGTTGCCAAGCAGGCTGTTACCAAGGCCGGCCAGTATGCATACCGTGACCGCCGTCAGCGCAAGCGTCAGTTCCGCGCGCTGTGGATCACGCGTATCAATGCCCAGTCCCGTGCCAACGGCCTGAGCTACAGCCGCCTGATCAACGGCCTGAAGAAAGCCGATATCGGCCTGGATCGTCGTGTCCTGTCGGACCTGGCGGTGCATGACAAGCCGGCTTTTGCAGCGATTGTGGAGCAAGCGAAGGCCGCTCTGGCCTGAGCCCACCCTGCCGCCTGTGCGGCTCGCTGGTGATACGAGAAAGACCAGAAGAGGGAAAGGGCAGAGCTCTTTCCCTTTTTTGTTTGTGGGCGCCATGCGCAGATTGAATACATTTACAGTGGATTAAACGAACACATGGACAACCTGACACCTCTGGCTGAAGAGGCCAAGAATGCCATTGCCAGTGCCGCTGACAGTGCGGCGCTGGAGCAGTTGCGCGTCGACTTTCTCGGCAAGAAAGGGCGCGTCACCGAGCTGCTCAAAGGCCTCGGTCAGCTGTCCGCAGAGGAGCGGCCGGCTGCGGGCGCCAGGATCAATGTGGTCAAACAGGAGCTGCAGGCGCTGATCAACGAGCGCAAGGTCGCACTCGAAGCCGCAGCGCTCGCCGAGCAGCTCGGGCGGGAAACGCTCGATGTAACGCTGCCGGGCCGCGGTCAGAGCACGGGTGGCATACACCCTGTAACCCGCACCATCGAACGTATGGAAGACTTTTTCGCCGCCGTCGGGTTTGAGGTGGTCGAAGGCCCGGAAATCGAGGACGACTATCACAACTTCGAGGCGCTGAATATTCCGGCCCACCATCCGGCCCGGGCGATGCACGACACCTTCTATGTCGACCCGACGACGGTGCTGCGCACGCATACCTCACCTGTTCAGGTGCGGGTGATGGAGAACAACCAGCCACCGCTACGGGTGATATGCCCCGGGCGCGTGTATCGCTGTGACTCCGACCTCACCCACACGCCCATGTTTCACCAGGTTGAGGGGTTGTTGGTCGATGAGCGCTCCAGTTTTGCGGACCTCAAGGGTCTGATAGAGGATTTCCTGCGCGTGTTCTTCGAGAAAGACCTGTCCGTGCGTTTCCGGCCGTCCTATTTCCCCTTCACCGAGCCCTCGGCCGAGGTGGATATCCAGTGCGTGAACTGTGCCGGCGCGGGATGTCGGGTGTGCAGCCAGACCGGTTGGCTTGAGGTGATGGGCTGCGGCATGGTGCATCCGAGGGTACTGGAGGGCTCTGGCATTGACCCGGAGCGCTATACCGGTTTCGCCTTCGGCATGGGTGTGGAGCGCCTCGCCATGCTGCGCTACGGCGTCAATGATTTGCGCCTGTTTTTCGAAAACGACCTGCGCTTCCTTGAGCAGTTCTAGCAGACCACGGAGAGACAATCAGTGAAAATCAGCGAACAATGGCTCCGTGAATGGGTCGACCCGGCACTCTCCACCGATGAGCTGGCGCACCAGATCACCATGGCCGGGCTGGAAGTTGATGCCGTCGAGCCGGTGGCCGGGCATTTCAGCGATGTGGTGGTGGCAGAAATCCTGGAAGCGGTGCAGCATCCGGATGCCGACAAACTGCGTGTGTGCACCGTCGATGCGGGGAGTGAGACGGTGCAGATCGTCTGCGGTGCGCCCAACGCGCGCGCGGGCATCAAAGTGCCGCTGGCCCGAGTGGGTGCCGTGCTCCCGGGAGATTTCAAGATCAAGAAAGCGAAACTGCGGGGAGTGGAATCCCACGGTATGTTGTGCGCGGAAGCCGAGCTCGGGCTGTCTGATGCCAATGAAGGCCTGATGGAGCTGCCAGTGGATGCGCCCGTGGGGGCGGACCTGCGCGGCTACCTGCAGTTGGACGACCACCTGATCGAAATCGGCCTCACGCCGAATCGGGCAGACTGCCTCGGCATCGCAGGTATCGCCCGCGAAGTGGGCCTGCTCAACAATCTCCCGGTGGCGGCGGTGCCCTGCGAGCCGGTAGCGGCGACCATAACCGATGCCCTCACCGTGACCCTGGAGGCGCCAGAGCGTTGCCCGCGCTATGTCGGGCGCGTCATTCGCAACGTGGATGTCTCGCGGCCCTCACCGCTGTGGCTGCAGGAAAAACTCCGCCGCTGCGGTTTGCGCAGCATCGATGCGGTGGTGGATGTCACCAACTACGTGCTGCTCGAACTCGGCCAGCCGATGCATGCCTTCGATCTGGACGCGCTGCACGAGGGTATTGTGGTGCGCACCGCACGCGCTGGCGAATCCCTGCAACTGCTGGATGGCCAGACTGTTGACCTGCGCCCCGACACGTTGGTGATTGCAGACCACCGCGGCCCCCTGGCCATGGCGGGCATCATGGGTGGTGAGCCCAGTTCAGTGGGTGAAGCCACCAGGCACCTGTTTCTCGAGTCAGCCTTTTTCGCACCGGGCCACCTGGCGGGGGAAGCACGCCGCTACGGTTTGCACACCGACTCCTCGCACCGCTTCGAGCGCGGTGTCGATTTCGCCCTGCAGCGTCGTGCGCTGGAACGCGCAACGCAGTTGATACTCGACGTTGTCGGAGGTGAGGCGGGCCCGGTGGTAGAAACGGTAGTCGAAGCGCACTTGCCCGAGCGACCTGACGTTGTGCTGCGCCGTGCGCGCATCCGCCGTCTGCTCGGCTTTGAGCTTGTCGACGCCGAGGTTGAACGTATCCTGACGGGATTGGGCCTCGGCGTATCGGCGCTGGAAGACGGGTGGCGCTGTAGCATACCGAGCTGGCGGTTCGACATCAGCATCGAGGCCGATCTGCTGGAGGAGCTGGCGCGGGTATACGGCTACAACCGCCTGCCGGTCAGTCACGTGCAGGCGGATCTGGTGATTCCCGCGCAGCCGGAAGCGAAGCTCTCACTGCGCAGCGTGCGTCGGCACCTTGCTGCGCGCGGCTATCGCGAGGCGATTACCTATAGCTTTGTCGACCGCAAGTTGCAGCAGCTGTTTGATCCCGACGTGATGCCCATCGCGCTGGAGAATCCCATCTCTGCCGAGATGGGCGTGATGCGCAGCAGCCTGCTGCCGGGGCTGGTCGGCGCCGTGCAACGCAGCGTGCATCGCCAGCAGCCGCGCGTGCGCCTGTTTGAAACCGGCCTGCGATTTTTGCCCGGTTCGGAAGGCAACGGCCTGCAAGGGCTGCGCCAGACCCCATCGCTGGGCATGGTGATCAGCGGCCGGCGTTTCGACGAGTCCTGGTCTGTGGCCTCTGTTGCAGCGGATTTCTACGACATGAAGGGCGACGTTGAGAGTGTGCTGGGGCTTGGTCGCTGTGCCGGGCAGTTCAGCTTTGCCGCCGCGACGCACCCGGCGCTGCACCCTGGACAGACAGCCGCCATCAGCCGCAATGGCAAGCAGGTAGGGGTTGTCGGTGCCCTGCACCCGGATGTGCTGGGGGCACTGGATATCAGCGGCCCCGTGCTGGTCTGTGAACTGGATCTGGATGCGCTGCTGAGCGCGCAACTGCCCGCCTTCAGCGAGCTGTCACGGTTCCCTGAAGTGCGCCGTGATATTGCTGTGATCGTCGACAAGGAGGTACCGGCCGCTGAACTCATGCAGCATGTGAGAGCGGTGGCAGGGGCTTACCTGCGTCAGTTAAGGTTGTTTGATGTCTATGAGGGCAAAGGTATTGATCCTAAAAGAAAAAGCCTTGCATTTGGTTTGACTTTCAGGGATCAATCGCGCACTCTAAGCGACGATGTGGTTAACCAGTCCATGAATCAAGTCATTGATTCCTTGGAAAAAAACTATAACGCTGAGCTCAGGAACCAGGCGCTGTAACAACGATGACCGCTCTTACCAAATCTGAAATGGCTGAACGCCTGTTTGAAGAGCTGGGGCTCAACAAACGAGAGGCCAAGGAGATCGTGGAGCTGTTTTTCGAGGAAATCCGCGCCAGTCTGGAGGGTAACGAGCAGGTAAAGCTTTCCGGCTTCGGGAATTTCGACCTGCGCGACAAGAGCCAGCGCCCTGGTCGCAACCCCAAGACCGGTGAGGAAATCCCGATTTCGGCGCGACGGGTGGTTACCTTCCGTCCCGGGCAAAAGTTGAAGGCGCGAGTAGAAGAGTATGCTGGAACCGAGTCACAATAACGAACTGCCGGCCATCCCCGGCAAGCGCTACTTCACCATCGGGGAAGTCAGCGAATTGTGTGCGGTGAAACCGCACGTGCTGCGTTACTGGGAACAGGAATTTCCCCAGTTGAAACCGGTCAAACGCCGCGGCAACCGTCGCTACTACCAGCGCGAGGATGTGCTGACCATCCGCCAGATCCGCAGCCTGCTGTATGACCAGGGTTACACCATCGGCGGCGCGCGGCAACGCATGACCACTGAAGAGCCCGATGCACTGCAGCTGGACATACAGGCGGTCATCAAGGAGACCATCGAAGAGCTGGAAGATGTGCTGAAGGTGCTCGCGCCGGGCAAATAGGCTTGTCATCAGGGGCTCATTCAGTATAATGCCGGCCTCGCATTCGCGACTTCTCGGGGCGTAGCGCAGCCTGGTAGCGCACCACACTGGGGGTGTGGTGGTCGCAGGTTCAAATCCTGCCGTCCCGACCATATTTATCAAGCACTTACGAGCGGTCCGTTACCAAAGTTTTACCAATCGGACCCGAGAGGTCGAGCTTATCCAGCTCGGCCCGGCTTGCTTCTCCCTCTATCCACTTCGAATAAACCGTCAGCGTCATGGTCACTGAGTGGCCCAGTTGCGACGCCACGAAAGCCGGATTCACACCCGCCATCAGCAGCATCGTCGCGTAGGAATGCCGGGTGTTGTATGCCCGCCGGTGACGGATCCCCAGTTTCTTCAAAGCGCGAGTGAATACCATCCGCTGGGCTTTCTCGGTTTTGAATTCGGCCTGTTGGTGGTACCGGGCAGAGCGGAACACGGCGCCGCCGGCGAGGAAGGACAGCGCCTTGGCTTTGCCTCTGCCCCTGCTCG
>NZ_JAWKZJ010000010.1:0-7488 GCF_041395985.1 Haliea sp.
ATCCCGGGATTCGTTCCGACAGCGACATGCATACACTGGGCTACGATTTCAAACCCTGGATACACGAACGCGCCATTGCCGACGGCGCGTCGATTCTCGAGTACATCAACAGCGCGGCGGACGAATACGGCGTGCGCGAACGCATCCGCTTTCAACACAAGGTACTGCGGGCCCGCTTCAGCAGTGACACAGCGCGCTGGACACTGGACGTCGCTGTCACGGATGAACAGGGCGCGGTCCGCGAAGAGTGCTTCAGCTGCCAGTTCCTGCTGCTCTGCTCGGGCTACTTCGACTACGCCCAGGGACATGCACCGGCGTTCGCTGGACAGGATCGCTTCCGCGGCACCCTGGTGCACCCCCAGCACTGGCCACAGGAGCTCGACTACCGGAACAAACGCGTGGTGATCATCGGCTCTGGCGCGACCGCCATGACCCTGGTGCCGGCACTGGCCCGTGACGCGGCCCACGTCACCATGTTGCAGCGTTCGCCGACCTACGTCATATCGCGACCCAATCGCGACAAGCTGGCCAACCTGCTGCGGCGCTGCCTGCCCGAGCGCTGGGCCTATGCCATCACACGCTGGAAAAACACCACGCTGCAGCAGTGGGTGTACAGGAAGAGTCGCACCCAGCCGGAGCAGGTAAAGGCACAGCTATTGAAAATGCTGCGCAAGTCGCTGGGGCCGGACTTCGACATTGAGAAACACTTCACGCCCGCCTACAACCCCTGGGACCAGCGCCTCTGCCTGGTGCCCGATGGCGACCTGTATGCCGCCCTGCGCAGCGGCCGGGCGGACATCGTGACCGACCACATCGACAGCTTCACGGAAACCGGCATTCGCCTGCAGTCCGGTGAAACGCTGGAGGCCGATATCATCGTGACCGCCACGGGGCTGCAGCTGGTAGTGATGGGCGGCATCGGCTTCGAGGTGGATGGCGAAGCGGTAGACTTCGGCTCGTGCTGGACCTGGCGCGGCATGCTGTTTTCCGGGGTGCCGAACATGGCCAACACCTACGGCTACATCAACGCCTCGTGGACCTTGCGTGCCGACCTCACCGCCCGCTTTGTCGGCCGTCTGCTGAACCACATGGCCCGCTGCGGTGTCGCGCAGGTCACGCCCACATTGCGACCCACCGACAAGGACATGCCGGCGCGCCCCTGGTTAGATGATTTCAGTGCGGGCTACATACAGCGCGCGCTGCACCGGCTTCCCAAACAGGGGGACCGCGACCCCTGGCGCAATTCCCAGGACTATCGCAGGGACCGCAAAACCCTGCCGACGGCACCGCTGGATGACGGCAGCCTCGTGTTCAGCAACCCGACTCACGCAGTTCTGGACAAGACCGGCTAGGCCGCACTGCTCAGCCCGGGGCAATCACCCCATCCGCGGCAAGCTGCGCCAGCTCGTCGTCGTCCAGGCCCAGCAACCCCTGCAGGACATCCCGGTTGTGGCTGCCAAGATCGCCGCCGGGCCATTCCGTGCGTCCGGGCGTCCCGGCGAGGCGCGGCAGGATGGCGGGAATTTTCAGCGGTTTGCCGTCAATCTCCACCTGCTCAAACAGCCCACGCGCCTGATACTGGGGATCGTTGAGCATGTCGGCAACGGAGTAGATCGGGCCCACCGGCACGCGGGCCTCCTCCAGCACATTGATCACATGGGTCGAGGAATGCTGGCCGCACCAGAGCCCCAGCGCCTTGTCGATCTCCGCCTCGTGAAGCACCCGGCCGGCATTGTCCGCGAGCGCCGGGTCCGCCGCCATATCGGATCGCCCCGCTACCGTCATCAGGCGCTTGAAGATGGAGTCGCCGTTGCCGCCGATAACCACGTACTTGCCGTCGTCACAGCGGTAGGTGTTTGTGGGTACGATACCCGTCACCGTGGTGCCCGAGGGCTCGCGCACCACGCCGGCGCCGTCGTACTCGGGCACCATGCCTTCCAGCAGGTTGAAAATCGACTCGTACAGCGCCACGTCCACCACCTGCCCTTCGCCGCCCGGCTTAACGCGTTGCAGCAGCGCTAGGGTGATACCCAGTGCCGCATGCAGTGCTGCGACGGTGTCACCCAGGCTGATGTTGGGTCGCACTGGCGCCTTGCCTGGCTCACCGTTGATGTAGCGAAAGCCGCCAAAGCCCTCAGTCACCGATGCGTATCCGGGCTTGCTGGCGTAGGGCCCGGTCTGTCCGTAGCCTGAAATCCTGGCGTACACCAGCCCTGGGTTACGCGCCTTCACTACCTCGGGGCCAAGACCCCACGCCTCCATCGCTCCCGGGCGGAAGTTCTCCACCAGCACATCGGCGGTGTCCAGCAGCTGCAGGACCAGCTCCCGACCGCGCTCACTCTTCAGGTCGAGCGTAACGCTTTTCTTGTTGCGGCCCAGGCTGCGGTACCAGAGTGAGGTGCCGTCCTGCACCACCCGCCAGCCGCGTATGGGGTCGCCACCGGGCGCCTCCACCTTGATCACTTCGGCACCAAAATACCCGAGTATTGTGCAGGCAAAGGGCCCCGCCAGCAGCTGGCCCAGTTCTATTACCCGCAGCCCTTCCAGTGGCCTTGTCGCAGTTGTCACGGTTTCTCCCCCAGGCAAAAACCCGGATTATACCCACACCCGTGGCACAGGTCAGAGCGGAACCGCTGCCAGGCCAAGCACCACCAGCAGGGCGAAACCGGCGGTTACGGTGAGAATGGACAGCAGCGTTGTGAGCACAATCATATTGGATGCCAGTGTGCCATCGCCCCGCGCCGCTACCACCATCACAAAACTCGCCGCGGCCACCGGCGAACTCAGCAGCAGAAAAAGCACGCCCAACTGCATGGGCGCCACACCCAGCAGCAGCGCCAACAGCACACCAAGGGTGGGCCCCACAAGCAAACGCCAGCCCGCTGCTTCCCAGGTGACCGAACCGGCACTGCGCAGCAACGAGAGGCGCATGGCAGCGCCGATGCTCACCAGCACCAGCGGCAGGAAACCCTGCGACAACAGCTGACTGACAACGGGCGTAAAACCCGGCAGTGGTATGCCGGATACTGCATATAACATGCCTGCGCCAATACCCAGCAGCAGCGGGTTGCGCACCAGTCCAACCAGCAGCCCACCAAGAGAGCGGCTGCCTCCGTGCGTCACCTGCAGTACCCAAACCGCAAGCGCGTTATAGAGCGCCGTCATCACCGCGACCGGCAATGCCGCAAGGCTTAGCCCCTGATCGCCGTAGGCTGCATGGCAGAGGGCGAAGCCAAGTATCGCGAGGTTGGAACGAAAGCCGGCCTGCACAAACACGCCCAGCGTTGGCGGCGCAAAGCCCCGCCAGCGTGCATAGACCCAGCTGAGGCACAGGGTGAGCACCGTTGCCAGCACCCCCGCGAGCAGGTAAGTGGCGCCGCCCATGGCAGCAAAATCCACCCCGGCGGCGCTGATAAACAGCAGCAAGGGCAGCGCCGCGTTGAAAGCGAACTTCGAGATGGCCTGCACATGGCGCGGCTGCAGCCAGCCCAGCAAGCGCAGCACCAGGCCCAGCATCACCCAGCCAAAGGTGGGCAGGCTCACGGCCGCTGCGGTCAGGGTAAGTTGCCACAGGTTGAGGTCCGGCACAGCAGGCAAACGCGCGGTGCGCGCTAGGCCAGCTCGCGCAGGGTGTCGCCCAGCGCTTCCAGCAAGCTATCGATCTGGGCCTCTTCAATCACAAAGGGCAGACCCAATTGCACGGTGTCGGCCCCGTAGCGCACATAAAACCCTTTTTCCCACATGCGCATGGCCACCTCGAAGGGGCGCCGCGCCGGTTCACCGGGGTAATGCGCCAGTTGCAGCGCACCGGCAAAGCCATAGTTGCGAATATCCACGACATGGGGAGCACCCTGCAGCTGGTGCAGGGCAGCCTCGAAGTATGGCGCCATGCGCGCCACACGCTGCGGCAGCTGCTCCCGCTCCAGGATATCCAGGGCAGCCAGCCCGGCGGCACAGGCCACCGGGTGGCCCGAGTAGGTGTAACCGTGGGGGAATTCGAGCATGTAATCCGGCCCGCCCTGCGCCATGAAGGTGTCGTAAATTTCGGCTTTGGCAATCACCGCCCCCATGGGGATGGCGCCATTGGTGAGCTGCTTGGCCACGTTCATGATGTCGGGGACGACACCAAAGGCGTCGGCACCGGTCATCGCGCCACAGCGGCCGAAACCGGTAATCACCTCATCAAAAATCAGCAGGATATCATGTGCGGTGCACAGCTCGCGCAGTCGCTGCAGGTAGCCCACCGGTGGCGGAATCACCCCGGCAGAACCGGCCATCGGTTCGACAATCACAGCCGCGATATTGCTGGCGTCATGCAGGGCAATCAGCTCCAGCAGCTCGTCCGCACGCGCGGCGCCCTGCGCCGGCATACCGCGGCTGAACAGCGTATCCGGCGACAGGGTATGTGCCAGGTGGTCCGCTTCCACAGCTGGGCCAAACAGTTTGCGGTTGGGCCCGATGCCTCCCACCGAGATGCCGCCAAAGTTGACCCCGTGGTAACCCTTGGCGCGCCCGATCAGCCGGGTCTTCGCGGGCTGCCCTTTCAACCGCCAGTAGGCGCGGGCCATTTTCAGCGCCGTGTCGGCGGCTTCCGAGCCGGAGTTGGTGAAAAACACATAGTCCAGCCCCGGGGGCGTGAGGGCTTTAACGCGGTTGGCCAATTCGAAGGCTCCGGGGTGCCCGTACTGAAAGGCAGGTGCGTAGTCCAGAGTGAGCAGTTGGCGCTGCACGGCCTCAGCGATTTCTGGACGGTTGTGCCCTGCCCCGCTGCACCACAAACCGGACAGCCCATCAAGTACCCGCCGACCGTTGTCATCGATAAAGTGGACACCTTCTGCCGCCACGATCATGCGCGGGTCGCGCTTGAACTGGCGATTCCCTGTGTAGGGCATCCAGTGCGCTTCCAACTGCTCGCGGGTGAGTCTGTGACGGTCGGGCATGGCGGTCATGGTGTAAGGTCCCCAGGTGATTTGCAGGCATTCTAGGCCCTCGTGACAGATGCATAAATCATTATCTATCGCTTTTGAGATTCATTAAGATGAAACTTTACAGACAGCTCACAGAGGGAGTTTCACCGTGTCACGCAAGGCCCTGCTGGGCACCGTCACCGACAACGATCTGCGCCTGCTGCGGGTGTTTCGCGCCGTGGTCGCCTGCGGCGGCTTCGCGGCCGCGGAACTGGAGCTGAACATCAACCGCTCTACCATCTCGCGACATATCAAGGACCTGGAGGCACGGTTGGGGTTTACGCTTTGTCGCCGCGGACGCGGCGGTTTCGCCCTGACAGATGAAGGCGCCCAATTCCACCAGGCAGCAGAGAAAGTGGTCGCGGCTCTCGAAGACTACCAGCACGACGTCAATGACATTAACCAGCGCCTGACCGGCTCACTTGCTGTCGCCATTTTCGACAAAACCGCTTCCAACCCCGCCTGTCACATCGACCGCGCGTTCGCCTTGTTCGACGAGCGAGCTCCCGGTGTCCACCTGCAAGTGCACGTAGAGCCAATCAACGCCATTGAGCGAGGCGTCATTGAGGGCCGCTTTCATCTGGGTATCATTCCCGACCATCGCCCCTCCAGCAGCCTCATCTACCACACACTATTCAATGAACAGATGTACCTGTACTGCGGAGCAGGCCACCCGCTGTTCGGGCGCGCGGGCAAAGAGCTCGCAGACAGCGAGATCCTCTCCAGCAAATACGTGGGCATTGGCTATCACTCGCCCAATATGGAGGTGACGCGCCAGCGAGGTCAACAGCGCGACGCCACTGCCTGGGACCAGGAAGCCGTGGCCCACCTGATACTCTCAGGCAGATATCTCGGCTACCTCCCACAGCACTATGCCGAGACCTTCGTGCGCGCACGGCGCATGCGCGCACTGGCGACCGACCGCTTCCAGTACATCTGCCAGTTCAGCGCTATACTGCGCCAGTCGCCGCCGCCCAGCAGAGTGGTGGAAACGCTGCTGAGGGCCCTGACCGAGGTGCACTAATGCCTAAAACCACGCTGCAACTGTACATCGCCAACAAGAACTACTCCTCCTGGTCGCTGCGGCCCTGGCTGCTGTTGCACGCACTGGACATTCCTTTCCGGGAACACCTGGTGCCATTTGGCAGCGGCGGCGCGGACAACGCATTTGCCCGCTTTTCACCCACCGCCAAGGTGCCCTGCCTGCATGACGGCGACACCGTCGTATGGGACTCGCTGGCGATCACCGAGTATCTCGCGGAACAGGTGCCTGCCGTATGGCCCGCCGATGGGATTGCCCGCGCCTGGGCACGCTGCGCTGCCGCGGAAATGCATTCAGGATTTCAGGCTCTGCGCGATGTGTGCAGCATGAACTGTGGCATCCGCGTGCAATTACATGACGTACCCGCCCCCCTGCAACGCGACCTTGAGCGCATTGACTCGCTGTGGATGGAGGGGCTTGAGCGCTTCGGCGGCCCGTTTCTCGCCGGATCCGCTTTTTCTGCAGTCGATGCGTTCTACGCGCCCGTGGTGTTCCGGCTGCAAACATACCGATTGTCGCTGTCCGCGGACTGCAACGACTACGTCAAACGCGTATTGGCCCTGCCCGGCATGCAGGCATGGTACGCCGCTGCGTTGGCGGAAACATGGCGCGATGAGGCCCACGAGCAGGACGTGAAACGCGTGGGCCGGACGCTGGAAGACCTGCGTGCATAGATAGCTGCGCAGGGCAGGCACTTTACCGAGCCGATCTCATAGCCTGAGCTGCATGAACTGGCTGTGGGGGTCATCTTCATATCCCGCAAAGGGGCCACAGTAGATGAACCCATGGCTCTCATAGAGTTTTCTCGCGGGCTCAAAACCGGGCTGACTCCCGGTCTCCAGACTGAGCAGGCGATAACCTCTCTGTCGCGCCACGGCGATGATGTGTTGCAGCAGCACACGCCCGGCACCGCGCCTGCGCCTCGCCGAGGGCGTTCGCATCGATTTGATCTCTCCGTGCGTGAGATCGATTTCCTTCAACGCCCCACAACCCATCAAGAGCCCGTTCTCCCAGGCCGTCCAGAACGTGATCTCTGGCTGCTTCAGCCGCTCCAGGTCCAGCGCATGCACGCTCTCTGGCGGGGACCATTCGTGCATGTTGCGCAGATGCTCCTGCAGCAGTGCGATCACGTCACTGGCGGTGAGGTCGTCTTCCCTGATCTGCATGACTATCCCTCGCGCTCACTGTGAACCAGCGTCTTTTCGAAACAGATAAAAGGACGACTTCTCCGCGGGAACACCACTTCACCCGCCTCCCGATAGCCGCGCGAGCGATACAGTGAGAGTGCAGCCGTATTGGCTGAGTAGGCATCCAGGCGCATAGCATCGTGCTTAAGGGAGCTGGCGTAGCGCTCGGCAAACTCCATGAAACGCCCGGCATAACCCATTCGCCAATAGTCCGGATGCACAACCAGATGGTGCACCACCAGGGCGGCCCCGCCATGACGCCAATTGCACGACGCGTACTCCGGTGGCTGCA